>DATBGO010000160.1:0-17421 GCA_036558005.1 Streptosporangiaceae bacterium | reverse complement strand
CACAATAGCCCATGAGTTGTTCGAGCATGGCCAGATAGGTGAGCTGCAGCCGGTCGCGCTCATAGCTGCACCAATCCTGATACCAGGCTTCGATAAGGTCACCACGGTAAAGTGCTACCGCCGCTTCCAGGCCCTGCGCCTGCGCGTCGGCTAGCTCCACTCCAGGGGTGTCGCGGCAAATGTCATAAGCACGCTCAAACGCGGCGACATCGAGCCACCAGGCGGCTTGCGGATTTACCCGGATCCAGCCCGGCCGCATGATGAGCAGTGCTTCGGGCTCCGCTGGGGCCGGCGCCGGGCGGGTGCGGCTGGCCAGCCTCGCGTGCAGCTGCCAGATCGCCTGGCGCAGGTACTTCTTGGCCAGTGATTCCGCAGCTTCTGGCCATAGCAGGGCCGCCAGCGTCTCCCGGGTGTGACCGCGCTCCCGGTGCAGCAGCAGGTAACACAACAGCTCCAGAGCCTTGGCTGAGAGACCAGGCATTGGCTGCCCGCCCCGCTGCACAGAAATCTGACCGAACAGCCTGAACTCAAGCCTCGCCGTCAAAAGTCTAGCCCCCTCACTGTGCGCATAGTCGTGTGCACGCGGAGAGCTGTCCCTGGCACGCCTGATCAGCTGCCGGCCTGTGCGGCCCCGCCAGCAGCGGACCAATTGGCTACCTTTTCGCTAACCCCCGGACAACGCTCCGGCCACGACCAATGCACCACGCCTCGAAGATTGCTGTCGGCGGGGAACATTCTGCCGCCAACCTAAGCGAGCAATTTGCAAGAGTCAAGATGATCTGCCGCCAACTTTTCGGTAACGCCGACCGGCCGCGGCCTGCTGCCGTCCCGGCCGCTGCGCTGCCCGGACACCGGCTCGCGGACGAGCCGCCGGCCGCTCCAGCCGGCGCTGGTCAGACGCTTGAGCAGACGCTTGTCATCCGGCCGGGAGTTACGCTGCCACCGCGGTCCGGTGCGCCGCGGCTGCGCTGACTCATTGGCCCGGCAGCGCTCAACTACGCGGCCGCGGCGGCATTCGCCCGTGCGCCGAGCGCGCCATTACCCGCCCGCACGCGGATCCGGCGGAAGGGGGCTGAGGTCTCATGATCGCCCGGCAGGCAGACCATCGGCAGGCAGCGACGACTGCGCGGGGAATGCGGGCGCAGGCCGCCCCGTCCGGCCCGGCTGGCCACGATGTCGCCGCGGGCGGGCACCCGCTGCTGCGGGTGCAGCGGATGGCCGGCAACAGGGCCGCGCAGCGGGCCGCGGGCCAGTACCTGGCGAGCCCGGACGGCCCGCGTCCGGCCAGCGCTACGGCGATGCGGGTCGGGCCGGCCGACGACCGGCATGAGCGTGCCGCAGACCGCGTCGCGCAGCAGGTCACCCGGCATGGCGGCGCAACGCGGGGGCTAGCCTCGCGGCGCGCGCGCGGCCCGGACACCGGCGGCGTCGTCCTGCCGGAGGTGCAGCGGGCGATCATGCGGGAATCGCGCGCGGGCGGCCAGCCGGTACCCGAGCCGGTGCGCGCCCGGTTCGAGCAGGCCATCGGGGCCGGGTTCGGCCCGGTCCGGGTGCACACGGACCAGCGTGCCGACGACCTGGCCCGGTCCTTGCAGGCCAGGGCCTTCACGACCGGCAGGGACATCTTCTTCCGGCGCGGGCAGTACGAGCCGGGAAGCCGCGACGGCCAGCAGGTGCTGGCACACGAACTGACCCATGTCGTCCAGCAGGCCACGGCCAGCCCGCCCGGCGCCGGGGCCATGATCCAGCGCTCGGTCGGCTTCGAATTCGAGACCGACTGGGGCATCCACGGCATTGAGGACCCGGCCAAGAGAGGCCGTGCAGAGCGGCCGGCTAAACATACCGAATACAAAGAAGGCGATGGTTTCACGGTCCAGGTCGATGAAGCGTCCCGCGGCTTCAAGCCCGGTTACAAAAAGCTGAGGCGCCAGATCGAGTTCGTGGTCAAGCCGCACGAAGAAACCGACGAGGGCGCGGCCAAGCTGGTCAACACGATGCGCTCGCTGAAGGCCGAGGCCGAGGGACTCAACCAGTTGCGGGCCGACAGGAAAGACGACGAGAGAGGCTTTAAATACCCGGGCGCCAACCGGGACCTGTGGGTATTCCCGGACGCGAAGGACACCGCCGGTCCCAAGATCCACGCGCGCGCTCAGGCAACGATCGGGCTGGCCCTGCCGGCCATCTCGGCCTACGCGCTGCTGCCGCAGGACGAGCCGGCCAAGACGCGGACCGGTGGCTACCTGGTGACGCACGCCCGCAGGGAGGCCTCGCTGCGCGGCCAGCGCGGTCCCTTCACGGCCGGCGCGAAGGCCGCCACCATGATCAAGGGCGCCAGCCCCGAACTCAGCGGCCTGGTGAGCCTGCTAGTGCTCTACATCAAGATCTTCCATGAGCCATACAGACAGAAAGAGGACTACGTCAAGGGCTATCTCCCGATGCTGGCGAAGACGGACTTCGCCACGATGTTCGCTCATCTGCCCGCTGAGGAGCAGAAGAAATACGGGAAGAACAAGGGCGACCGGAAGAAGTTCGCCAAGGTCGTGCTCGACTGCGTGACGCTGGACCCGACCTATGGCGCGGTGCGGAAGGAGATGCCGGTCATCCCCGGCACGCAGATGCCCGGTGACCCACCACTGAAGCTCACCTTGCTGGACTGGCTGTCGTCGATCGCGGGCGGCGAGGACAAGCTCACCCCCAAGACCGACAAGAGGCTGTTCGGTCTTGGCGACCTGGGCGAAGACGCGGAGAAAGGAAAGAAGACCGACCCGGCGCCAGGCAGCGGAAGCCCGCGCATGATCATTGAGTTCCGCGGCGGCTCGGTGGGCATGGGCCCGAAGGGCTCCCAGGGCTTCCTCACGCCGGACGAGTGGATCGAGTTCACCTTCGACTATTTCAACCTGGTCCGGCAGTTGCACGGCGCCGAGCCCGTGCCCGAGTGGGACGAGTTCAAGCCCCCGCCGCCGCCCGAGGCCAAGGCCAAGCCGAAGAAGCCGAAGGCCAAGACAAAGACCAAGACAAAGGTCCGCGCGAAGAGCGCGACCACGACACCGCGGCGGCGCAGCGGCAGCGAAAGTTCATGAGCCGGCTACAACGCCCAGCCCCCGCGTAGGCTGACGGGCATGACCTGGTCGAAGTACGGCGAGTTCGTGCTGTTCGCCATCGTGCTCGTGCTGGTCCCCGGGCCGGATTTCGCCGTCGTCACCAAGAACACCCTGGCCGGCGGCCGCCGTCGCGGCGGCTGGACAGCCCTGGGAGTCGGGTCGTCCAACCTGGTGCAGGGCACTGCCGCCGCATTCGGGCTCAGCGCGCTGATCGCCGCGGCCCAGCCGTTGTTCGAGGCGATCAAGTGGGCGGGCGTCGGCTACCTCGCCTACCTGGGGGTCCAGGCGATCCGCTCAGCCATCCGCGGCCGCTACCCGCCAGCTGACGCCGGCGCCCCGGCCAGCGGCCCGGTCCGGTTCACCGGCTGGCGCCAGGGCTTCCTCTCCAACATCACCAACCCGAAGGTGCTGGTGTTCTA
Organism: Streptosporangiaceae bacterium; assembly: GCA_036558005.1. Lineage (GTDB taxonomy): Bacteria > Actinomycetota > Actinomycetes > Streptosporangiales > Streptosporangiaceae > DATBGO01. The sequence continues at coordinate 13,901 of DATBGO010000160.1, read as the reverse complement.
CCTCGCGGTGCTGCCGCAGTTCCTGGTTCCCGGGGCCGGGCCCCAGTGGCTGCTGGCGTTCGCCTGGACCCATGCCGCGCTGTCCGTCAGCTACCTGCTGGGGCTCACCACCGTGCTGCACGGCGCCCGCGGCCTGCTGCGACGCCGGAAGGTCCGGCGCGGCCTGGACGTCACCACCGGCACGGTGCTGCTGGGCTTCAGCGCCCGGCTGGCCGCTGAGCAAGCCTGACCCCGGGCTGCCGGGCACGCCTGGCCACTGCCTCCACACCGCTACCGTGGACGCGTGGACGAGAACCGGGCCCGGCGGGTCGTCGATGCGCTGCGCGACCGCGGCATCGACGGGCATCTGGCGAAAGTAGGCGTGTACCAGTTCGGCGTGCGGGTGTCCCTGCACGACGGCAGGGAAGCGGAATGGGATACCGATGGCACGGCCGGGCTGGAAGCCCAGGTGATGCGCGATGGCGTGCTGGTCGGCTACGTGCCGAAGATCGTAGGGTCGGAGGACTTCGACGAGCAGCAGGTCGTCGACGCGATCGCGCGGACCGACTATGACCAGCCGGTGGCTACGCAGCGACCGGTGGCGCCGCCGGCCGCCCCGCCGCTGCCCAGGGAAGGCGGGGTGTTCCGCCGCTTTCTCGACGGGTTCAGGTACCGGTAGCGCCTGCCGTCACAGCAGCGCCAGCGCACCGGTCACCGCGTCGACCCGGCTGTCCTCGGCCGGGCCGATCGCGCAGCAGGTCAGGGTGCCGCCAGGCAGCTGGGTGCGGCCCGCGTCATGGATGGCCTCGGCCGGCAGCCCGGCCGCCCTGGCTTCGGTCATGACCTGATCCAGCTGGCCGGCCGACCCGGCTCGCAGCACCACCTTCGGCTGCCCGTCACGCAGCCAGCCCGCGAAGTCCGCGCTGCCCTCGCTGGCCAGCGCCGCCGCCACCGCCGCGTGCGCCGCCTGCGCCGCGATCTTGCCGCGGCCCATCCCCAGGTCCGTCCGGACCACCAGCACCAGCTTCACCGCCATGACGAAAACGCTAAGGCCGCAGCCACCCGCCCGCACCCCGCCGCGCTCAGCCAGTCAGCCGTACTGGCGTTATCGTTTGATATCACGCGGAGGTGACGTGAATGGATGATCGAGGCAGTGACGGTAGCCCCTCGCGGGTCACCACCGCAGATCTTGCCTGGCTCGCTGATCAGTTTGGTGATCTGGCCGATCCTGACGTCATGTCGCAGGCATGGCAGTGACCTGGCTCATCAGCTAGCCGGCACGGGTGCGTCACCGGCCAGCCGGTTGAGCGGCTGGGCGCGCCCTGAGCCCGCCCCGGGCCGCCCGGCCGGCCGGCCCCGGGGCAGACTGCCGGTATGACCTACATCGCGGCGGCCGGCCGCTACGAGCAGATCCCGTACCGGCGGTGCGGGCGCAGCGGCCTGAAGCTGCCCGAGATCTCCCTCGGGCTGTGGCAGAACTTCGGCGACGACCAGCCGCTCTCGGTGCAGCGCGACATCATCAGGCGGGCGTTCGACCTCGGTGTCACCCACGTCGACCTGGCTAACAACTACGGCCCGCCGTACGGCAGCGCCGAGGTCAACTTCGGCCAGATCCTGCGCACCGACCTGCGCCGGTACCGGGACGAGCTGATCATCTCCACCAAGGCGGGCTACGACATGTGGCCGGGCCCGTACGGGGAATGGGGATCGCGCAAGTACCTGCTGGCCAGCCTCGATCAGTCGCTGGCCAGGATGGGCCTGGAGTACGTCGACATCTTCTACAGCCACCGGCTCGACCCGGACACCCCGCTGGAAGAGACGATGGGCGCGCTGGACACCGCGGTCCGGTCCGGCAAGGCCCTGTACGCGGGGATCTCCTCCTACTCAGCCGAGCGCACCAGGGAGGCGGCCGCGATCCTGCGCGCCATGGGCACCCCGCTGCTGATCCACCAGCCGTCCTACTCGATGCTGAACCGCTGGATCGAGGGCGGCCTGCTGGACGTCCTGGGCCAGGAGGGAATCGGCTGCATCGTGTTCTCGCCGCTCGCCCAGGGCATGCTGAGCAGCAAGTACCTGACCGGAATCCCGGCCGGTTCGCGGGCCAGCAGGGCCGGCTCGCTCTCGGCGGACCATCTCAGCGAGCCGAACCTGGCCCACGTCCGGGCGCTGAATCAGATCGCCGCGGCCCGCGGCCAGTCGCTCGCCCAGCTCGCGCTGGCCTGGGCGGTGCGGGATCAGCGGGTGACCTCCGCGCTGATCGGCGCGAGCAGCGTCGCCCAGCTGGAGGAGAACCTCGCCGCCCTCCGCGCGCCGCGGCTGACCAGCCAGGAACTGGCCGCGATCGACGAGCAGGCGGTGGAGGCGGGTATCAACATCTGGGCCGCCTCCAGCGCCGGCTGATCCGGCTGGACCCGAAAGGCCTGGCGGGCGCGACAGCCGGCCGGGTGGCACGTCGCCCGCAGGGCCGGGCTCGCTCCCGCTAGCCGGCTGTTTCCTGCCAGCGCCGCCACGCCTGAGCCAGCGCCGGGTCGTCCAGCTCGCCGTTGACCCGCAGCCTGGCCAGCCCGCCGTCGGGGTAGACGTCCAGCCGGACGTGGCTGACCGGGCTGGCCTCCTCCACCAGGAACCGGTGCCTGGTGTCGGGCCGCACCGCCACCTTCGGCACGATCTCCGTCCAGGAACCGTCCGGATCCGGCCCGGCCCCGGCGGTCAGCCGGACCCAGCCGGGCGCGTTGCCGACGAAGCACGAGGTGTCGACCTCCACGCTGCGCGGCACCCCGGCCGCGCCGAGCCGGACGACCACGTAGTCGTTGCCGGGCCCGCGCCGCCGGGCGTTCTCCCAGCCTTCGCCGGTGGACCTGGCCAGGCCGGGCAGCAGGAGCTGCCAGGCCGAGGCGTAGAACGCGTCCGAGCAGCCGGCCACCTCGCCGCCGTTCTCCATCGCCGCCAGGTCGACGGTCCCGGCCAGGAACCGCGGGTCGGGCACCACCTGGCCGTGCACCCGGAACCGGGCGACCCCGCCGTCCGGATAGATCGACAGCCGGACATGCGTCCACCGGCGCCGGTCGCTGACCTGGTAGTAGTTCGCGGTGTCCCCGCGGGCCGCCGTCGACCGCACCAGGGCCTGCCAGCCCATCGCGGCCAGCTCGTCCGGGCCCGGGTAGCCCTCGGCCCGGACCGCCTCGACCGAGATCCGCGCCGGGTAGTTGCCGCGGAACCAGGCGGTGTCGACGACGACGCCGTGCACGATCCCCGGCGCGCCGAGCCGCACGATCGCGTGGTCATGCCCGGGCTCGCGGCGGCGCCGGGTCTCCCAGCCGTCATAGACCTTGCCCTTGTTGCCGAACTCGCCCGCCGCATGGCCCGCCGGCCCCGGCTTGATCAGGTTCTCCTTCTCCGCGAACAGCTCGTCGGTGGCGAACATCACGCTCCCGCCCAGCTGCCGGGACGCCAGGTCCGCCATCCCGACATATGTCGGATTAGCGCCCAGGGCGCGCTCCGCCACCATCTCTACATATGTAGGATTGGCGGCGTGGGCAGCGGGCTCAGCCTGCTCCGTCATCACCGGTTCCTTCCCTGGTCAGCAGCCGCCCGGCCGGCGCCGCACCGGTCACGACGGTGCCGCTCACGATGGTGCCGCTCACGATGGTGCCGCGCAGCCAGGTTCGCCGCACCACCCCGGACAGCACCTGCCCTGCGTACGGCGTCAGCTTGTGCCGGTGCAGCAGCGACTCAGGCCGCACCTCGAACGTCTCGTCCGGCGCGAACGCCACCAGGTCCGCGTCCCGGCCCGGCGCGATGGCGCCCTTGCGCCCCAGCCCGGCCAGCCTGGCCGGCCCGGCCGCCATCCACCTGACCACCTCACTCAGCGAGTATCCCCGGGCCCTGGCCTGGCTCCACACCACCGGCAGGGCCAGCTGGAGTGACGCGATGCCGCCCCAGGCGGCCCCGAAATCCCCCCGGCCGGGGTCCTTGAGCCCCGGCGGGCACGGCGAGTGGTCCGACACCACGCAGCCGATCACGCCGTCGCGCAGCCCGGCCCACAGCTGGCCGGCGTTGGCCCGCTCCCGGATCGGGGGACAGCACTTGAAGGCCGTGTCCCCGTCGCTGACCTGCTCGGCGGCCAGCGCCAGGTAGTGCGGGCAGGTCTCCGCGCTGACCGCCACCCCGTCCCGCCTGGCCGCCGCGATGGCCGGCAGCGCGCCCGCCGCGGACAGGTGCAGCACGTGCGCGCGCGCCCCGGCGGCCCGGGCCAGCGCGATGACCTGGCTGACCGCCGCCAGTTCCGCGGCCGCAGGCCGGGAGCGCAGGAACCCGCCGTAGTCACGGCCCGCCGCCGGCGGCGCCGCGCCGAGAGTGGCGGCGTCTTCAGCGTGAACGATAAGCACACAGCCGAGCCCGGCGGCCTGCCGCATCGCCCGCTCCAGCGAGAGGGCATCCAGCGGCGGGAACTCCGGCACTCCCGAGTCGGTCGTGAAGCACTTGAACCCGAACACGCCCGCGCGCAGCAGCCCCTCCCGGTCAGCCTCGTTGCCGGGCACCGCGCCGCCCCAGAAGCCGACGTCCACGTGGCACCGGCCGGCCGCGGCGGCGCGCTTGGCCGCCAGCGCGGGCACGGTCACCGTCGGCGGCAGCGAGTTCAGCGGCATGTCGATCAGCGTCGTGATGCCGCCCGCCGCGGCCGCCCTGGTCGCGCTGCCGAACCCCTCCCCCCCGGTCCGGCCGGGCTCGTTGACGTGCACGTGCGTGTCGACCAGACCGGGCAGCAGCACCTCGTCGCCGGCCAGCTCCGTCGCTGACTCCGCGCTGGCGGCGGTGTCATACGGCCCGACCGCCACGATCTGGCCAGCGCGGACGCCGATCGCGGCAGGCCTGATCCCGTCCGGGCAGGCCGCCCGCCGGGCCCGGATCAGCAGGTCGAGGCCGGTCATCCCGGCGCGGCCGTCATCCGGTGCCGGTGATGTGCTCGGGCCGGATCGGGACCCGGCGCAGGTCCAGCCCGGTCGCGGCGCGGATCGCGGCGGCGATGGCGGGCCCGGACGAGATCGTCGGCGGCTCGCCGACCCCGCGCAACCCGTACGGGGCGTTCGGGTCGGGGTACTCCAGCAGCTCGACCCGCATCGGCGGCATGTCCAGGATGGTGGGGATCAGGTAGTCGGTGAACGAGGGGTTCCTGATCAGCCCGTCGCTGACCTGGATCTCCTCCATGATCGCCAGGCCCAGTCCCTGCGCCGAGCCGCCGTGGATCTGGCCGAGCACCGCCTGCGGGTTGATCGCCTTGCCGACGTCCTGGGTGCAGGCCAGCTCGATCACCTTCACCAGGCCGAGCTCGGTGTCGACGTCCACCACGGCGCGGTGCGCGGCGAACGCGTACTGGACGTGCGCGAACCCCTGCCCGGTTTCCGGGTCGACCGGCCTGGTGGGCCGGTGCCGCCACTGCACCGTCTCCTCGATGGCGCCGCCGCCGATCACCTCGGCGACCGGGATCAGGCGCTCGCCGCCGGCCCCGGTTATCCAGCCGCCGGACAGGGCCAGGCCCGCGACGGTCCGGCCGAGCAGCCGCTGCGCCTGGCCGAATAGCTGCTCCCTGACCTTCTCGCAGGCGGCCCTGACCGCGCCGCCGGTCACGTAGGTCTGGCGGGAGGCCGACGTCGAGCCGGCCGAGCCGACATTGGTGTCCTTCGGGTTCACCAGCACCTGGTCCACGCCCAGCTCGGTGCGGCAGATCTGCTGCTCCACGGTGACCAGCCCCTGGCCGACCTCGGCCGCCGCGGTGTGCACGGTCACCACCGGCTCGCCGCCGGGGGCCTCCAGCCGGACCCGGGCGGTCGAGTAGTCGTCGTAGCCCTCGGAGAACCCGACGTTCTTGTACGCCACCGCGTACCCGATCCCGCGCCTGACTCCCTCCCCGTGGGTGGTGTTCGCCACCCCGCCGGGCAGGTCGCGCAGGTCGGGCGGTCCCCCGCCGCGGCCGGGCGGCAGCGGCATCGCCTCCAGCTTGCGCAGCAGCTCGGCCACCGGGGCGGGGCTGTCCACGATCTGGCCGGTCGGCGCCTCGCTGCCCAGGCTCATCGCGTTGCGGCAGCGCAGCTCGACCGGGTCCATCCCCAGCGCGGCGGCCAGCTTGTCCATCTGCGCCTCGTAGCCGAACGCCGCCTGCACCGAGCCGAACCCGCGCATCGCGCCGCACGGCGGGTTGTTGGTGTAGACGCCGTAGCAGTCGACGTGCACGTTCGGCACCACGTAAGGCCCGATCCCCATCGTGCCCGCGTTGCCGACCACCGCCGGGGTGCTGGAGGTGTACGCGCCGCCGTCGAGGTAGATCTGCGCGCGGACGTAGGCCAGCGTGCCGTCCCGCTGCGCGCCGTGCTCGTACCGTAGCACCGCCGGGTGCCGGTGCACGTGCCCGAAGAACGACTCGGCCCGGTTGTAGACCATCTTCACCGGCTTGCCGGTCCGCAGCGCCAGCAGGCAGGCGTGCACGTGCATGGACAGGTCCTCGCGCCCGCCGAACGCCCCGCCCACCCCGGCCAGCACCAGCCTGACCTGCGCGGGCGGCAGGCCGAGCGCGGTGCAGATCTGCCCCTGGTCGACGTGCAGCCACTGGGTGGCCACGTACAGGTCGACGCCGCCCTCGCCGTCGGGAATCGCCAGCCCGGCCTCGGGACCGAGGAACGCCTGGTCCTGCATCCCGATCGTGTACTCACCGGTCACCACCACCGGCGCGGACGGCACCGGGTCACCCTTGCGGATCTTGAGGTGGCGGACCAGGTTGCCCCGCGGGTACAGCCGGGGCGAGCCGGGGCCGAGCGCGCTGCGCGCGTCCGTGACCGGCTCCAGCACCTCGTAGTCCACCGCGATCTTCTTCGCCGCCCGCAGCGCGATCTCCGGGTGGTCGGCGGCGACCAGCGCGACCGGCTCGCCCTGGTACCGGACCACGCCCGCGGCCAGGACCGGCTGGTCAGGCAGTTCCAGCCCGACGGCGTTGGCGCCGGGCACGTCCTCGTGGGTGAGCACCGCGAACACCCCGCTGGTCGCCAGCGCGTCCCCGACGTCGATGGACTTGATCGTGGCGTGGGGGTGCGGGCTGCGCAGCGTGACCCCCCAGATCATGTCCTGCGCCCACAGGTCGCTCCCGTAGGCGAACTGGCCGGTCACCTTGGGCACCCCGTCGGGCCGCCGCGGGCTGGCCCCGACGCCGCCGCTGGCCGGGCCTGGCCGGTCCGCGGGCCTGCTGGCTGGCGCGCCGGGCGCGTGGGTCGGCGTGCTCACCGGCCCGGGCCTCCTCCCGGCTGGCCGGCGGCGGTCAGCACCTGGTCGCGTTCCACTACCGGGCGGCCGCCGACCAGCAGCAGTTCCAGCGGTGGCGGCGGGCCGAGCACCAGCGCGGCGACCGGGTCGGCGATGCCCGCGTGCGGGAACGTGTCGACCCGCCACAGCGCGATGTCGGCCAGCTTGCCCGGCTCCAGCGAGCCGATCTCCGCTTCCCGGCCCAGCAGCCGCGCGCCGCCGAGGGTGGCCAGTTCCACCGCGTGCCGGATGCTCAGCGCCTGCGGCCCGCCCACCGCCCTGGCGAACAGCACCGCCGCGCTGGCCTGCCCGATCAGCGAACTGCTCTCGCTCGACGCGGCGCCGTCCACCCCCAGCCCGACCGGCACGCCCGCGTCCAGCAGGTCGCGGGTCCGGCAGATGCCCGCGCCGAGCCTGCCGTTGGACACCGGGCAGTGCGCGACGCCGGTCCCGGTGGCCGCCAGCCTGGCGACCGCCTTGTCGTCCAGGTGCACCGCGTGCGCCACCCAGACGTCCGGGCCGAGCCAGCCCAGCGAGTCCAGGTACTCGGCCGGCGTGCTGCCGAACCGCTCCGCGCAGTACGCGTCCTCGTCCGCGGTCTCGGCCAGGTGCGTGTGCAGCCGCACCCCCAGGCTCCTGGCCAGTTCCGCTGACTGCCGGAGCAGCTCGGTGGTGACCGAGAACGGTGAGCACGGCGCGACCGCGACCCGCAGCATCGAGTTCGGCGCCGGGTCGTGGAACCGCTGCACCGCGTCGACGGTGGCGGCCAGGATCTCGTCCAGGGTCTCGACCACGTGATCGGGCGGCAGCCCGCCGTCGCTGGCGCCCAGGTCCATCGATCCCCGGGTCGGGTGGAACCGCAGGCCGACCTCGCGGGCCGCGTCGATGGTGGCGGCGAGCATGTCCCCGCCCTCGCGCGGGAACAGGTAGTGGTGGTCCATGGTCGAGGTGCACCCGGTCCGGGCCAGCCAGGCCAGCGCGTCGATGGCGACCGCCCGCACGGTGGCGGCGTCCAGCCTGCCCCATTCCGGGTACAGCTCGGTCAGCCACTCGAACAGGGTCGAGTCGGCCGCGCGTCCCCTGGTCGCCCACTGGTACAGGTGGTGGTGGGTGTTGACCAGGCCGGGGGTGGCCAGGCAGCCGGCCGCGTCGATCACCGCGGCGCCGGCCGTGACCGGGTCCGGCGGCTGGCCGGGCCCGACCGCCACGATCTGGTCCCGCTCGACCGCGATGTACCCCGCCGGGTGCTCGTCCCTGCTGCCGTTCATGGTCAGCACCCGGCAGCCGTTCAGGATGATTCTCGTCATCGGTCCCGTCCTGGCCAGCTGCTGGCGGCCAGCCGCACCGCCGCCATGATCTGCTCGTACCCGGTACACCGGCACAGGTTGCCGGCCAGCGCCTCGCGGATCTGGCCGTCGCTCGGCTCGCCGCCGCTGCGCAGCAGGTCGTGCGTGGCCAGCAGCAGCCCGGGCGTGCAGAACCCGCACTGCACCGCGCCCGCCGCGACGAACGCCTCCTGCACCGGGTGCAGGTCATCCCCGCTGGCCAGGCCCTCGACGGTGGTGATGCGGCGGCCCTGCGCCTGGCCGGCCGCCACCAGGCAGGCGCACACCGGCACGTCGTCGAGGTACACCGTGCAGGAGCCGCACTCGCCCTGCTCGCAGGCGTTCTTGGAGCCGGGCAGGCCGAGCCGCTCGCGCAGCACGTACAGCAGGCTCTCCCCTTCCCATACGTCGTCGGCCTGCCTGACCTCGCCGTTGACCGTCGCGGTGATCCGCATCATCTGCCCCCGTTGCCCTGCTGGTAGTCGCGCCAGGCCCAGCGCAGCGTGCGGCCGGCCAGCACGGCCAGGGCGTGCAGCCGGTAGGCGGCGCTGCCGCGCACGTCGTCGATCGGCGCCGCCGCGGCCCGCACCAGCGCGCCGAACTCGGTCACCAGCGGGCCGGGCAGGTCGGCGCGGGAGTCCCAGAGCCGGGCCTCGGCGAGCGCGCCGGCCAGGAACTGCTCGGCCGCCATCGCCCGGCGCGGCGTCGGCGCCGCCGACCCCAGGCCGGTGCCGACCGCCCTGGCCGCCAGGTCCAGCGCGACGCTGACCGCGACCACCGCGATGACCATCGCGTTCCTGGTCCCGATCTTGCTGAACTGCTGCGGCCCGGCCGCGGGCGGGATCCAGACGGCGGCGATCAGCTCGTCCGGGGCCAGGGCGTTGCGCTTGACCCCGGTGTAGAAGTCCTGCGCGGCCAGCATCCGGGTGCCGCGGACCGAGGTCACCTCGACCCGCGCCCCGGCGGCCAGCAGCGGCGGGTGGCAGTCGCCGGCCGGCGAGGCGGCGCCCAGGTTACCGCCGATGGTGCCGCGGTTGCGGATCTGCGGTGAGCCGACCGTGCGCGCGGCCATCGCCAGCCCGGGCAGCCGGCCGCCGAGTTCGGCGATCAGCTGGGTGTAGGTGACCCCGGCGCCGATCCGGATGTGGCCGTCCCGCGCTGACCAGTCCGCCAGCCCGGGCACCCGGGTGAGGTCGAGCAGCGCGTCCGGGCGGCGCGCGTCGAAGTTCAGCTCGACCATCACGTCGGTGCCGCCCGCGATCGGCACCGCGTCCGGGTTCGCGGCCTTGGCCTGCACCGCCTCGGCCCAGCTGACGGGCTGGATGAATTCCACGAATTGCCTCCCCCGACCATCCTGCCCGGTCCCGCCGGTCCGCCGCCACCACGGCCGCGCCCGGGGCCGCTGCCAGGCTCAGGCCGGCGGATTCGCCGCCCCGGCCGGGATCTGGCGCGGTCCCGGCCGGGGGACCAGGGCGGGCACCCGGCTGGCGTAGTCGCCGTAGGCCGGGCCGAGCTGGCGGCGCAGGTCACGCTCCTCGAACCGGAGGCCGACGGCGATGTAGCCGGTGGCCGCGGCGGCGAAGAACAGGTGGCTGACCGTCATCACCGGGGTGGCCCAGAACGCGATCAGCAGGCCGGTCATCATCGGGTGGCGCACCCAGGCGTACAGCCAGCGCTCGGAGAACGACGGCGGCCGGTACGGCCCGCGGCCGGTGCCCCAGCGGGCCTGCCGGATGCCGAGGAAGTCCAGGTGGTCGATCATGAAGGTGGCCGACACCGCGATCAGCCAGCCGGCCGCGTAGACCGCCCACAGCAGGTCCGCCCAGGACCCGGCCCGGACCCGCCACACCGAGCCGGGCAGCGGCTGCCACTGCCAGAACACCAGCAGCAGGGCCAGGCCGGCCGCCAGCACGTAGCTGCTGCGCTCGGCGGCCGGGGGCAGCAGCCGGGCCAGCCGCCGCTTGAAGCCGGGCCGGGCCATCACCGTGTGCTGCGCCGCGAACAGCAGCAGCAGGCCCGCGTCGGCCAGCAGGGCCGCCCACGCGGGCAGCCGGGCCGGGCTGGCGGCGGTGACCGGCACGATGCTCAGGCCGGCCAGGAACCCGGCCGCCCACAGGGTGGCGGCGAGGAACGCGAGGTAGCCGAGCCCGGCATAGCCGGCCAGCGCCGCGTCGCTGAGGGTGAATCTGGATCGCATGGCTCGATCATGTGCGGCCGACCGGGGCGTCCGCAGCGGGGGAAATACCTCAACTTGGCGGGCTGGTGGCCACGAACCAGGCCGCGATCTGGGCCCGCGACCGGAAGCCCAGCCGGTCCCTGATCCGCTCGGCGTGCGACTCGGCCGACCGCTCGGTGATGTACAGCCGGCTGGCGATCTCCCGGTTGGTCAGCCCCTGCGCGATCAGCGCCGCGACCTCGCGCTGGCGCGGCGTCAGCACCGGCGCGGCGGAGCGGCGCAGCGCCGGCAGGCCGAGGAAGGCCCGGATCGACCGGGCGAGCGCGTCCGCGTCGCCGATGTAGGGCAGGTGCGCGCGGCCTGGCAGCAGCTCGAACCGGGCGCCTGGGATCATCTCGGCCAGCAGCTGGCCCTGCGCCAGCGGGGCGGCCCGGTCCTTGTCCCGGTGGATCACCAGGGCCGGCGCCTGGATCCGGGGCAGGATCTCGCTGACGTCCAGCTGGTAGGACAGCGCGAGCAGGTCCCGTGCGGTCCGCGGCGGCGCGGCCTCGCGCTGGTACCGGATGAACGCGGCCCGGGTTGCCGCGTCCGCGCCGGGCGCGAAGATCTCCCCCAGCACATCGGAGCCAAGCCCCCAGTGCCGCTCGACCAGCGCCAGCACGTGTTCCCGCGCGTCCGGGGCGGAGATCTGCTGGCCGCGCACCCAGCCGCCGTACAGCACCAGCCGCCGCACGGTCTGCGGATGCGCCGCCGCCCAGGTGGCCGCGACCGCGGCGCCCATCGAGGTGCCGAGCAGGTCGAAGTGCTCCGCGCCGGCCGCCCGGGTGACCGCCTGCAGGGCCTGGAGTTCCTGCTCCATGGAAGGCGGCTGGCCGCTGCTGCCCGACAGGCCGCAGCCGGGCTTGTCATAGCGCAGCAGGGTCCGGCCCCGGGCGAGCGCCTCGTAGAAGGCCCGCTCCGGCGGCATCGCCCAGCTGTACTCCAGATGGGTCAGCCAGCCGAGCGCGTACACCAGGAACGGCCCCTCCCCGGCCAGCGCGTACGCGATCTCGGTGCCGTCAGGCAGGCTGGCCGCCGCGATCCGCTGCTGCATCGTCTTATTCTGCGCGGCCAGCCGCTGCTCGCCGGCGGCGGGAACTCTTGCCGGCGGCTGGCCTGAAGCGCATGCTGATGGAGCCCGGCAGCGCGGGGAGAGCGCGTCGGGCCCAAGGGGGGAGCGACCTATGACAGTGCCAGGAAAGCTGCAGGTCAGCCACGACGGGAAAATAACTGGACCGGCCAGGATTTCCTACAACGATCCGTTCCCCACCAAGAACGGAAAGTTCGGCAGCGGCGAGATCATGGGCGTGGTGATGCACACCATGGTCGGCGACCTGCCGGGAACGATCAGCCTGTTCAACAACCCGGCGCCCGGAGGCGATCCGCGCAAGGCGACGAGCGCCCACTTCGGCATCGCCCAGGACGGCTCGATTCACCAGTTCGGCCCCATCGGCAAGGGCTGGATCGCCTGGGCGCAGGTGGAAGGGAACGACGCCTGGTACTCGATCGAGCACGCCGACCACGCGAACACCGAGAACGCGCTGACTCAGGCACAGGTCGATGCCTCGGCGCAGCTCGTGGAGGTGCTTTCGCGGTTCGCCGGCTTCCCGCTCCAGGTGACCAACCAGACCGGCGTTCCCGGCTACGGCACGCACGTCATGGGCGGCGCGTCCTGGGGCGGCCACACCTGCCCCGGGCCAGGGCCCCGGGCCGGCCAGCGCGCGGCGATCATCGCGCTGGCCAAGCAGATCCGGGCCGGCCTGACCGGCGACTGGCACACCACCGGGGGCCGGGACTCGCTGGCGGAGTTGTGCGCCAGGCAGCGGCCACCGTGCAAGCCGTCCACCGTGCTGCGGATGACCGCCCAGCAGTCACCAGACGGGGTGTTTCAGGGGCCGGTCGCGAGCTGGCTGAACGACATATTCGCCGGGAAGGCCACCGCGGCCGGCCCGGTGCCGGAGGGCCTGCGGCTGTACCTGCCCGGCTGAGGGCCCGTCAGCGCTCGTTCGGGGCTACCCTGTTCATTCAGCAGGCACTGTGTTCATTCAGCAGGCACTGTCAGCTGCGGGATCTGCATGGGGGGAGATCCACCGTGACTGAAAGCCAGGCTCCGCCGATCACCATCGTGCGGCCAGGCGGCGGCCCGGAGGGGCACCTGGGCACCATCGGCGTGGCGTTCAAGCTCTGGGGTCGCGACACCGGCGGCGACCTGTCCATCGTGGAGCACCCGTTCCCGGTGGGGGCGCTGGTGCCGCCGCACTTGCACACCCGCGAGGACGAGTACTCCATCGTCACCGAGGGCGAGATCGGGTTCCGGTCCGGCGACCGTGAGGCGGTGCTCGGCCCCGGCGGTTACATCACCAAGCCGCGCGGCGAACTGCACACGATGTGGAACGCCGGCCAGGTCCCGGCCCGCATGATCGAGGTGATCAGCCCGGCCGGATTCGAGAACTTCTTCCGCGAGCTGGCCGATATCGTCGCCGCCGGCCCGCCCCCGCCCGCCGACATCGCCGCCCTGGCAGCCCGCTACGGCCTCCAGTTCGGCCACCCCGGCTGGCTGCCCGGCCTGATCGCCCGCTACAACCTCACCCCGCCCCCCGGCTCCTGACGCGCCGCCGCGCTAGGTCCCGCCCGGCCCGGCGGTGACGCTCGAAGGCAGGCGATACGACACCCGGCGGGAACGACGCTGGTCAACTGACGACCCTTCCGCCCTGGTCGACAGGCCGCCTGGCGCGCGGGTGCGCCGGCCCAGGCCGCGCCGGGCGAGATTAGCGGCTATGTCCCATCGCGTGTCCTGTTTCACCGGCTCCTTCACATCACCGCTAAAAACGCGGGCCCGGACGCCGGCAGCCACGCGCCGAGTCGGTCCCGGGGCATGATCAACTGGCTCGGGCCGCGCCGGTACGGCAGCGCTGGCCCAGCGCTGCTGTTGTTTCAGCAGCAGGGGGCCAGTGCATCCGAATAGCGGTGCCGCGCCGGCGCGATTCCAAATCCGACATATGTCGAGTTAGGGCGAGGCGCGGGCTGAATAGGGATGCGCTGGCCCGGAGCTGCTGTTGTTTGCGCAGCTCCGGGCCAGCGCATCCGTTGCC
>DATBGO010000159.1:0-2862 GCA_036558005.1 Streptosporangiaceae bacterium | reverse complement strand
GGGCGCCCGCGTACCGCGCGACGCTGCGGGCCGACCTCGCCGCGCGCCGGGCCGCGGGATCGCAGCTGCTCCAGAACCCGCACATCCGGTTCACCGGGCCCGGCGCCGCCCAGCTGCGGGCGGGTGAGGTGGATACCCGCCTGCTGGCCACGCTGGCGGTGCTGGCGTCGCAGTACTCGTTCCGGGTGACCGCGTTCGGCGACGCCGCCCCCGGCGCCCCGGTGCTGTTGCGCCAGGTAGCCATCGCCGGCGTCGGCCGCGGCTTGCCGGCGGCCCTGGCCATGGTGCGCGCGCAGAACCCGCCGTACCTGCCCGCCCACGCCGCGGTGGCCGGCCAGGACGGGCTGAGCGTCGAGTTCGCCGCCCCCAGCCCGCTCGGGCTGCTCTCACCGGTCCTTGACGCCCACGCGCCGCGCCCGGCGGCGGCCGGCGGCGGATTTCCCGTGGGGTGGGCACAGATCAGATGAGAGGTGAGTAATCATGCGGCTGCTCCGGCGTCTTACCCGGCTGGCGACGATCACAACCCTGCTCGGGGGCACCGCCGCCCTGACAGCGGCTACATCACCGGCGGCGTCGGCGGCACCCCTGGCCGGGCCGGACGGATGGGTCCGGATCGCCCACCTGTCCCCGCAGGCGCCGGCCATGGACATGTACGTGTATCCGTTCGGCAACCCCGGGCGCCCCCTCGTGCTGAAGGATGTCAGCTACGGCGCGGTCTCGGCATACATGGCGGTCAGCCCGGGCCAGTACACGGTGGCGATGCGGGGTTTCGGCGCGCCGGCGTCCAGCAAGCCCGCGCTGACCACGAGCTTCATGGTGAGCGCCGGGACCGCGTACACGCTGGCCGCCCTCGGCCCTGATCCGGGCCTGCGGACCGAGGTGCTGAAGGACCAGATGACCACGCCCTCGGGCAAGGCCGTCGTCCGGTTCCTGCAGGCCTCGCTCAAGCAGCATCTGGTGACGGTCAGGTACGGGCCGGACGTCCTCGCGCGGCAGCTTGCCTTCGGGGCGGCTACGTCGTACCGGGCCGTCTCGCCGGGCGCGCAGACCGTACGGTTCGCCGCGCCGGGCCAGCACGCCGCCACGCCGGTCACGCTGGCCGCCGGCACCGTTCACACCATCGTGGTCCTCGACGACCCCTCCGGCCTGAAGGCCGTCGCGGTGACCGACGCGGCCGGCAGCCAGATCATGCCGAAGGGCCCGGTCTCCGCTGGGTTCGGCGGGACCGCACCACGACCGCCTGCCAGTCCCGTGCCATGGCTGGTGATGATCACGGCCGGGCTCCTGCTGGCCGCGGCGGGGCTTATCCGGCTGCGCCGCCCGGCATGACATGGCCGAAATCGCAGGCAGGGCGGGACGCCGCTATCTCGGTCACGCCTGATCACGAGAATTTGGTCGAAGCCCTCGAGCGCGGCGTTGCGCTGCACGGGGCGACGCTGCACACGCGTAAAGCCCGCCGACCCGGCTGAACGAAGGTCGTTCGCAGCGCCATGCGCGCGGCCTGGTCACGGGCCCGCCCAGCCGAGCGCTGCGCCCGGCTGCGGGAGCTCGCCGGCCACCGCCGCGAAAGCCCGAAACGCCGCGATCACCGGCTCGTGCTGGTCAGTCGGCAGCGCCCCGAGCAGCCGGGCCAGCTCGGCCCGGCGCCTCCTACTCACCTCGGCCACCAGGTCCCGGCCCGCAGCGGTCAGCGCGATCCGCACCGCGCGCCGGTCGCCGGCCAGCCGGTGACGGCGGACCAGGCCCTTGCGCACCAGCCGGTCACACATGCGGGTCACCGTCGATGGGTTCACCTCCAGCGCCGCCGCCAGTTCGGCCGTTCCCTGCGGGCCCTGGGCGGCCAGCACCACCAGCGCCCGGTACTGCGGCAGCGTCACCTCGTCCCCGGCCACCGCCAGCGACCGCGCCGCCACGGCCACCAGCGCCCGGCTCGCCGCCAGCACCGTATCCACCAGTTCGTCGGATCCCGCCTGCCCGGGCGGGGACGGCGCTTCAGGAGACCTCATATCTGGCATGGGTAAATATTGCCCTGGACAAGACTTGAACCGCACCGCATGGATCCATCCGCAGGGCCCCACGCCGCCAGGGCCCGGTTACGGTTGCCGACCAGATACGGACCGAACGGCCGTGGTTCCACGCCACACCACCGCCACTGGGATGCCGCGGTCAGGTGGGTCCATGAACTCCAGCGGTCCTGACATGACGTTCACGCATGATTACCGTTCCCGTCCTTGGCCGGCTGGTTGTGGCTGCCGTGTGCAGGGTGCGAGGGCGCGTCGTCGGGCGCCCCGGTCAGCAGGCTGACGCGATCGCCGGCAGCCAGGGTAATCTCCGGGCGGGGCGGGCGGAGCTGGCGGCCGCGCAGGACCGACACGGGGGCGCCGGCCCCGGGCCAGATGACGTCGCCGAGCTTGCGCCCGGCTGCGGGCGAGCCGGCGGTGATGGCGACCTCGGCGACCTGGTAGCCCGGCAGTGGGGTCGGCGGGTGCCGCCGGAGCGAGTCCGGGTCCCCGTGCTCCCAGTCGGCGCTGACCTGGGCCTGCGTGCTCTCTGCCTGAGCCGCGGTGATCTGGCGGGCGATGGCGCGCAGCACGCCGGGGGCGGTGATCCAGCCCAGGATCTGGTGGCCCTCGGCGGACAGCACCGGCAGGCCGTCCCGACCGTAGACCTCCAGTTGCCGCAGGGCCTGGGCCAGCGACTCGGTGCCGAACAGGGCCTGCGGGTCGCCCCGGTACACCACCGGCCCGGCCAGGGCAGCCCAGTCCCGGGCCGCAACCCCGCCGTCACCGTCGCCGTCGGCGGGCGGTACCGGCAGAGACGGCCGGAACGGGCGCATGGCCTGGGCCACCTTCAGGTCGGACA
>DATBGO010000158.1:0-2002 GCA_036558005.1 Streptosporangiaceae bacterium | reverse complement strand
CGGCTCGGTCAGCAGCCGCACCGTGCCGGGCGACCAGTCCACGTGCGGCGACGGCTCGGCCGCGTGCAGCGTCGGCGGCAGCAGCCCGTGCCGCAGCGCCAGCACCATCTTGATCACCCCGGCCACCCCGGCGGCGGCCTGCGCGTGCCCGATGTTCGACTTCACCGAGCCCAGCCACAGCGGCCGGCCCTCGTCCCGGTCCCGGCCATAGGTGGCCAGCAGCGCCTGCGCCTCGATCGGGTCGCCCAGCACCGTGCCCGAGCCGTGCGCCTCCACCGCGTCGACGTCTGCCGGGCGCACGCCCGCGCTGGCCAGCGCGGCCCGGATCACTTTCTGCTGGGAGGGGCCGTTGGGGGCGGTCAGCCCGTTGGACGCCCCGTCCTGGTTCAGCGCGCTGCCTCGCACCACGGCGAGCACCGGGTGGCCCAGGCGGCGGGCCTCAGACAGCCGCTCCACCACCAGGACGCCCGCGCCTTCGGCCCAGCCGGACCCGTCCGCGGCCGCGCCGAACGACTTGCACCGGCCGTCGGCGGACATTCCGCCCTGCCGGGAGAACCCGACGAACACGCCGGGGTTGGCCAGGATCGTGACGCCGCCGGCCAGCGCCATCGTGCATTCCCCGGCCCGCACCGCCTGGCAGGCAAGGTGCAGCGCCACCAGCGAGGAGGAGCACGCCGTGTCGACGGTCACCGCGGGCCCTTCCAGCCCGAGGATGTAGGACACCCGGCCGGACAGCACGCTGGTCGCGGTGCCGGTGACCAGCTGGCCCTCGGCGGCGCTGCCGGTCAGCTCCGCGCCGTAACCAGCCCAGTAGGCGCCGGCGAACACCCCGGTCCTGCTGCCGCGCAGTGAGCTGGGGTCGAGGCCGGCCCGTTCCAGGGCTTCCCAGGCGGTCTCGAGCAGCAGCCGCTGCTGCGGGTCCATGCCCAGCGCCTCGCGCGGGCTGATGCCGAAGAATCCGGGATCGAACCCGGCGACGTCGTGCACGAACCCGCCGTGCCGCGAGATCGTGGTGCCGGGGTGATCGGGGTCGGGGTCGTACAGGGTGTCGTTGTCCCAGCCGCGGTCCACCGGGAACTCCGCGATCGCGTCCCGGCCCGCGGCCAGCAGCTCCCAGAGGTCTTCCGGGCTGCTCACCCCGCCGGGGTAGCGGCAGCTCATGGCGACGATCGCGACCGGCTCGCCGTCCGCCGCGGCCGCGGTCACGCCCGGCGCGGCGGTGTCGCCTGCCAGGTTCAGGCCGGTGTCACCGAGCAGTTCGGTGTGCAGGTACCCGGCCAGCACGGCGGGGGTGGGGTAGTCGAAGAGCAGGGTGGCGGGCAGTCGCAGCCCGGTGGCCGCGTTCAGGTGCTGCCGCATCTCCAGCGAGGTCAGCGAGTCGAAGCCGACGTCGCTGAAGGCCCGGCCGGCCTCGACCTGTTCCGGTGAGGCGTGCCCGAGTACCGCGGCGGCCCCGGCCCGGATCAGGTCGGTGAGCATCCGGACCTGGTCGGTGCGCGGCAGGCCGGCCAGCCGCCGGGCCAGCTCGTTGCCGGACAGCTCGCCGGCCCCGGAGCCGGCGCCGGTGTCACCGTCAGACCGCTGGGCTTCGGGTAGTTCCCGCAGGAACGGGCTGGGGGCGGCGAATTGGGCCCAGTCGACGTCCATCACCGCTAGCAGCGCGTCCGGGCCACCCAGCGCCTGCCCCAGCGCCTGCACCGCCAGCCCCGGATCCATCCCCGGCAACGCCCCCCGCCGCAACCGCGCCCGCACCGCCTCACTCGCCTGCGCCATCCCCCCCGCCCACGGCCCCCACGCCACCGACAACCCCGCCAGCCCGCGGGCAGCCCGCCGCTGCGCCAGCGCATCCAGGTAGGCGTTGGCCGCCGCGTAGTTCCCCTGCCCCGCCCCCCCGAACGTCGCCGCGGCCGAGGAGAACAACACGAACTGCTCCAGCCCCAGCCCAGCGGTCAGCTCATCCAGGTGCGCCGCGCCCGCCGCCTTCGCCGCCAGCACGCTGGCC
>DATBGO010000157.1:0-1602 GCA_036558005.1 Streptosporangiaceae bacterium | reverse complement strand
TCACGGCTGCCGCGGCCTGCACCAGCGGCGGCTCGGGGTCACCGCGGGGGCGCGGCTCGCCGGGACCGCGGGCGGGCGCGGGGAAGCGTGGTACGTGATCAGCGGTACCGGTTCCCTGGATACCGAACGGACCGGGCCTCTCGCCCTCGCGCCCGGCACCGCCGTGTGGCTGGAACCAGGGACCGGCTATGACGGCCAGGGCCGAGGGCTGGAGATTCTGGCCGTCACGGTCCGGGCTGGTCCGGCCGCCGCGGGGCCTGCGCGGTGCGTGGTGCGGCTCGAGGAGTGCGAGCCGGAGTTCACCGGGGACCGGGAGTTCCGGGTGCTGCTCAGCGAGGGGCTCACGATCACGCAGTTCGCCGGGACGATCCCGCCGGGCCGGGCGCCGGCCCATCAGCACACGTACGACGAGGTCGTGCACGTGCTGGCCGGGCAGGGGGTGGTGCACCTGGACGGTGCCGATACCCCGATCGGGGCGGGCACCTCGATCTACCTGCCGCCGCTCCAGCCGCACTGCCTGGAGAACACCGGCCGGGACCCGCTGCGGGTGCTCGGGGTCTTCCACCCGGCCGGCAGCCCGGCCGCCAAGCAGGTCTCGTGAGGTGCTGCTTGCTCCCCCAAGCCCACTCCAGATGCTAGCCATCGTCCTGGCGCTGGCGTCCGCGATCGGGTACGGGGGTTCCGACTTCGCCGCCGGCCTGGCCTCCCGCGGCGCTCCGGTCATCCAGGTCACGCTGCTCGCATCGGTGATCGGCGGCGTGATCGTGGCCGCCGCGCTGCCGTTCGCCGCCTCCCCCGGGCCGAACGCCGCCGCGCTGGCCTGGGGCTTCGTAGCCGGGCTCGGCGGCACGCTGGGCGCGTTCGCGCTGTACCTGGGGTTCAGGAACGCGGCGTTCAGCGTGACGGCGCCGCTGAGCGCGGTCGCCGCGGCCGGGTTCTCGGTGCTGGCCGGGCTGCTGTACGGCGAGCGGCCGACGCCCCTGGCGATGACCGGGATCGTGCTGGCGCTGCCCGCCATCGTGGGCGTCTCGGCGAGCGCGGGTGGCGACGAGGCGCCGGAGGAAGTCCCCGCGGGGGCCCTGGCGGGGCGGCAGGCCGCGGGGGTGGTCTACGGCCTGGTCGCGGGGGCGTTCTTCGCGCTGCTGTTCATCGGGCTCGACCGGGCGGGTTCGGGCAGCGGGATGTGGCCGGTGGCCGCGGCGGCGGCGGGCGAGGTGGTGGCCGCGCTGGTCGCGGCGGTGGCCGTGCACAGCTTCGTGCTGTGCGGCGGCCGGGCGCGGCTGCTGGCGGTGGTCGCCGGGGTGGCGGGGGCGGCCGGCACCATCTTGTTCTTCTTCGCCTCGCATCAGGGCTTCCTGGCCGTCACCGCGGTGCTGACCTCGCTCTACCCGGCGGTGACGATCGTGCTGGCCCGGACCGTGCTGGGCGAACGGCTGACCCCGCTGCGCCTGGCCGGCCTCGGGCTGGCCGGGGTCTGCGTCTCGCTGATCGCCGCGGGGGGCGCGGGTTAAGGCTGCGTCGACCAGGTGTGCACGGGGTCGTTGGAGTGCATGTGCTCGATGTACCGCAGGGTCATCTGGCGCAGGGCCTCGCGGCGGTCCA
>DATBGO010000156.1:0-8818 GCA_036558005.1 Streptosporangiaceae bacterium | reverse complement strand
CGGGGCCGCCACGCCCGCGCGCGAGGCGCTCTCGGACCGGGTCTGCACCGCCCTGCAGCTCGCCGAGCACTGGCAGGACGTGGCCGAGGATCTTCGCGCGGGCCGAATCTACTTGCCGCTCGACGACCTGGAGAGCTACGGTTGCGCAACGGAGGATCTTGCCGCGGACTCGGCGAACCAGCGCGTCCGGGCACTGATGGCCTTCGAAGTCGACCGGGCCAGGAAACTGATGGCCGTCGGCGCCCCCCTCATCGGCACGCTGCGCGGCTACGCGCGCGCGGCGGTGGCAGGGTACGTGGCCGGCGGCCGCGGCGCGCTAGCCGCGATCGCGGCCGCCGACTTCGACGTGCTGCGCGGCACGCCGGTGCCGCGGCGCAGGCGGGTAGCGGCCGAGCTAGGCCTGGCATACGTGAGGGGACGGTGAGGCGATGACGACCGCCACGGCCGGCCCGGCCAGGCTGCGTGCCGCCTACGACCACTGCGAGCACGTCACCAGGACCCAGGCCCGCAACTTCTCCTACGGGATCCGGCTCCTTCCTGCCCCCAAGCGGCGGGCGCTGTCGGCGGTGTACGCGTTCGCCCGCCGGATCGACGACATCGGCGACGGCACGCTGCCGCCCGCCGACAAGCTCGCCGCGCTGCAGTCGGCCAGGGCCGACCTCGGCGCGCTGGGCGGCGGCCAGCCGCCAGAGAGCGACCTGGTGCTGGTCGCGCTCGGCGACGCCGCGCGCAGGTACCCGATCCCGCTCGGCGCGTTCAGCGAGCTGATCGAGGGCTGCGAGGCCGACGTGCGCGGCACCCCGTATGCCACCTTCACCGAGCTGGAGCACTACTGCCGGTGCGTGGCCGGCTCCATCGGCCGGCTCTCGCTGGGCATCTTCGGCAGCCGGGAGCCGCGCGCTGCGCAGCGGCTGGCCGACGCGCTCGGGATCGCGCTGCAGCTGACCAACATCCTGCGCGACATCCGCGAGGACTTCGGCAACGGCCGGGTCTACCTGCCCGCCGATGACCTGGCCAGGTTCGGCTGCGCGCTGAGGCCAGGCGGCGACGGCGGGGACAGCCACGGCGGCCCGGCGCGGCTGCCGGCCGGGCCGCCACTGGAACAGCTGGTGCGGTTCGAGGCGCAGCGCGCGCTGCGCTGGTACGCCGACGGGCTGCGGCTGATGCCGCTGCTGGACCGCAGGAGCGCCGCCTGCACCGGCGCGATGGCCGGCATCTACCTGCGGCTGCTCGAGGAGATCTCGGCCCGCCCCGGCACCGCGCTGGCGCACCGGATGTCGCTGCCGCCGCGGGCCAAGGCCATGGTGGCGGCGCGGTCGCTGGCGGGCCTGGCGCCGCGGCCACGGGCCGCGGGCGCCGCCGCGGCCGGCCAGGACCCGATGACCCGGGAGGCCCGGCCGTGACCGCCCGGCACGTCGTGGTGATCGGCGGCGGCCTGGCCGGCATCACGGCCGGCATCGCGCTGCGCGAGGCGGGCATCGGCGTCACCGTGCTCGAGGCCCGGCCCTGGCTCGGCGGGGCCACCTGCTCGTTCTCCCGCGGCGGGCTGCTCATCGACAACGGCCAGCACGTGTTCCTGCGCTGCTGCACCGCCTACCGGGAGCTGCTGGCGCGGCTGGGCATGACCGGCTCGGTCGCTATCCAGGACCGGTTCGACGTCACCGTGCTGTCTGGGACCGGACCGGGCCAGGCCAGGCTGCGGCGGACCGCGCTGCCCGGCCCGCTGCACATGACGAAGGCGCTGGCGCGCTACTCGTTCCTCACCCCGCGGCAGCGGCTCGCGGTGACCAGGGCCGCGCTGGCGATGCGGTTCACCGACCCGGCCGCGCCCGGCCTGGACGACCAGCGGCTCGGCGACTGGCTGGCGGCCCGCGGCCAGGGCGCGGAAGCCCGGCGCAGGCTGTGGGACCTGTTCATCGTCTCGGCGATGAACATCGGCGGCGACGACGCCAGCGCCGCGCTGGCCGCGATCGTGATCAAGACCGCGCTGCTCGGCGGCCGGGCCGCCGCCGACATCGGGGTGCCGTCGGTGCCGCTCGGCGACCTGCACGGCAAGGCCGCCGCCGGGCTGCTGCGCCGCCTCGGCGCGGACGTCCGGCTGGGCGCCAAGGCCGCCCTGGTCGAGCCCGGGCGGGCCGGCGGGTTCCGGGTCCGGGTCGGCCAGGGCGGCGCGCACAGTGACCAGGCCGCGGCGGACACCGGGATAACCGTGAACGAGGATCCCGGTGCCAGTCAGCCGGGCAGCCCGGACGACGCCGGGGCGGAACTGACCGCGGACGGGGTCGTGCTCGCCGTGCCAGCCGCCGCCGCGGCCAGGCTCGCGCCCGCCGGCGCCACCGCGAGCCCGCCCCGGTGGGCCGAGCTCGGCACCTCGCCGATCGTGAACGTGCACGTCATCTACGACCGCCGGGTCACCAGGCTGCCGATGGCGGCCGCGGTCGACTCGCCGGTGCAATGGGTGTTCGACAAGACCAGGCAGGCCGGCCTGCCGTCAGGCCAGTACCTGGCGGTGTCGGTCTCGGCCGCGGACAGCTACGTGGACGCGCCGGTCGCCAGCCTGCGGGACAGCTACCTGCCGGCCCTGGAGCAGCTGTTCCCCGCGGCCAGGGACGCGCAGGTCACCGACTTCTTCGTCACCAGGGAGCGCCGGGCCACGTTCCGCCAGGGACCAGGCTCCGGCGCGCTCCGCCCGGGTGCCGCGACGATGACGCCCGGACTGGCGCTCGCGGGCGCCTGGACCGACACCGGCTGGCCAGACACGATGGAGGGGGCCGTGCGAAGCGGACACAGCGCTGCGCAGGAACTGATCAGGCAGCTAGCCGCCGGGCCCGCGCGATCGGGTGTCCCGGCTTCGTCCCAGCCCGCCGCGCGGGTGAGCTCGTGACCGCCGTCATGCCGGCCGGCGTGGCGGCGGCCAGGGACCTGACCGGCCCGGCGATCGCGGCCGCGGTGGGCCGGCTGAGCCCGGAAGTGCGCATCGTCGCCGCCTACCACCTGGGGCTGGCCGACGCCGAAGGCAACCCGGCCGGGCAGGGCGCGGCCGGCAAGGCGCTGCGCCCGGCGCTGGCGCTGCTGTCCGCGCGGGCCGCGGGGTCGGCGCCCGAGCGCGCCGTCAGCGCGGCCGCGGCGGTCGAGTTCGTGCACAACTTCTCGCTGCTGCACGACGACATCATGGACGGCGACACCGAGCGCAGGCACCAGCCCACCGCGTGGACGGTGTTCGGGGTAGGCGCGGCGATCCTGGCCGGGGACGCGCTGCTGGCGCTGGCCCAGGACCTGCTGCTGGAAGGCCCGGCGCCGCAGGGCCTGTGGGCGTCGCGGTGCCTGTCGGCCGCGGTCCAGCGGCTCATCGCCGGCCAGGGCGCGGACCTGGCGTTCGAGCGGCGCGACGACGTCACGCTGGCCGAGTGCCTGGAAATGGCCGGGGACAAGACGGCGGCACTGATGGCCTGCGCGTGCAGCATCGGGGCGATCTACGTGGGCGCGCCGCCCGCGGTGGCGATGGGGCTGGCGGGCTTCGGCGCGCACGTCGGGCTCGCGTTCCAGCTCACCGACGACCTGCTCGGCATCTGGGGCGCGCCGGAGCGGACCGGCAAGCCGGTGCGCGCGGACCTGCGGGCCAGGAAGAAGTCGCTGCCAGTGGTCGCGGCGCTGACCAGCGAGACGGCCGCCGCCGCGCGGCTGCGCGAGATGCTGGCCCGGGCCGAGCCGCTCAGCGAGGGCGACCTGCTGCGGGCCGCCGACCTGGTGGTCGAGGCGGGCGGGAAGAGCTGGGCCGAGGCCGAGGCGGACGTGCAGCTGGCGTCCGCGGCCAAGTGCCTGGCCGAGACCGAGATGCCCGAAGACGTGCGGGCCGAGTTCACCGGGATCGCCGAGTTCATCACCGCCCGGCAGTGGTGACCGGCCAGGAAACGGCGAGATGACGGTGGTAAGGACATGACGGTGACGCAGTCCCGTCCGGACGGGCGGGACACCCGGCTGACCGCCCGGGCGGCCCTGGACCGGGCCACCGAACACCTGCTCGGGCTGCAGGACAAGGCCGGCTGGTGGCAGGGCGAGCTGGAGACCAACGTCACCATGGACGCCGAGGACCTGCTGCTGCGCGAGTTCCTCGGGATCCGGACCGACGAGGAGACCGAAGCGGCGGCCCGGTGGATCAGGTCCAGGCAGCGCGCCGACGGCACCTGGTCCAACTGGCAGGACGGCACCGCGGACCTGTCCACCACGGTCGAGGCGTACGTGGCGCTGCGGCTGGCCGGCGACCAGCCCGGCGAGGCACACATGACCCGCGCCGCCGCCTGGATCACCGGGCAGGGCGGGATCCCGGGCACCAGGGTCTTCACCCGGATCTGGCTGGCCCTGTTCGGGGCCTGGTCGTGGGACTACCTGCCGGTCATGCCGCCGGAGATGATCTACCTGCCTGCCTGGTTCCCGCTGAACGTCTACGACTGGGGCTGCTGGGCCCGGCAGACCATCGTCCCGCTGACGGTGGTCGGCGCGCTGCGCCCGGCCCGGCCGCTGCCGTTCACCCTGGACGAGCTGTACCCGGCCGGCTGGCGGGGCGGCCGGGGCCGCCGGGCCAAGTCGGGCCCGCCCGACGCCTGGGACCATTTCTTCAACGGCCTGGACCGGGTCCTGCACGGGTACGTGCGGCGCGGCCTGGCGCTGCGGCCGGCCGGCGCGTTCCGGCGCGCCGCGCTGCGCCGCTGCGCCGAGTGGATCATCGCGCGGCAGGAACGCGACGGCTGCTGGGGCGGCATCCAGCCGCCGTGGGTCTACTCGCTGATCGCCCTGCACCTGCTCGGCTACGGCCTGGACCACCCCGTCATCAAGCGCGGCCTGGCCGGCCTTGACCGCTTCACCATCTGGGAAGACACCCCCCGCGGGCCGGTGCGGCGGCTGGAGGCCTGCCAGTCGCCGGTCTGGGACACCGTGCTGGCGATGATCGGGCTGTCCGACGCGGGGCTGCCCGCCGACCACCCGGCGCTGCAGTCCGCCGCCCAGTGGGTGCTGGATGAGGAGATCCGCGGCCCCGGCGACTGGCAGGTGCAGCGCCCCGGGCTCGCCCCAGGCGGCTGGGCGTTCGAGTTCGACAACGACGGCTATCCCGACATCGACGACACCGCCGAGGTGGTGCTCGCGCTGCGCCGGGCCGAGCTGCCCGGCACCGAGGCGGCGGTGCAGCGCGCGCTGCGCTGGCTGACCGGGATGCAGTCCAAGGACGGCGGGTGGGGCGCGTTCGACGCCGACAACACCTCGCGGCTGCCCGGCAAGCTGCCGTTCTGCGACTTCGGCGAGGTGATCGACCCGCCGTCGGCGGACGTCACCGCGCACACCGTCGAGGCGCTGGCCGTCGAGGGCCTGGCCGGGACCAAGGCGGCGCGGCGGGGCGTGGCCTGGCTGCTGCGGGCCCAGGAGAGCGACGGGTCCTGGTTCGGCCGGTGGGGCGCGAACTACATCTACGGCACCGGCGCGGTGGTGCCGGCCCTGATCGCCGCCGGGGTGCTGCCGCACAAGCCGTCCATCCGCCGGGCGGTGGCCTGGCTGATCTCGGTGCAGAACAGCGACGGCGGCTGGGGCGAGGACCTGCTCTGCTACGAGGACCCGAAGCTGGCCGGGCGGGGCCCGTCCACGGCGTCGCAGACCGCCTGGGCGCTGATGGCGCTGCTGGCTGCGGGCGGCGAAGAGACCGCCGGGCCGGCCGGGGCCGGCGTGCGCTGGCTGGCCCGGACCCAGCGCGACGACGGGACCTGGGACGAGCCGCAGTACACCGGCACCGGGTTCCCCTGCGACTTCTACATCAACTACCACCTCTACCGGCTGGTCTTCCCGGTCACCGCGCTGGGCCGGTACCTGGCGGCAGGGCCGCCGGGCGGGCCCGCCGCGGCCAGCAGGGCTGCGGCCGGGCCAGGGCCAGCCGGGCCGGCCGGCCAGGGCCCGTCCGGGCCAGCCGGCAGCGGGCCCGCCGGGCGCGGGCCCGGCGGACAGCTGCCAGGAGGGGATGCCGTATGAGCGCGCCCGCGCTGAGCCGGCCCGCCGAGCCCGCCACATCAGGGCCGGCCGGGGGGCTGGTGGTCTGCTCGCCGCTGCGGCTGGAGGCACGGGCGGTGCGCCGCGGCCTGGCCGGGCAGGGTGAGGTACTGCGGACCGGTTACGGGACCAGGAGATCAGCGGCCGCGGCGGGCCGGCTGACCGGATATGCGTTCGGCGCGCTGGCGGTCAGCGGTACCGGCGGCGGGCTGACCGCGGGCCTGCGGCCCGGTGACCTGGTCGTCGGCACGCAGGTCAGCGCGGCAGGCGCGGACCCCGGCAGCGCGGTCAGCTGCCCGTCCGCGCCGCTGCTGGCCGGCGAGCTGCGGCGGGCCGGGCTGACCGCCCGAGCGGGCCCCATCGTCACCAGCGGGCAGCTGGCCCGCGGCGCCGAGCGGGGCAGGCTGGCGGCCGGCGGCGCGCTGGTCGCCGACATGGAATCGGCGACCCTGCTGACCGCCGCCGCGGGCCGTCCCTGCGTCGTGGTCAGGGCCGTGTCCGACACCCCGGACCAGCCGCTGCTGCACCCTGGCCTGCTGCGCGGCGGCACCGCGGCGCTGCGGTCACTGCGGCTGGCCGCCCCGGTGCTGGCCCGGTGGGCGGCGGCGACGGGGGAGCGCAAGGTCCTGCTGGCCGGGCCGCGGTCGTTCTGCGCCGGGGTGGAGCGGGCGATCGAGATCGTGGAGCGGATGCTGGACCGGACCGGCCCGCCGGTCTACGTGCGCAAGCAGATCGTGCACAACTCGCAGGTGGTCGCCGGGCTGGAACAGCGCGGCGCGGTGTTCGTCGACGAGCTGAGCGAGGTGCCCGACGATGCCACGGTGGTGTTCTCCGCGCACGGCGTATCCCCCGCGGTGCGCGCAGAGGCGGACCGGCGCGGGCTGGCGGCGGTCGACGCGACGTGCCCGCTGGTCGCCAAGGTGCACACCGAGGCACGCCGATTCGTGGCCGAGGGATACCAGGTGGTGCTGATCGGCCACGCGGGCCACGAAGAGGTCGAGGGCACGCTGGGCGAGGCGCCCGGCGCCATGGCGCTGGTCGAGACGGCGCAGGACGTCGCGAAGCTGGCGCCGCCCGACCCGGCCAAGGTCGCCTACCTGATGCAGACCACGCTGTCCGCGGATGAGGCCAGCGAGATCGTCAAGGCCCTGCTGGACCGGTTCCCCGCCGCCCGCGGGCCGGGCAGCGACGACATCTGCTACGCCACCACCAACCGCCAGCAGGCGGTCCGGGCGGTGGCCGAGCAGGCCGACCTGGTGCTGGTGGCCGGATCGGCTAATTCATCCAATTCAGTGCGCCTGGTCGAGACCGCGCAGCGGGCAGGCGTACCCGCGCACCTCATCGACGGCCCGGAGGACATCGAGCTGAGCTGGCTCGCCGGGGCGTCGGTGATCGGGATTTCCGCGGGGGCGTCCGCGCCGCCCGCAGCAGTTGGGCAGATCGTCGCCGCACTGTCGGGGCTTGGCCCGCTTGAGGTCAGCGAGCGCGTGGTCGCGACCGAGTCCATCCGGTTCAGCCTTCCCAAGGAGGTAAGGCCAGCATGACTATGCCTTTGCGCCAGAGCATCCGCGTCGGCGCTTACCTGATGCGCCAGCGGCTCGCCCGGCGGGAGAAGTTCCCGCTGCTGGTCGAGCTGGAGCCGCTGTTCGCGTGCAATCTCGCCTGTGCTGGCTGCGGCAAGATCCAGCATCCGGCGAGCGTGCTGAAGCAGCGCATGCCAGTCGAGCAGGCGCTGGCCGCGATCGACGAATGCGGCGCGCCGATGGTGTCGATCGCCGGCGGCGAGCCGCTGATGCACCCGCAGATCGACGTCCTGGTGAACGAGCTGATCAAGCGGAAGAAGTACGTGTTCCTGTGCACGAACGCGCTGCTCATCCCGAAGAAGATCGACAAGTTCACGCCGTCGCGCTACTTCGCCTGGGCGGTGCACATCGACGGGCTGGAGGAGCGGCACGACGAGTCGGTCTGCAAGGAAGGCGTGTTCGCCGACGCGGTCGCCGCGATCAGGGAATGCCAGCGGCGCGGCTTCCGGGTGACCACCAACACCACCTTCTTCAACACCGATACCCCGCAGACCGTCATCGACGTGCTGAACTACCTCAACGACGACCTGAAGGTCGACGAGATGATGATCTCGCCGGCTTATGCCTACGAGAAGGCGCCGGATCAGGAACACTTCCTTGGCGTGACCGAGACCAGGGAGCTGTTCCGCAAGGCGTTCGGCGACGGGAACAGGAAGCGGTGGCGGCTCAACCATTCGCCGCTGTTCCTCGACTTCCTCGAGGGCAAGGCCGACTTCAGCTGCACCGCGTGGGGCATCCCGTCCTACTCGCTGAAGGGCTGGCAGCG
The DNA here is from genome assembly GCA_036558005.1 of Streptosporangiaceae bacterium. Lineage (GTDB taxonomy): Bacteria > Actinomycetota > Actinomycetes > Streptosporangiales > Streptosporangiaceae > DATBGO01. Next base: position 439 of record DATBGO010000156.1, on the reverse strand, counting down.
GCCCTGCTACCTGATGTCGGACGGCTACACCGAGACCTACAAGGATCTGGTGGAGACCACCGACTGGTCGAAGTACGGCCGCGGCAAGGACCCGCGGTGCGCGAACTGCATGGCGCACTGCGGCTATGAGCCGTCTGCGGTGCTGGCCACGATGGGATCGCTGCACGAGTCGATCCGCGCGCTGCGCGGCGGCTGAGCAGGCCGCCGCTGCCCGTGCCCCGAAGCGACAGCCCGAGCGTGGCGCCCCCGCCGCCAGGACAGGCGGCGGGGGCGCACCATGCCGCGGCGGGGGACGGCGGCTACCGGGCCGGGCCGGCCTGGATGCGGGTGCTGCCGTCGCTGGTGATGGCGGCGGCGGGGTTGTGGGGGATTGGCGGGGCGTCGTACTGGCGGGATGAGGCGGCGACGCTGACGGCGGTGCACCGGTCGTTTGGCCAGC
>DATBGO010000155.1:0-1799 GCA_036558005.1 Streptosporangiaceae bacterium | reverse complement strand
GCTGGCCAAACGACCGGTGCACCGCCGTCAGCGTCGCCGCCTCATCCCGCCAGTACGACGCCCCGCCAATCCCCCACAACCCCGCCGCCGCCATCACCAGCGACGGCAGCACCCGCATCCAGGCCGGCCCGGCCCGGTAGCTGGCAGCCTGGACGGTGATGCGGCGCGGTGCCCGGGTGAGAACGATGACGCCCCCTGGCGTTGTCGTGACGGCGCGCCCGGCCGCTATCTGGCGGCAGGCGGCAGCTGAGTGGTTTCGATGAGCTTGAGCGTGCTGTTGCTGAGCGTGATTTCGCTGAACGCGGCAGTCCAGCCGCGCAGGCCCCGTGCTATGACGGCCGCGCTTCCCGGCACGACGCTCCCGCCGCGCGTCCAGGCGCGGCGACGATAGGCACCATTATGCCCCGGGCCTGCCCACTGCCCCGGACGGCCCCGTCCCGGTGCCAGGCACCGGGCCCGCGCCCCGGCCGGCCCCTGGCCGCGGCGATCAGGCCCCGTGCTGGTAGAGCAGCAGCCGCAGGCCGGCCGCCTGCCACTGCCCGGCCAGCCGCAGCCCTAATCCCTGCAGCCCGGCGACCGGCGAGCGACGGCGCACCTCTACGACCCACAACCTGGTACTGCCCACGATCTGGTCTCTTACTACTGCGGGCGGCAGCACGCTGCCATCCAGCGTGCCGGTCCTGGCGGGCGGCTCGAACCGGGCGACGCCATGCAGCCGCGCCAGCCCGTAGGGGTAAGCGGCCCAGATGCTGGCCGAGGTTTCGTACAGCACCGCGTCGCCGGGCCGCAGCCGGGCCGCGACGATCCGGTCGGCGAACCGGATGTTGTCGTTGTGGCCGGCCGGCGCCCGCACGCTCAGCTGGGCCGCCAGCCCGAGCAGCCCGGCCGCGGCGAGCACCGCGGCGGCGGCCGCCCGGCCGGCCAGGGCCGCGCCGCGCCGGGGCAGGCCAGCCAGCCGCAGCCAGCCCGCGGCCGCCCGGCCGAGCGCGGTCAGCGCCGCGCCGGCCAGCAGGGCGGCCGCCGGGAGGCAGTACAGCACGTACCGGGGCACGAACAGCGGCCGCCAGAACGACAGCCCGATCAGGATCCCGGCCGGCAGCAGCAGCCACGGTATGGCCAGCCCGGCCAGCAGCGGCGGCCAGCCCGCCCGCAGCGCGGCCCGGCCCGCCAGCGCGCTGGCCGCCAGGCCCGCGCCGCAGGCGGCGCAGATCGCTAGGACCAGGCCGGCCGGGCCGATCAGCCGCCATACTGTGACGAACGTGTAGGAGTCCGGCACGGTGATCCAGCTGACCGTCGTGCGCTGGGTGTAGGCGAGCGTGAGCACCGGGCTGACCAGCACCGCGGCGGCGCAGGCCGCGGCGAGCCAGCCGGCCGCCAGCGACCGGGCCGCGCCGGGCCGCGCCAGCCCGCGCAGGCCCTGCCCGCCCGGGCCGCCCAGCCCGCGCAGGCACGTCAGCGCGACCGTGACGCCGTGCGCGGCGATCAGCAGTAACCCGAAGATGTTCAGCGCGCCGGTGCCGGCCAGGCAGGCACCGTAGCCGGCCAGCCAGCCCGCCGCGGGCCGCCCGGCCCTGGCCGCGCCGATCGCCCGGACCAGCAGGTAGCTGGTCCCGGCCGCCAGCGCGGTCACCATCGCGTAAGACCTGGCGTCCTGCGCGTACAGGCTGACCTTGGGCAGCGCGCAGAAGACCAGCCCGGCGGCCAGCCCGGCGGCAGCCGACACCAGCCGCCGCCCCAGCGCCGCCACCAGCCCCGCCGCCACCGCCATCGCCACCACCGACGGCAGCCGCGTCACCACC
>DATBGO010000154.1:0-37355 GCA_036558005.1 Streptosporangiaceae bacterium | reverse complement strand
GCTGGTCGCGCACGTGTCGACCCAGGTCCCGCACCAGGTCAGGTCCGGCATCGCCCAGGCGCTCGGGGTCGCCGAGGGCCGGATCCGGGTGATCGCGCCCGACGTCGGCGGCGGGTTCGGGCTCAAGTGCGTGGTCGGCCGGGAGGAAGTGGTGGTCGCCGCGGCCGCGATGCGGCTGCGCCGGCCGGTCGCCTGGGCCGAGGACCGCGGCGAGAACCTGACCGCCTCGTTCCACGGCCACCAGCAGCGCTACGAGGTGCGGGCGGCGTTCGACGCCGACGGCCGCATCCTGGGCCTGTCCGCGGACATCGACTGCGACGTCGGCGCCTACTCGGCGTTCGCGTTCACCTCCGCCGTCGAGCCGCTGATGGCGTCGAGCGAGCTGCCGGGCATCTACAAGATCCCGGCCTACCGGGCCAGGGGCCGGGCCATCGCCACCAACAAGGCCCCGACCGCTCCCTATCGCGGCGTCTCCCGTCCGCAGATCGTCCTGGTCATGGAGCGGATCATGGAGAAGGCGGCCCGGGCGCTCGGCCTGGACCCGCTCACGGTGCGCCGCCGCAACATGATCTCCCCGGGCGAGTTCCCCTACACCGGCGTGACCGGCATCACCTACGACGAGGGGAGCTACCTGGCGTCGCTCGACCTGGCCGAGCAGCGGGTGACCGCGGGGGGCTGGCCGGCCGAGCGGGACCGGCTGCGGGCCCGCGGGCTGCTGGCCGGCATCGGCTACTCGTGCTTCTCCGAGCGCACCGCCTACGGCACCCCGGTGATGTCACAGCGGCGGATGCGGATGACCCCCGGGTACGACACCGCGCACGTCCGGATGGATCCCTCCGGGGAGGTGATCGTCACCACCGGCACCTGCGGGCACGGCCAGGGCCACGAGACCACGTTCGCGCAGATCGTCGCGGACGAGCTCGGCGTCCATCCCGGGCAGGTCCGGCTGCGCCAGGGCGACACCGACCTGGCCGCGTACGGCTGGGGCACGTTCGGCAGCCGGTCGATCGTGATCGGCGGCGGCGCCGCGGGACGGGCCGCCCAGCAGGTGGCCGGCCAGCTCCGGCGGGTCGCCGCGCACCTGCTGGAAGCCAGCCCGGACGACGTCGAGCTGGCCGGCGGCGCGGCGCGGATCCGGGGCGACGAGACGGCGTCGATCCCGATCGGCGAGCTGTCACGGCTAGCCTACTTCCAGACGCACCGGCTCCCCGAGGAGCTGCGCTACGGGCTGGAGGCGCGCGCGTCGTTCGACCCGCCCGGCACGTTCTCCAACGCCTGCCACGTCGCGATGGTCTCCATCGACGCGGGCACGTGCCAGATCCGGCTGCGGCGCTACCTGGTGGTGGAGGACTGCGGGGTGGTGATCAACCCGATGGTGGTGGACGGCCAGGTGCTCGGCGGGGTCACCCAGGGGATCGCCGCGGCGCTGCTGGAGCGGATCAGCTACACCGAGGACGGCCAGCCGGCCGCCGTCACGCTGATGGACTACCTGGCGCCGACCGCGGCCGAGGTGTGCCCGGTCGAGATCGTGCACCTGCAGACCCCGTCGGCGTTCAGCGAGACCGGCGCGAAGGGCATGGGCGAAGGCGGCACGATCGGCGCCCCGGCCGCCGTGCTGAACGCGATCAACGACGCGCTGGCCGACACCCCCGTCAGCTTCGACCACATCCCGGTCCTGCCCGCTGACCTGCATGAGGCGCTCGCGAAGGCAGGTGTGCCATGACCGACAGCCAGCCAGTCCGGCTGCGGGTGAACGGCCGCGAGCACGAGCTCACCGTCGCCGCCCGCCGGACCCTCGCCGACATGCTCCGGCACGACCTCGGCTACACCGGCACGCACCTGGGCTGCGAGCACGGCATCTGCGGCGCCTGCACGGTGCTGGTCGACGGCGCGCCAGCACGGGCCTGCCTGATGTTCGGGGTGCAGGCCGACGGCTGCGAGGTCGCCACCGTGGAGGGACTGGCCGACGGCGAGGAGCTGTGCGACCTGCAGCAGGCGTTCAGCGATCATCACGGGCTGCAGTGCGGGTTCTGTACCCCCGGCTTCCTGATGCTGGCGCAGGCCTACCTCAGCGAGCCGCGCGACGGCGAGCCGACCGAGGCGGAGATCCGCGAGGTGGTCGCATCGAACCTGTGCCGGTGTACCGGCTACCAGGGCATCGTCGAGGCGGTGCTGGCCACGGCCCGGGCCCGGCGGGCGGCCGGGCCGGCCGCACCGGGGCCGGGCAGCGGCGGCTCGTGAGCGTGATCGGCGCCCGGCTGCCGCGCAAGGAAGACCCGCGGATGCTGCGCGGGAACGGCCGGTTCGGCGACGACTTCAGCGCCCGCGGCCAGGTCTGGGCGCGGATCGTCCGGTCGCCGGTCGCGCACGGCCGGGTGCGCCGGGTGGACGCGGGCCCGGCCCGCGGCCAGCCCGGCGTGGTCTGCGCGGTCACCGCCGCCGACCTGCCGCCCGGCCTGGTGATCCCGGTCCGGCTCGCGGTCCAGGACATCGACCTGAGCCGGTTCCTGCAGCCGGTGCTCGCGGCCGGGGTGGTCCGGTACGTGGGCGAGCCGCTGGCGGTGGTGCTCGCCGATGACCCGTACGCCGCCGAGGACGCGGCCGAGCTGGTGGACATCGACATCGAGGAGGCGCCGGCCGTGCTGGACGCGCGGGCGGCGGCGCTGCCCGGCGCCACCGCGCTGTTCCGGGCCGGCAACGTGGCCGCCGACTTCACCCTGGGCTACGGGGACACGGACGCCGCCTTCGCGGCCGCGGCCACCGTGGTCGAGATCGACGTCGAGATCGGGCGGCACACCGGGGTGCCGCTGGAGCCGCGGGCCCTGCTGGCCGACGTCGGCCCGGACGGCGCCCTGTCCGTCTACGGCATGACCAAGGTGCCGGTGTTCAACCGGGACGTGCTGGCCGGCCTGCTCGGCATCGGCGAGGACATGATCCACGTGCACGCGGTGGACGCGGGCGGCGGGTTCGGCGTGCGCGGCGAGTTCTACCCCGAGGATTTCCTGGTGCCCTGGCTCGCGGTCCGGCTTGGCCGGCCGGTCAAGTGGACCGAGGACCGGGCCGAGCACCTGGTCGCGGTCAACCACTCCCGGCAGCAGGCGCACCGGATCGCGGCCGCGTTCGACCAGGCCGGGCGGATCACCGCGCTGCGCGATGACATCGTGCACGACAACGGCGCGTACTGCCGGACGCACGGCATCGCGGTGCCCGAGCTGACCGTGACGATGCTGCCGGGCCCCTACCGGGTGCCGGCCTACCGCGGCCGGGTCCAGGTGGTGCTGACCAGCAAGACCCCGTGCGGCACCTACCGGGCGCCGGGCCGGTTCGAGGGCACCATGGCCCGCGAGCAGCTGCTCGACGTGGCCGCGCAGCGGCTCGGCCTGGACCGGGCCGAGCTGCGCCGGCGCAACCTGCTGGAGCCGGGCGAGCTGCCGCACACCCGGGCGATGACCGCGCTCGGCACCGAGGTCGTGCTCGACGCCGCCGACTATCCCGCGCTGCTCACCGCCGCGGTGGCGCAGGCCGGCCGGCTCGGCTACCCGGCCGAGGTGGCCCGCGGCCGGGACGCGGGCCGGCTGCGCGGCCTGGGCCTGGCGGTGTTCCTGGAGAAGAGCGGGCTTGGCCCGCGGGAGACCGCCGACGTCAGCGTCGGCGCCGCCGGCACGGTCAGCGTGTTTTCCGGCGGCACCTCGTTCGGCCAGGGCATCGAGACGGCGCTCGCGCAGATCACCGCGGACGCGCTGGGGGTCAGCCCGGAATCGGTGCGGGTGGTCAACGGGGACACCGCGCGCCAGCCGTTCGGCATGGGGTCGTGGGCGTCCCGGTCCACCGTGGTGGCCGGCAACGCGGTGCACGCCGCGGCGCTCGCGGTCCGCGACCGCGCCCGGCAGCTCGCCGCCCGGATCCTGGAGGTCGCCGAGGACGACCTGGAGGTGGCCGGCGGGGGCGTCCGGGTGCGCGGCGACCCCGACGCCAGGGTCACCCTCGCCGAGGTCGCCAGGGCCGCCGGGGCGGCCAGCACGTACCTGCGGCCCGGCGAGCCGCCCGGGCTGGCCGCGCGGCGGCAGTTCGACGTCGCGCACATGACCTACCCCTACGGGGTGCACATCGCGGTGGTCGAGGTCGACCCGGGGACCGGGCGGGTCGTGGTGCTGCGCTACCTGGTGGCCTACGAGGTGGGCCGCGCGGTCAACCCGGCCATGGTCGAGGGCCAGCTGCGCGGCGGGGCCGCGCAGGGCATCGGCGGGGCGCTGATGGAGGAGCTGGCCTATGACGAAACGGGCCAGCCGGTCGCGATCACGTTCATGGATTACCGGATGCCCACCGCCGCGGAGATCCCGCCGATCGACGTGCTGGTCACCCAGCAGGCCCCGGCGCCGGGAAACCCGCTCGGGGTGCGCGGCGCCGGCGAGGGCGGCATCACCGCGGCCGGCGCGGTGCTGGCCAGCGCGGTACGCGACGCGCTCGGCCGGGCGGAAAACATCAGCGCGCTGCCGATGACTCCGGCGCGGGTTCAGAATATGGCCGAATCGGTGCCGCCGGCCGGAAAAATAGCTGAGCATGAGCTGCCAGCGGACAATGGCACCAAAGACGAACGTGGAAGGCCCGACATGCGACCTGCTTCGATGATCCCGCCGGCGACGCCGGGGGCCGGGTCAAGCTACGTCAGCAAGACCGACATGGTGGCCGCGCTGATCCGCGAGCTGATCTTCACCGGCGAGCTGGCCGCCGGCGAGCAGCTGCGCCAGCGCGACCTGGCGCAGCGGTTCCAGGTCAGCCAGACCCCGGTACGCGAGGCGCTGCGGCGGCTGGAGTCGGAGGGGCTGGTCATCGGCGACACCCACCGCGGGTTCACGGTCGTCGAGGCCGACGAGGGCCGCAGCGAGGAGAATTTCCAGATCCGCGCGGCGCTGGAGTCGCTGGGCGCGTCGCTGGCCGCCGCCAAGATCGACGCGGCCGGGGTGCAGCGGCTGGAGGACCTGAACGCGCAGATGCAGGCGGTCGGCGACGACGACGCGCGGTACGCCGAGCTCAACAGGGAATTTCATTTCAGCTTGTATGAGTACGCCCGCAGCCCGCTGCTGATTTCGCTGATGCGGCTGCTGTGGGCGTCGCTGCACGGCGGCCCCCGGGTGCTGCGGACGCACGCCGAGTCGGTCCGCCAGCACCAGGAGATCCTGGACGCGCTGCGGGCCGGCGACGGGGCCGCGGCCGCCGCGCTCACCCACCGGCACATCATGGGTGCCGAGCACCTGCCCGGAAACTGAGCAGGCCGGGACGCGCGCCGCGGCCGGCCCGCTCCCCCGGCACACCGACACCGGAGGCCACGTCCATGCCGATGATCCAGACCGACGACGGGGTGCGGCTCTACGCCGAGAGCACCGGCACCGGCACGCCGCTGCTGTTCATCCACGAGTTCGCCGGCGATCACCGCAGCTGGGAGCCGCAGGTCAGGTACTTCAGCGGCAGCTTCAGGTGCCTCACCTACGCCGCCCGCGGCTACCCGCCCTCGGACGTCCCGGCCGGCCCGGCGGCCTACTCGCAGCAGCGGGCCGTCGACGACGCGATCGACGTGCTAGACGCGCTCGGCGTGCTCTGCGCCCACGTCGTGGGCCTGTCGATGGGCGGCTTCACCGCGCTGCACCTGGCGATGAGCCACCCCGACCGGCTGCTGTCGGCGGTGGTGGCCGGGGCCGGCTACGGCGCCCAGCCTGAGCGCGAGGAGGAGTTCCGGAGCGAGTGCGAGGCCACCGCGGCGGCGTTCGAGGCCGAGGGCGCCGCGCAGGTGGCCCGGCGGTACGCGGTCGGCCCGGCCCGGGTCCAGTTCCAGAACAGGAACCCGCGCGGCTGGGCCGAGTTCGCCGCCGCGCTCGGTGAGCACTCGGCCACCGGGTCGGCGCTGACCATGCGCGGCGTCCAGGCGTCCCGGCCGTCGCTGTACGAGCTGACCGGGCACCTGGCGCAGATCAGCGTGCCGGTGCTGATCCTGGCCGGGGACGAGGACGAGGGCTGCCTGGAGCCGGCCCTGATGCTCAAGCGCGCCATCCCCGGCTCTGGGCTGAGCCTGCTCCCGCAGACCGGCCACACCGCCAACCTGGAAGACCCGGCGGAGTTCAACCACCAGGTGGACCGGTTCCTGACCGCGGTCGACCGCGGCGCCTGGCGGCGCCGCGACCCCCGCTCGCTGTCCGCCTCCACCACCGGCATGACCAGCTAGGCGCGGCCCGCGGCAGCGCGGTGACAGCGGCGTGAAAGCGCCGCCGCACTAGCGTGCTGCGGGTTCCGGATCACCGCCCCGGCTGGCATTGACGCCGGCGCATCCGCCAGTTACCAGACCTGAGGGAGACTCATGCCTTTCACTACGCGTGCACGCGTCCGCACCGGGGTCCTCGTGGCGACGGCTGTCCTGTCGCTCGGGGTGCTCGGCGCGGCCCCCGCAACCGCGAGCACGACGGTGACCGCCCCCCAGCCGGGGCCGCCCCCGCTGCTGCACGTGCCCGCCGCGGTGCGCCCCGCCGCGGTGCCGGCCGGGGCTGCCCTGGTCGAGCACAAGTGCGCGGTCATCTTCGAGACCGCCAGCAAGAGCGAGGAATCGGTGCACTGCGCCGATGTCTGGATGTTCAGCGAAGGCACCACAAACCTGATCTGGGGCGGCAACGAGGTCCTCTGCCAGACCCCGGCGGGCGCGCTCAGGGACTGCGTTTCCATCCGGGAGCATTCCGAGCTGTCGTCGCCGGAGTTCGCGACCAGGACCCAGTCGGGCATCTGCGGGACCGCTGTCGGCCACAGCGACTGCGGCGCCCGCCGGGTGGAGAACGTCACCGGGTCTATCGGGGTCAACCCGTTCGGCGACTTCGTCTGCAGCTTCGCCGGCATCGCCAGCGACGACATCGTCGAGACCAGCGATGGCACGACCGCGGCCGGCACCGTGACATCGAACATTTTCGACACCGCCTGCTCGATGCAAGTGATCTGACGGCGCGGCCCTCAGCCGCCCTGCCGGGGCCTGGCCCGCGCGGTCAGCCAGGCCCCGGTCCCGGCGATCCAGGCCAGCAGCAGCGGCCCGGCCAGGTAGACCGCCCAGGCCAGGCCGCCGGCCAGCAGCAGGTAGGCGGCCCCGGAGAAGGTCAGTGCCGCCGCGGCCAGCGCCGCGGTGAGCCGCAGCCAGCGCGGCAGCCGCGCTGCTGGCCGCCAGGTACCGGCCCATCCCGCGGCCAGCAGCGCGGCGACCGCCGCGAGCGCCAGCATCTTCACCCCGTCCAGCCGGTTCACCACGTCATTCAGCTGGCCGGCCAGAGCCGGGTCATGAGCACGGGCGACCAGGACCAGGCCGAGCACGCATTGCGAGAGCGAGATCGCCGCGGCGGCAGCGGCGAGGCCGGCCGCCAGCCCGTTCCGGCCAGCCCGCCAGCCGGCCGCGACGGCGAGGCCGGCCCCGGTCGCCCTGCCAGCGGTCGCCCTGCCAGCGGTCGCCCTGCCAGCGGGCGCCAGCACCAGCGCGGCCGCGAGCACCGCGCCGAAGAGCACCCCGGCCACCCCCTCGACCAGCAGGTACTGGACCACGGCCGGCCCGGAATGCGCCTGGTAGCTGGCGGCGACCTGGGCGTCAGTGGCGTTCAGGCCGAGGTTCGATGGCCAGGCGGCCAGTCCCGCCACCCAGGCCGCGACGTAACCGGCCCCCGCGACGGCCGGCCAGTAGCCAGGCCAGCGCCGCCGCGGGCGCTGGCCGCCATCGCGGCCGGCCGGTAGCCCGGCCGGGCCCGCCGCAGCGGGCCGCGGGACCGCAGCCGTCGGGATCCTCATGTCCCACCTTCTCGTCCGGAGCCTGCGCTCCAACCTTTTGCAACTATCTGTTGCAGTAGTGAGTATGCCATCGCGCCGCCGCTACTACAACTTTTATTTGCGTTAGAGTGAGCGGATGAGCGCACCAGGGACCACGCCGGGAACGGCCAGGCCGGGCGGCCGGACCGCGCGGACCGCGGTTGCCGTTTTCGCCGCGACCATCGGGGAGCTGGCGTCCCGCAGCTATGACGACATCAGCATCGAGTCGATCGCCGCCAGGGCCGGCGTGCACAAGACCACGATCTACCGCCGCTGGCGTACCAAGGCCGAGCTGGTCAGCCAGGCTGTCACCGACGCCGCCCGGTCGCTGATCCCGGTTCCCGACACCGGCAGCGTCGAGGCCGACCTGCGCGGGCTGAGCCGGTCGGTCATGGCCACCCTGTCCAGCCCGGAGGGCAACGCCACCACCCGGAGCCTGCTCGCGGGGGCCACCGCATCCGCGCAGATCAGGCAGCTGATGCAGCAGTTCTGGACGGCCCGGCTGACCGCCACGGCGGCGATCGTGGAGCGCGCGGTGGGGCGCGGCGAGCTGCCCGCGGGGACCGACCCGGCGCCCGTGCTGCAGGCGATGGCCGCGCCGCTGTACTACCGGCTGCTGGTCACCGGGGACCAGCTGACGCAGCGCGACGCCGACCTGAGCGCCGCGGCCGCGGCGGCGGCCGCGCGGGCCGGCGTCTTCGCTGGCCAGCCAGGGATGGTGTGATCGGTAGTCGTGACGACTGGGGACACGCACGCCGCCGTCGAGGCCGTCGTCCGGATGGAGTGGGCCCGGCTGATCGCCGGGCTGGCCCGGTACACCGGCGACGTCGGCCTGGCCGAGGAACTGGCCCAGGACGCGGTGCTGGCCGCGCTGGAGCAATGGCCAGGGTCGGGCGTGCCGCGCAACGCCGGCGCCTGGCTGATGACGGTGGCCAAGCGCCGCGCGGTGGACCTGTTCCGCCGCAGCAAGGAGCTGCACCGCAAATACGCCCAGATCGCCCGCTCGCTGGAAGCCGGCGGGGACCGGGTCACCCCCGACTTCGACCGCGCCTTCAGCGAGGACATCGACGATGACCTGCTGCGGCTGATCTTCACCGCCTGCCACCCGGTGCTCTCGGTGCAGGCCAGGGTCGCGCTGACGCTGCGGCTGCTGGGCGGGCTGACCACGGCCGAGATCGCCCGCGCCTACCTGCTGCCGGAGCCGACGATCGCGCAGCGGATCGTCCGGGCCAAGAAGTCCCTGTCGGCGGCGGGGGTGCCGTTCGAGGTGCCCGGCCCGGCCGACCGCCCGGCCCGGCTGTCCTCGGTGCTTGAGGTCATCTACCTCATCTTCAACGAGGGCTACTCGGCCACCGCGGGCAGCGACTGGACCAGGCCGGCGCTGTGCCACGACGCGCTGCGGCTCGGCCGGGTGCTGTCCGGGCTGATGCCGGCCGAGCCGGAGGTGCACGGCCTGACCGCGCTGATGGAATTCCAGGCGTCCAGGATCCCGGCCCGCACCGGGCCGGCCGGCCAGCTGATCCTGCTGGCCGATCAGGACCGGCGCCGGTGGGACCGGCTGCTGATCCGGCGCGGGGTGGCGGCCCTGGCCCGGGCCAGCGGGCTCGGCGGCGGCCGTGGCCCGTACGCGCTGCAGGCCCAGATCGCCGCCTGCCACGCCGTCACCTTCCGCCAGGAGGAAACCGACTGGGAGCGGATCACCGGGCTGTACGCGATCCTGGCGGAGGTCATGCCGTCGCCGGTGATCGAGCTGAACCGCGCGGTCGCGATGTCCATGGCCTACGGGCCGCAGGCCGGCCTGGACCTGGTGGACGCGCTGGCCGCCGAGCCGGCGCTGGCGAGCTATCACCTGCTGCCCAGCGTGCGCGGTGACCTGCTGATGAAGCTGGGCCGGCCGCGGGAGGCCAGGGCCGAGTTCGAGCGGGCCGCCGCGCTGGCCGGCAATGATCCGGAACGGGAGTTGTCAGCCAGGCGGGCCCGCGCCGCCGCGGCCCAGGCTGAGGCAGGCCCGCCCGCCGCCAGCGCCGCGGCCGGAAAGCCGGCCAGGAATTTTCCGGCCTGATGTCGATCTGGCCGCCCGCCTTTCGACGCATGGGCAAGAAGGCGCCCGGGCCGGTGAACCGCACCAGCCCGGGCCGCCCCGGCCGCTCACCAGGAGCGGACGGCACCAGCAGAAGGGACACGACAATGCGATTCCTCGGCTACACGATGGGCGACCCGTCGGCTGCGGTCCCGCCGCCTTCCGCCGAGCTGATGGCGGAGATGGGCGCCTTCATCGAGGAGGCGACCAAGGCCGGCGTGCTGCTGGCCACCGGCGGGCTCGGCTCGCTGGATGAGGCGACCAGGGTAACCTACGCCGACGGCAAGTTCACCGTGGTCGACGGCCCGTTCACCGAGGCGAAGGAACTGATCGGCGGCTGGGCGCTGCTCGACTGCAGGGACAAGGACGAGGCGGTCGAGTGGACCAAGCGGTTCCTGGCGATCGCGGGCGACGGCCAGACCACGATCCGGCAGGTCTACTGAGCGCGCGGGGCCCGGCGGGACCGCGATCCCGGTCCCGCCGGCCAGCCCGGACAACAGCAGGACCCGGCGCGCCGCCGGGCTGGCTGGCCGGCCTCACCGGGCCGCGGCGCGGGTGAGCACCCCGGCGGCGGTGGCCGCCTTCCTGGCCGCGGCCGGCCTCAGCCTGGCCGCGAGCGCGGTGCTCGTGGTCCGGCTGGAGCGGCTGGGCAGCAGGCTCGGCCTGTCCGAGGCGCTGCTCGGCCTGTTCGCCGCGCTGGCCGCCGACACCCCCGAGGTCACCTCGGCGGTGACCGCGCTCGTGCACGGCCAGCACGACGTGGGCGCGGGCGTGGTGCTCGGCTCGAACGTCTTCAACCTGGCCGCGCTCATCGGGCTCGGCGCGGTGGTGGCCGGGGGGATCGCGCTGCACCGCCGGGTGGTGATCCTCGAGGGCGCGGTCGCGCTCTGGGTGGCGGCGGCCTGCGTGACCGCGACGGCCGGGCTGATCTCGCCGGCCGCCTGCCTGGTCCTGGTGCTGGCCGTGCTGGTGCCTTACGGGTATGTCAGCGCGGTACACCCGGCCGGCCGGCCGGCGCTGCCGCTGCCGGCCCGGCTGCGGGCCTGGCTGGCCGGGGCGGTGACCGAGGAAGAGGAAGAGCTCGCCGCCGCGCTGGAGCACGGCAGGGGCGGGCTGCCCGACGCCGGGCTCGCGGCCCTGGCGCTGGCCGTGGTGATCGCCGCCAGCGTGGCGATGGAACGGATCGCCACCTCGCTCGGCGGCCGGTTCGCGGTGCCCGGCGTGGTCACCGGCGCCATCGTGCTCGCCGCGGTGACCAGCCTGCCGAACGCGGTCGCCGCGGTGTTCCTGGCCCGCCGCGGCCGGGGCGCGGCGACGCTGAGCGAGGCACTCAACAGCAACACCCTGAACGTGCTGGCCGGCCTGCTCATCCCGGCCGTCATCATCGCCAGCCCGGGCGGCCTGCACAGCGGGCTGCGGGAGGCAAGCTGGTACGCCCTGCTCACGCTCGCGGCCCTCGCCCTGGCCTGGACCGGGCGCGGCGTCAGCCGGGTCAGCGGCGCGCTCATCATCGCGGCCTACCTGGTGTTCGCGGTCACCCTGGTGACCACCGCGTCCGGCCCGGGCTGATCAGCCCCCGGCCCGCCACACCACCCGGCCGGCGCCGGCCGGCGGCCGGCGCCGCCCGCGGCTCCCGGCTGGCCATGCGCTCTTTTGCGGATTCCCCGGGCCCGCGCGGCTTCTTAAAATGCTGGTGTGCCGGATGGCCCGGGCGCGCATTCGGGAACGGCGGGTGAATGGACAGCCTGATTGCCGACGTGATTGGCGACATCGCGCTGGTGCTGGCGGTGTCGGCGCTGTTCAGCGTGGCGGCCAGGAGGTGCGGCCAGCCGGCCGTGATCGGCCAGATCATCGCCGGCATCGCGCTCGGGCCCAGCCTGCTGGGGCGGCTGCCCGGGCATCTCAGCTCGCGCTTGTTCCCGGCCGCGGCGCTGCCGTACCTGAACGTGATCGCGCAGGTCGCCGTGGCCATCTTCATGTTCAGCGTGGGCTACGAGTTCAGCTGGGGACACTTCCGCCGGGGCTACCGGGCCTCGCTGCTGGTGGCGGCCGGCGCGCTGGTGATCCCGATGACCCTGGGCTCGGGCTCGGCGGTGCTCTTCCGGTCCGGCTTCGCCGGGCTCGGCCAGCGGGCCACCGGTCACTCGTTCATCCTGTACATGGGCGTCGCCACCTCCATCACCGCGCTGCCGGTGCTGGCCGCGATCATGCGTGAGCGCGGCCTGCCGGGCACCGTCGCCGGGGTCACCGCCACCACCGCCGCCGGGATCATGGACGTGGCGGCGTGGCTGACGCTGGCGGCGGCCCTTGTCGGCACGACCGCGAAGGCAGGCCGGCCATGGCCGGCCACGCTGGCGCTGATCACCGGCTTCGCCGCGGTCATGCTGCTGGCCGTCCGCCCGGCACTGCGCTGGGCCATCCGCAGGCCGCGGGCGCTGCTGGCCAGCCACCTGCCGCTGGCGCTCGCCCTCACCATGGGATGTGCCTGGGTGACCGCCTCGCTCGGCCTGCACCCGGTGTTCGGCGGCTTGCTGGCCGGCTTCACCATGCCGGGCAGGGAGGACTCCCCCGACCCGGACGTGCTGGCGCCGATGGCGAACGTCAGCGGCCTGCTGCTGCCGCTGTTCTTCATCGTCACCGGCCTGTCGGTCAACATCGGCGCGCTGACCGGCGGCGCGTTCGCGCTGATCGCGCTGCTGACCGCGATCGCCTGCGCCGGCAAGGTGATCCCCGGGTACCTCGGCTCCCGGATCGGCGGCCTGGACCACAAGGATGCCGCCACCGTCGCGGCGCTGGTCAACACCAGGGGGCTGACCGAGCTCATCGTGCTCAACCTGGGGCTGAGCGCTGGCCTGATCAGCGAGCGGCTGTTCAGCGTCCTGGTCGTGATGGCGGTGCTGACCACCGTGATGACCGCGCCGCTGCTGAGCTGGATCCGGCCGCGCACGATGCCCGCCTCAGCCGGCGGGCTGCCCGCGACGCTGCGGGCGGCCGGACACGAGGGCCGCTAACCAGCCGCCGCCCCGGCGCCGCTTCCCGGCGCCCAGTCGCGCACCGGAAGGCGGGGGCGCGCCCCCGCGGCGCCCCCGCCGGCCTCATCCAGGCACCGGCCGGGCCCCACGTGTAGCTAAGCTACACTACGAAGATAAGTAGCAACACTACATGTAGCTTCGCTTACTGAGGTGAGCAGATGAACGTGGATGCGCAGTCAGCGACCCGGCCGGCCAGCACCGCGGCGGCCCCGCGCCTGAACCGGGTGCGGCGCGGCAGCCTGGCCGTCTTCGTGCTGGTGGTGGCGGAATTCGGGCTCGGGATGTATGTCAACCTGTACGTCTCAGGCCCGGCGGCCGGTCACGGCGCCAGCCTGGGCAGCGTGATCTCGGGCGGGCCCGCGGCGCTCAGCGCGCACGCGGTGACCGGGCTGCTGCTGGGACTCGGGGCGATCGGCGTGCTCGCGGCGTCCGTCGCCGCCCGGCGCCCGGCCTGCACCGCCATGGCCGCGCTGGGCCTGATCGCGCTGGCCGCCGCCGACGCGGCCGGTACCAGCTTCGCCAGCAGCGGCCACGCCGAGGACTCGATGGCGATGTCGGTCTGCACCGGCGTCGCGCTGCTGTGCTACGCGGCGATCAGCGTCGCCGCGCGCCCGCCCGGCCAGCGCGACTGACAACCCCGCTGGCCGGCCGCGCGGTCAGCTCAGAACTGGTCGGCCGAGACGACCGCCTCGGTGATGGTGATCTCAGGCTCGCCCTGCGCGCCTATCTCGCTGATGAACTGCTGCAGCCGCGGGTCGGCCAGGAACTGGCGGAACTGGTCGGCGCTCTCCCACTCATCGGCGATCACCACGACGCCGTCGCCGATCCCGAACCGGTGGCTGATCCCCCCGGCCATCCGGGCCCGGTCCGAGATCGCCACGAACTCGTCCGCGCGGTCCGTCAGTGCCTGGCGGAACTTACCGGTGTCTCCCCGGAACTTCCCGAGCACGAGCACGCTCATAGCCGTTATCCCCCCATTTGACTGTGGTGCGCCCGGTCGATCACGGCCGGCGCAGGTATAACGCAGGTATAGCGCCGCCTGGACCGGGCACGGATCACCCGGCTGGGGCGATTGGGCGGCCCGCGCCCCGGGCCGATCACGCCACGGGCGGCTGCGGGAAGGCGAGAATACGGTGACATGGCACTAGTCGATAACGCCGTCTACGTGGACGGGCGGCGCAGCGCCGACCCGGCCAGCCTGGAGGAGACCTACGCCATGCTGCGGGAGCGGCACGGCATGGCCTGGATCGGCCTCTACCGTCCCGATACCGGGGAGATCCGGTCGGTCGCGCATGAATTCGACCTGCACCCGCTGGCGGTCGAGGACGCGGTCGCCGCCCACCAGCGGCCCAAGCTGGAGCGGTACGGGACCACCTTGTTCACGGTGCTGCGCCCGGCCCGCTATCTCGACGATGAGGAACGGGTGGAGTTCGGCGAGCTGCACGTGTTCACCGGCCGGGATTTCGTGGTCACGATCCGGCACGCGGAGTCACCGGACCTGAGCCGGGTCCGCGACCGGCTGGAGCACGCGCCCGACTTGCTCCGGCTCGGCCCCGAGGCCGTCCTCTACGCCATCCTGGACCTGGTGGTCGACGGCTACGCCCCGGTGGTGGCCGGCCTGGAGAACGACATCGACGAGATCGAGGATCAGCTGTTCAAGGGCGATCCCGCGGTCACCAGGCGGATCTACGAGCTGTCCGGGGAGGTGATCGAGTTCCAGCGCGCCACCAGCCCGCTGCTGGACATGCTCGCCTCGCTCGAAGGCGGGTTCGAGAAGTACAAGGTGGACCTGGAGCTGCAGCGCAACCTGCGCGACGTGCAGGACCATGCGATCCGGGTGGTCGAGCGCGCGTCGGCCTTCCGTGCCCTGCTGCAGAACGCGCTGACGGTCAACAGCACCCTGGTCGCCCAGCAGCAGAACAGCGAGATGCGCAGCCTCACCGAGACCGGTCTGGCCCAGAACGAGGAGGTCAAGAAGATCTCCGCGTGGGCGGCGATCCTGTTCGCGCCGACCCTGGTCGGGACGGTCTACGGAATGAACTTCCACGACATGCCTGAGCTGAAATGGCCGGCCGGCTACCCGCTGGCGTTGGCCCTGATGCTGGTCACCTCGGTGACCCTGTACCTGGTCTTCAAACGACGCGGCTGGCTGTAGCCCAGCCAGGCAGGAGGCGCACCGATGACGAACGAGCCGGGTTTCCCGGCGCTGCGGCAGGTGGTCCTGGATTGCACCGGCGCCAGGGCGCTCGCGGAGTTCTACCGGCAGTTGCTGGGCTTGCAGTACCGGCCCGGTGACGAGCCGCCGGCGGCCGGCCAGCCCGATCCGCGGGGGACCGACTGGCTGGTGCTGCGGGACCACGCGGGGCAGCCAAGGCTGGCGTTCCAGCAAGTGGCTGACCTGCCGCCGGCCACGTGGCCCGGCCCGGGCGTGCCGCAGCAGATGCACCTGGACCTGACCGTGCCGGACCTGGCCAGCTTCGCCGCCCAGCACGAGCGGGCGCTCGCCCTCGGGGCCCGGATGCGCTACGACCGGTCCGCCGACCCGGAGGAACCACTGCGCGTCTACGCCGACCTGGCCGGGCACCTGTTCTGCATCTTCGTCGCCGCCCCGCGGCCTGGCTAAGCCCCGGCTAAGCGCGGGCTAGGCCGGCCACCCGCTGACCAGGCCGGACGGCGAACCGCCCTGGGCCGGGCCAGCATGATCCGGTTAGGGTGAGGCAATGGCCCCGCGACTGACCACCGAACGCCTTGTCCTGCGGCCCTGGAGCGTGACGGATGCCGCCGCGGCCCTGGGCGCCTTCGGCGACGACAGCGTGTCCAGATGGCTGGCCCCGGCGATGGACAGGGTCAGGGACGAGGCGGCCATGCGGCTGGTCCTGCAGCAATGGGTGGCCGAGAACGCCCGGCTGCTGACCCCGGCCGGCCGCTGGGCGGTGGAACTGCGCGAGGACGGCCGCCTGATCGGCGGCGCCACCCTGCTGCCGCTGCCGCCCGACGAGGAGTACGAAATCGGCTGGCAGCTGCACCCGCGGGCCTGGGGGCACGGCTACGCCACCGAGACCGGCCGCGCGCTCGCCCGCTGGGCCTTCAACCAGGGCATCGAGCAGGTCATCGCCGTCGTCAGGCCGGCCAACACCCGGGCCAACTCCACCGTGCGCCGGATCGGCATGGAGTGGGTCGGCGAGACCGAGAAGTACCACGACCTGCGCCTGCAGGTGTTCCGGCTGCGCCCGGGCGACCTCCCCGCCCCCGCCTGACCACCGGGCCGGTCAGCGGCAAATGAGCTGGCGGTAACGCGGGGCGGGCTGTCAGGCTGGGCCGATGACCTGGACCGCTTCCGTCCCCAGCCCGGTCGACGGCCCGCTCACCGGACCGGACCGGCCGATGCTGGAGGGCTACCTGAACTGGGAACGCACCACCCTGCTGAACGTCTGCGCGGGCCTGACCGGCGAGCAGCTGGCCAGCAGGCCGGTCCCGGCCTCGAACCTGTCGCTGCTCGGCCTGATCCGGCACCTGGCCAAGGTCGAGCGGGTCTGGTTCCGGCAGCGGGTGGCCCGGCAGCCGGTCCCGCCGATGTATGACCCGGCGCTGGACAAGGACACCGACTTCAACGACGGGGCGGCCGCGGACGCCCAGGCCGAGATCACCAAGCTGACCGCGGAGTGGCGGGAGGCCGACGCCGCCGTCAGGGACGTCGACTTCGACCACACCTTCGACGTCCGCGGCGAGAAGTGGTCGCTGCGGATGGTCTACGTACACATGATCGGCGAGTACTCGCGCCACAACGGCCACGCCGACCTGATCAGGGAGAGCATCGACGGGGTCACCGGCCGCTGATCCGGCCGGGCGGGTAGACCTCCAGGTCGGTGGCCTTGACCGAGAGCGGCTAGCCGAAGGTGAAGGAATAGGCCTTCAGCCCGGGTGAGAGGGTGACCTGCAGCAGCGCCCGTTCCTGGCGGGCGTGGCGGACCACGGTATAGATGTCGGGCGCTCCGGACACCCGGTAGGTGGTCGTCTTGCCGTTCACGGTCGCGGTGATCGTGCCGGTCCCGCCGACATCGAGATAGACATCGCTGGCCTGGAAGTTCAGCCGGATGCTGGCGTTCTCGCGCGCGGTCAGCGCCTCCCCGCCGATCGTCCAGCTACCCGACAGCGACCACCGGTCAGCGGGAATCGAGGCCGGGAAGCGGAACGGGTGGGCGCCCGACCCGCCGGACCCGACGTAGCTGTCCTGCCGGCCGGTGCCGAGGTAGGTCTCGGGGGTCTGCCCGGGCGCCGCCGGCGTCCGGTCGGCCACCTGCGTCGCGGGCGGCAGCCGCAGCCCCGGGTGCGCGGCGGTCAGCAGCTGCCGGATCATCGACTCCAGCTGCGGGTAGCCGCCCTCGCCGATGGCGACGTGCCTGATCGTCCCGGTGGAGTCGATCAGGTAGTCGGCCGGCCAGGAGTCGTTGCCGAAGTTGTTCCAGGTCGTGTACTTGTTGTCCAGCGCCACCGGGTAGGTGATGCCGAGCCGGCCGATGCCCGAGCGGACGTTGCCTGGCACGTGCTCGAACGCGTATTCGGGCGTGTGCACCCCGATCACCTCGAACCCGTCCGCCCCGTAGTCCCGGTACCAGGCCTCGACGTGCGGGATCGCCCGCTGGCAGTTGATGCAGGAGTAAGCCCAGAAGTCGACCAGGACCACCTTGCCGCGCTGCGCGCTCAGGCTGACCGGGGCGCCGGCCGGGGTGTTGAACCACTGCTGGATGCCGCCGATCGCCGGGGCGGCGCCGCAGTCCCGCAGCGCGGGCGCCGGATCCTGGGCGCACGCCGCGAGCGCGGCCTTCTGCTTCGGGCCGAGCAGCCTGGCCGCGTTGCCGGTCTTGTTCAGCGCGGTGTTGAGGTTCGCGGTGTAGTCGGGGACGATCCGCTGCAGCGCGTCGGTGACGTTGAAGGTCAGCGCGACCGCGAGCCCGATCAGCACGACGCCGGCCGCGATCCTGACCCCGCGCTGGCGGTTCCTGAACGCCCGCACCCGCTCGGCGATCCCCCGCCCGGCCAGCGCGAAGGCGAGCAGCGGGATCGCGGTCCCGACCGCGAACGCCACCGTCAGCGCGATCGTGGCGACGCCGATCTTGCCGGTGGCCCCGGCCACCGTGATGGCCGCCAGCACCGGGCCCGCGCACGGCACGTAGACGGCGCCGAGCGCCAGCCCGAGCATGAACCCGCTGTGGTCCCGGCCGACCCGGCGCTGCGGTATCCGGGAGAACGGGCGTTCCAGCAAATCCTGCACCCGGGGGAAGAGCATGGCGATGCCGACCAGGATCAGGACCACCAGCCCGGCCCAGCGGATGATGTCCTTGGGCAGCGGCAGCGCGCTCAGCACCAGCGTGCCCAGCAGCGTGAACACGCTGAAGCTGAGCGCGAGCCCGGCCACCACCAGGTAGGGCCTGCTGCCCGGCCCGCGGCCCGGTCCGCCGCCGGGGCGGGCCGGGGCGGAACGGGCCGGTGCGGGACGGGCGGCCTGGGCGCCGCCGGAGAGGAAGATCACCGGAAGAACCGGGAGCACGCACGGCGAGATGCCGGTGATGAGGCCGCCCACGAGGCCGATCAGGACAAGCGTGATCAACGCGATCCTCCATCTGGGCAGCTGCCGCCGGCGGCCCCGGGCCGGCAACAGCTTGCTATATACAAACTACACCGCCGCCCCTCAGGTTCCCGCCCCCAGCCAGCGCCCCGGCCCGGCCGCCGCAGGGCTTTGACCTAAGGTCGAGTTTTAGTCATACTTTTGACTATGACGACGCTGCCGCTGGGAGAGGTCAAGAGCCACCTGTCCGAGCTCGTGGGCCGGGTGCACGATCACCACGAACGGGTCACCGTGACCGTGCACGGACATCCCTCAGCCGTGCTGGTCGCGGTCGAAGACCTGGAAAGGCTAGAGGAAACGCTGGCTATCTTGCGGGACCCGGACACGATGCGCAGGCTCGCCGACTCGGACGCGGAACTGGCCCGGGGCGAGGCCGTCTCGGCGGAGGAACTGGCCGAGGCCATGCGGCACCGGCGCGCCGCGCCGGGGTGAGCGAGCCGCCTCCGGCCCGGTCGTACACGCTGAAGACCACCCCTAGTGTCCGCCGAGCGCTCAGTGAGACCTTGCCGGAAGCGGTTGCCGCTGCCGCTTACGAGTTCATCACCGGCCCGCTGATCGAGCAGCCGCATCGCGTCGGCAAGCGCCTGCTCCCGCCACTGGATGACCGGTTCAGCGCGCGGCGCGGCACGTACCGGATCATCTACCGGATCGACGACTCGTCCCGGACCGTAACGGTCGTGGATGTCGATCACCGCCGGGAGGTCTACCGGTCCTAGGCGGCTGGCCCGGGCAGTGGGCAGATCCGCGCTCGTCCTGGCCGCTCAGTCCGGGGCCGGCACGTCGGGCCAGCAGATGTCCGCCACGACCGCGTAGTGATCGCTGGCCATGATGCCGGTCCGCGGATAGTCGCAGGCCAGCCACGCGGCGGTGACCTGCCCGGCCGGCGCGCCGCTGGCGTCCTGGCCGCCGCTCCAGCTCAGCGGCACCCGGGGCAGGCCGGCGAAGATGTAGTCGCAGCGGGCGTCGAACAGGTGGGCAGGCGGGGTGTGCGGGTTGCGGCCGGCCCAGGTGTGCCCGGGCGTGCCGTCGCCCGCGGCGGCCCAGGCATCCTGGTAGAAGACGGCCTGGCCGCCGAGGGCCTGCTCGCCGCGCAGGAACCGGACCGGGCTCGATCCCGGAGTGGTGTTGAAGTCCCCGGCGATGACCGGCGGCAGCGGCGAGCCATCCGCCGACCGGGACCTGACGAACTCGGTCACCGTCAGCACCTGCTGTTCCCGCAGGTCCGCCGCGTCCGGCGCGGAGGCGAGGTGGACGCTGAACACGTCGAGTTCCCCGGCCCGCGCGTGCAGCACCGACTTGGGAGTGGCGTCGCCGCAGGCCAGCGGGATGGCGTCGCTGGCCAGGATCGGCCACCGGCTCAGCACCGCGGTCCCGGCCACCCCGCCAGCCCGGGCCGGGAATCCGCGGAACGCCACCTGCCAGCCGCCCGGCACCTCAGCGGCCAGCTGGTCGGCCAGCGTCGTGTCCTGCCCGGGCGCCTGGGTGATTTCCTGCAGGCAGACAACCTGCGGGCCGGTGGCCTCGATCCAGGACGCGATCTCCGCGGCCCGGTCCGCCAGCGGCGGGCGGAACCACGCGTTCAGCGTCATGACCCGCACCACCCCGGCCGGCCGGGGCTGCGTCACCCGGGCGGCTTGGTTCACCCGGGCAGCATGGCACACGCCGCGTCCGGGCCGGCCGGCCGGTGCCCGGCGAACACGTTCCGCGGCATCCCGGGCAGGCCGCCCGGACCGCCGGCCCCGGCCGCGGCGCCCGGACCGGCCTGGGCGGTGAACCCGGCCGCGGTGAGCGCCCGCAGCCACGCCTGCTCGCTGAACGCGCCGAGCCGGTGCGCCTCGCGCACGACCTGCACGCTGCCGTCCGCGTCCCGCAGCGTGAACTCGTACTCCGCCTGGACCCAGTCGTCGGCCGGGTCCGGGTCCCAGGTCCGCTCGCGGAAGCTCGCCTGCCGCCCGGCCGCGCTGCTGCCGCCGCGCCCGGTCCCCGGCCGGAACGTCTGCGCGGTGTGGCCGGGCACGAACACCGCGATGCCGCCGGGCCGGCAGTGCGCGAACGCGGTCGTGGTCACCTGGCGCAGCCCGGCCTGCGTGGTCACGTAGTCGATCGCGTCGTGCACCAGGACCGCGTCGAACAGCCGCCCGAGCCGGACCGTCAGCATGTCCGCCCGCAAGTGCTCGCACTCCGGGTTGAGCTGCCGCGACACCGCCAGCATCGGCTCGGACCGGTCGGCCAGCGTCAGCCGCATCGCGCCCTTGAGGTGCCAGGCCAGGTGCCCGCCGCCGCTGCCCAGGTCGAGCACCTCGCGCACCGGCACCGCCGCGGTGGCCAGGACCGCGGCCAGCGCCCGCGCCTCGCCGGAGTACTCCTGCACCGGCGAGATCAGCGGCCACCACCCGGCCAGGTCGTCGTAGAGCCGGTAGCCGCCCTTCACCCCGGGCTGGCCACGGTGACGTGGTAGGACGCGAGGCCGGGCTCGGCGAACCGGAGCAGGGCGCCGGCTTCGGGCTCCAGCTCCGCGATGGTTTTCTGCGCCAGCGGCTCGAACGGGGTGATGGTCAAGGTGGCGGCCCTGGCCGTCTTCTTCGTCGACCAGGTCCCCCGGATGACGCCGTCGTGCAGGAAGGTGGCACGGACCCGCAGGTTCCTGGTCGTCACCTGGCCCTTGAACTCCTCGGCCAGGAACCGGCTGCGGTCGGCGTAGCCGAGCACCAGGTTGTCGAAGTCGGGCAGGAACCGCACCGGGGCGCTGACGTCGGCCGCCGGCCGGGGCGCGTCGGGCAGGTCGTAGAGCGTCCGGCCGCGCTGGTCCGCGAAGGTGACCAGGCCGGGCGCCAGCTTGTCCAGCACCGGCCCGAGCCTGCGCAGGCCGAGGAACGACTGGGCGTCGGCGGCGCTGGCCGGCCCGAACGCCGCCAGGTAGCGCAGCACCAGGCTGCCCGGGTCGGTATCGGTGCCGAACGGGCTGGTCAGCCCGAACTCGGCGACCCGGGGGTAGCCCCAGCGGTCCGCCGAGGGGACCATGGCCAGCGGCAGGTTCGTCCGCACCGCGTACCCGGTGACCCGCTCGTCCAGCCCGGGGAACTGCGCCGCGAGCCTGGCCCGCAGCGCGTCGAAGGTCAGCGGCCCGCTGGCGTAGGCCTCCCGGGCGGCCGGCAGTATCTGCTCCAGCTCGATGCCCGCGGCCCGCTCCCTCAGCCCGGTGAACACCTCGCAGAGCGCGGGCTGCAGCGGGCCCCGGATGGCCGGGTAGTCCGCGGCGGTGACCAGGTGCAAGGTGGCGCGCATCAGCGTCACCCGCAGCACCGACCCGTCACCGGTCGCGGCGCGCAGGTCAGCCTCGCCGAACCCGGCGAGCCGGTTCCACAGCGCCAGGTAGGGCGGCCTGGGCTCATGGGCCTGCACCGCGCACAGCGCGCTGATCGCCTCGGCCGGGCTCAGCGCGGCGCGCTCCAGCAGCAGCTGGCGGGCCATGGTGGCGCGGCTGAGCCGGGCCGGGTCGAGTGTCTGGGTAGCCATCCACGGCAGTCTCGCATCCCGGCCGGCCGGCCGGCTGAGCGCCGGAGATTCCCGGCCGGGTTGTCCGCTGGCCCGGTGCCCGCGATGGTTGGCAGTGAGCACGGATGGTTGGCAGCCAGCACCGCAGAGGGGAGCACGGATGCACGCCAGGGGTAGCGCCGCGGCGGCCGCGGCGGCGCGATTGCTCGCCCTCGCCGCGCTGGCCGGCTGCTCGGCGGCGCCCGGGCCGGCCGACCGCCGCAGCGCCCCGGTCCCGGTCCTTGGCCAGCTCGCCGGGGTGTTCGCCGGCGGGTCCGGGTTCGGCCAGGTGAGGCCGGCCATGATCTTCAACGGCGGGGACCCGACCGGCCTGGTGACGCACATCGTCTGGCGGTCCTGGGGCCAGCCGCGGGCGGTCGGCACCGGGTTCAGTGACTATCCGGCGCCGGGCCAGCCGGTCACCTCAGGCACTCAGCAGCGGGTCACCGTGGTGGCGTTCAGCCTGGGAACCTGCGCCGGCAGGCGCATGTACCGGGCCGTGGAGTGGTATTTCCCCCAGCACGGCCAGGCCTTCGATCCTGGCAGGTACGAGGACATCTGCGCTGGCACCTACGTACCAGCCGGGTAGCGACCAGGCAGCAGAACCGCTCGCGGCGCGACATCATCGGCGGCCACCTACCTTCCGCGCGGGGCTGTGCTAACCGGATACGGGCACCACATGCCAGAGCCCGCCGTTGAGGTTCAGGTTGTTGCCGGTGGCCTTACCAGGGGCGTTGTCGCCGATGTAGGTGTAGAGCGGATGCCCGTTGTAGGTCGCCTGGGCCGAGCCGTCGTCCCTGGTGATGGTGCCGATCTGCCCGGTCACCCCCGGGCCCGCCTTCGGCTGCCCGGAGACCGGCGGCCAGTACGCCGCGCAGGACCCGTTGCAGGCCGACTTGGACGAGCTGTCAGGGGCGAACCAGTACAGCGTGAAGCCCTTGGAGTTGGTCACCACGGTCTGGCCGCTCACCTTCTCGGTCTTGAGCGCGCCGCCCGCCGGCGCGGCCGACGCCGAGCTGCCCGACCCGGCCCCGGCCACCGCGACGATGAACAGCACCACCGCGATCACCGACACCGCGCCGGCCGCCGCCGCCCCGCCGGGAATCCCGGCCCGCAGCCGGTCGAGCAGCGGGCTGCGCGCGGCCTCCTTGCCGTCCGCGCCGCCCGCGGCGGGTGACACCGCGACGAACGCCAGCACCGCGAAGGCCACGATCTCGAGGATCCCGGCCACGATCCCCGCGGTCGTCCGGATCTCCGTGAACCCGAACAGGCCCACCCAGACCGACAGCAGGTAGCCGCCCAGGGTCGCGATGGCGAAGCCGGCCGCCAGCGCCGCGACCAGCTGGCTGCCCGTCACCAGGACCGCCGCGGCGAGCAGGAAGCAGGCGATCACCTGGAACAGGAACAGCCCGCCGATGGTCGGGATGGTGCGGTAACCGGTCAGGTAGAGGTCAAGGTGGATCGCCCCGGTCGCAGCGAGCAGCCCGGCCCCCACGAGCCGCAGGATGAATTGCTGGGGGCGGGTCATCGCCCGCCCTCGGGTGCGCTCCATGAACATTTCAACGCCCCCTCGCGTTAGCTGGTTCAGTTCCGCCGAGCCCGCAACGGCTCTCGGTCTTGCGTTCCCGCGCCGATCACCTGACTTCAGCCCAGCAGGACAGTTTAGTGGAGTGCACATTCCTTGATCTTGGTGGTTCGTCAGCGATATTTACTGAGCAACCACCACGATCACGGAACCCGGGCCGGAGCACCCGGGCACCCTCGGTGTTTTGGGGTCGGCGGCCTAGGGGAGTATGGGGCAGGTCGGCGTGCGCGGACGGGGCACGGCGGGGGTGGGCCGCGGCAGCGGCCACCCGGGACAGCGCAGTTGAAACAGCGGACTTGCAGTTGAAACAGCGGACTTGAAGATGGGGTGCAGCATGAGTGGCGACCTGGCGGCAGCAGCCGCCGACCAGCTCACGCCCGACGAACTCGCCGAGCTGGGCCAGCAGCTACGGGTCGACTCGATCCGGTCGAGCACGGCGGCCGGGTCAGGGCACCCGACATCCAGCATGTCAGCGGCGGACCTGATGGCGGTCCTGGTGGCCAGGCAGCTGCGCTACAACTGGGACAAGCCGGACGAACCAGGCAACGATCACCTGATCTTCTCCAAGGGCCACGCGTCCCCGCTGCTGTATGCCATCTTCAAGGCCGTCGGCGTGGTCTCCGACGAGGAGCTGATGACCGGTTACCGGCGGTTCGGGTCGCGGCTGGAGGGTCACCCGACGCCGCTGCTGCCGTGGGTGGACGTGGCGACCGGCTCGCTCGGCCAGGGCCTGCCCGACGGCGTCGGGGTCGCGCTGGCCGGCAAGTACGCCGACAGGCTGCCGTACCGGGTCTGGGTGCTGTGCGGCGACAGCGAGATGGCCGAGGGCTCGATGTGGGAGGCGCTGGACAAGGCCGCCTACTACCACCTGTCCAACCTGATCGCGATCGTGGACGTCAACCGGCTGGGCCAGCGCGGCCCGACCGAGCTGTCCTGGGACCTGGAGGCCTACGCCCGCCGGGCCGAGGCGTTCGGGGCGCGGGCGGTGCAGATCGACGGGCATGACGTCGCCGCGATCGACAAGGCGCTGGCCGAGGCCGGGCGGATGGACGGCGACCGGCCCACGGTGATCCTGGCCAGGACCGAGAAGGGCCGCGGCTTCAGCGAGGTGCAGGACAGGGAGAACTGGCACGGCAAGCCGCTGCCCGCCGACATGGCCGAGCGCGCGATCGTGGAACTGGGCGGCGAGCGGGACATGCGGGTCCGCGGGCCCGTCCCCGAGCCGTCGGGCCGCCCGGCCCGGCCTGACCCGGGCAGCGCGCGGGTGCGGATGCCCGCCTACCAGGCCGGCCAGAAGGTCGCCACCCGCAAGGCCTACGGGGACGCGCTGGCCGCCCTGGGCGCCCGGCTGGACGTGGTCGGGCTGGACGGCGAGGTGAGCAACTCCACCCACGCCGACGAGTTCGCGCAGGCCTACCCCGAGCGGTACTTCGAGATGTTCATCGCCGAGCAGCAGATGGTCGCGGCCGCGGTGGGCTTCAGCGTCCGCGGCTACCGGCCGTTCGCCTCCACCTTCGCGGCGTTCCTGACCAGGGCCTACGACTTCATCCGGATGGCCGCGATCTCGCAGGCCAGCATCAGCCTGGTCGGCTCGCACGCCGGGGTGGAGATCGGCGCGGACGGCCCGTCACAGATGGCGCTGGAGGACCTGGCCATGATGCGCGCGGTGCACGGCTCCACGGTGCTGTACCCGAGCGACGCGACCAGCACCGCCGCGCTGGTCACCCAGATGGCCGGGCAGGACGGCGTCAAGTACATGCGGACCACCCGCGGCGCCTACCCGGTGCTGTACCCCGACGGCGAGGAGTTCCGCATCGGCGGCAGCAAGGTGCTCCGCTCGTCACCAGGTGACCAGGTCACCCTGATCGGGGCGGGCGTCACCCTGCACAACTGCCTGGCCGCGGCGCAGGCGCTGCAGCAGGACGGCATCGCGGCCCGGGTGATCGACCTGTACTCGGTCAAGCCGCTGGACACCGCGACCCTGACCGCCGCGGCCAGTGAGACCGGCGCGCTGGTGGTGGCCGAGGACCATCACCCCGAAGGCGGGATCGGCGAGGCGGTGCTGCAGGCGCTGGCCGATGCCGGGCTGACCGGGCTGCGGGTGGCGCACCTCGCGGTGACGCAGATGCCCGGCTCTGGCACGACCAGCGAACTGCTGGACGCGGCCGGCCTCGGCGCCGGGCAGATCGCCGAGGCGGCCAGGAAGCTGGCCGGCCAGGCGCAGGCGCGGACCGCGTAGCAGCCACCCACACCTCCCCCGCCCCCAGGCACATGGCAGCCCCCGAACCCGGCCCGTCCCGCCTCCGGCGGCTGTGGCTGCTGCTAATGCTGGCCAGGCGCCCGGGGCGGCTGCGGCTGCGCCGGGCCGGGCGGGTCATCCTGCTCGACCCGGCGGGCCGGGTGCTGCTGATGCGCTACGACGACGACCCGCCGAACGGCTGGCACTGGTCCACCCCGGGCGGCGGCCTGAACCGGGGCGAGGAGTTCCCGGCGGGCGCGGCCCGCGAACTGGCCGAGGAGACCGGCTGGACCGACATCGCCCTCGGCCCCGAGGTGCTGCGCCGGCACTTCCTGATGGAGTACGGCGGCGCGCTGGTCCGCCAGCGCGAGCGCTACTACCTGGCCAGGACGGCGCAGGAAGCCAGGCAGATCCGCGGCGTTGAGGCGATGCACGCCTCCGACCAGATCGCCGCCTGGCGCTGGTGGACCCTGGATGAGCTGGACACCACCACCGAGACCATCTGGCCGGCCGCGCTGGCGGACCTGATCAGGAAGGGGACCGCGGGCGGTTAACCGGCCCGCGGGTCACGAATCCGTTTCCGCAGCCTTTCTGAGCGGTCAAATCCGGTCCGATATCATCCGGTTACCGCAGAAAGGGCATGGTGATGTGGGACACCCTGGAACCTGTCGGGCCATCGCGCAAGGCGCTGTTCTACGAGCGGGGCTGGTGGCGGGCCCAGACATTCCTCGACGATCTGCGGCGGACGGCCAGCCAGCAGCCGGGCAAGCCCGCGGTGATCGCCTACGAGCAGGGCCTGCGCGCCAAGACCCTCAGCTACGCCGAGCTCGCCCGCACCGCCGACCGGTTCGCCGGGGCGCTCACCGAACTGGGCGTGCGGCCCGGTGACGTGGTCGTCGTGCACCTGCCGAACTGGTGGATGCTGACCCCGCTGTACCTGGCCTGCGCCCGGATGGGCGCCGTGGTCGCCTCGGTCAACCCGCCGTTCGGCGGGCGCGAGCTGGGCCATTTGCTGCGCGACACCAGGGCCAGGGTCTGCGTCGTGGCCGACACCTATAACGACATCGACTACGCCGGCCGGCTGCTGAAGGTGGCACCCGACACCCTCGGGCACCGGGTGGTGGTGGGCGACGCGGCCGCGACCGGCGCGATCGACTTCTACGAATTCTTCGTCCAGACCCCGTGGGAAGAACGCCACCGGCCCGATAGCTATCCGGCCAGGGCAGCCGACGAGGTGATGCAGCTCGTTTACACCTCCGGCACGACCGGCCAGCCCAAGGGGGTCGCGCACAGCTTCAACACCATGTGGGCGGCGACCCGGGCCTTCTCCGACATCTATCAGCTGGGCGGCGAGGACGTGATCGCCATCCCGCACTACCTCACCCACCTGGCCGCCTCGTGCTACAGCGTGTGGATGTCGATCGCGCTGGGCGCGACCTGCGTCATGCAGGACACCACCGACATGGAGCTGCTGCTCGACCTGATCGAGGCGCACGGGGTGACGCTGGTGTTCGGCGCGCCGGTGTACCAGCTGGGCCTGATCGCCGGGCAGCGCGCGAAGCCCCGCGACATCTCCACGCTGCGCTGCCTGAACACCGGCGCGGCCCCGGTGCCGCCGCCGGTGGTGGCGCAGGCCCGCGAGGTTCTCGGGGTGCGGCTGGACTCGAACTTCGGCATGACCGAGTGCGGCGCGATCACCATCACCCGGGCCGGCGACCCGGAGGGCTGGGCCGCGCACAGCGACGGGTCGCCGGTGGACTGGATGGAAGTCCAGATCGTCGCCGAGCCGGGCGAGGACGTCGGCCGGCTGCTGATCCGCGGCGCGTCGCTGACGCTTGGCTATCTGAACCAGCGGGACGCGTTCCTGGCCAGCCTGGACGAGGACGGCTGGTTCGACACCGGGGACACCGCCAGGCCCGACGGCCGCGGCGGCATCAGGCTCACCGGCCGCAGGGTCGACCTGATCATCAGGGAGACCGGCCTGCTGGTGCCGACGCTCGAGGTGGAGGCGCTGCTGCTGCAGCACCCCGCGGTCACCGACGTGGTGCTGATCGGCTACCCGCACCCGCAGGTGCCCGGCGCCGAGAAGGCGTGCGCGGTGGTCGTCCCGGCCGGCCCGCCGCCCGGGCCCGCGCTCGCCGAACTGCGGCAGTTCCTGGACGACCGGCAGGTGGCGGCCAGGGACTGGCCGGACCGGCTGGAGATCGTCACCGAGCTGCCCAGGAACGCCCAGGGCAAGGTGCTCAGGCGCGAGCTGCGCAAGGAGTTCGGATGACCGGCAGCCTGGTGCTGGACCGGGCCGCGCTGACCGCCGCCTACCTGGAGCAGGTCCGGCTCAGCGGGGCTTCGGCGGCCGAGCTGACCGGCGGCATGAGCACCGACCCCGGCGTGCTGCTGAACCAGTTCGCCCCCGGCCTGCAGTACCTGTCCCGGCCGGTGCTCGCCACCCGCGCGGACGCCGGTCAGCTCTACGCCGACGTGGAGACCGTCCGCGGCATGCTGGTCAGCCTGCCGGACCGGCTGTTCGGCGGCGACCTGGCCGCGTTCGCCCGCGCGGCCGGGGCGACCGGGTACCAGAACGACGCGCTGACGGCGAGCCGGAGTGACCCGATGAGCCCGCAGGCCAGGGCCGACCTGTACGAGGAAGCGGGCGGCTTCCAGCTGATGGAATTCAACATGGGCAGCGCCCTGGGCGGCATGGAGAACGCCGACGTGTGCCGGGTCATGCTGCGCCACCCGGTGCTGGCCGCCTTCGCCGCCGCGCACCAGCTCACCTTCACCGACACCGCCGCCCAGCAGATCGCCAGCCTGCGGGCCGCCAGCGGGTTCGGCCCCGGCACCACGCCGGTGGTCGCGGTCACCGACTGGCCCTCCAGCTACCACAGCAAGCTCGGCGGGTACATGCGCCAGCTGGCGGTGCGCTGGCGTGACTACGGCCTGGACGCGCACGCCTGCCATGCCGGCGAGCTGGAGGTGCGCGGCGGGCGGGTCTGGCTGGCCGGGCGCGCGGTCGACGTCATCTCCCGGATGTTCATGCTGGACTACCTGCTGGAGCCGGGCGCGGCCGAGCTGATGGACCCCCTCCTGGCCGCGGCCGCCCGGGGCCAGGTCGCGATGGTGACCCCGCTGGACTCCGAGCTGTTCGGCAGCAAGATCGGGCTGGCGATGATCTGCGACGAGCGGAACCAGGCCGAGTTCACCGCCGCGGAGCGGGCCGCGGCCGGCCGCCTGGTGCCGTGGACCAGGCAGGTCCGGCCCGGGCCGGTCACGCTGGCCGACGGCAGGCAGGCGGACCTGCTCGACTACGCCGCCGGCCACCAGCAGGAGCTGCTGCTCAAGCCCGCGCTGAGCTACGGCGGCCAGCAGGTGCTGGCCGGCTGGGACGCCCGCACCAGCCCGGCGCTGTGGCGCGAGCGGCTCAGCCAGGCGGTGAACGGGCCCTACGTGCTGCAGCGCCGGATCCGCCCGGTGCCCGAGCTGTTCCCGGCCGGCCCGGGCCAGCAGCAGCCCTGGATCGTGGTCTGGGGCGTCTACACCGGGACCGGCGGGTTCGGCGGCATCATCAGCCGGGCCTGCACCGTCGCGTCCGGCACCACGGTGCTGAACGTGAGCGCGGGCGCGCACCTCGGCTGCTGCCTGTACCCGGGCCCGGGCTGAGCGGGCATGACGACCGACCGCGCGGCCCTGACGGCCGGGTACCTGGACGCGGTGGCGCGGGCCGGGGCCGGCCGCCGCGAGCTGCTCAGCGTGATGCCGGCCACCGGCCCGCTGCCGGCCAGGTACCAGATGCGCTACCTGTCCCGGCCGCTGTTCCTCGGCCGGGCGGAGCGTGACCAGCTGAACGACGACCTCCAGCTGGTCCGCAATGCGCTGGTCAGCCTGCCGGACCGGCTGTTCGGCGGCGACCTGGCCGCCTTCGCCCGGGCCTGCGGGATGAGCGGCGGCCAGCTCACCGCCGTGCTGCGCGGCCGCGGCGGCCAGGACGGGCCGGTCACCCAGATGGTGCGGGCGGACATGTACCCCGAGCCGGGCGGCCTGCGGCTGCTGGAGCTCAACCTGGGCAGCGGGGTCGGCGGCATCGACAACGGCGACTTCTGCCGGGCGATGCTGCGCCACCCGGTGCTGAAGGCGTTCGCCCGCGCGCACCGGCTGGGCTACGCCGACACCCTGCGGACGCAGGTGCGGCAGATCTTCGCCGAGACCGGCTTCGCGCCCGGCTCGTACCCGTCGATGGCGCTGACCGCCTGGCCGGACTGGTTCGCCAGGAACGCGGTGTTCTTCCGCAAGATCGCGCGGCGCTGGCGGGCGCTCGGGCTGAACGCCCGCGCCTGCCACATCGGCCAGCTGAAGACCAGGGGCGGCCGGGTGTTCCTGCGCGGCCAGCCGGTCGACATCATCTTCCGGGTGTTCGTGCTGGAGCACCTGCTGGAGCCAGAGGGCCCGGCGCTGATCGGGCCGCTGCTGGACGTGGCGGCCGGCGGCGGCGTGCGGTTCTACACCCCGTTCGACTCCGAGCTGTACGGCAGCAAGATCGCGCTCGCGATGCTGTCCGACGACGCGAACCGGCACCATTTCTCCGCCGCGGAACTCGCCGCGTTCGGCCGGGTGCTGCCGTGGACCAGGCAGGTACGGCCCGGCCCGGTCACCCTGGACGACGGCAGCACCGCCGACCTGCCCGGCTACGCGCTCAGCCACCAGCGCGACCTGGTGCTCAAGCCGGCCCTGCTGCACGGCGGCATCGGGGTGGTGCCCGGCTGGGACACCGCGACCACCCCCCGGGTGTGGCGGGAGGCGCTCGGCCAGGCGATGCACGGCCCGTTCATCCTGCAGCGCCGGGTCCGGGCCGAGTCCGAGCTGTGCCCGGGCGAGGACGGCGAGCCCGAGCCGTGGAACGTCACCTGGGGCGTGTTCACCTTCGCCGACGGCTTCGGCGGGGTGTTCGCCCGCGGCTTCCCCGAGTCGTCCGGGCACGCGATCGCCCGCCAGGGCACCGGCCTGCACGTCGGCTGCTGCCTGACGGGCTAGGCCGCGGCGACGGCGGCGCCCTCGCCCCCGGCCGCGACCTCCTGCGCGTCGCCGACCGCCCGGGTCGGCGACAGCGCGATCAGCAGCACCGAGACCGGCATGCCGGCCGCGCAGACGAACAGCGTCGCGCGCACCCCGATCAGCTCGCCGAGCAGCCCGGCCAGCGCGGCCGAGAACGGCATCAGCGCGCCGATCGCGAACCGGAAGCCGGCGTTCACCCGGCCCTGCAGCGGGCCGGGGGTGGCGACCTGGCGCAGCGTCATCGTCGCCACGTTGGTCGCCACGATGCCGTACCCCGCCACCAGGTACACCCCGACGAACAGCGCCGTGGTCAGCGCCGGGGGCCCGGGCACCAGCGGGATGCCCAGGATAGCCAGCGCCGCGATCGCGTACCCGCCGACCAGCATCGGGCCGTACCCGGTCCGGGCCAGGACCCGGCTGAGGGTGAGGGCGGCGGCCAGCCCGCCGATCCCGAAGCAGGCGAGCACGCCGCCGATCGCGCCCGGCGACAAGTGCATCGTGCGCGCCGCGTACACCGTGAACAAGGTCAGCTGGAGCTGGGAGAAGAAGTTGAACGCGCCCGCCGCGGTGGCCAGGGCGCGCAGCACCGGGTTGCGGTAGATGAACGCCAGTCCTTCCCTGACCTCCCCGAGCACCCCGGCGATGCCGGACCGCGCGGCCCGGCCGCGGGGCGCCGGGGCGGGCTCGCGGGCCCTGATCCAGGCCAGCGAGGCCACCGAGACCACGAACGAGCCCGCGTCCACCAGCAGCGCGAACGGCGCGCCGATGAGCGCCACCAGCAGGCCGGCCAGGCCCGGGCCGCCGATCTGCGCCACCGACGCGGTCGACTGCAGCCTGCTGTTGCCCGCGAGCAGCGTGTCCGGGCCGACCAGGCTGGGCAGGTAGGACCGGTAGGCGACCTCGAAGATGATCGTCAGGCCGCCCTGGATCAGCGCCACCGCGTACAGCACCGGCATGCGCAGCGTCCCGGTCCAGGCCAGCACCGGGATCAGCCCGATGACGGCGGTCCGGCCGATGTCCGCGGCGATCATCAGCGGCCGCCTGCGCATCCGGTCGGCCATCACCCCGAACAGCAGGCTGGGCCCGCAGTAGGCCAGCAGCCCGGCCGCGGTCATCAGCCCGACCTGCCCCGCGCTGGCGTGCAGGTACAGCACCGCGGTCAGCGGCAGCGCCAGTAAGGTGACCTGGCTGCCGATCGAGGAAACCGCCTGGCCGAGCCAGAGCTTGTTGAAGTCGCCGTGCCGGCGCAGCGATCCGGCCGGCGCTGACCGTCCCGGCCCTGCCTGCAGCGGCATGCGGGCTCCTTTCCGGTAACCATCGTGAAGCCAGCACCGCCAGCGGCCAAGCTGACCAGCAGATGGCCCGGACTATACCAATTCGTGATAATTACTGAAATATCATTCCGGTAGTGCTGATCATCCGCGCAATTGGCGTGCTGCCGGGGAACACACGTTTCATAACACTAACGGCCGATGGCTCAGCGGCCGGATACGGAGGGCGATGTCGGATCGGGCGAGCCTGACCGGCCGCTACCTGGACACGGTGACCCGGCGCGGCGCCGGGCAGCGGGAGCTGATCGGGCCGCTGCCCGGCTCTGACCTGCTGAACGCGCTGTACCGGGGGCGTTTCCTGTCCCGGCCGGTGTTCACCGGGGCCGCCGAGCGGGCCGCGCTGCACGCGGACCTGGACAACATCCGGACCGCGCTGGCCAGCCTGCCGGGCCGCAGGTTCGGCGGCGACCTGGCCGCGTTCGCCCGCGCGGCCGGCCTGACCGGCGTCCAGGCGGACGCGGTCCAGCGCAGCCGCAGCACCACGGTCACCGCCCTGACCAGGGCTGACCTGTACACCGACGGGGACGGCTTCCGGCTGCTCGAACTGAACATGGGCAGCGCCATCGGCGGCATCGACAACGCTGACCTGTGCCGGGGCTTACTGGCGCACCCGGTGCTGGCCGGGTTCGCCGCCGAGCACGGGCTGGGTTACGTCGACACGATGGCCGAGCAGGTCGCCACCATCTTCGCCGAGACCGGCGCCGAGCCCGGCTCGGTGCCGGTGATCGCGCTCGCGGACTGGCCGGGCCACTACGCCGCGTTCAGCCCGTACCTGCACAAGCTGGCCGTCCGGTGGCGCGCGCTCGGCCTGGACGCCCGGCCCTGCCACGTCGGCGAGCTGGAGGCCGGCCGCGGCCCGGTGCGGCTGCGCGGCGAGCGGGTGGACATCATCTTCCGGCTGTTCCTGATCGAGCACCTGCTGGAGCCCGACGGCCCGGCCCTGATCGGCCCGGTGCTGGCGGCCGCCGAGCGCGGCGCGGTCGCCATGTTCACCCCGCTGGACACCGAGCTGTACGGCAGCAAGGCCGCGCTGGCCATGCTCGGCGACGAGCAGGGCCGGGCCCTGTGCACCGCCAGCGAGCGGGCCAGCCTGGACCGCATCCTGCCGTGGACCAGGCTGGTCGCGCCCGGGCCTGCCCGGCTGCCCGGCGGCGGCCAGGGCGACCTGATCGAGTACGCGGTCACCGCCCAGCGTGACCTGGTGCTCAAGCCGGCCCTGCTCGGCGGCGGCCGCGGCGTCGTGCTCGGCGACTCCCCCGGCTGCGGCCCGGCCCAGTGGCGGGACCAGCTGGCCGCCGCGGCGCGCGAGCCGTATGTCATCCAGCAGCGGATCCGGCCTGAGCCGGAGCTGTTCCCCGGCCCGGACGGCGCGCTGGTGCCCTGGGTCGTCACCTGGGGGCCGTTCACCCTGGGCTGCGGGTTCGGCGGCATCTACACCCGCGCGGTGCCCGCCGCCAGCCCGGCAGGCGCGATCAACCGGCACAGCGGCGCGCACGTCGGCAGCGGCCTGTCGGCCGGGCTCAGCGCCGCCTGAGCCGCGCCGTTCTCGCTAACCTGGCCAGACCAGGCGCGCGCCAGCGCGTCCGCGCGGGCCAGCGGAGGCGGTGAACCGGATGGGGATGATCGGCGCGGTGGGGCTGGTGCTGCACCCGGCCAGGAACTGCGACACGGCCATGACGACGATCACCGGCTGGGCCAGGGCCCGCGGCGTCGAGGTGCTCGGCCTGGCCGGCGAGGTCGAGCGGATCTGCGCCGAGGCCGCCCCGGTCGACCCGGCCTACCTGGCGCAGCGCTCGGACCTGATCGTCAGCCTCGGCGGCGACGGCACGATGCTGCGGGCCATGCGGCTGTCGGGTGACAGCCGCCCGCCGGTGCTCGGGGTGAACCTCGGCCGGCTCGGCTTCCTGGCCGAGATCGACATTCCCGAGCTGGCGGGCGCGCTGTCGGCGATCGACGAGCACCGGTTCACGGTGGAAACCCGCTCCGGTGTGCTGGCCGCGTTCGCCGGCCGCCAGACCACCGCGTTCAACGACGTGGCGCTGGTGCGGATACCGGGATCCAGCGCGTCGGCCGCGGTGGAGCTCACCGTGGAGGGGCACTCGTTCGTGCGGTACGCCGCCGACGCGGTCATCGTGGCCACCCCGACCGGCTCGACCGCCTACAGCTTCTCGGCCGGCGGGCCGATCGTGTCACCACGGGCCGAGGGCCTGCTGGTCACGCCGGTCGCCCCGCATTCGGCGTTCAACCGCTCGCTGTTCCTGTCCAGCGGGGAGAAACTCGCGCTGACCGTGCTGGCGCCCAGCGGCCAGCTCGCCGTCGAGGCGGACGGGCGGGTGCTCGGCCACCTGGGCCCGGGCGACGTGGTGGAGGCCACCTTGCTGCCGGCCGCCGCCCGGGTGGTCAGGCTCGGGCGCACCACCTTCTACCAGCGGGCGCAGCGCAGGCTCCGGCTGCTGGGCTCGGCCGAGGTCGACGGCGACCGCTGAGCCGCGCCGGGGCGGTCGCTAGTCTGGCCTGGCGGGGCGGCCGCGGCGGCCGCGCCCGTACCGGAAGCCGCGGGACGAGACGGGAGGATGCAGGCCATGCCGGACGATGAGACCTACGATCCGTCATCCGAACCTGGCGAGTACGACCCCGACGACTACGACACCGAGGACGACGGCCTGCTGGACGCCTCCGACACGCTTGAGGGCGACCCGGGCGACGACCCGCTGGACACCGGGATCGCGCCGCCGGACCGGTGGTCGGCTGGCGAGGGCTTCGGCAGCACCCCGGCCGAGGAGCGCCAGGGCGAGTCACTCGACCGGCTGCTGGCCGAGGAAGAGCCCGAGCCCGACCCCTACGCCGAGAGCGACCTGCCCGGGGACGCGCCGCTGGGCCGGTACGAGCCCGAGCCGAGGGCCGGGCGGCTGGTCGCCGACGACGAGGGTGCGCACGCCGGCGAGGAAGCCGACCTGGTCGCCCGTGACGCCGGGATCGACGGCGGCGCGGCGACCGCGGAGGAAGCCGCGGTACACGTCGAGGACGAGCCCGGGGAGTGAGCGCGCCGCACGGCGCGCCAGCGCGGGCCGGGGGCCGCCGGTGAGACTGCCGCGGACCAGCGACGCCGGGCTGGCCTCGCTGCGCAGCGCCGCCAGGGCCGCGATCGTGATGCCCGCGGTGTTCGCGATCGGCTCCCAGCTCATCGGCCAGCCGCAGACGGCGATCTTCGCGCCGTTCGGCGCGTTCGCGATGCTCGTGCTGGCCGACTTCAGCGGCCCGCCGCGCAGCCGGTTCACCGCCTACCTGACCCTGGGCCTGACCGGCGCGGTGCTGGTCGTGCTCGGCACGCTCTGCTCCCGCGACCCGTGGCTGGCCGCGGCGGCGATGGCGGTGACCGGGTTCGTCATCCTGTTCTGCGGGATCTTCAACGGGTACATCGCGGCCGGCGGCACCGCCGCGATCCTGGCCTTCGTGCTGCCGGTCGCGATTCCCGCGCCGCCCTCGATGATCGGCTGGCGGCTGGCCGGCTGGGGGCTGGCCGCGTCCGCGGCGCTGGCCGCGGTCATGCTGCTGTGGCCGCCCCGGCGCAAGGGCACGCTGCGCGGCGACGCCGCGCTGGCCTGCGCCGCGCTGGCTGACCTGGCCGGCAGCGCGGCCCGCCAGGGCGGCCGGGCCAGCGCCGGTACCGCCGCCGCGGCCCGGTCGGCGATCACCAGGCTGCGCGGCGCGCTGGCGGCCAGCTCGCACCGGCCGACCGGGCCGACCGGGCAGGCGGCCGCGCTGGCCGCGCTGGTCGAAGAGCTCGGCTGGCTGCTCGGCTCGCTGACCGCGGCGGCCGCCCTGCCCGCCGGCGAGCTGTGCCGGGCCGAGCACGGCGAGTCCATGGCGGCCACGGCGGCGCTGCTGCGGGCCAGCGGCGCCGCCCTGGCCGGGCAGGACGCGCGGCCGGATACCGGCCGGGTGGACCGGGCGCAGAAGGCCATGGTGAAGGCGCTGGCCAGGCAGATCTCCGAGCTGCCGCCCGGGCCCGACGACCAGACGATCGAGACGCTGCTTGACCGCCTGTTCCGGGCCAGGGCGATCAGCTACACCGCCCGGCAGATCGCCGGCTACGCGCTGGCGGCCTGCGGCATCCGCACCGCCCGCCGGCCGGGCTGGCGGGCGGGCGCGGCGGCGCTGCGCCGGTTCGCCGCCGAGCACGCGGACGCCAGCTCGGTCTGGCTGCACAACAGCATCAGGGGCGCGGCGGGCCTGGCCATCGCCGTGTTCATCGCGCAGCAGGCCGGCCTGCAGCATTCGTTCTGGGTGGTGCTCGGCACGCTGTCGGTGCTGCGGTCGAACGCGCTGGGCACCGGCCGGTCGGTGCTGAGCGCGCTGGCCGGCACCGCCGCCGGGATCGTGATCGGCGCGGCCGTGCTGCTCGCGGTCGGCGACGCCGCGCCGGTGCTGTGGGGCCTGCTCCCGGTCGCGGTGCTGGTGGCCACGTACGCGCCGCGGGTGATCTCGTTCGCGGCCGGGCAGGCCGCGTTCACCGTGGTGCTGCTGATCCTGTTCAACATCATCCAGCCCACCGGCTGGACGGTCGGCCTGATCAGGATCGAGGACGTGGCGATCGGCTTCGCGGTCAGCCTGGGGGTCGGCGTGGTGTTCTGGCCGCGCGGCGCGGCGGCCGTGCTGCGGCGCAGCCTGGCGGCGGCCTACGCCCGCGGCGCGGACTACGTCGCGGTCAGCGCCGAGCTGCTGACCGGCGCGGTCCCGCCGGGCCCGGCCGGGCAGGCCACCGGGCCGGCCCAGGCCGAGCAGGCCGCCAGCGCCGCCATCCACCGGCTCGACGACGCCTACCGGCAGTACCTGGCCGAGCATTCGGCCAAGCGGGCGGACCCGGAGAGCGCGGCCCGGCTGGTCGCCGGGCCGACCCGGCTGATCCGGGCCGGGCACTCGATGGCGGCGCTGACCGGGCCGCTGGCCAGCGCCGGCGCCGCCGCGCCGGACGGCCAGGACGGCGCGGGCCCGGCCGGGCCGGACGCCGCCGCCGCCGCGGGGTATCACGGCCGGCTGGACGGGCAGGTCCTGGCGGTC
>DATBGO010000153.1:0-18002 GCA_036558005.1 Streptosporangiaceae bacterium | reverse complement strand
GGCGCGTGCGGGCCGAGCGCCTCGCGCAGCTCGGGCACGGTCACCGAGCCGTCCCCGACCGCCTCCTCGGCGCGGGCCGACAGCTCGGCGTACCCGGCGGCGGTCAGCCCGGCGACCCGGGCGATCCGCTCGATGTCGGCGGGCCTGGCCTGGGTGGCGGCCGCGATGACCGGCAGCGAGCCCGCGCTGACGATGTAGGCCATGCCGTGCATGCACCGCAGCCGCAGCAGCCGCCGCCGCTGGTACAGCTCCTGGTCGAGGTCGGCGGCGGCGAAACCCGGCACCCGGGCCGCGCAGGACAGGTAGCAGGTCGGCGCGGAGCTGTAGATGCCGACGGCCGCCTCGGTCGCCGCCAGGGCGCTGTCCAGGCCGGAGCCGGCCAGGCCGTGCCTGGCCATGGCGAGTGCCCGCGCGCTGGCGAGCGGTACCTGCGGTGCCATAGATCTAGGGTGAGCCATCAGCGTCCGGGCCGCCAGCGCGCCCGCACGCCTCGCGCAGCGCCGCCTTGGCCGCCTTGCCGGTGTCGCCGCGCGGCAGCGCGGCGTGGATCCGCACCTGGATCCGGTGCTGGCTGATGCCGAGCCGGGCGGCGAGGTAGCCGCGCAGCTGCGCGGCGGGCACCTGCGACCGCAGCTGCACCGCGGCGCAGACGCCGTCCGCTCCGCCGGGCCAGGGGCCGCTGACCACCGCGGCGTCAGCCACCGCCGGGTGGGCCGCGAGCATCGCCTCCGCCTGGGCCGATGACAGCGTCCCGTCCGGGCCGGCGAGCACGTCCGCGGCCCGGTCGAAGAAGTACAGCCGCCCGTCCTCGTCCTGGTGGCCGAGGTCGCCCATCCGGGTCCAGCCGCCGCGGAACACCGCCGCGGTCGCGGCCCGGTCACGGTAGTAGCGGCGCTGCGGCGCGGCCGAGCGCAGGCAGATCTGGCCGCGCTGGCCCGGTGGCAGCCGGTTCCCGGCCGCGTCGGCGATCATCACCTCGGTGCCCGCCGCGGGCAGGCCGAGCGGCCAGGCCGCCAGCTGGTCGTAGACGGCCGGGTCCTGGTGCCCGGCCCAGGCGCCGATGGCGGTGTGGCAGAACGCGGGCGCGGCCTCGGTCGAGCCGTAGCCGATCAGCATCCGGGCCCGGGGCGCGGCGGCGGCCAGCGCGCGGACCGCGGCGGCGCGCACCGGCGCCGAGCCGAGCAGGAACGCGGTGACAGCGCCGAAGTCGTGCCGTTCGTGCAGCCCGGAGGCGACCAGCCGGCTGATCAGCTGGGCCGGCAGGATGACCTGCCCGGGCCCGAGGCCGCCGATCATCGCGGCTACTCCCGCCGGGTCCGTCGCCGTGGTCAGGTGCACGGTCACCGGCGCGGTCAGCGCCAGGATGATCGCGCTGTGCCCGGCGTTGGTGCCCGCCGGGACCGGCGCGAGCACCCCCGCCGTGCCCGCGAACAGCTGCCCCCTGGCCCGGCCGTGCCCGTGGGTCAGGTTCGCCTGGCTGACCGCCACCGCCTTGGCCGGGCCGGTGGAGCCGGAGGTGTGCAGGATCTCGGCCAGCGCGCCGGGCCGGGCCGTGACCTCCGGCGGGCCGGCCGCCGCGGTGGCCAGCTCGCCCGGGCTGGCCGTCCACGCGGCGCAGTCCGGCGGGCTGACCCCGTCGCCGCACAGCAGGCCGGTCACCTGGCAGCGCGCCAGCCGGCGGCTCAGCTCGGCGGCGGGCAGCCCGGGCTGCAGGCCGACCACCGCGCCGCCGGCCAGGTAGACGCCGGCCGCGGCGACCGCGTACTCCAGCCAGCTGGCCGGGTGAAACAGCAGCGCCACCCGGTCACCTGGGCGGATCCCGCGCCGGACCAGGCCGCGGGCGATCCGGCTGGCGCGGCGGGCCCAGTCCCCGGCGGTCAGCCCGGCGCCGCCGTCCGCGGTCAGCGCCAGCCGGCTGGTGTCCCCGCTGGCCAGCCGGGACACCAGCTCGGGCATGGTCAGCGCCATGTGGCCCGCTCAGGCCGGGATGAGCTCGAAGCTGATCGCCGGCCGCCC
The DNA here is from genome assembly GCA_036558005.1 of Streptosporangiaceae bacterium. Taxonomy (GTDB): domain Bacteria; phylum Actinomycetota; class Actinomycetes; order Streptosporangiales; family Streptosporangiaceae; genus DATBGO01. The sequence continues at coordinate 15,986 of DATBGO010000153.1, read as the reverse complement.
GCCGAACCGCTTGCCGGTGGCGGCGGCGAAGGCTTCCAGCGGGCCCCTGGCCCCGCCGGGCGGCACGCCGAGCGCCCTGAGGTAGGCCGCGTGCGCCTCGACCGAGGCGACCGCGGTGTCGACGGTGGCGCTGATGTCCACCGCGTGGGTCGGCTGCGGTGAGCCGGCGATGGCGACGTGCCGGACCCGCCACGGCTCGGCGGCTGCCTCGCCCGGGCCGGGGAAGATCCACCGGTTGGCCGCGTCGCCGACCGCGTCCAGCAGCGCCCGGCCGGTGTTGCGGTGGTCGGGTGAGTTCCGCTTGCCGGTGAAGGTGAGCTCGCGGTGGTTGAACCCGATGAGCATCTCGGGCCGGTAGCGGCGGATCGCGGCGGCCAGGTCGCGGCGCAGCCGCACCCCGTACTCGATCACGCCGTCGGGATAGTCGAGGAACTCCACCTCGGCTACCCCGGCGATCGCGGCGCTGGCCCGCTGCTCCTGCTCGCGGACCTTGGCCGCCTCGGCGGGCGGCAGGTCGTCGATGCCGGCCTCGCCGCGGCTCACCAGCAGGTAGCTCATGGTCTTGCCGGCCGTGGTCCAGGCCACGACCGCGCCGGCCGCGCCGAACTCCATGTCGTCGGGGTGCGCGGCGACCGCGAGCCCGCGGGTCCAGTCGCCGGGCATCGGCAGCAGGTCATCGCTCATGTCGCGTACATCCCCCAGTGGTGCGGGGTGAGCGCGACGTCGGTCATGCTCGCGGGCACGAACATCCGCGCCCAGGTGCCGCCGCCGCGTTCGGGCGCGATGCGCTCCTCGAAGTACATGTTGCGCACCTTCTCGTTCTTCACGTGCAGCTCGAGCAGCCGGTAGTACGAGGTCAGCTCCTTGAGCTGGATGAGCCAGTGGATCCGGTCGGCGGTGCCGAAAGCCTCCTCGTACACGAAGACCGTCGCCTCGCCGGCCAGGTTCTCGTTGATGGACTCGGCGCATTCGCGGGCGAACTTGCGTCCCTCGGAGCGGAAGTCGTAGTCGATGATCGCGGTCCGGTGCAGGATGATCCCGGCGTTGCCGGAGTGCAGGACCTGGCTGGCTGGCAGCGCGACCTGCTCCCGCGCGCCGGGCAGGCTGGTGATGGGCGCGTCCTGGAGGTACTGCCGGGTCTGCCGCTCGACCTGGCCGTCGACCCGGGTGCCGTACATGCCCCAGAACTGGGGCATCAGCACCGTCTCGGTGAAGCTGCCGTCCACGAACATCTTGTCCCAGCCACCGCCGCCCCGCTCGGCGGACACCTGATCGGCCTTCAGGTTGCCGCGGTACTCCTCGTCCTGGGTCCCCATCCGGACCATCGTCTCGTAGTCGGCCAGCGAGCCCAGCTGGATGAGCCAGTGCAGCTTGTCCTTGGTGCCGAAGGTCTCCTCGAACAGGTACACGGTGGCGACCCCGACCTGCTTGGTGTTCACGTACTCGGCGATCATCCGGCCGAACTTGCGGCCTTCGGCGTGATAGCCGGCCTTGAGCTGCGCGGTGCGTTCCACGATGACGCCCGCCGAGCCGGAGTTGATCTGCTCCTCGGCCGGGACGGATGTCTGGTGCTGAGCCGGCGGCAAGACCGGCTGGCCGTTCGACATCGGGGTTGTCTCCTCTCGTTGACGGTCGGTCCGCCGGCGGCGGTGACCGGGGCGCTACCAGGTCACCGGCAGCTCGTGCACGCCGTAGACGAACATGTCGTAGCGGAAGGGCACGTCGCCCAGCTCGACCGCGAGCCGCAGCTGCGGCAGCCGGGCCAGCAGCGCGGTCCAGGCGACGGTCAGCTGCAGCCTGGCCAGCAGCTGGCCCGGGCACTGGTGCGGGCCGTACCCGAAGGCCAGGTGGTCGTGGTCGGTGCGGGTCAGGTCCAGCTGGCCGGGGCACGGGAACCTGGACTCGTCCCGGTTCGCCGACGCGGTGACCACGACGACGCCCTCGCCCGCGCGGATCAGCTGGCCGCCGATCACCGCGTCGGCGGTGCAGGCCCGGCGGATGCCGTAGTCGGTGACGGTCTGGTGCCGGACGATCTCCTCCACGCAGCGGCCGATGAGGCCGGGGTCGCGGCGCAGCTCGCCGAGCAGGCCGGGCTGGCGCAGCAGCGCGATCGTGCCCACGCCCAGCTGGTTGGCGACGGTCTCGTAGCCGGCCACCATCAGCAAGGTGGCCATCCCGACCACCTCGTCCCGGCTGACCCTGGCCCGCTCGCGCTGCCCGGAGAGCAGGCTCAGCAGGTCCTGCGCCGGGTCGGCTTCCTTCCGCGCGACCAGCCGGTCCAGGTAGGCCTTGAGCTCGTTGCGGACCTTCATCCGGCTCGCCGGGTCGGTGTCCTGGGAGCCGATGACCTTGGTGGTCTGGTGGAAGAACTCCCGGTCCTCATACGGCACCCCGAGCAGTTCGGTTATGACCCGCGAGGGCAGCGGCAGCGCGAAGTCCGCGATGAGGTCGGCGGGCGGGCCCGCGGCCAGCATGCCGTCGATCAGCTCGTCGGTGATCGCCTGGACGCGCGGCCGCAGCGCCTCGACCCGGCGGCGCTTGAACTCGGGCACCAGCAGCCGCCGCAGCCGGGTGTGGTCGGGCGGGTCCATCCGGATGAGCGTGCCCGGGCCCGGCGGCTGGGTGGTCAGCCGGGCCGGGAACCCGGCCTTGGAGAAGTCGGAGCTGAACCGCGGGTCGCCGAGCACCGCGCAGGCGTCGTCGTAGCGGGTCACCAGCCAGACATCGCTGCCGTCGAAGTCCAGCCGGATGCGGGTGATGGGCCGGGCCCGCAGTAACTCATACTCCGGGGCCGGGTCCAGCGGGCAGGTCCTGGCGATCGGGTAGGAGGCCGGGAGCGTCACGGATTCCATGGCCGCCGCGGTCAGCTGATGTCGTAGTCGAGGGTGATGTCGGCGGCCCCGCCTTCGCCGGAGACGTAGCCGCCGGTGCCAGCGAGCCCCTTGAGCTCCCCGGTGCCGGAGTCCGGCACGACGAACCACTGAGCCCGCGCGGCGGCGCCGTCGAAGCTGCCCGACGCCTGCAGCACGAACGAGCCGGCCCGGCCGCCGACGCTGCCGGTCACCCGCTGCAGCCCCACGAAACTAGCCGATGTCTCACCCGGATACGCCATCAGGTATTCGGCGCTGCCCTGGCCCTGGATAACACCGCTGAAAGCGGTGCCGAAATGGGCCTTGGTCAGCTTGATGGCGTCCTGCTGCTCGTCGTAAGGCTTCTCATCCCAGCTGGTCACCTGGTATGAACCACTGCCATTGACCGTCATTGTCTTCTCCAGTGTCGCGGCTGAATTCCCGGCGGGCCGGCGCTGACGTTTTCGTTGTAGCAACCAGGCGGCGGCCTGGTCTGCTCACAACTGAGCGGCCCGCCCGGTCAGCACCGGCGCAGCACCAGGCAGCTGTTGAAGCCGCCGAAGCCGAAGCTGTTCGACAGCGCGTACCGGACGCTGGCCGGCTCCGCCCGCGGGCCGGCCAGCCGGCACTGGGTGTCCACCGGATGGCTGAGCAGCGGCCCGCGGTGCACGAATCCATGCCGCAGCTGCAGCACGGCCGCGACCGCCTCGATCAGGCCGGCCGCGCTCAGGCAGTGCCCGGTCAGTGCCTTGGTGGCGTTCAGCCAGGGCCGCGCCCCCGGCAGCGCCGCGCGCAGCGCGGCCAGTTCGGCGTCGTCGCCGGCCGGCGTCCCGGTCGCGTGCGCGCTGACGTAGCCCAGCTGCCCGGGGACCAGCCCGGCCCGGTCCATCGCGGCGGTCATCACCCGGGCCTCGCCGCCCGGCCGCGGGTCAGCCAGGCTGTTGCCGTCCAGGGCCTGCGCCCAGCCGGCCAGCTCGGCGAGCGGGCTGGCCGCCCCTGGCGCGGTCACGCTGGCCGCGGATTCGAGCACGACGGCGGCGGTGCCCTCGCCGGGCACGAACCCGGTGCGGCGGCGGCCGAACGGGCCAGCGTCGGGCGGCAGCCCGCCACCGGGGGCGGCCTGCGCCAGCGCGCCGAGCTTGACCAGGGCATCGCATTCCATCGGGGTGAGTTTCACCATGGCGCCGACGGCCAGGCACGCGTCGACGGCGCCCAGCCGGATCAGCCGGGCCGCCTGGATGAGGGCGGCGTTCCCGCTGGCCGACGAGGCCCCGATGGTGCAGCCCTCCCCGGTGATGCCCAGCGCGTGGCTGATCGTCGCGACGTGGTCGGTGTCCTGGACCTGCAGCGCGTGCCGGGCCGGCAGGTAGGCGGGCTCGCGCAGGTAGGCCTCATAGCGGCTGAGCGTGTCGGCGATGGTGAGGTTGTGCCCGCCGACGACCACGCCGATCCGGTCCCCGGGCAGCCCGCGCTCGGCCAGCCGGGCCTGCTGCCAGGCCTGCGCGGCGGCGGCCAGCGCGGCCCGCACCGGGCCGGGCGAGCGGCAGGTGACGCGCAGCGCGTGCCGCCGGACCGCCGGGCAGAGGCCCAGCTCACCGAGGGCGGCGGCCAGGTCGAGCTCGGGCGCGGGCGCGAGCAGGGTGCCCGGCCGGGGACCGGCTGGCCTGGCCGTGATGCCCGACTGGCCCGCGCGCAGCGCGGCGGTGAACGCGGCCACGTCCCGGCCGATCGGGCAGACGACGCCCAGGCCCGTCAGGTAGACCGGCTCAGCCACGTGGCGTACTCCTGCAGCAGCGCCACCAGCGAGCCGATGTCGTGTACCCGGCCGAGCTCGCGGACCGGGATGACGACGCCGAGCTCCTCCATGGCCATGGTGACGATGTCGGCCCGGTCGATGCTGTTGGCGCCGAGGTCGGTGAGCGTGGTGCCGTCGGCCGTCACCGCCGCGGGGTCGAGGCCGGGCAGCACCTCGGCGGTGACCCGGCGCACCACCTCAAGAACAGCTCCCTCATCCATCGCGTCCCTGCCTTTCCCGGCCGGTCAGCCTTGCCCGGCGGCGATCCATTCGTAGGTCCGGTGGTATTCCTTGGTGCCGGTGCAGACCAGCAGCTCGCGGTCCAGCCCGTAGCGCCGGGCCAGCGGCAGGTAGTCGGCCACCTCGATCCGCCGGTCGCGCTCGGGCACCAGGCAGCGCGCGCTGGCGGCCAGCAGCGCGGCGTACTCGGCGAAGTCCAGCTCGCACCGGGCGGCCAGGCAGCGGCCGATCCGCATCGCGCCGACCGCGGCCGCGGACTGCGCGGTGACGACCCCGCTGAAGAACTCCGATGAGCAGCCCGAGCCGTAGGAGTACAGCCCGACCCGGGCGCCCGCGCTCACGTCGGCGTGGTCGAGCAGGCTGGCCAGGGCCAGGTAGACCGAGCCCGAGCAGAGGTTCCCGACGATGCCCGGGTAGGCCAGCGACGGCGCGACCCGGCGCTGGAAGTCCGCCTCCACGGCCGCCGGGCTGGCCTGGCGCGGCCCGGCGAACTCGCGCATCAGCTTGCGGTGCGCGGCGCGCACCATGCCCGCGAACGGGGTGTGCATGGCCAGGTGGTCGAAGGTGGCGGCGAAGTCCACGCCGTCCACCCGGGTGGTGTAGTCCCGCACGCAGCCGGTCAGGCAGTCCAGGTAGGCGAACAGGGACCGGTCGGCGTCGGCGATGTCGAAGTCGGGGCCCGGCCGCGCCGAGTCGAGTGTCTCGTAGCTGTAGTTGCCGAAGGCGCCGAAGTCCAGGGTGAGGACCCGGGGCTCGGCGGAGATCAGCAGCGCCGCGGCGCCGGTGCCCATCGCGGGCTCGGCGTACCCGGCGCGGCCGTCGACGACGGACACGTCGGTGGCGATCACCAGCGCCCTGGCCCCCGGCGAGGCCCCGGACGCCAGGTAGCCGGCCGCGAGCTGGACCGCGGCGGTGGCCGCGTAGCAGGCCTGCTTGACCTCAAGGAGCCGGCACTGACGCCGCAGCCCGAGCTGGTCGTGCACGTAGGAGGCGACCGACTTGCTGTAGTCCAGGCCGGACTCGGTCGAGGTGATCAGGATCTCGATCCGGTCCCGGTCCGCCGCGGGCAGCGCGTCGATCAGCGGCCGGGCCGCGTTGACCGCGTGGGTGACCGGGTCCTCGCAGGGCAGCGCGACCGACCGGCTGGTCATCATGAGGTTGCCGAGCCGGCCGGGTTCCAGCCCGCGGGCCTCGAAGATCACCGGAACCGGGATCTGGGCGATCCCGCAGTACACGTTCAGCGCCTCGATCCCCGCGCTCATCCTGGCCGTCCTTCCCGCCGTGCGCCCGGCGGGCCGCCCGCCGCGGGCTGGCCGGCTGACAGCTCCCCCAGCAGGCTGACCATCGCGTCGATGTCGGGCAGCGAGCCGAACGCCGACAGCGGCTGGTCGAGGCCGAGCCGGTCCAGCACCGCGATGATGATCTCGACCCGGTCCACCGAGTCCGCGCCGAGGTCGCGCAGGTGCCGCCCGCCGGTGATCGCGGCCGGGTCGACGGCCGGGAGGATCTCCCGGATCACCGAGCTGATCACGGCGAGGACGCGGGCCCGGCCGGGGGGCGCCGGGCCGGCCGCGGTGGCGGGGCCTGCTGCGGGCGGGTACGGGGTCATCGGGCTGCCTCCTGGGCGACGGCGGGGGACTGGAGCCGCTGGGTGCTGACCGCGAGGACCGCGCCGCTGGCCCGGTCGCGCAGCACCACGTCCGCCAGCTCGGGCCCGCCCGGGCCGGCCGGCCAGCGCGACGCGGTCACCGCGATGACCGCGTCGGCGTCGGCGTTGCCCAGGTAGCACAGCTGGTGGTCGAGCACGACCCGGCTCAGGAAGGCGGCGTCGCCGCGGCCGGCCTGGCGCCACAGCCGCACCAGCGCCCAGTCGACGATCGAGAAGTAGGACGCGAAGTAGAGCAGGCCGACCCCGTTCAGGTCGCGGCTCACCTCGACCGGGTAGTCGGTGTCGAGGCGGCCGGCCGGCGGCCCGCTGCCCGGCGGCCGGAACGTGCCGTTGTCCCTGGCCCTGGCGTAGGCGAGCCGGGGCGAGTACCGCTCGGGCAGCCGCGGCAGGTGCCGGTGCTCGAACCCGGCCGGCGAGGCCCGGGTGAGGTCCCGGTTACTGCCCGGCCGGGTCCGGCTGATCCACCGGTTGAAGTTCTCGACGTACAGGCAGTCCTCGTCGGCGTGCCGGTAGAACTCGTCCGGCTCGACCGGCCGCGGCGGCGTCCCGTCCTCGCGCCGGATCCGGTGCAGGGTCAGCACCGACTCGCTGCCGTAACCGAACACCCCGGAGACCACCTGCAGCCGGTCCCCGAAGGTGATGGCCAGCGGGTGCATGCGGCGGCTGGCGGAAACCCGGAAATAGTAGAACGAGAGATACGTGGGACTCCCGTCGGCCGCCGCGGCCTGATAGGCGTTGATTCCGCACGCGGCGCTGACCGCGTCCCAGGTCCAGTCGCCGAGCTGACCGACGAACAGGGAGTTGTGCCCGCACATCGCCGGGGTGACCAGCTCGGTCCGCACCATGCTGCTCCGGCCGAGCATCCGCAGGCCCGGCCGGGTAGCGGCGGCCCCGGCCGTGAGCGCGGTCACCGGCCCGCCCCCGGGCCGGCCTGCCCGGCGATGAAGCCGGCGATCAGCTGGTTGACCTCAGCCGGGCTGGTGAGGCCGGGGAAGTGCCCGGCGGCCGGCAGTTCCTCGTACCGGGCGTCGGGGATCGCGGCGTGCAGCAGGTGCGCGGTCTTGAGCGGGATCACCGTGTCGTGCCGGCCCTGGATGATCAGGGTGGGCGCGGTGACCTCGCCCAGCCGGGCGGACAGGTCCGGCCGGGCCGCGAAGACATCCAGGTAGCGCAGGCCGATCCGGGGGTCCATGCTCTCGCACCGCAGCAGCGTCTGCTCCAGCTCGTCCCGGTCCGAGCGGATCCGGCCCGAGCCCGAGCCCTCGATCACGTGGTCGAAGTCCTCCCGCGCGACCACGCCGAGCCGGTTCAGCTCGCCAACCCGGTTGCCGATCTTGTAGGAGCTGCCGAGCAGTATCAGCGAGGCGCAGTCCGCCGGGTAGCCGAGCGCGAATGACAGCGCGGCCAGCCCGCCGAACGAGGCGCCGGCCACGTGCACGGGCCAGGCCACGCCGAGCTCGCGCAGGACGTCGCGGGCCATCGCGGCCAGCCCGGCGAGGGTGATGTCGGGCCGGTCCGCGGTGGCGCCGACCCCGGGGTGGTGCACGCACACCAGCTGCACCTGGTCGCACAGGCCGGCGAACTGGCGGGCGTAGAACCCCGCGCCCACGTTGAACGGGGTCAGCAGGAGCAGCGCCGGGCCGCTGCCCGCGGTGAACGTCTCCACCTCGCCGTCGGCTGTCGCGATCATGCGGCGGGTCACCGCCGGGCAGTGGCTGGTGAGCACGGCGGCGTTGTCGTCCGCGGGGCGATGGCGTTCCCGCAGCGCGCCGGCCACGTCGGCGGGCACCGCCGCCGCCGGGTGGTACACCGCGCTGGCCGGGCTGCTGGCGGGCACGGCCAGCATCAGGTCGTCGGGCCGGCCGGGGCCCGCCAGCAGCCCGGCGATCCGCCGCCCGGCCTCGGCGGCCTGGCCGACGGTCAGGCCGAGCGGTACCGCGAGCCTGATCGCGGCGCCGGACGCGGCGCTGTCACCCAGGTGCGGCGCGCCGCGCACCCCGGTGCCGGCGTAGATCCAGGCCAGGCACGCCATCAGCGGCTGCTGGCAGCCCGCCAGCGCGGGCAGGGCGGAGGCGTCGAGCAGCACGCAGTGGCCGCCTTGCCCGGCTGGCACCGGCAGGCCCGCCGCCCGCAGCGGCTCAGCCAGCGCCGTGACGGCGGCCATCCGCTGCGACACCAGCGCCGTCACGGCCTGCGTGTCAGCCATCGCCGCCAGGGCCAGCTTGCGGCCGGTGAGGTGCAGGTCGTGCCCGGCGGTCAGCAGGTGCTCGCGGGCCTCGGCGGCGAGCGCGCTGTCTTTGGTGGCCAGGATCCCGCCGGAGGTGACGCCGAAGTCCTTGGACAGGCTCAGCGTGACCGTGTCGGCGACCGCCAGCAGGCTGGTGACGGCCTGCCAGGCTTCGCCCTGCTCGTGGCCCGCGATGGCGATGGCGTTCTCGACGATCCTGGTCGCGTCGAGGACGAGCGGCACCTGGTGCTCGTCCGCTATCGCCCGCACGGCCCGCAGGTTCGGCAGCGACACCGGGTATCCGCCGCCGGCGTTGTCGCTGAGTTCCACGCAGATGAAGGCGACCTCGCCGGGGCCGGTGAACTGCTCGCGCAGCCGGGCGAGATCAATGTTGCCGGCGAAGCCCTCGTCGGGTTGCCGGCCGCACCCGGCCGGGGTGAACCCGCACCCGGCCAGGCTGGCCAGCCAGGTCGGGAACAGCCCGTTGTGCGCGACCACGCCGCGGCGGCCCGGCCAGGACCGGCACAGCAGCGCTTCCGCGGACCGTCCCGAGCTGGTGATCACGATCTCGGGGAACGGCAGCCACCCGGGCGGGCCCGCCGGGCCGCTGGCCTGCGCTGCCAGGCTGGCCATCCGGTGCCGGATCGCGGGGGTGTCCAGTTCCGCCCAGGAGTCGGTCGCCAGGTCGGTCTCGACCAGGTCGTGGGGCAGCGCGAGCGGGTTATAGCCGTACCGGGCCAGCAGGGCACGGCGGCCCGCCTCGGTTCCTGGTGATTCTGCCTCGGCCGCCGCGGGCTGGCCTTCTGCCGCGGGCTGGCCTTCTGCCGCGGGCTCGGCCTGGCCGAGGTCGGGGCTGGCGATCATCAGGATGATCTCGGCCACCGGGGTCTGGTCCTCGCCCGCGGGCTGGCACAGGTAGAGCGGCAGGTTCACGGGCCGGAACTTGTTCTTGAACTGGAAGTTGCCGCTGCCGAAGATGCCCACCGACCGCAGTTCCGCCAGGGCGGTCTCGGCTTCCGGCGCGGCGTTGGGCGAGTCGCACACCTTGGCGCCGAAACTGGCGCCGAAGCTGAACATCGTGCAGCCCTCGTCCCGCAGCTGTTCAAGGATCGAGACGATGGAGTACTCCAGCCCGCCCAGCGGCCCGTCCGGCGGGTAGAACTCCAGGTCCAGCAGGTAGCCCGGCTCGGAAGGTATCCGGGTGATGATGATGACGTTCGCGAGCTGGTCATCGAGGTAGGTGAGGAACAGCCGGTGCCGGCCCGCTAGCGAGCCGGCCCTGATCTCGCGGCGCACCACGGTGACGTACGGGTTGACCATCTGCTTGTTCAGCGTCCACTGGTCGAGCATGTCGGCGACGGCCTTGTCGGTCGCCGGGTCGCTGCCGGACTGGTACTCGGCCAGCCGCGGCCTGCCCGCCCGCTCGAACCGCCGGACCATGTACCGCAGCCGCGACATCCGCTGCCCGGCCAGGCTGAAGCCGGCCAGGTCGTCCAGCCGCTGCACCGCGCCGAACGGGGTCGCGGTGACCGGCTCGCCGCCGGCCTCTTCCAGGTGCAGCATCGACAGGAAGCTGGGCTGCAGGCCGCGGTCCCTGGCGTGCCGCATCAGTTCCGCGGCGAGCAGAGGGAAGTACTCGGCCGAGCCGACGTAGCTCCAGGCGAACAGGACCCGGCCGGACACTGACACGTGGAAGTAGCCCTGCCTGCTGGCGCCGATCAGCGCGAACGGGGCGATGTCCCGGCCGGCCAGCCCGCCTTCCTTCCCGTACCTGCGCTCCAGGTCGCTGACCGTCTCGGCGAGGTCCTGGTGGCGGTGCAGCTGCCGCTTGGGTATCAGCAGCGTTCCGGTCCCGGTGGCCTCGGCTGGCCGGGATTGCCCGGGATCCGGCATGGCTGCCTGCGCCGCCCGGCCCGGCGGCGGCGCCGGGCCGGCCAGCGCACCGGGTGCACCATCCGGCGCTGTCCGCGCGGCCGGGTGCCCGTTGCCGCGCTCGCCGGGCAGCCGCGGCCCGAACCGCGCGGCCAGGTCAGCGGTCAGCTCGGTGAGGGTCGGCCGGTCGAAAAGGAGCGTCTTGCGCTGCGGCCCGTACCGCTGCTCCAGCGCGCTGATGACGCGCAGCATCTCGAACGAGGTGAACCCGTTGTCCTCGAAAGTGCGCTCCGGGTCGAGCGCCCGCCCGAGCGTGTCAGCCATCAGCCGGGCCAGTTCGCCCGTCAGTCCGACGCCCGCCAGCCCGACGCCCGTCAGCCCGACGCCCGTCAGCCCGACGTCCGCCAGCCCGACGTCCGCCAGCCCGACGGTCGTGTCCGCCTGGTTGCTGCCCCCCAGACTGCCGTTCCCCAGTCCCCCGTCGCCCAGCCCGCTGTCGCCCAGTCCCCCGTCGCCCAGGCCGCTGTCGCCCAGGCTGGTGCCCGGCTGGGTGCCGTCGTGCACGCTCCCGCTGACCAGAGCGCCGTTCCCGGTACCGCCGGCGGCGACGCCGTTCCCGGTACCGCCGGTGACCGCGGCGATCAGCCCGGACACGGCCGCGACCGTGTCGTGCTCGTACAGGTCAGCCGCCTTCAGGTCGGTGCCGAACGCGTGGTTGAGCAGCCGCACGAGCTCCATCCGGAAGATCGAGTCCAGGCCCAGGTCGGCGAACGATGACTCGTCCGCGACGTCGGCCGGGCTCGCGCCGAGGATCACCGCCAGCTTGCCCCGGACCACGTCGGCGATGCCCGCGGCCGGACCCGCCCCAGCCTCCTGACTGACCAGGCCGGCCCCGCCCCGCTGGCTGGCCGGGGCCACCGCGGCACCCCGGCTAGCCGGGCTCATCAGGACACCCCCGCCGGCCAGGTTCATCAGGGCATCCCCGCCGGCCGGGTTCATCAGGGCATCCCCGCCTGCCGGGTTCACCTCGGCGGTGGTGTCGCGGACCGCTGGCCCGTCCGCCGCGACCGCGGCCGGCCCGCCGTACGCCGGGCCGTCCGCCGCCCCGCCGCGCACAGTCGCTACCGCGGCGTCGGGGCTTGGGCGGGGTACCGGCAGCAGCGAGACCCTGGCCCGCCCGGCACCGTCCGGATCAGCAGCCGCAGGGACGCCGCCGCCGGCCGGCCGAAGCCGCAGCCCGGCTGGTCCCGGGACGCCAGCCGGCTTCAGCGCAGCCGGCCCCGGCACAGGTGACACCGGCACAGGCGGCACCAGCACACCCGACCCCGGCACAGGCGACTCAGGTACTGAGGGCTCTGGCACTGAGGGCTCTGGTACGGGTGTCTGGTCGAACCAGAACGTGGTGCGGGCGAACGGGAAGCTGGGCAGCCGGTACACCGGGGGCAGCATGGCCGGCCAGCGGTCGCGCCAGGCGGCGTCCTGGCCGCTGGCCCAGGCCTCGGCGAGCTGGCTGAGCGGGACGTCCGTTCCGGCCGCGAGCGGCGCGGGCCGGCCCGGACGGCTGCCGCTCCCGGCGGGCGAGGCTGGCCTGCGGCCTGCCCCGGCCACGCCGTGGTAGATGCCCTCGCCGCGGTCTCCGGCGGCAACCCGGCGCAGCACCGCGACCGCCTGGTCGCGGTCGGCCGCGACGAACGCGACCCGGTGCCGCAGGTGCTCCCTGCGCAGCTGCAACGCCTGCGCGACCTGGGCCAGCGGCACGGCCGGCGAGTCGGCCAGGAAGTCAGCGAGCCGCCGGGCATATCCGGCCAGCGCTTCCTCCCCCGGCGCGGCCAGCACGATGGCGTGCGGCCCGGCCGGGAGTTCGGGTCCGGCGGGCTGCGCTGCCTCGCTGACCGCCTCGACCACCAGGTGCGCGTTGGTCCCGCCGAAGCCGAACGAGCTGACACCGGCCCGCCGCAGCACGCTCCCGTCGGCGGCCAGCACTCCGTCCCAGGCGCGCAGTTCGGTGTTGATGAAGAACGGGGTGCCCTCCAGCCGCAGGTAGGAGTTCGGCTGGCGGATGTTGATGCTGGCCGGGAGCTGCTGATGCCGGGCGCACAGCAGCACCTTCAGCAGCCCGGCGATGCCAGCGGCCGACTCCAGGTGGCCGATGTTGGACTTCACCGAGCCGACAGCGACCCAGGGCTCGCGGCCAGCGGCTTCTACGCCGAGTTCCTGGTAGGCCTGTTTCAGGCCCTCGATCTCGATGGGGTCGCCCAGGTGAGTGCCGGTGCCGTGGGCCTCGATGTAGCTGACGGTGGCCGGGTCCACCCCGGCCTTCCGGTAGGCGGCCGTGATCACCCTGGCCTGGCCGGCGGGCGTCGGGGCGGTCAGCGATGGCGCCCGGCCGGCGTGGCTGACCGCGCTGCCCCTGATCACCGCGTGGATCGTGTCGCCGTCGGCCCGCGCCGCGGCCAGCGACTTCAGCATGACCACGCCGACGCCTTCGCCGCGCCCGTAGCCGTCCGCAGATTCGTCGAAGGTCTTGCACCGCCCGTCCGGGCTGAGCATCCCTGACTTGGTGAACGCCACGAACAGGCCCGGGCTGAGCAGCAGGCTGACCCCGCCGGCCAGCGCCGTCTCGCACTCGCCGGACTGGATCGCCCGGACCGCCCGGTGCACGGCGACCAGCGCGCTGGAACACGCGGTGTCGATGGCCTCGCTCGGCCCGCACAGGTCGAGCAGGTAGGAGACGCGGTTCACCAGGATGCAGTTGGCGACGCCACTGGCGGTGTGCGCCTCGACCGGCACGTCGTGGGACCGCAGCAGGTCGTCGTAGTCGCAGGCGGCCACCCCGCAGAACAGCCCGGTGCTGGTCCCGGCCAGCGACGACGGCGGGTATCCCGCGTCCTCGATCGCCCGCCACACCGTGTGCAGGAACAGCCGTTGCTGCGGGTCCATCAGCGCGGCCTCCCTGGGAGAGATGCCGAACAGGCCCGCGTCGAAGCCGCGGACGTCGGCCAGGAAACCCCCGCGCACCTGCGCGGTGTCCGGGTCGGCGCGCAGGTCCTGGCGGTCGGCCGGGACCACGCTGGTCAGGTCGTCACCGCTGGCCAGGTGCTGCCAGAACTCCTCCAGGCCGGCCGAGCCGGGCAGCAGCCCGGCCATGCCGATCACCGCGACGGCCGCCTGCTCGCCCGCCTCGTCGTCAGCGTCTGGCCCAGCGGGATCGGGAGCAGTCTGGACGGTGCCGGCAGTCTGGACGGTGCTGGCCGGCGGGGCGGTGCTGGCCGGCAGGGCGGTGCTGGCCGGCTGGACAGCGGCCAGCGCGGCCGGGTGGTGCTCGATCAGGTACTCGGCGAACGCCGCCAGGCTGGCGCACTCGAACAGCACGGTGGGCAGCAGGTCGAGACCGTACTTCTCGTTGACCGCTCCGATCAGCTCGGTGAGGGAGATCGAGTCGAACCCGGTGTCCATCAGGTCTGCCTGCAGGTCGACGTGCCGCTCGGGCACCAGCAGGAAGCCCGCCGCGACGCGGCGCAGTTCCGCCTCCACCAGCGGCGCCAGGACCTCCGGGGAAACCACGTCGGGAACCTGGCCGGCCTGCCCCGGGCCGGGCTGACCGGGCGCCGGCCGCTCCGGCTCCGGCGATGCGGCCGTCCTGCTGTCCACCGCGACGCAGCTGTGCCCGGCGGTGAGCGCCTGCGCGAAGGCCCGCAGGCCCCCGGCTGTCGACAGCGGCACGCTCCCCCAGCGCCGGGCGAACAGCGCGCGGGTGCTGCCGGTGACGGTCATCCCGCCGTCCGCCCACAGCGGCCAGGCGATCGCGACGGTCTGCCCGGGCCGCTGGCCCGCGGCATGACGCTGCTCGCGCCAGCGCGCGAACTCGTTGACGAAGGCGTTCGCGTATGCGTAGTCGGCCTGGCCGAGGTTGCCGGTGAACGCGACCACCGAGGAGAACAGCACCATGAAGTCGAGCGGCTCGGCCGCGGTCACCTCGTCGAGCACGACCGTGCCGGCCAGCTTGGGGGCCAGCACGGCCGCCACCGCCTCGCCGGTCTTGCTGACCGCCAGGCCGTCCCTGGTCAGGCCGGCCGAATGGATCACGCCGGCCAGCGGGCCGTAGTCCCGCCGCACCTCGGTGACCAGCCGGCGAGCCTGGTCCGGCTGGCTGATGTCGGCCTGGCGGTAGACGACCTGGGCGCCCGGCACGGCCAGCCCGGCCAGTTCGGTCCTGGCCGCGTCAGCAAGCGCGCTCCGGCCGGTCAGCACGACCGTGGCCGCCCCCTGGCCGGTCAGGTGCCGGGCGAAGTGACGGCCGATGGCGCCGGCTCCGCCGGTGATCAGGTAGACGCCACCGGGGCGGGCCGCGAATCCGTCCTGCTCTGGCGGCGGGCTGAACGGCACCAGTTCGCGGACGGCCCGTTCGCCGCCGGCCTGCCGCACCTCGGCAGCCCGGTCCTCCGGCGGCCCCTCCGCCGGCAGCTGTCGCAACTCGCTGATCAGCACGGCCGCGGCCTGCCGCGGACTGGTCTCGGCCCCGAGCGTCACTGCCGCGCCCGCGAACCGGGAGTGCTCCAAGGCCAGGGTGCGCAGCAGGGCCGGCAACGCCAGCTGCGCGGGCGGCGCCAGGTCCGGGTAACCGGTGACCACCCGCAGCCCGGCGGGCGGGCGGCGGGCCATGAGGGCGGCGGCGGACCAGAGCAGCGGGTACAGGCCGGCGGCGAGCTGCCGCGGCAGCGCGTCCGCCTGGCTGGCCCCGGCCACGGCGGCGTCCTCGCCAGCGGGGCCGGGGGCAGCGCCGTTGTCAGCGCCGCCCGCGGCGGCAGTGGCCGGGTCCGCGATGGCCTGGATGATCGCGTCCGGCAGGCGCCCTGCCGCCGCCAGCTCGCCGGCCATCCGGGTGAAACCGTCCGGCGCGGTGACCGGGAGCGCGTAGCCGCCGTCGCCGAGCCGGCCGAACGACGCGGCGGCGGTGACCCTGATGACCTGAGTGCCGCCCGTGGCCAGCTGGTCAGCCAGCGAGCCGGCCACCGGGCCGTCACCGAGCAGCAGGACGGTCCGCGGCGCGGCGGCCTGCTCGGCCGGCGGGCAGGGCCGCCAGCCGGGCCGCAGCAGCCGCACCTGCTCCCCGGCCGGCCGTTCCGGCCGGGTCTGGGCGGCGCCGACCGCCTGGCCCACCATCCCGGCGGGCGGCTCGGGCAGCCAGAACCGGCCCCGGTCGAACGGGTACTCCGGCAGGCTGGCCCGCCAGGGCGGCCGGGCCGGCCAGAGTCCCCGGAAGTCGATCCTGGCGCCGTGCGCCCACAGCTGGCCCAGTTTCGCCAGCCGGCCATGCGCGATCAGCTGGCGCAG
>DATBGO010000152.1:0-3829 GCA_036558005.1 Streptosporangiaceae bacterium | reverse complement strand
GACGTGACGGCCTGGCGCGGCGTCAGGCCCACCGCCTGCAGGACCTGGAGGTCGGCCACGGTTCCCGAGGTGTACCTGGCCACGGACTGGCCGATGAGGAAGATGGCGGCCGCCAGCGCCGCCAGCGCGAAGGCGAACAGGCAGGCGGCCCCGTACCGGGTGAGCCGCTCGACGGGACCGCCGTAGAACTCCCGGTTGTTCCACACGTCGATGTCGGACCGGTCGGTCACCCGGGCCAAGTCGGCGCGGAACGCGGGGATCGCTGCCTCGCCTCCCTTGAGCCGGACGAACGCGTTGACGTACGTCTGTCCGCTGGTGCCCATGATGTTGGCGCGGTACTGGCGGAACAGGGCCGGCGAGGCGAGCACACCGCCGTTCCGGCCTGACCCTTCCACGTTCACCGACCCCAGGGCTGAGCGGCCCACCCCGACGATGCGGGCCTCGATCCTGGGCCCGCGCGGCGGCTCGCCGGACCCGTCATAATCCAGGGTGACCTGCCGGGGGCTCGCCAGGTGCAGGGTCACCGTGTCGCCGACGCTCTTGTGGTAGCTGACCATGAACTGGGGGGTAGCCACGATCTCGTCGACGCGGCTGGGGTTGAACAGCCGGCCCTCCAGCATGACCGGGCGTTCGATGGTCCGGGTCATCTCGTCGTCGGCAGGCGGGAACCCGGTGCTCGCGTCCGGGCAGCAGTCCAGTTCGAACCCGAACACGACCGGGAACTCGGTGAGCGCGGCCACCTCGGGCAGGGCCCGGACCTTGTTCCAGTCGAAGCCGGGCTGGTTCGGCAGCACGGTCACGGTGGCGGGCAGCGTGGCGGCCCAGAGCCGGTCGAACGCGGTGTCCCCGCGGCGGGCCCCCGCGGCCGCCGCGAGCACCGTCGCCGTGGCCAGCGCCACCAGCAGGGCCAGCACGAGAAGCGACCGCCAGCGCCGCCGCACCTCCAGGCGCAGCCAGGTCACTGTGATACGCACGCGTGCCCCCCACGGGTCAAGACGACGTAGGTCCAAGTAGATGACTTTCGAGGGGGGCGCGGCAAGGGTGCTAGGGCGAACGGCCCGGGGATGCTGGCCCCACCGCGGCCGGCGTGCTGACATCCCGGGGGCCGCGCCGGGGAGCACTCTGTACGCGGCCGGTGCCGCTCAGCACAATGAAGCGGTATGGGAGGGAGAACAATTCTGGTCGCTCTGGCCTGCGGCCGGTCCGCGATCCGCGGATCCTGGCGGCAGGCGCTGGCGCTGGCGCTGCTGGCCGGCCTGCTCGGCGGCGCGGCCCTGGGGGCCGTGGCCGGCGCGCGGCGCACCGCGACGGCCTACGGCCGCTACCTGGCCGCCATCAACGCCAGCGACGTGTTCGTGAACGTGCCGGGACAGCTGCCCGGGATGGCGGCCACGCGACCTTATGAGCTGATCTCGTCGCTGCCCGGCGTGGTCGGCCACGTCGCCTACATCGGCCTGAGCGGCGTGCCGCTCGTGCACGGCAAGCCCGACAACTCCTTCCTGGTCAACAGCCTGAACGGGAGCCTCGACGGGGAGTACTTCAGCCAGGACCGGGCGACCGTGCTGGCGGGCCGGCTGCCTCCGCCGGGATCGACCGGCACGGTGGTGCTCACGCCCGCCGTAGCGAAGGCGTTCGGGACCGGCGTCGGGGGGACAGTCCGCTACGTATTCCAGCCGGTGGGCCCGGAACAGCAGCCGGCCGGCCAGCCGTTCACCCGGTCCTTCCGGGTGGCGGCGATCGTCACGGTCCCGCCCGCCCTGGTCGACGAGTCCGACCAGGAGGAGGGGAGCATCTTCCCGCCGGGAGCGACCCGGCAGCTGCTCCCGGAGTACTTCTACGCGTGGATCGGGCTGCGCCTGGCCCGGGGCACGGCCGGGACCGCTGACCTGCAGAAGCACCTGGCCGCGCTGGCTGTGGATCTGCAGCGGCAAGCCAGGCAGGCGCTGCACCGCGACGTGCCCCCTCCCTCGTTCACCGTCAACCGCACCGACGTCATCCGTAACCAGGTGCAGCAGGCGATCAGGCCGGAGGCGGTCGCGCTGAGCGTGTTCGGCGCGATCGCGGCGCTGGCCATGCTGGTGCTGGTGGGACAGGGCCTGGCTCAGATAATCAGCAGGTCCGCGCCGGACACCGCGGTGCTGCGGGTCCTGGGCGCCACCCGGGCCCAGGCCGCGCTGGCCGCGGCGCTGCCCGGGCTGATCGCCATCCTCGGCGGCGTGGCGCTGGCGGTGGCGGGAGCGATCGCGGTATCCCCGCTGGCCCCGGTGGGGCCGGTGCGCCGCTACGACCCGGACCGCGGGATCGCCGCCGGCGGGCTCGTCCTCGGCGCCGGCGCGGCGCTGCTGGGCCTGGCCCTGCTCGCGCTGCTGGCCGCGCTGGCGGTCCGGTCGGTCCGGCCGCGCGAAAGCGGGGCGGGCACCGGCTCCTCCACCGTGGCGCGGGCCGCGGCCACCGCCGGACTTCCGGCCGCCGCGGTCGTGGGCACCCGCAACGCGTTCGAACCGGGATCCGGGGTGCGGGCCGTTCCGGTGCGCTCGGCGCTGCTCGGTTCCATCGCGGCCGTCACCGCGGTGGTGACCGCGGTGGTGTTCAGCGCGAGCCTGGGCGGCCTGACCACGCATCCGGCCCGGTACGGCTGGAACTGGGACCTGGTCATCCAGGCCGAGTCCGGCTACGGGGCCTTCAAAACGGGCCTGATGAAGAAGCTGCTCAAGGACGAGCCGGCCGTGACCGGCTGGTCGGAGTTCGCGTTCGCGCAGCTCCCGGTGAACGACAGGATCGTCCCGGCGCTCGGGCTGCAGCGCGAGTCCGGGTCGGTGCAGCCGCCCACCACGAGCGGCCGCGCGCTGTCCGCCTCGGACCAGATCGAGCTGGGCACGGTAACCCTGCGCGAGCTGGGCAAGAAGGTCGGCGACCGGATCCGGATCGGCATCCCGCCGTACACCCGGACGGTGGTGATCACCGGCACCGTGACGCTGCCCTCGTTCGGCGTCGGCGCGACCGACCACCCCGGGCTCGGGCGCGGCGCCATGGTCCCCCAGGCCACGCTGCTGGCGGCCGTGGGGCAGGCCGCCGGGCAGCCGGGCGCGAGCGAGTCGCTCCCCGTCCTCCCCTCGGCGGTAACCATCGACCTGGCCCCGGGCACCACCGGGGCGCAGCGCGCCGCCCTGGTCAGCCGGATCGTCTCACACAATCCGGACGGGACTCCGGGCGGCAGCTACGAGCTCCAGCACGCGCGCGCCTCGGCGATCGTCAACACCGAGCAGATGGGAGGCCAGCCGCTCGCGCTCGCCGCCGGCCTGGCCGCGGCGGCGGTGCTCTCGCTGGCCCTGACCCTACTGAGCCTGGTCCGGCGGCGCCGCCGCGAGCTCGCCCTGCTCAAGGCGCTCGGCATGACGCGCCACCAGGTCAGCGCGGTCATCGCCTGGCAGACCACGCTGACGCTGCTGATCGCCGTCGGGATCGGCGGGCCGCTGGGCATCGCCTGCGGACGGCTGGCCTGGCACGCCTTCGCCGGTTCGCTCGGGGTCATGCCGATCGTCGAGGTCCCGGTGGCCGCGCTCGCCGCCGGCCTGGCCGCGCTGGTGCTGGCCGGCAACCTGCTGGCCGCGCTGCCCGCGGCCGTGGCTGCCCGGACCCGGCCCGGCGCCGTCCTCAGGGCGGAATAGCTAGCTAGCCCCAGACCTCCCGGGCGGTTTCCGCGATCAGCCGGAGCTTGGCCACCTGCTCGTCGTAGGTCAGCGCGTTGCCCTCCACGGTGGAGGAGAACCCGCACTGGCCGGACAGGCAGATCTGGTCCAGCGGCACGAACTTGGCCGCCTCGTCGATC
>DATBGO010000151.1:0-44826 GCA_036558005.1 Streptosporangiaceae bacterium | reverse complement strand
TCCCGGCCCAGCGCATCATCTACACCGCCACCCTGGCCGTGCAGGCCGCCAGCGTGCCCGCCGCGGTCGCCAGGGCGACCGGCATCGTCGCCGCGGCCGGCGGCTACATCGCGAGCCAGACGCAGGCGTCCAGGCCCGGCCACGGGCAGGCTCAGGCCGCCAGCCTGGTGCTGAAGATCCCGGTGGCCGCCTACCCGGCCACGCTCGCCCGGCTGCGCACCGCGCTGGGCCGGCCGGTGGCGCTGCACGAGCAGGCGCAGGACGTGACCCAGCAGGTCGCCGACGTGACCAGCAGGGTCACCTCGGCGCAGGCGGCGATCGCGCAGCTGCGCACGCTGCTGCGCCGGGCGGGTTCGGTCGGCGACCTGCTCTCGGTCCAGGACCAGATCAACGCGCAGGAGTCGGACCTGGAGGCGCTGCAGGCCCAGCAGCGCGCCCTGGCCAGGCAGACCTCGTACGCGACCCTGACGCTCACCCTGGCCGGGCGCGGCTCGCCGGCCGCCGCGCACAAGCAGCGGCACGGGTTCGTCTCCGGGCTGGCCGCGGGCTGGCGGGGCCTGCGCCGAGCGACGACCTGGCTGCTGGGAGCGATCGGCACGGTGCTCCCGTTCGCTATCATCATCGCGCTGGCAGCCGGAATCGGGTATGCCGGACGACGGCGGCTGCTGCGGCGCAGATCGGGCCCGACCGCCGCCGGGTAGCAGTGCGCAGAGCAGGGGGCCGGATGCGGGTCGATGTCCTCGGCATCGCGGCCGTGTCCGGTGACGGGCTGACGGTGGCCGGGCACGCGCTCGGCGGCCGCAGGGCCCGGCTCACCCTGGTCGCGCTGGCGCTCGCCGACGGGCCGGTCGGCGCCGAGCGGCTGGCCTCGATCATCTGGGCCGATGACCAGCCTGCCACCTGGCCGACCGCGCTGCGCGGCACGATCCGCGCGCTGCGCAGCGCGCTGGCCCCGGCCGGCGCGGCCGGCCAGCAGCTGATCGCGACCGTGCCGTCGGGCTACTGCCTCGCGCCGGGCACCCAGACCGACGTCCGGCTGGCCCTGACCGCGCTGCGCAGCGCGACCGAGCTGGCCGGCCAGGGGCGGCACGAGGCGGCGCTGGACGCGGCCGCGGCCGCCGCCCGGCTGTCGGGCGACCAGCTGCTGCCCGGCGAGGACGCCGCCTGGCTGGAACCGCACCGGCGGGAGCTGGACGCGGCCGCGATCCGGGCGCTGGAGATCACCGCCCGCTCGGCCGGCGCGCTGGGCGACCATCACCGCGCGGTGGACGCGGCCCGCCGGGCGGTGGCCGCCAACCCGCTCGGCGAGCGGTCGCACCGGGTGCTGATCCGGGCCCTGCAGCTGGCCGGCGACCGGGCCGGGGCGGTGCGCGCCTACGAGGAGTGCCGGTCGCTGCTCGCCGACCAGCTCGGGGTGGACCCGGACCCGGAGACGGTCAAGGTCTACCTGGCGGCGCTGCGCTACGGCGGGCCGGGCGGCGCGGCCAGGCTGCCGCTGGCCGGGTCGGTGTTCTTCGGCCGCGAGGCGGACGTCGCCCGGCTGTCGGCGGCGATCAGCGAGCCGGGCCTGGTCACCGTCAGCGGCAAGGGCGGCGTCGGCAAGTCGCGGATCGTGCTGCAGGTGGCGGCCAGGAGCGCCGGCTTCCCCGGCGGGAAGCTGTGGGTGCCGGTGGCGTCGGCGTCCAAGGACGAGCTGGTCGCCGCCACCGCGGCGATGACGATCGGGCTGCCGCTCGGCGCCGACGACGCCGCCTCGATCCTGGCCGCGCACCTGGCCCCGCTCGGCCGCACGCTGCTGGTCATCGACGGCTGCGAAGCCGTCATCGACGGGGTGGCATCGCTGGTCAGCGGGCTGCTGTCGGCCTGCCCGCTGCTGTCGGCGGTGGTCACCAGCCGGGTGCCGCTGTCGGTCGACACCGAGCGGCTGGTCGCGCTGGAGCCGCTGCCCTCCCCCGCCGACGGTGACAGCGCGGCGTTCGCGGCCAGCTCGCAGGTGCAGCTGCTGGCCGACCGGGTGCGCGACGCCGGCGGCCAGCTGGAGATCACCGAGGAGATCGTCCCGCTGATCGCCGAGCTGTGCCGCCGCTGCGGCGGGCTGCCGCTGGCGCTGGAACTGGTCGCCGCGCAGCTGACCGTGATGTCGGTGCCGGACCTGCTCGATCACCTGTCCGCGCCGGAGGTGGCCGGCGAGTACCAGGTCCGCGAGGTGGCCCGCAGCAGCTACGCGCTGCTCGACGAGGACGAGGCCGCCGTGTTCCGCCGGTTCGCGGTGCTGGACGGGCAGGTCGCGCTGCCGTTCGTGCGCGCGGTCGTGGCGGGGGCCAGCGTGACGCCGGTCCGGGTGGTCCGGATCTTGCGTGAGCTGACCGCGCGCGGCCTGCTCGCGGTGGACCGGTCCGGCGCCCGCTGGCGCTACCACCAGGACGACGAGCTGCACGGCTTCGCGCGTGAGCTGCTGGTGGCCGGCGGTGAGGAGGAGCCGGCCTTCAGCCAGCTGGCCGCCGCGGTGGCGCGGATCGTCCCGGCCGAGCCGAGCACGCCGCCCGCGCCGTACCTGGAGGCCATCGGCGAGGTGCTGCCCGCGGTGCGGTCGCTGCTCGGCGCCGCGCTGGAGGGCAAGCTGGCCCGCGAGGCCGGCCTGGAGCTGGCGTTCCGGCTGCACCGCTACTGGGCGGCGACCAACGTCACCGAGGGCAGGTTCTGGCTGTCCCGGCTGCTCGCCGACGCGCCCGAGCCGGCCGGGCCGGGCGGCCAGGGCGGGCAGGGCGGCAGCCAGAGCTATACCGCGCACGCGACCTACGCGCTGGGTTACCTGAGCTACTGGACGGGTGACGCCGACGCGGCAGTGCGCGAGCTGCAGGCGGCGGTCGGGCTGATGCACGGCCGGCCCGACGAGTACACCGCCCGCGCGCTCATCTTTCTGGGCGGGCTCGCCGACGACCAGGACCGGGTGGCCGACGCGCTCGACTTCGTCAGGCGCTCCATCGTCGCGGCCGCCCCGTTCGCGGTCGACCTGCAGGTCAGTGCAGCGATCGGGATGGGCTGCGTGCTCGGCGAGCGGGCCGCGGCGCAGGCGGCCGGGTATGCCGCCGAGGCGATCTCGCTGTGCCGCCAGAGCGGCTCCGCCGAGCAGCTCGCCGCGACCCTGCCGACCGCGGCGACGGTCTGCTGGCAGGTCGGTGACCTGGACGCGGCCCGGCGCTACGTCAGCGAGGGCCTGCCGATGCTGGCCGGGACCCGGCGGATCGCGCACGTCGTGCTGTTGTCGGCCGCGGCCGGGGTGGCGCTGGCCGACGACGACCCGGACGCGGCCGTCGAGCTCGGCGCGGCGGCCGACGCCGAGGCCAGTGACCTGGGCATCATGCGCGAGCTGCCGCTGGTGCGCAGCGTGGTGGCGCGCGCGTTCCTGCAGCGCGGCGCGGTGGCGGCGGCGGCCCGCCAGGTGCTCGGCGCGATCGATGCGGCCAGCTCGCTGTCGTTCCCGTTCCCGCTCGCGGTGTGCCTGGAGACGGCGGCGCTGGTCTGCCTGGCCGGGGCGGCGGCCCGCGAGCCGGGCGGTGACGAGCCGGGCGGTGACGATCCAGGCGGTGCTGATCCAGGCGGTGCTGATCCAGGCAGTGACTATCCAGGCGGTGACGATCCAGGCGGGGAGCCCGGCCGCGGCGGCGGTCCCGGCGACGTCCAGGGCGGAGCCGGCGGCGGGGTGGCCGGCCAGCGTGCCGCGGCGGCCACGCTGCTGGCCGCGGCGGCCGCCATCAGGGAGCGCGGTGACCGGCCGGGCCCGCCGAGCCTGCGCGGGGCGGTGGCGGCCGCCCGCGCCGCGCTGCCCGCCGGCCAGCCGGCGGCCCCGGCCGCTGCGGCGGCGCTCGCCGTGACGGCCCTCACCGCTGCCGCCCGGCAGCCGGCCAGGCTAGCCAGCCAGCGCGGGACCGCGGGCAGACGCGGCGTGCACCAGGTCCGTTAGCCGGGCCAGCACGTCAGGATCGGTCTCCGGCAGGACGCCGTGCCCGAGGTTGAACACGTGCCCTGCCGCGGTCTGGCCGGCCTCCAGCACCCCCCTGGCCCGCTGCTCGATCACCTCCCACGGCGCGAGCAGCACCGCCGGGTCCAGGTTGCCCTGCAGCGCCTTGCCCGGCTCGACCCGGCGGACCGCCTCGTCCAGCGGCACCCGCCAGTCCACCCCGACCACGTCCGCGTCTGCCTCGCCCATCAGCCCGAGCAGCTCCCCGGTGCCGACCCCGAAGTGGATCCGGGGCACCCCGGACCCGGCCAGCGCGGCGAAGATCCGGCTGGCGTGCGGCAGCACTGACGCCCGGTAGTCGGCCGGGCTGACCACCCCGGCCCAGGAGTCGAACAGCTGCACCGCGGCGGCCCCGGCCTCCACCTGGACCCGCAGGAACGTGATCGTGATGTCGGCCAGCCTGGACAGCAGCGCGTGCCACAGCGGCGGGTCGCTGTACATCAGCGACTTGGTCAGGTCGAAGCTCTTCGACGGGCCGCCGTCGACCAGGTAGGACGCCAGCGTGAACGGCCCGCCGGCGAACCCGATCAGCGGCCGCGGGCCGAGCTCGGCGACGATGGCGCTGACCGCCTCGGTGATGAACGAGAAGTCCCCGGGCGCCAGCGCCCGCAGCCGGGCCAGGTCGCCGGCGGACCGGACCGGCTGATCGATGACCGGCCCGACCCCTGGCCTGATGTCGACCCCGATCCCCGCTGCCCGCAGCGGCACCACGATGTCGCTGAACAAGATGGCCGCGTCGACCGCGTACCTGCGCACCGGCTGCAGGGTGAACTCGGTGATCAGGTCGGGCGTCCGGCAGGCGTCCATCATCGCGATCCCGGCCCTGGCGGCCCGGTATTCCGGCAGCGACCGGCCCGCCTGCCGCATGAACCAGACCGGCGTGTAGTCAACCGGCTGCCTGCGACAGGCACGCACGAACACCGAATCCCCGGGCTGCTGCGTCACAGCTGTGATCTTCTCACAGCACCGGGCAGCCGTCGCGGCGGCGCCAGAGCCCCGGCTGCGGGCCCGGCAGCCTCGCGCGGCCGTCCGGGCGGCGCAAAAACGACACCGTGACACGCCGCGGCAGATCCACGCCGCACCGTGCCGGGCATGTCAGCATCGTGCTGTGGCTAGCTCACCGGCGTGGAGGTCGCAGATGACGCAGATGATCAGGCGTTGTCCCGACTGTGGTCAGGACCGGGCCTTTGAGCAGCCGCATCCCGATAGCGGTGCATGCCCCGATAGTCCCGATGGCAGCTGCCCCGAGTGGTTCTGCCAGGATTGCGGTGCGGCGATGCTGACCGGGTTCCCGGTGCTGCTGGCCAGGCCAGCGCGAAAGTTGCTCCAGCGCAGGGTCGCATGAGCACAGGTCGCATGAGCACAGGTCGCATGAGCACGGGCCGGATGAGCGGGGCGGCATGAGCCGAGCGCGATTGCGCCGCACGCCCGGGCTATGAGGCCCGCCGCGGGCCAGGCTGAGCGTGAAGATTCCGCTGCTGCTGCCACCTTTCGTGCCGCGGTCGCCGCGCTGGAGGCCGGGATAGCCGCTGAGCGCGAGTCCCGGGACCAGTTGTCGTTCGACAGCCAGCCGCCGCCGCGCAAGCTGGCACCGTTCGCCGCCGCGGTGGGCGCCACCGTGCGGGACGGCAGCACCGAGATCGGCTGGGGCCGGTTCATCCTGCTCTACGACCCGGACGGGCAGCCTGGCTGGGGCGGGCCGCTGCGGATCATCGCCTACATCCGGGCCGACCTGGAGCCGGAGATCGCCGCCGACCCGCTGGTCGGCCAGGTCGGCTGGAGCTGGCTGACCGAAGCGCTGGACGCCAGGACTGATGGATACGGGCAGACCAGCGGTACGGTTACCAGGGTGGTGACGGAAGGATTCGGCGGGAAGCAGGACGAGCCGGTAGCGACCGAGTTCGAGTTGCGGGCGTCCTGGTCGCCAGCAGGCCCGGATCCGGCGGATCCTGGCCTGGACGGGCACGTAGCTGCCTGGTGCGATGCGCTGTGCACCGCGTCGGGCCTGCCGTCGGCTGGCGTCACGGCCCTGCGGCCGCGCCGGCGGGCGCGGTGAGCGGCGCTGCCCCTGGCCCGCAGCGCCAGCCAGCCGTGGCAGCGGCGCCCGGCGAGGCGGATCCGCCAGGCCAATCCGGGCCGCCCGCGCAGCCGGCGGCCGTGCCGCTGCTGGAGCCCAGGGACGGGATGCCGTCCCTGGTGGTGACCGCGGCCGAGCTGGCCGCACGGGCCCGGGCGCTCGGCTGCGGCGACGGCCCGGTCGCGGTGGACGCCGAGCGCGCGTCCGGCTTCCGGTACGGGCACCGGGCGTTCCTGGTCCAGTTTCGCAGGCACGGGGCGGGCACCGTGCTGATCGACCCGGTCGCCTGCCCGGACCTGTCGGCGGTGGACGAGGCGCTCGCGGGCACCGAGGCGGTGCTGCACGCGGCTTCCCAGGACCTGCCGTGCCTGGCCGAGCTCGGCTACCGGCCGCGGCGGTTGTTCGACACCGAGCTGGCCGGGCGGCTGCTCGGCTACCCGAGGGTCGGGCTGGGCACGCTGGTCGAGTCGGTGCTGGGGCTGACCCTGGAGAAGAGCCACTCGGCGGCCGACTGGTCGACCCGGCCACTGCCCGAGGAGTGGCTGCGGTATGCGGCCCTGGACGTCGAGGTGCTGGTGGAGCTGCGCGACGCGCTCGCCGGGCAGCTGGCGGATGCGGGCAAGACCGACTGGGCCAGGCAGGAGTTCGCCGCCGTGCTGGCCGCCGAGCCGCCGGGTCCCCGGACGGAGCCATGGCGGCGCACCTCGGGCATCCACCGGGTGCGCAGCCGCCGCGGCCTGGCCGTGGTCCGCGAACTGTGGCAGGAGCGCGACAAGATCGCCCAGCGCCGGGACCTGTCCCCGACCCGGATCCTGCCCGACTCGGCCATCGTCGAGGCGGCCCGCGCGCTGCCGGCCGGGATGACCGAGCTGAACGCGATCGCGGGCTTCCACGGCCGGGGTGCCCGCCGGTACGCGGCCGACTGGCTGCGCTCCGTCGCCCGCGGCCGGACCACCCCGGAGGCCGGCCTGCCGGAGGCGTCGGCGCCGCCGGGCGACGGGCCGCCGCCCGCGCACCGCTGGGCCGAGCGGGACCCGGCGGCCGCACAGCGGCTCGCCGCGGCCCGGACGGTGGTCGCCGCCCTGGCCGACGAGCACCAGATGCCGGCCGAGAACCTGGTGCCGCCCGACATCGTGCGCAGGCTGTCCTGGCAGCCGCCGGAGGAACTCAGCGCGCAGGCGGTCGGCGCGGTGCTGGCCGGCTACGGCGCGCGCGAGTGGCAGGTACGGCTCACCGCGCTGCCGCTGGCCAGGGCCCTGCTGCGGCTCGCTGAGCAGGACAGCACGCAGCAGCCCGGCGGTCAGCCGGCTGGCACCGGGCCGGCCAGCACCGGGCCGGCCAGCACCGGGCCGGCCAGCACTGGGCGACAATAGGAACATGACCGGCCGCGCCTGGACGATGATCCGCACTCCCGTCGGCCCGCTCTCGGTGGCCTGCACCAGCGCGGGCCTGGCCAGCGTCCGTTTCGGCCCGCCGGGGAAAGCAGGACCAGGGCAAGCCGGGCCCGTGCAGGCGGTGCCCGTGCAGGCGGTGCCCGTGCAGGCCGGGCCCGCACAGGCAGGGTCCGGGCAACCCGCGGAAGCCGCGCCCGGTCAGGACACTGCCGGTCAGGACGCTGGCGGTCAGGACGCTGCCGGGCAGGCCGCGTCCTCGCCCGCCGCCGGGCTGGCCGCGACCGCGGGCCAGCAGCTGGCCGAGTACTTCAGCGGCCAGCGCCGGGTCTTCGACCTGCCGCTGGACTGGAGCGTGCTGTCGGACCTGCAGCGCCAGGTGCTCGGATCCCTGTTCGAGACGGTCGGCTTCGGCCAGACCGTCACCTACGGCGAGCTGGCCAGGCGGTCAGGGATCGGCGAGCGGGCCGGGCAGCTGCCCGCACGGACCATCGGCCAGGTGATGGGCTCGAACCCGTACCCGGTCATCGTGCCCTGCCACCGGGTGGTGGCCGCTGACGGGCTGGGCGGCTACAGCGGCGGGACCGGCATCGAGATCAAGCGCTGGCTGCTGATCTTCGAAGGAGCCGAGCCGCCGACGCTGGACTGGGCGCCGGACGGGCCGCTGCCCTAGCCTCAGGCCGGGCGCTGCTCCACCGGCAGCCCGAGTGCGCGCAGCAGCTCGCTCAGGCTGGTGAACGTGGCGTCCGGGGGCAGCGTCGATACCAGGTCAAGCAGCCGCTGGTCAGCCTTGTACGCCGACAGGGTCTGGTGCAGGTGCGCCCGGGTCGCGGGGAAGGTCCCGCGGTCCAGGTGCCTGGCCAGGCCGCTGCGCAGCTCGATCGCCTCCCGCTCCTGCGCCGACCCGCTCCCGGCGAACCGGCCCTCGGCCGCCCAGGCGGCATCCTGCTCGCCCTCGTCCTGCTCCTGCCCGGGCAGCTGCTCGCCCTGTGCCTCCAGGTCGCGCCGGTCCTGGCGCTTGATCGCGTCGTCCTCGGCCGGCCCGTGCGTGCCTCCTGACTGCTCGCTCATCAGATGCCTCGCTTTGCCACCGGCGGCCCGGCAGGATGGCCCCGGGCCGGCTGACTGCTAGCCCACGACACTGCCCGCTGCGGGCGCGGGGGAAACTTGGCGCCCGGCCGACCGGGCCGGATGCCGCCCCCGGCCGGCGTCAGGAAATCTTGACGTCAGGATAGCTTGACGTCAGGCCTCCCTGACGACAGGCTGGTGTCATGACGACTCCTGACAGCCTCGAAGCCCAGCACACCCTCGCCACCGCGGTCGCCCGCTACGACGAGCTGCGGGCCAGGGACCTGCTGGCCTGGTCCGGCGCCGGGATGACCGGGGACCAGCCAGCCGAGCCAGGGGCCGGTTACCAGGGCCTGTCCCGGCAGGAGGCCCTGGAGCTGCTCGCGCTGGCCGAGGTGATCAGCCGCAAGGCCGGCTACGGGCGCCAGCTGACCGTCGGTTCCGCCCGCGCCGCCGGCGCCTCCTGGTCGCAGATCGGCGCCGCGCTCGGGACGACCAAGCAGTCCGCGTGGGAGGCGCACAGCCGGTGGATCGACCAGCAGGCCACCCAGCATGGCGAGTCAGGTTACGAGGGCTTCGACGCCCGGCAGGCGGCGGCTGCCCGCGCGCTGGCGGGCAGCCGCGACGACGAGCAGCCGCCGCCTCAGCGTGCCCCGGTCAGCTGACCGGGACACCCCGTTCGATGCAGAACTCGTTGCCTTCCGGGTCGGCGAGCACGGCCCAGCCGCCGCCATCGTCGCGGCGGTGGTCGCCCACCATCGTCGCGCCGAGCCCGACGATCCGCTCGACCTCCGCTTCCCTGGCGCCCGGCGCGGCCTCGGCCGGCTCCAGGTCCAGGTGCAACCGGTTCTTGCCCTGCTTGCCCTCGGGCACCCGGACGAACAGCAGGCTGGCCGACCCGTCCGGCGCGACCAGCAGCCCGGCCGGGTCGTCGGGGTAGTTCCGGTCCTGCGGGTCTTCCTGGTAGCCGGTGACCTCCGACCAGAACTTGGCCAGCAGGTACGGGTCCGCGCAGTCGACGGTGATGCTCTTGATACGGATTGCCATCAGATGATTTCCCTTTTCGGTCTGGCCGTCTGAGTCGTGACTGACCGGCCGCCCGCAAGGGAGCGCCGGTCAGCGTGCCCGCGACGGGGAAAATGGTGCGGTCATGATCAGCTGCACCTCCTTCCGCCTGCCAGATCCGGCAACCGGCAGCAGCGTGTCACATCGGACCCGCCCCGGCCACCTAATACCACGCCGCCAGACACCGTGGCGGCCCGCCCGTCACCGGCGCCCGTCACCCGCGGCCCGCGCGGTGAGCAGGGCAAGGCCGAGTTCGGTGGTCTGGTAGAGCACGGCGCGGCCGGACCGCTGCCGGGTCAGCAGGCCGCCGCGGTACAGGAACCTCAGGTGCTGGGAGACGGCGCTCGGCGTGACGCCGAGCTGGCGGGCCAGCACCGTGGTGGTCGCGGGCGAGCACAGCGCGCTGAGCAGCCGCGCCCGCGCGGCACCGAGCAGGTGCTCGGCAGGCGTGCCGCCGCCCGCCAGGCGATCGGCGATGGCATGCCACGCGGTCGCCGCCCCGCGCGCGGGATACATCATGATCGTCTGGGTGCTCGTCGCCTTACTCAGCGAGACGTCCGGCCAGCCGAACACGGTGGGCATGAGCACCAGCCCGTCCGGTCCCTTCCGCACCCGCAGCACGGCCGGGCCGGTATCGGCGTCGGCCAGCGTGAGGGTGCCCGCCGCCCAGTTCAGGTCGGGGTGCATGTCGCGGAACAGCTGCTTGGCGCCGCCGCTAGCCAGCAGCCCGGTGCGGTAGGCGATGTCGGCGTCGAGCACGGCCCGGATCCGCTCCCAGTGCGGGGCGATCAGCTGGTCATGGCAGTCCGCTAGTTCGGCCGTGATCGGCCCGAACTCCGGCCGCTCGAACAGCTCGGCCGCGCTGGACGGCCACGGGCCGCCGGCGAACACCCGGCGCAGGCTGGCCCGGACCGCCGGGACGGGCGTCGCCGCTACCCGGGCCAGCTCGTCCGCGAAGGCCGGCCACTGTCCCGCGGGCGCCGGGATGAGGAACTCGGGGTAGGACGGCAGGCCGGTGACGACCAGCGGCCACAGCCGCGGAACCTGCAGCGGCTGCTGGCCCAGCCGGGCCCGCGCCCAGCGCAGCCAGGGCAGGTTCACCGCGGGCGGGTCGGGCCTGGCGAGCAGCTGAAGCGCCCGGATCGTCTCGCCCAGGGGTGAGGTCGCGAACCTGGTCGTCGCGAGCTCGGCCACATCGAGCGATACCACCAGGGTCATGCTCACTATGTAGCAAATCCCTTAAACATTTTCATCAGATCGGCCTCGCGTGACCCTGCTTGCATGGCGCAGGCGACCGGGCGGCCGGCGGACCGGGTGGTGCTGGGCGCGGCCTACTGGCGGGTGTGGTGCGCCAACACGGTCAGCAGCGTGGGCGACGGCGCGCTCGTGTCCGCGCTGCCGCTGCTGGCGGTCACGGTGACCAGGGACCCGAGGCTCATCGCGCTGGTATCCGCGGCGTTCTTCGTTCCCTGGCTGCTGCTGTCGCTGCCGGCCGGGGTGCTGGCCGACCGGTATGACCGGGCCACGCTGATGTGGCGGGCCCAGGCGGTGCAGGGCGTCATCGTCGCGCTGATCGCGGTGCTGGCAGCGGCGGGGGTGACCGACATCGGCATGCTGATCGGCACCGGGTTCTGCCTCGGCGCCGCCGAGGTGGTGTTCAGCAACGCCGCGCAGGCGGTGCTGCCCCAGCTCGTTCCGGCCGAACTGCTGCCCAGGGCCAACGGCAACCTCCAGGTGAGCCTGACAGCCGGAGAGACGTTCCTCGGCCCGCCGCTGGGCAGCCTGCTATTCGCGGCGGCGCGGGCCTTGCCGTTCGGCCTCGACGCCGGGTCTTTCGCCGGGTCGGCGGTCCTGCTCTCCGGCCTGCCGCGCCAGGTGCCCGCCACGACGGCGGACGGTCTTGCTGCCAGCATCGCCGAAGGCCTGCGCTGGCTGCTGCGGCACCGTCTGCTGCGGGTCGTCGCGGTGCTGCTCGGCGTGCTGGGTTTCTGCAGCCAGATGGGCCAGGCGGGGCTGGTGCTGCTGGCCACCCAGACGCTGCACGTCGGCGCGCGCGGCTACGGGCTGCTGTGGACCGCGTCGGCGGCGGGCAGCATCCTGGGCGGGCTGGCCAATCCCGCCCTCACCCGGCGGTTCGGCCTGCTGCCTTCGCTGATCATCTCGATGGCGGCCACCGCCGCCGTGTACGCCGGCATCGGGCTCGCCCCTGACGCGTACGTGGCGGGCCTGATGATGGCCTGCAACGGGTTTTTCGTGACGATGTGGAACGTCGTCACGGTCAGCCTCCGGCAGCGGATCGTGCCGGGCGGCCTGCTCGGCCGCGTGAACAGCGCCTACCGCATGCTCGGCTGGGGGCTGATGCCGCTGGGCGCGGTGGCCGGAGGTTTCATCGCTCAGGCCGGCGGCCTGCGGGCTCCGTACACGGTCGGCGGCATCGTGTCCGCGCTGGTACTCGCCGCGGCCCTGCCGGTCCTGCTCAGGGCTGATACGGGTTAGCCCAGGGCCGGCCTACTCGCGGCGCAGCTCGGCCCGCCACCGGCGCGGCGAGCCCTCCAGCCGGATGTCCTCCACCGCGACCTCGCGCAGCCCGCCGGCCGCGAACAGGCTGATGTCCGCCCGGGTCAGCGGCCACGGCGGGCCGGGCTGCGGCTCGTCCTGCGCGTCCGCGGCGAACGCGATCACCAGCAGTGTCCCGCCCGGCGCGACCAGCCGGGTCACGCTCGCGATGGCCTCATGCCGCAGCCCGGCGGGCAGCGCCTGGATGGTCAGGCTCTCCAGCACGAAATCGAACCGGCCCTGCCAGCTGGCCGGCAGCGCGAGCAGGTCCGCGGTCAGGTACCGCACCGGCGAGCCCGGGGACCGCTCGCGCGCGGCCCTGGTGGCGCTGGCCGAGATGTCGAACGCCATCACCTGGTAGCCGAGCCCGGCCAGGTACTCGGCGTCGTAGCCGAGCCCGCTGCCGATCACCAGCGCGCGCTGCCCGGCATCAGCCAGCCCGGCTTCAGCCAGCCCCGTGACCCGCTGCCGCCGGGCGCCGGCCCAGTCCACCAGCAGCGGATGCGGCCCGCCGCGGTCCCAGGGCACCTGCGCCTGGCCGCGCGCCGCGGCCGCGTACAGCGGCTCGAACCAGCCGGCCGGATCCCCCTGCGCGCCGGCTCGCGCCGCCAGCGCCCTGGCCCGCTCGTCCGCGTCCTGCTGGCTCATCGGCTCCTCACGCGTCCACGGTGACGGCCAGCTGGTACTGCTCGGCCCCGGCCAGCGTCCCGCCGCCCAGGTGCAGCACCCAGAAGGCGCCCTTGCGCAGCGCGGGCCCGGCGGGCTGGGGCACGCCCAGGTGCTCGCAGACGGCGGTCAGCATCGGGGCCAGGTTCTCCCCGTGCCCGCACAGCACGGCAGGCTCGCCCCGGTCCGCGACCGAGATCGCCAGCGCGTTACCCGCGGCCACCTCGGCCTCGCCGGGCGCCACCGTCAGCTCCGGCACCGGCCTGACCTGGGTTCCGGCCTGGTCCGCGTACGGCTCGACCGTCGCCACGCACCGCCGCGCCGCCGAGCTGATCACCTGGCACCGCCCGAAGCAGGCCAGCAGCCCGGCGAGCTGCCGCGCGTCGGCGATGCCGCGCTCGTCCAGCGGCCGGTCCAGGTCGTCCCCGGCCCAGGTCGACTTGCTGCCGGCCGAGCCGTGCCGCAGCAGGATCAGCGGGGTGGTGTCGGCCGGCCCGGCCACGAGCTCGTCGAGCAGCCGGGTGTCGTGCTGGTAGCTCAGCTTCGCCCTGGCCTGCGCCAGCGGCAGCCAGATCAGCTCGTCGACCTCGGCGTTGGCGGCGAACCGGCGGCCGGCCCCGGCGGCGGGCCGCCCGGCCCAGAAGTCCACCCGCTTGGGCCTGCCGCTGACCTGGTAGCTGACCTGGCCGAGCTTGCGGCCGAGCACGACGTCGATGCCGGTCTCCTCCGCGACCTCCCGGACCGCCGTGGCCAGGACGTGCTCGCCCGGCTCGGTCTTCCCTTTCGGATAGCTCCAGTCGTCGTACTTGATCCGGTGGATGAGCCCGATATCCAGGCCCGGCCCGGAATGCCGGTACAGCACTGCCCCGGCTGCCCCGATCTCGCCGGGATCAGCCATCAGCGCTCCGGTTGTTCCTGGTCAGGATCAAGTACTCCTGTATGTCGGTCAGCGGTGCCCCGGCGTCGTCAAGATGGTGCCTGGTCCAGGTGCCGTCCGCCGCCAGCCACCAGGACGCCGTTCCCTCGTCCATGGCCATGTTTATCAGCCCGCGCAGCTCTGCCTGCTGCGCCGGGTCGGCCACCCGGACCAGCAGCTCCACCCGCCGGTCCAGGTTACGGTGCATGAGGTCGGCGCTGCCCATCCAGATCTCGCCGTCCTCGACCCCGGTGCCGAACGCGTAGATCCGCGAGTGCTCCAGGAACCGGCCGAGCACGCTGCGCACCCTGATGGTCTCGGACAGGCCGGGCACGCCGGGCCGCAGCGCGCAGATCCCGCGCACCCAGACGTCCACCGGCACGCCCGCCTGGGATGCGCGGTACAGCGAGTCGATGATCGCCTCGTCGATGATCGCGTTGCACTTCATCTGGATCTTCGCGAGCTGGCCGGCCCTGGCCCGCTCGGCCTGCGCCTCGATCCGCTCCAGCAGCCCGGCACGCAACCGGGCCGGGGCGACCAGCAGCCGCCCGTACTCGCTCTTCCTGCTGTACCCGGTCAGGTGGTTGAACAGGTCCGTCGCGTCCGCGCCCACCACCGGGTCGCTGGTCAGCAGGCCGAAATCCTCATACAGCCGGGCCGTGGTCGGATGATAGTTGCCGGTCCCGATGTGGCAGAACCGGCGCAGCGAGCCGTCCGCCTCCTCGCGCACCACCAGCACCATCTTGCAGTGCGTCTTCAGCCCGACGAACCCGTACACCACGTGGCAGCCGGCTTCCTCCAGCTTGCGGGCCCAGGCGATGTTGGCCCGCTCGTCGAACCGGGCCTTGATCTCCACCACCACCACGACCTGCTTGCCCGCCTCGGCGGCGTCGATCAGCGCATCGACGATCTTCGAGTCGCCGCTGGTCCGGTACAGGGTGTGCTTGATCGCCAGCACCCGCGGGTCCTCGGCGGCCGACACCACCAGCTGCTGCACGCTGGCCGCGAACGAGTCGTACGGGTGGTGCACCAGGACGTCCCGCTCCGTCAGCGCGGTGAAGATCCCGGTGTCCAGCGGCAGCGCCGTCTCCGACGGGATGAACGGCGGGTACCTCAGCTTGGGCATGTCCAGGTCAGCGATGGCCGACAGCCCCGACAGGTCCAGCGGCCCCGGCACCCGGTACACCGCCCGGGTGTCCACCCCGAGCTCGGTCACCAGCCGGTCGAGCACGTCAGCGGAGATGGACTCCTCCACCTCGAGCCGGACCGCCGGCTCGAACCGGCGCCGCAGCAGTTCGCGTTCCAGCGACTTGAGCAGGTCCTCGGTGACGTCCTCGTCGATCTCCAGGTCCCTGGTCCTGGTCACCCGGAACACGTGGTGCTCGATCACCTCGAGCCCGACGAACAGCTCCTGCAGGTGAGCGGCGATCACGTCCTCGATCGGCACGAACCGGTTGGCTGCCACCGACAGGAACCTGGGCAGCAGCGGCGGCACCTTCACCCGGGCGAACATGGTCGCGCCGGTGCGCGGGTCGGCGATCACCACCGCCAGGCTCAGCGACAGGCCGGAGATGTAAGGGAACGGGTGCGCCGGGTCGACCACCAGCGGGGTCAGCACCGGGTAGATCCGGTTCCTGAACAGCCGCTGCAGCCCGGCCTGCTCCTGCGCGGCCAGCTCCTTCCAGCGCAGGATCTCGATCCCCTCGCCGGCCAGGGCGGCCAGCAGCGACCTGCTGAAGTACTGGGCGTGCATCGCGGTCAGCTCGCGCGCGGTCTCCAGCGTGTTCTCGTAGATCTGGCTGGGCAGCCGCCCGCTGGCCTGCTCGACCGGCAGGCCCGCCGCCATCCGCCTGATCCGGCCGGCCACCCGGACCATGAAGAACTCGTCCAGGTTGCTGGCGAAGATCGAGGTGAACCTGACCCGCTCCAGCAGCGGCAGCGAGGTGTCCTCGGCCAGCTCGAGCACCCGCTGGTTGAACCGCAGCCAGCTCTCCTCCCGGTCCAGGAACCGGTCGCCGGGCAGGTCGCCGGGAGGCCCGGCGGGCGCGACCGACTCGCCCGGCCCGCTGTCGCCTTGCCGCGCCGGACTGCTGGCCGTATCAGCGCTGGTCACGTGGTGTTCGTGCCTGTGGTCCCGGGTAACACCCGGGCCCCTGCCATCGCCGCCGCGGCCGGAGCCAACCTGACCAGAAACCATGTCCCTATTGTCCCCAGGGCCGCCGCTCTCCAATACCCTGGGTGGCGGCTGGCTGAGGAGAAACATGCGGATAGGCACGTCGCTGGACAATTTCACCGGCACCGATGCGCTGGACCGGCTGCGGGCCCAGATCCTGCGGGCGGCCGGCGACGGCTTCTCCTCGGCGTGGCTGTCCAACATCTTCGGGCTCGACGCGCTGACCGCGCTCGCCGTGGCCGGCCGGGGCGCCGGCCTCGAGCTGGGCACCGCGGTGGTGCCCAGCTATCCCCGCCACCCCGCGGCCCTGGCCCAGCAGGCACTGACCGTGGCGGCCGCGCTGGAGGGCCATCTCACCCTCGGCATCGGGCTGTCCCACAAAATCGTCATTGACGACATGTACGGCTACAGCTTCAGCCGGCCCGCCCGGCACATGAGCGAGTACCTGTCGGTGCTGCTGCCGCTGCTCAGCGGCGAGCAGGCCGACTTCCAGGGCGAGACGCTGCGGGCCAGGATCGGGCTGTCGGCGCCCCGGCCCGGCCGGGTGCCGGTGCTGCTGGCCGCGATGGCGCCGCGGATGCTGGCACTGGCGGGCGAGCGCACCGACGGCACCGTGCTGTGGATGACCGGCCCGGACACGGTACGCGACTACGTTGCCCCGGCGCTCAGCGTCGCGGCGCAGGCGGCCGGGCGGCCCAGCCCGCGGATCGTCTGCCTGCTGCCGGTCTGCGTGACCAGCGACGTGCCCGCGGCCAGGGCCCGGATCTCCGAGCAGCTGACCGTCTACGGCCAGCTGCCGTCCTATCGGGCGATGCTGGACCGGGAGGGCGCGGCGGGCCCCGGCGAGGTGGCCATCGCCGGCGATGAGGACACGGTCGCCGAGCAGGTCAGCGCGCTCGCCGAGGCCGGGGTGACCGACTTCGTCGCGGTCAACGCCGGCGGCGAGGACCGGCATCGCACCAGGGCGCTGCTGGTGACGCTGGCGAACCTGGCCCGGCTGGCAAGCTCACCTTGATGGAGATATCCCCCATTCCCGGAAGGAGCAGAGTGGCGTCCTGACAGAGCAGGCCTGCTGTGGCATGCTCTTGCGCCGTGGCCAAGCCCTTGGATCTGCGCAGCTGGCTGCAGGACCAGTGCGATGACTTCAGGTTCGAGGTCGGGGGGGTCTTCCAGCGCGAGAGCGACATCGCAAGCTGGCCGCTGGAGGCAGCCAGCCCGTTAGAGCTTGAGCAGCGCCTGGCTCTTGGCGGGCACCTGCTCCCGCTGCCGAGTGAGCCCGCAGCGCTCGCGAACATCCTTGAGGTGTCAGTCGTCAGCTTCCTGGCGCTGCGCGTGCTGGAGATCCCGGGTGCCAAAGTGCACCGCGGGACCGAGCGCGGATACCCCGACATCGAGGTTGAAGGGCACATCTTCGGAGGCGGTTTCCACGCGGTCGATGTCAAGGCGGCCAGGCGGGCGGCTACCGGGCGCCGCACCCAGAGCAGGATCACCCTGTACACAGGCAACACGTACTTCAAGTGGCCCACCCTCGCCGGGCTCCGCTCAGGGACCGGGGCGTTCAGGACCCCGGAGCAGTTCTACGACTACTGGCGTAAGTATCCGTTCCGGACGAGCGCCCAGGTACAGCGCCAGCTTCAGCGACTTCTCACTAGCGCTCAAGATGAGCTGGCACAGCTCAGGGCGAGCCAGGACCCTCCTGGCTGACCTGCCTGAGAGCGGCGATAGCCAGCAAGCCAACTCGGAGTGGCGCCCGGACTTTGTCGGCACTTACCGGGAGGATGGTCTCGTGAGCACCAAGGGCATCGCGATTTCCCTGTTCTCCGGGGCTGGCGGCCTTGACCTCGGTGCCGAGCGGGCTGGGTACGAGGTCCGGGCTGCGGTCGAGTGGGACAGGGACGCAGCGGCCACCATGGAGAAGAACTTCGCCCACCTGGCATCGCCAGTCATCCAGGGCGACATACTCGCCACCCCGACGAGCCAGATCCTCGCCGCGGCCGGGCTGCGCCGCTCTGCGCGGCCTGACCTGCTGATCGGCGGGCCGCCGTGCATCCCGTTCTCTAAGTCAGGCTTCTGGCTGGAGTGGAAGCGCGAGGGACTCGATCCTGATGCGTCCTTGCTGCAGGCCTACACGCGAGTGCTAGCCGAAGCCAGGCCCCGGTATTTCGTGCTGGAGAACGTCTACGCACTGACGTACAACAACAGGGCCAGCAAGCCGGCTTACGAGCGGCTGCTCGGGGAAATAGCTGACGCTGGCTATCACTGGCGCGCCAAGGTCCTCAACGCCGCCGACTACGGTGTCCCGCAGGCACGTCCGCGGTTGTTTGTAATCGGGGCATCGGCGAGTGAGCCGCTCCCCGCCCATCCCCTCCCATCCCACGGCGGGAACTGGGAACGGCGCGTCAGCGGGGATCCGCAGCAGCCGCATGTAACAGCGGGTGCGGCACTGGCCGGGCTGGTCAGCGATCCTGAGCCGGGTGAAGCTGTCAACGGGAAATACGGGCATTTGCTGCCTGACATTCCGCCTGGCGACAACTACCTGTACTACACCCAGAAGCGCGATCATCCCGAGCCTGTCTTCGGCTGGCGCAGCAAATACTGGTCGTTCCTGCTGAAGCTGGCGCCAGGCAAGCCGGCGCCGACCATCCAGGCGCAGCCTGGCCCGTACGTCGGCCCGTTCCATTGGGATAACAGACGGTTGCGGGCTCCGGAGATCAAGCGGCTGTTCACCTATCCCGACAGTTCGACCTTGTCGGGAGCCGGGCCTCCGTTCAGGCGCAACTGGGCAATTCGGTACCTCCGCTGCTGGCCGAGAGGGTCATCGCCTGCCTGAGCCAGGCATAGCCAGCCTCCGCTGGCGGGCGCTGTTATCCCCCAGCCGCCCTGCAGGCTGGCTGGCAGGCCAGGATTCCGGCTGGCCGCGATGAACCCGGCGGTGTTTCAGGGCCACTCTGGGAACATGCCGGTGAGCTGCCTGATCGTCGACGACAGTGACGCGTTCCTGCGCGCTGCCCGCGAACTGCTGCAGCGCGGCGGGATCAATGTCGTCGGCACCGCCTCGACCGCGGCCCAGGCGTGTCACCGCTGCCGTGAGCTGAGCCCCGATGTCGCACTCATCGACATCGACCTGGGCACCGACAGCGGCATCGACCTCGCCCGCGAGCTCGCCGCCTGCCCGGATACCTCCGCCCCGAGGGTCATCCTCATCTCCGCCTATTCCGGTGAGGACTTCGCAGACCTGATCGCCGACAGCCCGGCCATCTCATTCCTGCCCAAAGCCGACCTGTCCGCGGCGAAGGTCCGCGGCATCCTGGCCCGCGCGGGCGCCAGTCCCGGATAGCGTCCGCGCGCCGGGCCGGCCCGCCCAGCGCCCTCAGGACGGGCCGGCCCCCCGGCCAGTGACTGTCCGGGGGACCGGCCCTGTCAGGGAAGGCGGTCCCGGCGGGCTGGCCTTCCTTGACAGGGACGGGCCGTCAGGGCTGGTCGAGCCCGCAGGCCCGGCGGATCTCGGCGCGGCTGGCCAGCTTGACCCGCGCGCCGCGGCCGAGCGCGGCGGCGAGTTCCTTCTCCGCGGTCTCGATCTTCAGCCAGTCGGCGTAGCTGACCGGCCGGATCCCCTTGGCCGCCAGTGCCCGCGCCAGCCGCGACCCGAGCTGGCCCGCCGCGCCGCCCGAGGCCCCGGCCGGATCCGGCTCCGGCAGCCGCAGCAGGCCCGCCCTGGGCAGCGGAACGTCCCCGGGGCCAGGCCCGCCGGCCAGGTCGGCCAGCAGCGACCGGACGGTCTGCGCGGCGTCGGACTTGTTGGTGCCGATCACGCCGGTCGGCCCGCGCTTGAGCCAGCCCGCGACGTACTCGCCGGGCAGCGGCACGCCATCGGCCGACAGCACCCGGCCCTCGGCGTTGGGCACGGTGTAGCTGGCGGCGTCGAACGGGACCCCGGGCAGCGGCACGCTCTGGTAGCCGACGCTGCGCAGCACCATCTGGGCCGGCCGGGTCTCCAGCTCCCCGGTGCCGGTGAACCGGCCGTCCTCGTCCAGCCGGGTCCGCTCGAGCACCAGCCCCGACACCCGGTCACTGCCCTGGATCTCGACCGGCCGCAGCCAGAACCTGATCGTCAGCCTGCGCCCGGCCCCGCCCGGGGTCCGGCCCGCCCAGCCGCTGATCACCGTGTAGTTGCCGCGCACGTGCCGGTCGGACTGGGCCAGCCGGGCGCTGCCGCCGGTCGGGTCGAACGCGTCCAGGTCCGCCTCGCCGTCGCCGACGACGACGTCCACCCCGTCCAGCTCGCCGAGCTCGCGCAGCTCCTTGGTGGTGAACTTGGCCTGCGCCGGGCCGCGGCGGCCGATCATGTGCACCTCGCGGACCTTGCTGGCCTGCAGGGCTTCCAGGACCGGCTGGGAGACATCGGTCTCGCGCAGCTCGTCGGGGTCGCGGACCAGGATCCTGGCCACGTCGACCGCGACGTTGCCGACCCCGATCACCGCCACCGACTCGGCGTCCAGCGTGAACGCGCCAGGATCGATGTCGGGATGCCCGCAGTACCAGTTGACGAAGTCGGTGGCCGCGATGCTGCCGGGCAGGTCCTCGCCGGGGATGCCCAGCTGCCGGTCCCGCATCGCGCCGGTCGCGTAGACCACCGCGTCATAGCAGGCCAGCAGGTCTTCCCTGGTCACGTCGGTGCCCAGGTGCACGCCGCCGACGAAGCTCACGTTGTCGTGCTCGAGCACGCCGCGCAGGTACTCGGCGATGGACTTGATCGACTTGTGGTCGGGGGCCACGCCGTACCGGACCAGGCCGTACGGGGTGGGCAGCCGGTCCAGCACGTCGACCCGGATGGCGGCGGCCGGGTCCAGCGCGGCGGCCTGCTTGATCAGGGCCTCGGCGGTGTACAGGCCCGCCGGGCCCGATCCCACGACCGCGACCTCCAGCATTTCCATGCGGTCAATTATCCCGCTTGCGCGGGCCTGCCGGGCGGGCAGTCGCTCAGACCTGCGGATCGGGCGCCAGTTCCTGGGTCCGGCGGGCCACCGCCTCGGTGATCTGCCGGGCCAGGTTCTGCGAGGTCAGGCCCGCGTCGGCGAGGATCTCGCCGCGCTCGCCGTGGGCCAGGAACTCCTGCGGCAGCCCGAAAGTCTTGACCGGGGTCTCCACGTCGCTGTCGCGCAGCAGCCGGGCGGCCGCCTCGCCGAACCCGCCGACCACGCCGTTGTCCTCGACGGTCACCACCAGCCGGTGCGTCCTGGCCGCCGCGGCGACCGCCGGGTCCAGCGGCTTCACCCAGCGCGGGTCGACCACCGTCACCCCGATGCCCTGGTCGGACAGGCGCTGCGCGGCCTCCAGCGCGAGGCCGGCCATCGGGCCCGCGCCGAGCAGCAGCACGTCGGCCGCCGTCCCGGGAGCGCGCTCCCGCAGCACGTCCATCTCGCCGAGCCTGGCCACCGCGGGGATGTCCGCGCCCACGCTGCCGCGCGGGAACCGCAGCGCCGTCGGCCCTTCGCTGAACGCCACCGCCTCCCGCAGCAGTTCCGCCAGCCTGGCCCCGTCCCGTGGCACCGCGATTCGCATCCCGGGCGTGAGCTGCAGGATCGACCCGTCCCACATGCCGTGGTGACTGGACCCGTCCGGGCCGGTCACCCCGGCCCGGTCCAGCACGAAGGTGACCGGCAGCCGGTGCAGCGCCACGTCCATCATGACCTGGTCGAACGCCCGGTTCAGGAAGGTCGAGTAGATCGCCACCACCGGGTGCATGCCGCCCATCGCCAGGCCTGCCGCGCTGGTCACCGCGTGCTGCTCGGCGATGCCGACGTCGAACACCCGGTCCGGGTAGGCGGCCGCGAACGGGGCCAGGCCGGTCGGGTGCAGCATGGCCGCGGTGATCGCGACCACGTCGGGCCGCCGGGCGCCGATCTCGGCCAGCTCCGTGCCGAAGATCTTGGTCCACGGCCGCGGCGGCGGGCTGGCGGCGGGCGGCGCGGCGGCGCCGGGGGCCGGCCCCTTGGCGGCCGGCTGGACCTGGTGCAGGCAGTCCTCGTCGTTCTCCTCGGCCAGCGGGTAGCCGGCTCCCTTCTTGGTGATCACGTGCACCAGGACCGGCCCGCCGAAGCCGGACGCCTGGCGCAGCGCGTGCTCCACCGCCTGCTCGTCGTGCCCGTCCACCGGGCCGAGGTACTTCAGCCCCAGGTCCTCGAACAGGACCTGCGGCTGCAGCACGTCCTTGATGCCCTTCTTGATCCCGTGCAGCGTGTCGTACAGCGGGGAGCCGACCAGCGGGGTGTGCGACAGGGTGGTCTTGATGTAGTCGAGCACCTGCTCGTACCGCTGGGACACCCGGACCGCGGCCATGTGCTCGGCCAGCCCGCCGATGGTCCGCTGATAGGACCGGCCGTTGTCGTTGACGACGATGACGACCCGCCGGTCGCGCGCCCCGGCGATGTTGTTCAGCGCCTCCCAGGCCATTCCGCCGGTCAGCGCGCCGTCCCCGATCACCGCGACCACCGTGCGCCGGGTCTCGCCGCGCAGCTGGAACGCCTTGGCCAGCCCGTCGGCGTAGGCAAGGCTGGTGGAGGCGTGTGAGTTCTCGATCACGTCGTGCTCGGACTCGGCCCGGCTCGGGTAGCCCGACAGGCCGCCGTACTGGCGCAGCCTGCCGAAGCTGGGCTGGCGGCCGGTGAGCAGCTTGTGCACGTACGCCTGGTGCCCGGTGTCGAAGACGATCCGGTCGACCGGCGAGTCGAATACCCGGTGCAGCGCGATGGTCAGCTCCACCACGCCGAGGTTGGGCCCGAGATGCCCGCCATTGCGGGACACGCCCTGGATGAGCACGTCACGGATCTCCGCTGCCAGCTGGGGCAGCCTGTCCGCGCTGAGATCCTTGAGGTCGCGCGGACCCCGGATGGTCTCCAGCAAGGTCACCGGCTCTGCTCCTCTGCGATCGACAGCGGGCGCACAGAAATCCCGTTGAGTCTATTTCCGGCGGTGAGAAATATGCACGCAGCCGCCCCTTAGGAGCTGACCCCCCTGTCACCTGCGGGGCCCGCGGGAAGGGTCAGCGCCCGGCCCGACAGCCAGCCTGATGCCTGCTGGCCTGCCACCACCGCGAGCAGCGCGATCACCGGCACGCTCCAGCCGCCGGTCTGCGCGTGCAGGAGCCCGAGCAGCAGCGGCCCGGTGCTGGCCAGCAGGTATCCGCCGCTCTGCGCGAACGCCGACAGCGACGCGGCCGCCGCCGGGTCCGGGGCCCTGGCCATGGTGAAGAAGATCCCGAGCCCGAGCGTGGCGCCCTGGCCCAGGCCGAGCAGCAGCATCCACGGCGCGGCCGCGCTGGCCGGGCCGAACGCCGCCCCGATCAGCCCGCCGGTGGTCGCGACCGTGGACGCGGTGACCAGCCAGCGCTGGCTGGCGGCCCGGTGCGCGAGCACCGGCACCAGCAGCGCGGTGAGCGCGTTCCCCAAGTTCATCAGGCCCAGCAGGTCGCCGGCGTGGCCCGCGCTGATCCCCCGGTCGCGCAGCAGGGTGGGGAACCACGACAGCGCCGCGTAGTAGGACAGGCTCTGCAGGCCCATGAACGCTGTCACCTGCCAGGCCAGCGGGTACCTGGCCATCGCGAGCACCCCGCCGGCCCGGGGCCGGCCCTGCGGCGGCAGGGTCCGGTACCGCAGCTGGGGCAGCCACGCCAGCGCGGCGGCCAGCGCGGGCAGCGCCCACAGGCCCAGCGACAGCCGGGTCGCCCAGGCCGCCGAGCCGGCCGCGTTGAACACCGGCACCGCCAGCAGCGAGGCGATGACCGCCCCGGCCGACAGCAGCAGCAGGTAACCGCCGATCAGCAGGCCGGCCTGGTCGGGCATGCGCCGCTTCACCAGGCTCGGCAGCAGCACGTTCATGAGCGCGACCGCGGCGCCGCCGAGCACCGTCCCGGGAAACAGCAGCGTCCCGGGCAGCGCGCCGCGCAGCGCCAGCCCGGCGGCCAGCAGCAGCAGCGCCGCCCCGAGCACCCGCTCCTCGCCGAACCGCCTGCCCAGCGGGGCGGCGACGGCGGAGAACACGCCGAAGCACAGCACCGGGGTCGCGGCCAGCGCCGACAGTGTCGCGCTGGACAGGTGCAGGGTGCCGGCCAGCTCGGGGAACAGCGGCGGCAGGCTGGTGATCGCCGCCCGCAGGTTGATCGCGAGCACGCAGATCCCGGCCGCCAGCGCGACGGTGGCCAGCACGGGCTGGCCGGTCCGGCCGGTGACGACCGTGGGGTCGGCGGGTGCCTGCGGCAACGTTCCGCCAGCCAGGGCTCAGCCGCCGGCCAGCAGCGACCGCAGCACGTACTGCATGATCCCGCCGTGCCGGAAGTACTCGGCCTCGCCCGGGGTGTCGATCCGCACCACGGCGCGGAACTGGATGCCGTCGGCCCGCACGGTGACCTCGCGCGGGACCGGGCCGGAGTTGATCGCCTCGATGCCCGCCACGTCGAACACCTCGTGCCCGGTCAGCCCGAGCGAAGCGGCCGACTCGCCCGGCTGGAACTGCAGCGGCAGCACGCCCATCCCGATCAGGTTGGACCGGTGGATCCGCTCGAACGACTCGACGAGCACCGCGCGGACGCCCAGCAGCACGGTGCCCTTGGCCGCCCAGTCCCTGGACGATCCTGACCCGTACTCCTTGCCGCCCAGCACCAGCAGCGGCGTGCCCTCGTCCAGGTAGGCCCGCGACGCCTCGTAGATGGAGGTCTGGGTGCCCTCGGGCAGCTTGACCGTGACCCCGCCCTCGGTGCCGGGGGCGAGCCGGTTGCGCAGCCTGATGTTGCCGAAGGTGCCGCGGATCATCACCTCGTGGTTGCCGCGCCGTGAGCCGTAGCTGTTGAAGTCGCGCCGGGCCACGTCGTGCTCGGTGAGGTATTTCCCGGCCGGGCTGTCGGTCT
Organism: Streptosporangiaceae bacterium; assembly: GCA_036558005.1. Lineage (GTDB taxonomy): Bacteria > Actinomycetota > Actinomycetes > Streptosporangiales > Streptosporangiaceae > DATBGO01. The sequence continues at coordinate 19,991 of DATBGO010000151.1, read as the reverse complement.
TGATCGCGCCGGCCGGCGAGATGTGGTCGGTGGTCACCGAGTCGCCGAGCAGCGCCAGCACCCGCGCCCCGCGGATGTCGGTCACCGGCTCGGGCTCGGCGGGCATGCCCTCGAAGTACGGCGGCCGCCGCACGTAGGTGGAGCCGGGGTCCCAGGCGAAGACCTCGCCTGGCGGCACGTCGAGCTCGTGCCAGCGGTCATCGCCGGCGAACACGTCCGCGTAGTCGCGCACGTACATCTCCGCCGCGATCGCGTCCTGCACGATCTGCGCCACCTCCGCGGGGGCTGGCCACAGGTCGGCCAGGTAGACCGGGGTGCCGTCGGCGCCGGCGCCCAGCGGCTCGGTGGTCAGGTCGATGTCCATGGTGCCTGCCAGCGCGTAGGCGACCACCAGCGGCGGCGAGGCCAGGTAGTTCATCTTCACGTCCGGGTTGATCCGGCCCTCGAAGTTCCGGTTGCCCGACAGCACCGAGACCACCGACAGGTCGTTCTCGGCGACCGCCTCGCTGATTGCCTCGGGCAGCGGCCCGGAGTTGCCGATGCAGGTGGTGCAGCCGTAGCCGACCAGGTTGAAGCCGAGCTTCTCCAGGTAGGGGGTGAGCCCGGCGCGATCGTAGTAGTCCATGACCACCTTCGAGCCGGGCGCCAGCGTGGTCTTCACCCACGGCTTGCGGGCCAGGCCCGCCTCGACCGCCTTCTTGGCCAGCAGCGCGGCGCCCACCATCACCGACGGGTTGGAGGTGTTGGTGCAGGAGGTGATCGCCGCGATCACCACCGACCCGTGGTCCACCGAGGTATGGGTGCCGTCTTCCAGCGTCACCTGCGCGGGCGCGCTGGCCCGGCCGTCGAACCCGCCGCTCACCGGGTCGGACGCCGGGAATGTCCCGCCCAGCCCGTTGTCCAGCCCGGGCGCCGACATCTGCTCGGCCAGCGCGTCCCTGAACGCGGTCTTGGCGTCGGCCAGCGCGACCCGGTCCTGCGGCCGCCGCGGGCCGGCGATGGACGGCACCACGGTGGACAGGTCGAGTTCCAGCTGCTCGGAGTAGCGGGCCGGGCGGCCGGGCTCGTGCCACAGGCCCTGCTCCCTGGCGTACGCCTCGACCAGCGCGACGGCCCGCGCGGGCCGGCCGGTGAGCCGCAGGTAGCGCAGGGTCTGCTCGTCGATCGGGAAGATCGCGCAGGTGGAGCCGAACTCCGGGCTCATGTTCCCGATCGTGGCCCGGTTGGCCACCGGCACCGAGGCGACGCCGTCGCCGTGGAACTCCACGAACTTGCCGACGACGCCGTGGCGGCGCAGCAACTCGGTGATGGTGAGCACCAGGTCGGTGGCGGTCGCGCCGGCCGGCAGCTCGCCGGTCAGCCGGAAGCCGACCACCCTGGGAATCAGCATGGATACCGGCTGGCCGAGCATCGCCGCCTCGGCCTCGATCCCGCCGACCCCCCAGCCCAGCACGCCCAGGCCGTTCTGCATCGTGGTGTGCGAGTCGGTGCCGAGGCAGGTGTCGGGATAGGCCGCCAGCCCATCGGGGCCCTCCCCGGTCATCACCACCCGGGCCAGGTGCTCGATGTTCACCTGGTGCACGATGCCGGTGCCCGGCGGCACCACCTTGAACTGGCGCAGCGCCTCCTGGCCCCAGCGCAGGAACGCGAACCGCTCCTTGTTGCGGCTGAATTCGAGCTCGACGTTGCGCTCGAACGCGTCCGGCCGGCCGAATACGTCGGCGACCACCGAGTGGTCGATCACCAGCTCGGCCGGGACCAGCGGGTTGATCTTCTCCGGGTCACCGCCGAGCGCCTGCATGGCCTCGCGCATCACCGCCAGGTCCACCACCGCGGGCACGCCGGTCAGGTCCTGCATGATGACCCGGGCCGGGCTGAACTGGATCTCGGTGCCGGGCTCGGCCGCGGGATCCCACTGCGCCAGCGCGGTGATGTGCTCCCCGGTCACGTTGCGGCCGTCCTCGGTCCGCAGCAGGCACTCCAGCAAGACCTTCAGGCTGAACGGGAGGCTGGCGCTGCCATCGACCGCGTCCAGCCGGTGGATCTGGTAGCTGGCGTCGCCCACGCTGAGCGCCGCTCGCGCGCCGAAGCTGTTCTCGGTCATCGGGTGCCTCCTGCCCTGCGCCGTGCCGGTACTTGCATCCTGCCGCAATCCGGTCCGGCCGCGGGCCTCAGGGGCGCGCCGCGGCGGTGCCGGATTCGCCCGGAACGTCCGCAAATATATCTTGATATCGAGAGAGCTGACTCCAGTGTACCGGAGCCGGCTCTCTCGACGTCAAGCTACTACCGCAAGCTGGCCTCAGCTCACTTGCTCGGCTGCGGCAGCGCACACTTCACCTTGGGGTTGGCACCGAAGTAGTTGAGCGGGCCAGCGAGGATGGTCACTGCGACGGTGCCAGCGTGGGCGCAGTTCGCCGAGCCGCTGTCGTAGTAGTGCCGCTGCCCGGCCGCTATCGCTCCGATAATCAGCCACAAGGCGATCACAACCGACAGGATGCGCATTCGTTGCTCCGATCACGAAGGCCTACTGTGCTGCGCGGGCCCGCGCCTCATGGTCGTCTTAGAGTTACCCCGCAGCGGTCTTTTAAACGGGACAATCCCGGCCGGCCGCAGCCACCTCAGCGACGGCGCAGCCGTTTCACCGCGACGCCGGTCAGCTCGGCGATATGGCACAGGAAACCGAGTTCAACAAACCGGACGTAAGGCTTAGCCCCGGTCCGGACGATGGTGATCGCGCCGCACGCGCTGCCGTCCGCGGTGACGATCGGGCCGACCGCTGCCGAGCGGGCGCCGACCGCGCCCGCCACCGGCTTCCCGTCCGGCATGCGTCCCAGCAGCCAGCGGTCCCGCACGGGCGCCTCGATCAGCGGCGTGCGCCGCCGCACGGCCGCGCTGATCAGCGGCGCGTCGGTCAGCCGCAGCGCGGTCAGCGCCCGGGACAGGACAGGGCTGCCCTGCCGGGCGGCGACGGCCCGGCGCGGCTGGCCGGCCCCGGTCAGGTCGACGAAGACCCAGTCGGCGAACGGGCCCGCGAGCGCCCCCGCCGTCCCCAGGCGCAGGTCTTCTTCGCCGGTCGCCGCGGCCGCCACCGCCGACGCCCTGGCCAGCGTGTCCACTGCCAGCGCCCACACCGGTGCGGGCGCGGCCTGCTCCTGGTTCATCTCTCCTCGCCTGGTGAGCAAATGCCGCCCTTTCTTGCCCGGTCATTTCCGCGCCAAACCACCGCCGGCCGGCTCCGCGGTCAACCGCCCGCGCCGCGGCCTGGCCGCGGCCCGGGGGCCGCCGCGGCCGGGCGGCCCCCGATGTTTAGCCGCCGGGCAGCGGGAAGTTAGCGATCGCGTTGTTGTCTCAATTAAGGGAGCATTCCGTGGCAGTACTTCTGGCAGTGCTGTTGATCGCACTGATACTTGGCGGCCTGGGCTTCGCCATCCACGTGCTGTGGTGGATCGCCCTGATCGTGCTCGCCATCTGGCTGCTCGGGTTCCTGTTCCGCGCAGCCGAGGGGGCCGGCGGGCGATCACGCTGGTACCGGTGGTAGCGCTCCGGCCAGCCCGCTAGCAGCTAACTCACGGTCAGCCGCCCGGCGCGGGCGGCTGACCGCGTCCGTTCTGCCGCCGCGACCCGGCGGCCGGGCTCGCCTCGGGCGGGTCCTCGTCCCCCATGATCAGCCCGCCGCCGCGCGACCAGGTCAGGTACCGCCAGGACAGGTTGACCAGCGCGGATATCCGGTTGCGGTTGCCGAGCAGGGTGATCAGGTGCAGGCCGAGCCAGGCCAGCCAGGCCAGGGTGCCGCGCAGCCGGATCCCGGCCGGCAGCTGGACCACGGCGGACCGGCTCCCGATGGTCGCCATGATGCCCTTGTCGTGGTAGCTGAACGAGTCCGTCTCCTGCCCCGCTATCAGCCGCCTGACCTGCGCGGCGGCAAACCGGCCCGTTTGCAGCGCGGGCTGCGCCAGCTGCGGCAGCGGCTGCCCGTCGATGACCGCGATGTCACCGATGGCGAAGATCCGGTCCTGCCCCTTGACCCGCAGGTCGGGCCCGGTCACGATGCGGCCGCCGCGTCCTTGCGGCAGGCCCCAGCCGGCCGCGGCCGCCGGCGCGGCCACCCCCGCCGCCCACACGGTGATGTCGCTGCGCAGTTCCTGCCCGTCGGAGAGGGTGACATGGCTGGCGGTCACCTTGCAGATCTCGGTGCCGAGCCGGACGTCGACGCCGCGCCGCGCCAGCTGGTCGCGAGCGTAGTCGCGCAGTGATTTCTTGTACGGAGCCAGTAGCACCGGGGCCATCTCGACCAGCCTGACCTGCACCCTGGCCCGGTTGATGTCGGGATACGCGCTGGCCAGCGCGATGTTGCGCAACTCAGCCAGGGTCCCGGCCAGCTCGACACCGGTGGCGCCGCCGCCGGCCACGGTGATCGCGAGCTCGCCGTCGCCGTCCTCGTTGTTCAGGTCCTCAAGCATGGTCATGAGCTGGTCCCGCAGCGCGATCGCGTCCTTGCGGGTGTACAGGCCCTGGGTGTGCTCGGCCGCGCCGGGCACACCGAAGTGCGCCGCGGCCACGCCGGTCGCGATGATCAGGTAGTCGTAGTCCAGGCTGCTGCCGTCCGCCAGGGTGATCTTCCTCGCTGACGGGTCCAGGCCGGTCATCTCGCCGTGCTGGAAGCTGGCGTGGTACTTGCGGCTGGTCCCCCGCGTCGGGTAGGCGATGTCGCTGCCGTTCAGGCCGCCGGTCGCGACCTGGTAGAGCAGCGGCTGGAAGGTGCTGTAGATGTTCCGGTCCACCAGCGTCACCCCGGCGCTGGTGCGCCGCAGCCCGCTCATCGTCGCCAGCCCGCCGAACCCGGCGCCGACCACCAGCACCCGCGGCTGCTGTCCCTGTGGCTGTGCCATGGCGTTGCTACCTCCTCACTACTATCGAGGCTATTCACACCGCACCCCCGCCGGTAAACGTCACGGAAGGGTCCCCATGGCACCGATGGCAGCGGCATGGCTCGGGATCGGCCGCGAAGACCCGTTCGGGCTGCAGACGCTCCCCTACGGGTCCTACAGCGCCGCGCACCACCTGGGCCAGCCACGGGCCGGCGTGCGGATCGGCGACCGGATACTCGATCTGGGCGCGCTGACCTCCCGGCTGCTGCCCGGCCGGGCCCACCTGTTCAGCGGGGGCAACCTGGACTTGTTCCTCGCCGCCGGGCACCGCGCCTGGGCCCAGGTCCGTGCTGCCCTGGTCCTCTGGCTGTCGCAGGACATCTACCGCGACGCGATCGAGGACCTGCTCGTCCCGGTGGCCGGCGCCGAGCTGCACCTGCCGTTCACGGTCGGCGACTACGCCGATTTCTATGCGTCCGAGCACCATGCCAGCAACGTCGGCCAGATCTTCGGTCGCGGCTCCAGCCCGCTGCCGCCGAACTGGCGGCACCTGCCGGCCGGTTATCACGGCCGGGCCAGCTCGGTGATCGTGTCGCACACCCCGGTCCGCCGGCCGTGCGGCCAGTTCCTGCCGCCGGACGCGGCCGCGCCCGCCTTCGGCCCGTCGGCACGGCTGGACTTCGAGGCCGAGCTGGGGTTCGTGGCGGGCATGCACAGCGTGCTGAGCGAGCCGATCCCGGTGACCAGGTTCGCCGAGCACGTGTTCGGTGCCTGCCTGGTCAACGACTGGTCCGCGCGCGACCTGCAGACCTGGGAATCGGTGCCGCTCGGGCCGTTCCTGGCCAAGTCCTTCGCCACCACGATCTCGCCCTGGGTGGTGCCGCTGGCGGCCCTGGAGCACGCCAGGATCCGGCCGCCGTCGCGCGATACCGGGCTGCTTCCCTACCTGGCCGAGTCGCAGGACTGGGGCCTGGACATCGACTTCGAGGTCACGATCAACGAGCAGGTGGTGTCCAGGCCGCGCTACCGCGAGATGCACTGGAGCCCGGCCCAGATGCTGGCTCACCTGACCGCGGGCGGGGCGAGCGTGCGGACCGGCGACCTGTTCGCCTCCGGCACGGTCAGCGGCCCTGACCCGGGGCAGTACGCCTGCCTGCTGGAGCTGACCTGGAACGGGACCAAGCCGGTCACCCTCGATGACGGCAGCACCAGGGCGTGGCTGGAGGACAACGACGAGGTGGGCATCACCGCCACCGCCGCTGGCCCGGACGGCACCAGGGTCGGCTTCGGCCAGGCCGCCGGCCAGGTCATTCCGGCCATCCAGGACGCTGTCGGCTGACGCTCGCGAAGCCGGCCGGCCAAGCCGCGCGAGCAAGGCGTGACCTGCCGCGGCAGTAGCTAGACTCCGGCCATGCTGACGTTCGGCGTGCTGGTGCTCGGGGTCGGGGACGCGCGGCGGGCCGCTGAATTCTGGTCCGCGGCGCTGGGCTACCAGCTGCGCGAGGATGGCTTCGGCGGCTGGGCGAGGGTGCTCGTGCCCAAGGACGGAGCCGGGACGGCGATCGCGCTACAGCTCAGCCAGACACCTCCGGAGGATCACCCGCGCCTGCACATTGACCTGCACGCTGCCAGTGCCAGCGAGCAGGAGGCCGAGGCGGCCAGGCTCGTGTCGCTCGGCGCCAGACGGGTCGACTGGGACAGCTACCCGCAGGACCCGGACTTCATCGTTCTGGAAGACCCGGAAGGCAACCGGTTCTGCATCGTCGACCTGAGCCACGAGCACTAGCGTCCCGCTCAGGCCAGCTGCCCGGCGTCGAAGTCAGGCAGGCAGAACTCACCGCCCAGGTGCTGCAGCACCGGGTCATCGGGGTCGGGCTCACCCTGGGCGGCGATGACCTCGGCGGCGTAGTCTTCGGCGTCGTCGCGCGGCTGGTAGCCGAGCGCCCGGGCGGCGTCCAGGCTGACGTAGCCGCCCCTGGTGTTGGCCGACACCCCGTAGGCCACGGCGAAGCCGGGCCGCGGCGCGGTCAGGCAGGCCTCGAACAGCCGTCCGGTGTCGTCGGGCGATAGCCAGGTGGACAGTGACCTGACCGTGCTTGGCCGCCGTTCGCAGGTGAGGATCCGCAGGCAGATCGTGTCCATGCCGTACCGGTGGTGGTAGAGCGCGGCCAGCGCCTCGCCGGCCGCCTTGGACACGCCGTAGTAGGTGTCCGGCGCCGGGAACGCGTAGTCCGCGGCCGGGAACGCCGGGCGGGGAATGAAGCCGACCGCGTGGTTGGACGAGGCGTACACCACCCGGCTCACCCCGGCCCGCCTGGCGGCCTCGAACACCACGTAACTGCCGTGGATGTTGAGCTCGGCGATCCGCTCCCACGGTCCCTCGGTGGCCAGGCCCGCCAGGTGGATCACGGCGTCGGCACCCTGGCAGGCGGCCGTCATGGCACCCATGTCGGTGACCGAGGCCCGGACGGCCTGCTCGCCCGGCCTGGCGCTGAGTTCGGCCACGTCGAGCAGGCGCAGCGACCGGCCGGGCACGGCGAGCCGCTCGCGGAGCATGCCGCCGATGCTCCCGGCCGCCCCGGTGATCAGAATGGTAGGCATCGCGCCTAATGATCGCATGTCCGCGGCCACCACGTCCGAGACCGGCCAGAGCCCGCCGGACGCACGGACGGGTGCTGTTACCAGGGAAGCGGATGCTGCGTCAGGCTGGTGTCAGCTGTCACGGCGAGGCCGGCCGGGCCGTCGGCGGGCAGCCGGATTAGCCGCGCAGGTGCGCTTCGTCGGACATCGGGTCGGGCCCGGGATCGCTGGCCGGCATCTCCCAGGGCGCGCGGCTGCTGCCCGCGCTGCTCTTGAACCCGGACTGCTCGAAGTACTCGCGGATCAGCTCCCGCTGCCGCCTGCTGACCTCGTCGAAGTGCTTGACCAGCGCGTCTTCGCCGATCGCCTCGGCGGTCAGGTAAAGGTCCTTGATCTGGTCCAGCTTGGCCTGCGCGGGCTGCGAAGCCGGGGCGGACTGCTGCTGCCCAGGGTCCTGGTGGCGGCGCGACGGCGCGCCCGCGTCCTGGTCGGCCTGGCTTGCCGCCCCGGGTTCACGCCCGGTTCCCTGGCCAGGCGGCCGGGGCGCGGGATGGGGCATCGCGCGCTGGCCAGGCGATTGCGCCGGGTGTGGCCCCGGTCCCGGCATGGCCTGCGGGTAACTGGCCGACGGCGGCCCGTGCTGCGTAGCAACCGGACGTGAACCGCCTGCCTGCTGCCCGCTGACCGGCGCCGGCCAGCCGGCCGGGGACGGGCCGCCAGCCGGGGATTGGCTGCTGGCCGGCGGTGCCGTGTCCCGGCGGGGCCCCGCGGCTGGCGGCGCGGGAACCGGCGGCGGTGCCATGTCCTGGTACCGGTTCGGCCAGGCAGCCTCGCCGCCCGGCTGCTCCCAGTCCGGGCGGGCCAAGACGACCGGCAGCGGAGTGGTGTCCTCGTCGGCCGCGCCGCCGCCCTGCGCGCCGCCAGCCGGGCTCACTCCGGTCGCGCTGGCCGGCCGCGCGCCGGCCCGCCTGCCCTCGCCAGGCGGGAGGCTGCCCGCGCCGGGCGCGGGCTGCCATTCCCCGGCGCCCGCCTGGGGCCTGCCCTCGCTGACCGCGCGCGGCCCGCCGTCCCGGCCAGCGCCGGGCCAGGCCGGGCTGCCCTGGTGCGGCTCGCCAGTGCGGCCGGGTCCCGGCCAGGCCGGGATGCCGGTGTGCGGCCCGGCCGCGCCAGCAGACTGCGGTGGCCGGGCGGCAGATTCCGGTGGCGGCGCGGCCGGTTCCGCGACGCCGGGCTGTTGCCCGGCCTGGGAACGGCGCGGTAATGGCGACCAGACGTCGCGCAGCTCCGTCTCCTGCCTGACCGGCGACGCCACCGCCTTGCTCGCCGCCTGGCCGGGCTGATCCAGGCTGCCTGGCGGCTGAGGGTAACCCGGCCGGCCCGGGTGCTCAGGCTGGCCCGGCCGCTCAGGCTGGCCCGGGTGCCCAGGGTGGTGGGGGCGCTCAGGCTGGTGGGGGCGCTCAGCGTAGTGCGGGAACCCGGGCTGATCCGGGAACCCGGGCTGATGCGAGGGCCCGGGCTGATGCGAGGGCCCGGGCTGATGCGGGCGACCGGGCTGGCGACCGGCCTCATCACCGGATCGCTGCTGGTCCGGCTGGCCGGGCCAGGATCCCGGTCGCCGCCAGTCCGGGAACCCGGACTGGCGGCCAGCCTGGTCACCGGGGCGGCGCCCGGCCAGGTCGCCAGATCGCGGGCCCGTCAGCTGACCGGGCCCGGGCGGTATTCGCTGGCCTGCGCGCTGTCCCGGTCCGGCCGCCGTCCGCTGATCTGGCCGCTGGCCGTCCGGGTACCCGGACGCCGGGCCAGCCGGGTACTCCGGCGCGTGCTGTGCCGGATACCCCGGCGCGTGCTGTGCCGGGTACCCGGGCGCGTGCTGTGCCGGGTACCCGGGCGGCGGCTGCTTTGACGGGTACCCGGGCGGCTGCTCGGCCGGGTATCCAGGTTCGGGTGCCGCGGGGTAGCCGGGCGGCGGGCCCGCCGGGAATCCGCGCGGCGGGCCCGCGCGGCGCTGCGGCAGCGGTGGCGGCGGCCCGTACCCGGGCCCGCCCGGACGGGCATCCGGGCGGGCCCGGCGGGCATCTGGCCCGGCCTGGCGCACATCCGGGTCTGCCGGGCGCACATCCGGGCGGGCTGACCGTGGCTCCGGGCGGGCTGAGCGACTGGCCGGCCTGGCCGGGCGGGCTGGCGCCCCGGGCTGATGGCCCCCCTCCCCGGCCCGGCGGCTATCCGGGCCGGCCCGGTAGCCGGGAGCGTCCTGCCAGTCCCGCGGCGGCCGGGCTGACCGGACATCGGCGGCCGAGCCCAGCGCGACGCCGTCGGGACCCCAGCCGTCATCGGCGTAATCGAACCCGGGCGAGAACTCCCCCCGCGCCGCCGCCGCAGCCGGCTGGCCATGCGGTGCCGGCGGCGCGGCCCGGCCAGATTGTGCCGGGGGCGCCTGCCTGGCCGGGGGCGCCTGCCTGGCCGGGGGCGCTGCTTGCCTGCCGGGGGGCACTGACTGCCCGGCCGGCGCTGCTGGCGGCGGCTCGGCGGACCGGGCCGTGCCCTGCGTCGGGCGCAGCGGCCTGGAGCCACGAAACGGGCTCAGCCACTCATCGGCCGACTCGTCCCGCCACCCGCTGTCATCGAAGGCATCGACGTCCGCGTCGCCGGCCTGGCCGTCGTACTGGCCCTGCTCGCCGCGCCGCCGTCGAAACACCCCAACGCTCCTTACTTGCCGACCGCAGGATCACTCGCGCGCACTGTTTCCCCCGGGGTATCCGCCGTGTGGCCCGCGGCGCCCGCGCTGCCGCGGGCCTGCTGGCAGCGTGTGCGCCCGCCGCCGCCCTCGCCCGCGGCGGCACCCCGCGCGGCTGGCCGGCTGACCCGGCCGGACCGCCCGGTGGTGATGATGATGAGCAGCGCGAGCCCGCAGCCGAGCCCGCACGCGGCGGCGATCTCGCCAGCGTCGATCAGGCCCTGCCAGGCCCGAGGTGACGTCGCCCGCATCGCGTGGCCAACGCTGATGGTGACGATGCCGAGCAGTAGCAGGACGCTACCCGCCGCGGTCAGGCCCGCCCGGACGCGCATCCGTCCAGTCGCCATCGTGCCCGACTCCACGGCCCAACAATCGCACGCAGGGCACCTGGCCGCAACCGGATCCTGGGCCAGCGCGCAGCACCGGAAACGGCCTGACCTGCGCCGCGGGCAATGGCGACCGGCTGGCCGACGGCTATGGCGTCAGCTGGCCGTAACCTGCCGTTCTACCCAGTCAAACAATCCGTTCATGATTTCCAGCCTGGCCTGCTCCCCGTGCAGGTCCAGGAATCCGGGTATCGGATTCACTTCCAGGATCACGTAACCGTCCTCGGTGGGCAGCGCGTCCACGCCCGACAGCGCCAGCCCCATCAGCCGGGTAGCGCGTACCGCCATGTCCACCAGTTCGGGCGGCCCGTCGACCCGCTCGAACGACGCGCCCTCCAGGGTCTTGCACCGCCACGCGCCCGGCGGCGGCAGCTTGAGCGTAGTGACGCAGGCCTCGCCCGCCACGGTCAGCCGGTACTCCCCGTACTTGGTCGGCCAGAACGGCATGCACGCGAGCGTGCTGTACTTCGCCAGCAGCCCGGCGATCATGTCCGCGTCCGCCGCCATGTCGGTGACCCGCTCCACGTCAGTCCCTGAGTACTGGAACGACGGCTTGACGATGACCATCCCCCACTCGTCGAACGCCGCCTGCACGTCGGCCATTGACGTGGCCGAGCGGGTCGGCGGAACCGGGAAGCCGGCCTGCGCCAGCCGCTGGGTGCACAGCAGCTTGCTGTAGCCGGTCACCCACGCGTCCGCCGGGGCGAACATCCGCACCCCGGGCACGTTGCTGAGCAGGGTCAGCCGCTCGACCCGGTCCTGCCAGTCCGCGCCGTACAGCTTGGCACGGGAGATGATCGCGTCGAACTCGCTGACCTGATGGCCGGCCAGCGAAACGTCAAAGCCGCCGGCCGGGTCGGGCCGGTAGCTGATCTCCTTCACCGTGAACACGGTGATCTGGTGCCCCCGGGCCTGGCCGGTCGACATCAGTGCGGGCAGGTCGGGATCCGTCTCGCCGTCCCAGGCCAGCACGCCGACCCGCACTCGCGCACCTCACTGTTCGCCGCGATTGGCACTTCGCCAGGATGCTAGTAACAGCCATAATTTAGTCTGTTCCGTTGCAGAACGCCCAGTCCGCCCAGACCAGACGAGAGGCGTCAGATTATGTGGGAAGACCTCGCGATTCCCGGCCCTGAGCAAACTGCGAGGTATTACGAACAGCAATGGTGGCGCGAGCGGACCTTTACCGATGACCTCTGCGCGGCGGCCGCCAGCCGGCCTGGTCACCCGGCCATCATCGCCTACCAGGACGGCAAGCACGCGGCCACGCTGACCTACGCGGAACTGGCCGCCGCGGTCAGCCGGTTCGCCAGCGCGCTCGCCGAGCTCGGGGTAGGCGCCGGCGACGTGGTCGTGCTCTACCTGCCCAACGTCTGGCAGATCAGCGCGCTCTACCTGGCCTGCAACCGGCTCGGCGCGATCGCCTCGCCGGTCATCCCCACGCTCGGCGCGCGCGAGCTCGGCCAGGTGCTGGCCTTCAGCAAGGCCGCGGTCTGCATCACCGTGGACAGCTTCGCCGACACCGACTACGCCGCGCGGCTGGCCGAGGTGGCCCCGCCCGGACTGCGCCACCAGGTGATCATCGGCGGCCCCGGCCGGCCACCGGCGATCAGCTTCGGCACGTTCTTCGAGGCCACCGACTGGGAGAACCGGCACCCGCTGGCGGGCCTTCCTAGCCCGGGTCCCGACCAGCCGTCGCTGCTGCTGTATACCTCGGGCACCACCGGCCAGATGAAGGCCGTGGCGCACAGCCAGAACACGCTGTACGCGGGGCTGCGCGGCATGCACGAGCCATTCGGCCTCAGCGCGGGCGACGTGATCTCCATCCCGCATTACTTCGCCCACCTGGCCGCGGTGCTGTGCGGGGCCTACATGCCGCTGATGCTCGGCGCGACCTGCGTCATGCAGGACAGCAACACCGACATGGAACTGCTGCTGGATCTGATCGAGCAGCACCGGGTCAGCTACCTGTACGCCGCGCCGGGTTACGTCGTCGGGCTGCTGGAGGCGCACCAGCGCCAGCGCCGCGACACCGGGAGCCTGCGGTTCTTCGTGTCCGGCTCGGCGCCGATCCGGCCCGAACTGATCACCGCGGTACAAGACGCGTTCGGGGTGGGCCTGCAGGCGCTGTGGGGCATGACCGAGAATGGCACCGTCACGATCACCCGCCCGGACGACCCGCCCGGCTGGGCGGCGCGCAGCGACGGCAGGCCGCTGCCCTGGGCACAGGTCCGGCTGGCGCCCATCGCCGATGCCGGCGAGCAGGACGGCAGCGCGCTGCTGGTCCGCAGCGCCAGCCAGTGCCTGGGCTACCTGGGCCAGCCCGGGCTGTACGCGAACTGCGTCGACTCCGGCGGCTGGTTCGACACCGGCGACCTGGCCAGGGACGACGGGCGCGGCGGGATCAAGATCGTGGGACGCCAGGCCGACCTGATCAACCGGGCCAGCGGTCACATGATCTCCACCCTTGAGGTGGAGTCGGTCCTGCAGACTCATCCCGGTGTCGAGGAAGTCGTGCTGGTCGGCTACCCCGACCCGGACGTGCCGGGAGCCGAGCTGGCCGCCGCGATCGTGATCGCGGCCGGCTCCCCGCCAACCCTGACCGACCTGCGCGAGCACCTGGCCGATGCCCAGATGGCCGAGGTGCTCTGGCCAGACCGGCTGGTCAACATGCGCGCGCTGCCGAGGAACTCGCTGGGTAAGATTCAGCGCTCGCTGCTGAGGGAGCGGCTGGAGATCGCCGCGTCCCCGCGCCGCTGAGCGGGGTTACGGGGTGACGATCCGGAAGGTGGCGGGCAGGTTGACCACCACCCGCTCGTAGATCTCGGCCTTCACCGCGAGCCCGGGCTCGGGGAAGGTCCCCGGCGGCGGCTCGGCGAACTTGACCACCGACCGGCCCGCGTCGAACAGCTGCGCGCCTTGCCCGAAGTCGCCGACGATGACGGTGCCCGGGTCGACCAGCCTCGCCCGGACGATGAACATGCCGTTGCGCTCCAGGTCGTCCATCAGGCGGCCGGCCGCCATGAAGTCGTAGTAGTCAGCCGGGTTGATGATCATGCCGTCGGCGGTGCAGCCGACCTGCTCCGCCTCGTTGCAGGCGGCCAGGATGGCGGTCGCGAACCGTCCCTTCGAGGAGATGCGCTCGATCCCCGGGATGTTCAGCAGCCCGCCCTCGCCGCGGATGATCGTGTGGTTCTCGGCCGTGCCGAGCCGGGTGATGAGCCGGTAGTTGAAGAACGACTCGAACGTCTCGGTGTCCTCCCACAGGCCGGGCGGGACCTGGATCCACGCGGTCGTGGTCAGCAGCTCGGGCACCGGCGCCTTGTGGGTCCGGTTGGCGACCTCGGGCCGGACGTCGGCGAGCGGCACCGGCGGGTCGCCCGGCCCGGCCTTGGTCTCATACCAGTAGTACTGCCGCGGGTCCTTGGCCAGGTTCACGATCTTGAGCATGTTCCTGGCCGGGTACCGGGGCTTGCGCCGCGAGCTGGTGATCGAGTCGGTGATGGTCTCGTCGTACTCGACGCAGGCCCGGACGCCGTCGGCGGCGACCGCTTCGGCGAACCTGCGCCCGGGCAGCTGCTGCGCCTTGCGCCCGGCGACGACCTCAGCCATGGTCTGCTTCACGGTCTCTGTCTGCATCATCCCTGCCTCGTGTTGACTGCGACCCTGGCTACCGCTTGCGGGCGACGAACATGCCCCAGCCGAACTCCCCGTCGTCGATGGCCGTCTGGATCGCCGCGCAGGACTGCGCGAAGGCCAGCATCCAGTCCCTGGCCGCCTGGTCCTGCGTTCCCCGCGCCCGCTCCCTGGCCGTGACGCCGAGCACCTGGTAGGTCTGCCGGATCTGGCCGCGCAGGTTGCGGGCCAGCTCGACCTCGAACCCGGCCCGCTCCAGCGCCTGCTGGTAGCCGGTGAACGACAGGCCCGCGCTCCACCGCACCCGGTCATAGACGTGCCGCCGGGCCTGCTCGCTGACCTGCTCGGCGGGCTGGAGGAAGTCCGAGAACGCGAACAAGCCGCCGGGCCGCAGCACCCGGTAGATCTCGGCGTGACTGCGCGGCTTGTCCGGGACGAGGAAGAGCGCGTCCTGGCTGACCACGTGGCTGAAGCTGGCCTCCGGGTAGGGCAGCTGCGTGGCAGACCCATGGCGGAACGCGATCCGGAGCTCTCTGCCCCGGTCCTGCGCGGCCAGCCGCTCCCTCGCGAACGCGATCCGTTCCTGGCTCAGGTCGAGCCCTTCCCCGCTGCAGCGCAGGCTGCTGGCCAGGTAACGCACGAAGTTGCCGCAGCCGCAGCCGACGTCCAGGACGTGCGAGGACTCCCCGATCCCGGCGTCCGCCGCCAGGACCTGCGAGGTCCGCTCGGCCGCCTGCTGGTAGTCGGCGTCGTCCGGGCCGGTGAAATAGCCGGTGTGCAGCACGCCTTCGGCGTCCCAGAAACTCAGGTAGTTCCCCAGCGTCTGGTCGAAGAACTCGCCGACATCCTGCTCGGTATAGACACGGCTCCCCGGCATCACACCGATCCTTCCGTCGTGGCCCGGCGGGCAGGCCGGGCCGGTCACTGACCGCCGCGGACGGCGGCGGCTGTCATACGAAGGTGTCTTTGCCGACGGTGGCCAGGTACGGCTGCTCGGGCCCCTTGGCGCTGGCGCCGCCGTCGATCAGGTGCACCAGGCCGGTGACGAACGACGCGCGCTCGCTGGCCAGGAAGGCCGCCACCGCGGCGAATTCCTCCGGCCGGCCGATCCGGCCCATCGCGTTGTGCGAGCCCATCAGGGCCAGCATGTCGTCGAGGTCGCCGCCGTCGGCCAGCCTGGCCGCGGCCCGCTCCACCATCTCGGTCCTGGTCGGCCCGGGGGCGAGCACGTTGACGGTGATCCCGTCCCTGGCGACATCGGCGGCCAGCGCCTGCGCGTACCGCACGATCGCGGCCCGGGTCACGCCGGACTGGGCGAGCGAGGCGACCGAGGCGTAGGCCGTCTCCGAGGTCACGTACAGGAGCCGGCCCCAGCCGGCCGCCTTCAGGTGCGGCAGCGCGGCATGGCTGAGGTGCAGCACCGGGAACAGCACGGTGTCCAGCGCCTTGCGGTAGTCCGCGGGAGCGAACCGCGAGGCCGCGCCTGCCCCCGGGCTCGCGCCGCTGACCAGCACCACGTGCAGCGCCCCGAAGTCGGCGGCGACCGCGTCGACCCAGCGCCGCGCGGCCATCTGGTCGGTGACGTCGACGCTGGTGGTGCTCACCCGGCCGCGGGCGACCTTCTCCAGGGCGCGCTGCGCGGCCGCGAGCCGGCCGGGGTCGCGGGCGCCGATCGCCACCTGCGCCCCCTCGCTGGCCAGTTCCTTCGCCACGGCCAGGCCCAGCCCGCTCGACCCGCCCGCGACCAGCGCGACCTTGCCGTCAAGTCCCAGGTCCAATCTGGCCTCCTTAACTGCCTGCGATGCCGCCGCGGGCGTACCCGTAGCGCCGGATCAGCGGCCAGGACAGCGCCGCCGTGGTCAGCCGGTCCCGGCCGGCCAGGCTCGTCCGCCACCGGTCGTCGGTGGGGCTGATCACGGTCTCGCCGGTCCGGAACCGGTCCGGGTTGCCGGTCACGGTGTGGTTGGTGTGCAGCTGCACGGTCCGGCCCCGCACCGGGTTGGCGGCGTCGTCGCCGCCGCACAGCCGCAGCAGGCGGCCTACGGTGGCGGCCGGGTCGGCGATGAACTCCTCGTAGCGCAGGAACATCGACTGGCCGGGGTAGCGCCGGGTGATCGCCCGCGACGCCAGGTTGAAGCCGTGCCAGTAGGCGGTGCTCCTGCCCGCCGACATGATGTAGCAGTAGTCCTTCTCCCGGCTCCACGACTGGGCGACGGCGCGCGGGTCGCGAACCAGGTGCACGTAGTAAGCAGTCACCCCGGGCAGGTGCGGCAGCAGCGCGGCCTCGCCGGGGATCTTGGTCGTGTCCACGATCACCCGCGCCCCGGTCTGCTCCGCGACGGCGTGGTAGACGCCGGTCATCAGGCTGGCATGGGCCCGGATCCCGTCGCAGTACAGGCCGCGGCTCAGCACCCGCCAGGTGTGCCGGGTGCGCACGTGCGCGCGCTGCCGCGCGACCACGGTGGCGGCCCATTCGGCGGCCGTCATCCCCGCCGGGCGGCCCACCGGCAGGACCTGCGACCAGAGCGGGCAGCTGGTCAGCGGCTGCCCGCAGCCGCAGGAGCCGTTCGCCCCCTGGCCGGCCGCGTTCTTCCACAGGAAGTGCAGCTCGCCGACGTGAAAGAAGCCGGGCACCTCGCCGAGGACGTTGCCGATGATGGTGCTGCCGTTGCGGCACCAGCCGGTGATGCACAAGACGGTGAGCGGCGCTGCGTCCATGGCGCTACCGGCCCCCACCCCGGCTATTGCTGGCCCGCCGCGGCGGCGTCGACGAGCGCTGGCTTGCGCTGGCCGGCCCGGCTGGGCTGGCGCGGCGCCGGGCACTGCCCGCGGCCCGCGGCGGCCGCCACCCGGCGGACCGCCTCGATCAGGTGATCGCAGTCCTGCCGGCTCAGGCAGGACGACAGCGGGACGTCGACGGCCTCCTCCAGGTATCGCGTGGTCGCGGGCAGCTGCGCCTTGATCGCGGCGATGTCCCTGGTCGGGTACATGAAGTGCCAGTTCCAGAAGACCCGCACGTTGCTGTCCTCGGCCGAGCCGAGGTTGCGCGCGTCGATGCCCTCACAGCACAGCGCCCGGGCGAACCAGGTGGCCTGCCCGGCGGGGACGCGGAAGATGAACGCCTCGCCCAGGTAGGCGCCGGGCGCCACCGGCTGCCTGATCTCGATCCCGGGGGTGCCCGCCAGCGTCCTGCTCACGTACTCGTAGTTGGACCGGAAGCAGGTGAGCCGGTCGGGCAGCCGCCGCAGTTCCGAGCCGAGCAGCGCGGCCCGGATCTCGTCCATCCGGAAGCTGTACAGCGGCAGGTCCAGGTCGGTGTCGATCGGCATCTGCTCGCCGTCGCCGAAGTGCCGCGTGACCCGGCCCTCGTAGGCTCCCGACAGCACCACCGCGCGGGCGTACAGCTCGCTGTCGTCGGTGAGCAGGAAGCCGCCCTCGCCGCAGTTGAGCGATTTGTCCGACTGGGTGCTGAACCCGCCGGCCAGCCCGAACGTGCCGACCTTGCGCCCGGCCAGCTCGGCGCCGAGCGCCGGTACCGCGTCTTCGAAGACCGGCACCCCCATCTGCGCCGCGAAGGCGGTGACCTCCGCCATGTCGGCGGCGAAGCCGCGCATGTGCACCACCATGATCGCCTTGATCTCCGGGGTCCACCGGCGGCGCAGGGCGCCGACGTCCAGGTGCAGGTTCTCGTCTACCTCGGCCAGGACCGGCTGGCAGCCGGCCAGCAGGATCGCGCTGGGCGTGGCCGCGAAGGTGAACCCGGGGCAGGCGATCGCCGAGCCAGCGGGGATCCGCGCCGCCATGATCGCCAGCGCCAGCGCGGTGGTGCCGCTGGAGGTGGCCAGCGCGTGCTTGCTGCCGAAGTAGGCCTGCAGCTCCTGCTCGAGCCGGCCGCACTCGGTGTCCTGCGGGGCCCGGTGGTCATAGCGGAAGTACAGGTGGCTGCGGATGGCGCGTAAGGCGGCCTCCTCATCCGCGCGGTGCACGCAGACGGCGCCCTTGTCGTAGGTCGGCCAGGGCGCGCGCCGGACCGGGTCGCCGCCGTGCATGGCGAGCAGCGGGCCGTCAGCCGGGCGGGTCTCGCGGGCCTGGTGGGTCGGTGCCAGGGCATGATCTTCTGTGCTCAACGTTGAGCTCCTTGCTACTGGGCACGGGGCGTCGGCCCTTTTCGGATCACATCCTCGGCATCCCTTACCCGCCGGATGCCGGAAAACACCCGTAATCCACCGCTTATGATCGGCTGAGCGGCACGTGAGGTCAACACCCCCGGGGGTGTCCGCTGCGCCGCCCCGGCCCGTCCCCCGCCCCGCGCCGGGCCGGCCGCCCGCCGCGTACCCGCTGGCCAGTAGCGCTTTCGCGGGATGCGAGGGGTCGGCTAGCGTGGCGCTAATGCCAGGGCCTTTTGGTCGCGCCGGAAAGTGCCGGGCTTCCGCCGCCGGGCGCGGGTTGGGGGGATCTCGTGGACCGCCAGGTGAAGTATGTTCTGCCGGAATCCGACCTGCCCCGGCAGTGGTACAACGTGATCGCCGACCTGCCCTCGCCGCCACCGCCGCCGCTGCACCCGCGCACCGGCCAGCCGGTTGGTCCCGGCGATCTCGCCCCGCTGTTCCCCGAAGCGCTGATCGCTCAGGAGGTCACCGGCGACCGGCACGTGCCGATTCCCGATGACGTGCTGGATGTCTACCGGCTGTGGCGCCCGACCCCGCTGTACCGGGCCCGGCGGCTGGAGCGGGACCTGGGCACCCCGGCCCGGATCTACTACAAGTACGAAGGCGGCAGCCCGGCGGGCTCGCACAAGCCCAACACCGCGGTGCCGCAGGCGTATTACAACGCCGCCGAGGGCGTCAAGCGGCTCACCACCGAAACCGGCGCGGGCCAGTGGGGCAGCGCCCTGGCGTTTGCCGCCGCGCTGTTCGGCCTGGACCTGCAGGTGTGGATGGTGCGAGCCTCGTTCGACCAGAAGCCCTACCGCAAGATGCTGATGGAGACCTACGGCGCGACGGTGTACCCGAGCCCGTCGGACGTCACCGCGGCGGGCCGGGCGGTACTGGCCGAGCAGCCCGGCTCCACCGGCAGCCTGGGCATCGCGATCAGCGAGGCCGTCGAGATGGCCGCCGGCGACCCGGCGGCCAGGTACGCGCTGGGCAGCGTGCTCAACCACGTGCTGATGCATCAGACGGTGATCGGCGAGGAGGCGATCAGGCAGCTGGCCATGGCCGGCGACACCCCCGACCTGATCGTCGGCTGCACCGGCGGCGGGTCGAATTTCGGCGGCCTGGCCTTCCCGTTCCTGCGCGAGAAGCTGGCCGGCCAGATGAGCCCGGTGATCCGGGCGGTCGAGCCCGCGGCCTGCCCGTCGTTCACCAGGGGCGTGTACGCCTACGACTTCGGCGACACCGCCGGGTCCACCCCGCTGCTGAAGATGCACACCCTGGGGCACGACTTCATCCCGGACCCGATCCACGCCGGCGGGCTGCGCTACCACGGCATGTCGCCGCTGCTGTCGCACGTGTACGAGCTGGGGCTGATCGAGGCGGTGGCCAAGCCGCAGTCGGAGTGCTTCGCCGCCGGGCTGCGCTTTGCCAGGGCCGAGGGGATCGTGCCGGCCCCCGAGCCGACGCACGCGGTGGCGGCCTGCATCGAGGAGGCGCTGCGCTGCAAGGAGACCGGCGAGGAGAAGGTCATCCTGACCGCGCTGTGCGGGCACGGGCTGCTCGACCTGCAGGCCTACGGCGACTACGTGGCCGGGCGGCTGCACGACCACGAGTTCCCCGCTGACGCCGCGGC
>DATBGO010000150.1:0-2289 GCA_036558005.1 Streptosporangiaceae bacterium | reverse complement strand
GTGCCGTCCGACTTCAGCGCGAGCATGTGCTCGGCGCCCGCGGCCAGCTGGACGATCCCGCTACCAGCGGCGATCGTGTTCACCGGCCGGGTCGCGGCGAAGCTGGTGAGCACGACGCCCAGCTGGCCGTTGTCGTCGCTGCCCCAGCTCCAGACCGAGCCGTTGAATGTACCCGCCCGCTAGAGGCGTCTTTGATAAATCCCCAACGACAGCTCACCATCGAAGGGACGATCTAGCTCTGACCCAGATCAGCGGCGGCCCTGGCTGCGGCCGCCCTGCCACGGCCGCAAGCCGCGGGCAGGGACGGATCAGTGCCTGATCGCGGTCTGGCCGGTCCTCGATGATCAGGTCAGGTCGGTCGAACCCAGGGGTTGCGGATCGGCTCACCCCGGTCGCAGGGCGCCTCCATCACCACGTCTTGATCCCGGCGTGGGGTAGTGGCCATGTGGCGCGGACGGCGGTGCTGCGCCGGAAATTGGCGGGTGTGCGGACCGGTGCGCCAGGTGGCCGATGGTGACGCCGTGCGGCAGCCGTTCAGGATCATCCCCGACGGCTGCCGCAGCGCCATCGATCCTTACCGGCTATCGGCCCGGTGCATGTCGTAGCCGGCCAGGTGCTGGTGGCTGCTGAGGATCTCGCCCTGCCCGGCTGGGGGTTCTGCCGTGGCTGGGCGGGTTGGCGCGCCGGGCGGGGTCCCGGGCGCGGAGGCCGGGGTGCGGCCACGGAGCCGGTGTTCCAGGGACAGCGTGATGAGGGTGGTGGCCACGGACAGGACGACCGTGGCGGCCACGATGGTGACGACGGCCCACAGCGGGAGGTGGGCGGCCGCCGGGGCGGGCGGGGGCGGCGGCGGGACCGGGTCGGTGACGGCTCCGCCGGGCGGGGGCAGAGGGCCAGCCAGGGCGGCGGGCGCCCCGGCCAGGGACGCGATGGCCGCCACGGCAAGGCCGGTGGCCCACCGGCGGGCCCGCGGGATGCCGCGTCCCGCGGGGCGCGGCTGCGACGGTGCGCTGTGCTGAATCATCTGGGTAGCTCCTTCGGCTCGGTGGCGGGCGTTGCCGGATGGCGTGTTGTGGTGCCCATACCGGCAGGGCACCGCGGGGGGCCTGGAATTACCCTGGGATCTGGCTGGACCGGCGGCTTGGAACAGGCCTGGAACTTCGGCCGGTCTGGTGGTGGAATGGTCCAAAGCCGCAGGCCCGGGCGGCTGGGTGGACAACCGGGCGGGGTGGGTGTGATGGCTGCTGACACGGTGGCCGGCCAGGCCGAGTTCGCGGAGTTCGGCATTCTCGGGCCGCTGGAGGTCTCCAGGGCCGGGCGTGCGGTCGCGCTGGGCGGCCCGCGGCAGCGGGCGGTGCTCGCGCTGCTGCTGCTCGAGGCGAACCGGGTGGTCTCGCTGGACCGGCTGGCTGAGGACATCTGGGCCGGGCGCCCGCCCGAGGGGTGGATCACCACCGTGCAGATCTACGTCTCGCACCTGCGCCAGGCGCTGGAGCCGGGCCGGGCCCGGGGCGCGGCAGGCGAGGTCCTGGTGACCCGGGGCCGCGGGTACCTGCTGCGCGTCGATCGTGAGCGGCTGGACGCGGCGCGGTTCCAGGACGGCTTCACGGCCGGGCGGGCGGCGCTGGAGGCGGGCCGGTACGGCGAGGCGGCCGGGACGCTGCGGCAGGCGCTGGGCCTGTGGCGGGGTCAGGTGCTGGCCGACCTGGCCGACTACGGGTTCACCCGGCCGGAGGCGGCCCGGCTGGAGGAGCTGCGGCTGGCCGCGGTCGAGGCCCGGGTCGACGCGGACCTGGCGCTGGGCCGGCACGACGCGCTGACCGCCGAGCTGGAGCAGCTGGCCGGCGAGCATCCTATGCGGGAGCGGGTGCACGGCCAGCTGATGCTGGCGCTGTACCGGTGCGGCCGGCAGGGCGACGCGCTGGCCGCCTACCGCCATGTCCGCGAGCTGCTGGCCGGCGAGCTCGGCGTCGACCCCGGCGAGCCGCTCCAGCGGCTGCACACAGCGGTGCTCGCCCACGACCCGGCGCTGGACTGGCACGCCCCGGCCGACGGCCATCGTCCTGACACCGACATCTTGGTTAGCTCCCCGGCGCCGGAGTCACCTGCCCGGCCGGGCCGTGCGCCGGTCTGGGCGCGGTGGCGCGGCCGCCGCCTGCTGGCCGTCGGCTCGGCGCTGGCGGTCGCCGCGGCCGCGTGCATCGTCGCCGTCGCCCGGCCGTGGGCGGGCGGGCCGGCCGGCTTGCCGGGCAACAGTGTCGGCCTGATCGACGCGGCGGGGGGACGGGC
>DATBGO010000149.1:0-21096 GCA_036558005.1 Streptosporangiaceae bacterium | reverse complement strand
CGACCTGACCGCCCGGCTGGCGGTGATCGACCCGGCGGCGCTGGTGCCCGGCCCGGCGGCGCCGGTCATGCCGCCCGGCCGGCCGTCCCCGGGCACGCTCGCGGACCAGCGGGGCGGCCCGGGCGCGGGCGGGGCGGCGGTCCCGGCCGCGGTGATCCCGGCCGGCCTGCCCGGGGCCGGCCCCGGGGCCGGCCTGGCAGCCGCGGCGATCCCGGCCCCGCAGCCGGCCGACTACCGGGGCATGCTGCCGGCCGCGCAGTACGGCCCGCCGCCGCCACCAGACTGGATGGCCCTGCCGCCGGGCGCGGCGGGCAGCCCGGCCGGCCAGGCCGGGGCGCGCGGCACCGCCAGGATCGGCCCGCTGCTGGCCGCGGCGACCGTGGTGGCCGCCGCCTGCGTCAGCGTCCTGCTGCCGCTGGCCGGCCTGGTGGCCTCGCTGATCGCGCTGCTGCTGCTGCGGTCGGGCAGCCTGACCGGGGTCAGCGTGGCCAGGCGGCGGTCGGTCCGGGGCAGCCGCGCCACCGACCCGATGCTGGCGGCGGTCTACTTCCCCACCGCCCTGCTGCGGTCCCTGGTCGGGATGGCGCTGCTGGCGGTGCCCGCCGCGATCTTCGGCGGGATCGTCGGGGCGCTGACCCTGCTAGTCAACCCGGCGCACCCGGTGGCGCAGGCCGGGGCGTACGCGGCCGGGGCGATCGTGATCTTCTACGGGCTCGGGCCGGGATCGGCCAGCACCCGCAGGCCGCTGGTCCAGTTCTTCAACGCGCTCGGCCGGACCCCGCCCAGCGGCTTCGTCGTGCTGATCGCGGTGTGCGCGATCGCGCTCGGCGCGGTCGCGGCCGCCGCCACCCACCCGCCGTACTACTGGCCGTCGGGGAACGTGACCACCCGGTTCCAGAGCTGGCCGCGGCTGCCGGGCCTGCTGCACGAGGTGCGGGCGGCGGTGGTCAGGCTGATCGGCAAGCAGGCCTGACCCTGGCGAGCTGGCCGGCCTGGTCCCGGCCAGGCGCGGCGGCGGCGTCGCGGATCGCGGCACCGGGCGGCTGGGACAGCCCGGCCGGGCCGGGCGGCCCGGGCTGGCGCGGGATGTCGGCGGGGCTGGCCGCCAGCTGGCCGGCCACGGTGGCGGGAGCGCTGCTATCTTCGGGCCGCTCGGCCGGCGGCAGCGGGCGCACCAGGCCGAGCGCGACCACCTCGTTGGCCAGCCGGACCCGCCGGTTGGCCCCCTCGGGGATGCGGAACTTCTGGTACAGCCGCAGCAAGTGCTGCTTCACCGCGGCCTCGGTGACGACCAGGTCGGCGGCGATCTCCCTGGCCGTGGCGGGCGCGACGAAAGCCTCGTCGGACAGCGCGGGCCGGCACAGGGAGGTCACCACGTCGTGCTCACGGCGGGTCAGCTCAGGCGCCGACGGCCGCCGCAGCTCGACCTCGGAGGCGAAGTCCTCGCTGCCCAGCCCGCCGATCCGGCACCGGGCCGTGCCGAAGGTCAGCACGTCTCCGTCCTGGAGGACGCGCCTGGCCACCAGCCTCCCGTTAACGCGGGTGCCGTTGCGCGATAAACCGAGGTCAGTCACGTACGCGTACGGCCCGCGGCGGACGATCTCGGCGTGCAGCCGGGAGACACTCGGATCGCTCAGCTGGACGTCCACCCAGCTGCCGCGCCCGACTGTCGTCACATCGTCGCGCAGCGGTACGGCAGCGCCGCTGTCCTCGACCCTGATGTAGGGGGCCTGCATGACCGTTCCTCCCGCCTATCGGAGCAGTCACTAATAGCTCACTATCGGGTTACCCTCCTGACGGCGTTCATACCCATGTCAGGTGCGGCAGTCGGTGCGAATCCGCGACGAACCGGGCAGGAACGCCAGCGGGTGGCCGGCGACTATGATGACGGGCTGGACAGACCGCTGGAGGAGCGATGAGGCATTCGTCCGGCCCGCCGGTCCGGCACCGGGCAAGCCGGGCCGCCGGGCGCCGCGTCCGGGGCCGTCAGCTCCCCTACTGGATCGCGGTCGCCGGCGTCGTGGCCGCCCTCGCGCTGACGCGGGAGCGCGCGTTCGGGGTCCGAGGCGGTACGTTGGCATTGGCCGGTATTCTGCTCGCTGCCGCCCTGGCCAGGCTGGTACTGCCCGAACGCAGGGCGGGGATGCTCGTCACCAGGCGGCGGCTGGTGGACGTGCCAATCCTGACTGCGCTCGGCGTCGGCCTGCTGGTGGCTGGCCTGGTCCTCCCGCTGCAGCCCTGAGCGGCCAGCCAGCCCCGTGGCCCGGCGCGGCCTCGGTAGTGACGAAGAAGTCGTGAAGGGAAACGCGAACGGCATGTCCAAGATCAAGGTAGCGAATCCCGTCGTCGAGATCGACGGCGACGAGATGACGCGGATCATCTGGGAGTCCATCAAAGAGCAGCTGATCCTGCCCTACCTGGACATCGGCCTGAAGTACTTCGACCTGTCCATCCAGCACCGGGACGCGACCGACGACCAGGTCACGGTGGACGCCGCGAACGCCATCAAGCGCTACGGCGTCGGCGTCAAGTGCGCGACGATCACGCCGGACGAGGACCGGGTCACCGAGTTCGGGCTGAAGAAGATGTGGCGCTCGCCGAACGGGACCATCCGCAACATCCTCGGCGGCGTGGTGTTCCGCGAGCCGATCGTCATCCCGAGCATCCCGCGGTTCGTCCCCGGCTGGACCAAGCCGATCATCATCGGCCGCCACGCCCACGGCGACCAGTACCGGGCCACCGACTTCGTGGTGCCGGGCCCGGGCACGGTGAGCATCGCCTACCGTCCCGACGGCGACGCCAGCCAGCCGTTCGAGCTGGAGGTCGCCGCCTTCCCCGGCGGCGGCGTCGCCATGGGGATGTACAACTTCGACGACTCGATCCGCGACTTCGCCCGCGCCACCATGCGCTACGCGCTCGACCGCGGCTACCCGCTCTACCTGTCCACCAAGAACACGATCCTGAAGGCCTACGACGGCCGGTTCAAGGACATCTTCGCGGAGGTCTTCGAGACCGAGTTCAAGGGCGAGTTCGAGACGGCGGGGATCAGCTACGAGCACCGGCTGATCGACGACATGGTCGCCCAGGTGATCAAGGGCGACGGCGGCATCGTCTGGGCCTGCAAGAACTACGACGGGGACGTCGAGTCCGACATCGTCGCGCAGGGCTTCGGCTCGCTCGGCCTGATGACCAGCGTGCTGATGACGCCCGACGGCGAGTGCGTCGAGGCCGAGGCCGCGCACGGGACGGTGACCAGGCACTACCGTCAGCACCAGCAGGGCAGGCCGACCTCCACCAACCCGATCGCGTCGATCTTCGCCTGGACCCGCGGGCTCGACCACCGCGGCAAGCTGGACGGCACCCCCCAGGTCAGCGAGTTCGCCGGCACGCTAGAGCGGGTGTGCGCGGATACCGTGGCGAGCGGGAAGATGACAAAGGACCTGGCGCTGCTGGTCGGCAGCAACGCCTCGTTCCTCACCACGCAGGACTTCCTCGCCGCGCTGTCGGAGGGGCTGCGCGCCGCGATGGCCGGCTCCTGACCCTGCGCCACCTAGCTAGCAAAGGAGATCACCGCAAATGGCCCGCACAGGCAAGGTGACCGTCGTCGGGGCCGGGTTCTACGGCTCGACCACCGCGCAGCGGCTCGCCGAGTACGACATCTTCGATGAGGTCGTGCTCACCGACATCGTCGAGGGCAAGCCGGAGGGCCTCGCCCTCGACATGAACCAGGCCCGCCCGGTCGAGGGGTTCGAGACCAGGCTGACCGGCCAGACCACCGGCGCGGACGGCGAGGGCTACGAGGCGATCGCGGGCTCGCAGATCGTGGTCATCACAGCCGGGCTGCCGCGCAAGCCCGGCATGAGCCGGATGGACCTGATCGAGGTCAACGCGAAGATCGTGCGCAACGTCACCGAGCAGGTGGTCAAGCACGCGCCCGAGGCCGTGCTGATCGTGGTGTCCAACCCGCTCGACGAGATGACCGCGCTGGCCGCGAGGGTGTCCCAGTTCCCGTACCACCGGGTGATGGGTCAGGCGGGCATGCTGGACACCGCCCGGTTCACCTTCTTCGCCGCCGAGCGGCTCGGCGTGCCGGTCGGCAGCGTCGCCACCCTCACCCTCGGCTCGCACGGCGACACCATGGTCCCGGTCCCCTCGGCCTGCACCGTCGACGGCAAGCCGCTCACCGACCTGCTGCCCGAGGCCGACATCACCGCGCTGGTGGAGCGGACCAGGGCCGGCGGCGCCGAGATCATCAGCCTGCTGAAGACCGGCTCGGCGTACTACGCGCCGTCGGCGGCGGCGGCCCGGATGGCCCGCGCGGTGGCCGAGGATTCCGGTGCCATCCTGCCGGTGTGCGCCTGGGTCGACGGCGAGTACGGCATCGCCGGCGTCTACCTCGGCGTGGAGGCCGAGATCGGCGCCACCGGGGTGCGGCGGGTGGTCGAGCGCGAGCTGACCGGGCCGGAGCGGGACGGCCTGCTGGCCGCCGCCGAGGCGGTCCGCGCCAAGCAGGCCGACGTCGCCAGCCTCTGACCCTGCCCGGCTGCCGCCGCGCTGGCCTGGGGTCAGCGGCCGGCGGCCGCCGCGGCGGTGAGCCGGCGCACGGCCAGTTCCGCGTACAGCGCCGTGCCCTCGGTCAGCACCGAGTCGTCGAACGCGGCCTCCGCTGAGTGGTTGTACGGCGCGGTCAGCGGGTCGGTGCCCGGCGGGCAGGCACCCAGGAACATGAACGCGCCCGGCACCTCCTCCAGCACGTAGGAGAAGTCCTCGGCCCCGGGGATCGGGTTCTCGGCCGGCCTGAACCTGGTCTCGCCGAACAGGCCGGTCGCGACGTCCTCGGCGAACGCCTGCTCGGTCGCGTCGTTGACGGTCAGCGGGTAACCGGAGACGAATTCCGCCTCCACCGACAGCCGGTGCGCGGTGGCGATGTCGCGGGCGAGCTGGAGTACCGACTCCCTGGCGTGCGCCCGGGCCGGTGCGGAGAATGTCCGGATCGTCGCGGACAGCTTCGCCTCATCCGGGATCACGTTGTCGGTGGTGCCCGCCCTGAACATCCCCACCGTGACCACGACCGGGTCGAAGATGTCGAACTGGCGGGTCACCATCGACTGCAGCGCCAGCACGATCTCGCACGCGACCGGGATCGGGTCGGCGGCGTGGTGCGGCTGCGAGGCGTGGCCGCCGCGGCCGCAGACGGTCAGGTAGACCCGGTCAGCCGCGGCCATCATCGGCCCCGGCTTGCTGGTGAACACCCCGGCGGGCACGTGGCCGGACATGACGTGCAGCCCGTAGGCGGCCACCGGGCGCTCCCCGGCCGCGTCCAGCACCCCCTCCTCGATCATCTTCGGGGCGCCGAAGCAGCCTTCCTCGCCCGGCTGGAACATGAAGACCACGTTGCCGGGCAGCCCGGCCTGCCGGGCCGACAGCAGCCGGGCGGCCCCGGCCAGCATGGTGGTGTGCAGGTCGTGGCCGCAGGCGTGCATCGCGCCGGCGACCTGTGAGGAGAACGGCACGCCGGTCCGCTCGGTCACCGGCAGCGCGTCCATGTCGCCGCGCAGCAGCACGGTCTTGCCCGGCTGCCCGCCGCGCAGCACCGCGGTCACCGAGCTGAGCGCCTTCCCGCGGCGGATCTCCAGCGGCAGGCCGTCCAGCGCGCCGAGCACCTTGGCCTGGGTCAGCGGCAGGTCGAGGCCGATCTCCGGCTCTCGGTGCAGGGAGTGGCGCAGTTCGGCGAGGTCAGCGGCGATTGCGGTCGCTTCGTCATGAATGCCAGCCACCGTCGGTTATCTCCTTTGGTCCGCGCCGGCGCCATAGCCCGATGCATCCGGTATGTTCCCTCCAGCATCGCACGATCAGGCCGGACTGCTTAGACTGGGCCGACACCGCGCGACCGCGTGGTGCCGGCCCGTGGCCGTAGCAGGCAGCAGGCCCCGCGGCAGTCGCCGCAGGGCCCGATGGCGAGGTCAGGGATCGCAGGTGAATGGCGTCGGCTGGGATGTCGTCCTGGTCCTGGTGATCATTCTCATCGGGGGCTTCTTCGCGGCCGCTGAAATGGCGCTGGTGTCGCTGCGCGAGGGCCAGCTCCGGTCGCTGGTCAAGCGCGGGAAGCGGGGCCAGCGCGCCGCCCGGCTCGCGCACGACCCCAACCGGTTCCTGGCCTCGGTCCAGATCGGCGTCACCCTGGCCACGCTGCTGTCCGGCGCGGTCGGCGCGGCGACCCTGGCCGAGCAGCTGCGCAAGGGACTGGTCCACCTGATGGATCCGGGGCTGGCCTCGGTCATCTCGGTGGTCGCGGTGACCCTGGTGATCTCGTTCTTCACCCTGGTGTTCGGCGAGCTGGCACCGAAGCGGATCGCGCTGCAGCGGTCCGAGGGGGTCGCGATGCTGGCGGGCGGGACCCTGGACCGGCTCTCCATCGTGGCCAGGCCGCTGGTGTGGCTGCTGTCGCGGTGCACCAACCTGGTGGTCAAGGCGCTGGGCGGGGATCCGGCGGTGGGCCGCGGCGTGATGACCGAGGAGGAGCTCAGGGACCTGGTGGCCGGCCACCAGGCGCTCGGCGCCGACGAGCGGCACATCGTGGGGGAGGTGTTCGAGGCGGGCAAGCGCCAGGTCCGGGAGGTGCTGGTGCCCAGGACCGAGGTGGAGTTCCTGCCCGCCACCATGGCGCTGTCGGAGGCCTCCGCGATCGCGGCCGGCGCGCCGTACTCCCGGTTCCCGGTCTACCAGGAGTCCTACGACGACGTCATCGGCTTCGTGCACGCCCGTGACATGTTCGACCGGGACACCCCGCCGACCACCAGGGTCGGCGAGGTCATCCGGCCGGTGAAGCTGCTGCCGATCAGCAAGACGGTGCTGTCGGCGCTGTCGGAGATGCGCCGCGATCACGCGCACCTGGCGATCGTGGTCGACGAGTACGGCGGCACCGCCGGGATCATCACCCTCGAAGACCTCGTCGAGGAGCTGATCGGCGATATCCAGGACGAGTACGACGTCGACGAGGGGCACCCCAAGCAGCTGCGCAGCGGCGAGCTGGAGGTGGACGGGCTGCTGAACCTGGACGAGTTCGCCGAGCAGACCGGGGTCGATCTGCCCGAGGGCCCGTACGAGACGGTCGCCGGGTACGTCCTGGCCGCGCTCGGCCACCTGCCCGGCGAGGGCGAGTCGGTCGAGGTGTCGGGCCGCAAGCTCGCGGTCACCCAGCTGGACGGCAGGCGGATCGCCAGGGTCAGGGTCGGCCAGGCGGCGGCCCCCGCGCCAGCGCCCGTGACCGGGGCTGACGGCCCCGCCGAACCGGACCCCGCCGCCCACTAGACTGGCGGCCTCGCCAGCGCTGACGTGGGCTGGCGCCCGTACCGGACGCCGGTGGCGGCACCGGCCGGGGAAGGGGGCACGTGCGCGATCGTGACACCGCGCCGCCGGACACGGTGCTGGTGGTCGACTTCGGTGCCCAGTACGCCCAGCTGATCGCCCGCCGGGTGCGTGAGTGCCAGGTGTACTCGCAGATCGTGCCGCCCACCATGACCGCCGGGCAGCTGCGGGAACTGCGGCCCAAGGCGATCATCCTGTCCGGCGGGCCGGCGTCGGTCTACGCGGCCGGCGCGCCCGCCGCGCCGCCGGGACTGCTGGAGTCCGGGGTTCCGCTGCTGGGCATCTGCTACGGGTTCCAGCTGATGATGGCTGGGCTCGGCGGCCGGGTGGAGCGCACCGGGACCGGCGAGTACGGCGCCACCGCGCTGGATGTGCTCGGCGGCGGCGCCCTGCTGGCCGGGTTGCCGGCCCGCCAGCAGGTGTGGATGTCGCACGGTGACTCGTGCGCGGCCGCCCCGCCGGGGTTCACCGTCACCGCCCGCACCGCCGCCACGCCGGTCGCCGCCGCCGAGGACCCGGCCCGCGGCCTCTACGGCGTTCAGTTCCATCCCGAGGTGCTGCACACCCAGCACGGCATGGCGGTGCTGCGGGCGTTCCTGGACGCGGCCGGCTGCCAGCCGACCTGGACCACCCGGGGCGTGATCGAGGAGCAGGTCGAGCGGATCCGCCAGCAGGTCGGCACGGGCCGGGCGATCTGCGGCCTGTCCGGCGGGGTCGACTCGGCGGTTGCCGCGGCGCTCGTCCAGCGGGCCATCGGCTCCCGGCTGACCTGCGTCTTCGTCGATCATGGCCTGCTGCGCGCGGGCGAGGCCGCGCAGGTGGAGCAGGACTTCGTGGCCGCCACCGGGGTCGAGCTCAAGGTCGTGGACGCCGCCGCTGAGTTCGTCGCGGCGCTCGCCGGGGTCACCGACCCGGAGGAGAAACGCAAGATCATCGGCCGGGAGTTCATCCGGGCGTTCGAGCAGGCCGAGCGGGAGATCGCGGCCCGGGCGGGCAGTGCGGGCGCGCAGGTCGGCTTCCTGGTCCAGGGCACGCTGTACCCGGACGTGGTGGAGTCCGGCGGCGGGCACCAGGCCGCCAGCATCAAGTCGCACCACAACGTCGGCGGCCTGCCCGAGGACCTGCGGTTCGAGCTGGTCGAGCCGCTGCGCGCGCTGTTCAAGGACGAGGTCCGCCAGGTCGGCGCGGAACTCGGCCTGCCGCAGGACATCGTCTGGCGGCAGCCGTTCCCCGGCCCGGGCCTGGCGGTGCGGATCATCGGCGAGGTCACCCCGCAGCGGCTGCGGATCGCGGCCGCGGCCGACGCGATCGCCCGCGAGGAGCTGTCCGCGGCCGGCCTGGACCGGGAGATCTGGCAGTGCCCGGTGGTGCTGCTGGCCGACGTGCGCACGGTCGGCGTGCAGGGTGATGGCCGCAGCTACGGTTACCCGGTGGTGCTGCGCCCGGTCACCAGCGAGGACGCGATGACGGCCGACTGGGCCCGGCTGCCCGATCAGGTGCTGGCCACCATCTCGACCCGGATCACCAACGAGGTGCCCGAGATCAACCGGGTGGTGCTCGACATCACCAGCAAGCCCCCCGCCACCATCGAATGGGAGTAGCGGCCTGGCTGGTCAGGTGACGCGGGCCGGACGGGCGCTGAGGCCGGCGTAGGACTGCGGGCTGGCGGCGATGCCGCGCAGGATGTCCAGCGCGTCCCAGACCTCGGTGAACGAGGTGTTGACCGGGACCGGGCCCAGCCGCAGCCGGTCCGGGGTCCGGTAGTCGCCGACCACCCCGGCCTTGATCAGCGCCTGGCTGATCTGCCAGGCGTCCGGGTGGCGCAGGCTGATGTGCGCGCCGCGGCGGGCGCTGTCCCTGGGCGAGGCGATCGTGAACCCGTGCGGGGCCAGCCACGCGTCGGCCAGGGCGATCAGGTACTCGGTGAGCGCGACGCCCTTGGCCCGCAGCCGGTCCATGCCCGCCTCGGCCAGCAGCCTGGCGCCCTCCTGCACCGCGACCGTGCCGATGATCTGCGGCGTGCCGGTCAGGAAGCTGTCCAGCCCCGGGGCGGGCTGGTACCGGGGCCCCATCGCGAACTGGTCCAGCTGGCCGAACCAGCCCCAGACCGGCTGGCGCAGCCGGTCCTGCAGCCCGGCCCTGACGTACAGGAACGCGGGCGCGCCCGGGCCCGCGTTCAGGTACTTGTAGCTGCAGCCGACAGCCAGGTCCGCGCCGGAGCCGTCCAGGCTGACCGGCACCGCGCCGGCCGAGTGGCACAGGTCCCACAGCGCGAGCGCGCCCGCCTGGTGGATCAGCCCGGTCAGCCGCCCCATGTCGGCGAGCGCGCCGCTGCGGTAGGCCACGTGCGACAGGCTGACCAGCGCGACCCGCTCGTCCAGCGCGGCGGCGAGGGCGCCCTCGCTGATCCCCTCGTCGAGGTCGGTGCCGATCATCCGCAGCTCGCAGCCGCGCTGCGCGGCGATGCCCTCCAGCACGTACCGGTCGGTGGGGAAGTTGTCGTCGTCGGTCACGATGACGTCGCGGCCCGGCTGGGCGTCCAGCGCCGCGCAGCTGAGCTTGTACAGGTTGACCGTGGTCGAGTCGCACACCAGCACCTGCCCGGCGGCCGCGCCGGTCAGCTCGCCGACCGCGTCCCCGGCCTGGCCGGGCAGCTCGATCCACTGGCCCCAGGACCGGACCAGGCCATGGCCCCACTCCCTGGACACCACGTCAGCGATCCGGTCCCTGGTGCTGAGCGGAAGCTGGCCGAGCGAGTTGCCGTCCAGGTAGATCAGCGGCCCATCCGGCCGGGCGAACCGGTCACGGAACCCGGCCAGCGGGTCAGCCGCGTCAAGCTGCCCGGCGTAGCCCCGGTCCAGAGAGATCGTCACCAGATCACAGTAACCAGCAGCCGCGGCCCCGCCCAGCCCGAGTCATCCTGGTCAAGGTGCCGGCTAGCCTGCCGCCGCTCGGCATCAGCTCAGAGAGATTTCCTCGCATCAGATTTCTGGCGTGGCTGTCCACAGTTGCGCCGGCGGGTTCAGAGCGTGCATCCGCTGAGGGCCAGGATGAATCTAATTGGCGATCCACAGGTTCTCGGGTCGTAAGACCACGTCGTCCACAGATGCGCGGCAGTTGTGCACGTGGCGATCCACAAGCACCCCGCAGTAACCTTCCAGCCGCTGCAGGAAATCCGCAGGCCAGTGTCCTCATGGTCTGCTTTCGACGCTATGAGGGACAAGCAATGAGGAGGATGCTCAGCCAGCAAGATCCAAACCGCTCCGTCGACGTTGCTGCTGCGGTCGCTGAGTTTCACGGGGCATTCAATTTGCCCATGCGGAATATGCCGACAGCTGAAATCGACGGCTGTCTTGCGAAGCTGCGCGTGGCTCTACTGGAGGAGGAAGTCAGCGAGTTCGTGGCGGCGTCCGAGAAAGGTGACTTGGTCGGCATCGCTGACGCGCTGGCCGATATCGTCTACGTCGTCTACGGCACTGCTCTCACTTATGGCATCGACCTGG
Source organism: Streptosporangiaceae bacterium (assembly GCA_036558005.1). Lineage (GTDB taxonomy): Bacteria > Actinomycetota > Actinomycetes > Streptosporangiales > Streptosporangiaceae > DATBGO01. The sequence goes on along the minus strand of DATBGO010000149.1, from coordinate 10,225 downwards.
ACGCTGTCCTGCACGAGGTGCACCAGTCGAACATGAGCAAGCTCGGGCGGGACGGCAAGCCCCTCATCCGGGATGACGGGAAGGTGCTCAAGTCGGATCAGTACATCCCGCCAGATGTCCTGGCCGCCCTGGGCCGGCAGGCAGCCCGCACCTGCTGAGAATTTGCCGGCGCTGGGTGCAGCCCTCTGAGGTCACTCGATCAGTAGGTACCTCGACCGATCCCAGCCTGCGACCCGTTGCTGAAGCAAGCGGAGTCCGTGGTCTATCGCGTTAGCAGTTGGCCGCGAGGCAGCAATGCAGAAGAAGGCCCGGACGCCGAACGCCCCGAACCGCAGCGAGCGTATGGTGAGGGGCCGGCTGGTGCCGGAAGCGATCTGGGCGCATACGTCCGCCCTCTGTAGCGGCCAGGCAGCGCGGCTGCCATGCTGATACAAGATCACGCCGGTACTGTCGTCGAGCAGTGCCGAGATCTCCGCAACGGTGGCGTACTTGCAAGAGAGCGGAACACTGAGCGGGGCGGATCTCACCTGGAGACCGTTGTCTGGGTCGAGGAACACCAGGTCAGTGCCCTCTACTGCGTTCCGTGCCCGGCTGAACCACGCGGCGCGCTCAGCCACGCGTTGCTGGGCGTTGCCGACCACGCGAGGGAGGGGTTCGGAGAAATACATCGTGCCGAGCGGAAGGATGCGGGATGACTCGATCAGCGTAACGTTCAGCTCGCTCTGGCCCTGCCGGGTGCTTTCGATTCGCCGCATCGCGGCGAGGAGTTCCGGATCAAGGTTCTGCCATCCGTCATGCATCAGGTGCGCCCGCTTGCGCCCGTCGCCGTTGCTTTCGGCGTGATCAGTTAGGTACCAGATCACTCCGAGCCGCATCGGGGTATCGCTGCTCGCGCAGATTGCCCGCAGGAGCGCATACTTGGCGTAGTCGCCGATGTCATTGACGAAGTTGTGGCGCACAGCTCACCATAGCCTCCGGTCTATCGGACCACGGCCGTCGAAGCCGACCGAGATCAGCGAGACTGGCGCACGGGCGACGGCTTCGATCTCCTCAATGAACCTGATTGTCTCGCCGGTGAGCTGACCGAGTCTTCGGGCGCTCCGGTTGCTGGCGTCCAGGTAGTCGGCGAATGTCAGGGCAATGTCGGTTGCCCCGTTCAGCCGCGAGGAACGCTGTAGCTGGGTCCACGAGAACTCAGCTACCCGGCGCGGATTTCCGGACACTGAGCCGATCTCGGCGCTCTTGACCAGCTCAGCTGGCAGGCCGGAGCGCTGCGCGATGATCTCCCAGGTGATTTCACGGCCCATCGGGCCTGACTGGCCTCCTACCCGGATCGGGTAGGAGCGGAACGCGACGATCACACGTCGGAGCAGATTCGGCGGCAGGCCTGCCTCGGCAAGCAGCGTGCCTACGGTCGTGTCGCGGGACGTGACGTGCGGGTACGAGCCGTGCAGGACACTCAGTCCCGTGCCCTGGGTGCCCTCGATGAATATGCGGTCACCGGCCGCCAGGGCCACGTCCAGCACCGAGGCAGACTCGCGGATGTACGGGTAAAGCTCAGGCACGTTCCTGGCCAGCCGGACGGCACCTGGAACGCCCCGGTGCTCGATTCGGCGAGCGAGCGCCGCACCGCCTCCGGTACCGGTCGACCCGATCGCATGCTTCAGGCCGGTCTCGCGCTTGACGTCAAGCTTCTCTATGACGAGGGCGCCCGGGTCGACGGCAAGCCGTTGTGGCGGGACCGCGCAATCGGAGATCTCGCGCATCAAGATGGCGACATCGATCACGGCGCCCGCGCCTAGGAGCAGCCGCGAGTTCGTGGCCCGGGTGCCACTCGGGAGTTGGCGGTGTGTGTACACGAATCCGTCGCGGTCGCGTACCTTGTGGCCGGCGTTCGGCGCACCGGTTCGCACCAGCAGGTCGTATTCGGGAGCGAGGTAATAGGCCAGGTTGCCCTTGCCCTCGCTGCCCCACTGGCCGCCCACCAGGACGTCCACGTACCCGCTACGGGGCGGCGGGACGTGGCCTAACCGCGCTTGGACGCGCGCGGCCACGTCTTGTGGTGTGCTGTGCGTGGTGTCGATGACGAAATCGGCGTCGGTGTGCAGCGCATGAACCGCTGCCTCCGCCGCCGATTTCATCACATCGGCCCAGGCCACGTCCTCATCTCGACGTGCGGCATCATGGCGGTTCGCGAGCTGCCCGCCGTCGCCATCAAGGTGCACGTGCAGAATCCGCCAGGCACCAGCCGCAGCTCTTCTCAGCCCTGCCAGCTGATCCAGGGTCCTTATCGCGTCCACGACCACGACGCTTCCGGTCGGCAGGCCGTCGGCGGCCTGCCTCACCGCGTCGACGATCCAGTCAGCGCCCTGGAATTTGTCGTTCAGGCTGATTACCTGGAGTGCGGTACGGCCAAGATCACGCCCAGCTGAGGCTGCGATTAAGCCTGACGTGCTGATGTGTTTGGCGGACCCGAGTGAGACGAGGTTCCTGGCCAGGGTGGTCTTGCCAGAAGCGATAGGGCCGGAAAGGAGGACTAGGGTCAATGCGTATGCCATGCGGACCCAAGCATGTCTCGTCCAGGGAATCGAGCCGGTTGTTCTCCCGTCGTCGTGAAACACCGACGGGCTAGGTTAGCGGTGGGCTTATCTGGATGATGAAGGTTCAGTCAACGGCGGTCAAGCTGGGAACTCAGCCGCCTGAACTGAGCACCGTCCACGCAACCGGACCAGCGGTTACTGGCCAAATTGAAAGATATCCAGGGCACAGGGCTGATGTCCTCAGCGGAGAACCGCAGGTCAGCAGCGCTGGATTCGCTTGAGCCGAGACGACCGCCCGGCGAGCTGCGCTGGACGTAAAACCATCCCTGCTAGGCGCGGGCGCGCTTGCGGCGGCGCAGGCCGAGGACGACCAGCAGGAACAGCAGCAGGCCCGCGGCAGCGGGCAGCGCCCGCTTGAGCACCGGCAGCCCGGCCACGCTGAGCAGGTCGATGGCGTCCTCGTCCGGCGGCCGGGAGTCAAGCCGCGGCCGGGACTGCGGGGCGGCGGCCGACGCGGCGGCGGCGTCGGCGGGCCGGCCGTTCGCGCTGGCCCGGGCCCCGGCGCCGGACGGGGCCGCGGCCGGCTGCGCTGCTGCGGCCGGCTGCGCTGCCGCACCGGACTCGCTGAGCGACAGGCCGCGGGCGGCGAGCTTCTGCCGGATCTCGGCGACCGACGCCGGGCCGATGTTCTCGATGGACAGCAGGTCGTCGCCGCTGCGGGCGGTCAGGTCGCCGATCGTGTGGATCCCGTCCTTGCGCAGGCTGTTGTAGGACCGCACCGGCAGTTCCAGCTCCTCGACCGGGGTCTGCGCCGGGCTGGCCTGAGCCGGGCCGTCCGGAGCGGGACTCGGCTGCGCGCCCGGGGCGGGCGGGCTGGCGGCCGCGGGGGCGCCGGGGTCGCCCGAGGAAGCCAGCATGTCCGCGAGGTTGCCGGCGAAGATGCCGATCAGCCTGCCGCCGACCTCGGCCATCACGCCGCGGCCGAACTGGGCCGGCCGGCCGGTGACGTTCAGCGAGGTGCTGACGGTCACGTGCGTCTGGTCACCCTGGCCGTCCAGCTTCGACCGGACGGTCGCGGACGCGGTGCCCGCGCCCCGGGTCTCCTTGCCCGAAGCCTCCAGGGTGATGACGTGGGCGTCCGGGTCACGCTCGGTGAACCGGGCGGTGCCCGCGTAGGTCATGGCGATCGGCCCGACCTTGACCTTGATCCGGCCGGAGATGGTATCCCCGTCCACGGAATCGAGGGAGGCGCCCGGCATGCAGGGCGCCACCCGCTCGACGTCTAGCAGCACCTCCCACGCCCGCTCCTCAGGGACCGGGACCGTGAACGAGTGCTCCAGCTCCATGTGTCATACTCCTGCCGCCGCTGCCAGTGCCCGGCCGGTGAGTACCCGCGCCAGGTGGCGCCGGTAGTCGGGCGCGCCGTGCAGGTCAGCGGGAGGCCTGGTGTCCTCCGCTGCGAGTGCGGCCGCTTCGTTCAGCGCTTCGCGGCTCGCTTGCGCGCCTGCCGCGGCGGCCTCGGCCGCGCGCGCCCGAACTGGCACCGTTCCCATGTTAGTCAGGCCGATCCTGGCCTCGGTGACCACTCCGTTCGATCGCCTGGCCAGAGCGGCTACCCCGACCGTCGCCCAGGCCTGCGCCGTCCGGTGGAACTTCTCGTACCGGAAGCCCCAGTCCGGGCCCAGCTTGGGCACCGAGATACCGGTCAGGATCTCGTCCGGGGCCAGCGCGCTGGTCAGGTAGTCGAGCCAGAAATCGCCGCCCGCAAGCTGCCGGTCGCCGCCTGGCCCGCGGGCGATGAGGGTCGCGCCGAGCGCCAGCACCACGGCCGGCATGTCGCCGGCCGGGTCAGCGTGCGCGAGTGAGCCGCCCAGGGTCGCGCGATGGCGCACCGCCGGGTCGGCGACGGTCTGCGCGGCCTGCGCCAGCAGCCCGCAGTGCGCCGCCACCAGCGGGTCGCGGACCAGGTCGTACAGCGACGTCCGCGCGCCGATCAGCAGCGCGTCCCCGGTATCGGTGACGCCGCGCAGGTCGCCGACGCCGCCGATGTCGACCAGCAGCTCGGGGTAGGCCAGCCGCAGCCGCAGCAGCGGCATCAGGCTCTGCCCGCCGGCGATCACCTTGGCGTCCTCGCCGCCGCTGGCCAGCGCGCTGACCGCCTCGTCCAGCGTGGCCGGCCGGACATAGTCGAACTTCGCCGGGATCATGCCGCGCCTCCTGCCGGTGCGTTGCCCTGCGCGCCGCCCTGGGCGGCCTGGATCGCCCGCCAGACCCGTTCGGGCGTGCACGGCATCACGACGTCCCTGACGCCGAGCGGGCGGAGCGCGTCGAGGATCGCGTTCACCACGGCGGGCGTGGACGCGATCGTGCCCGCCTCGCCGACGCCCTTGACGCCGAGCCGGTTGGCGGACGGGCTCTCGGTCCTGCTGGTCACGTACGAGGGCAGGTCCGCGGCCGAGGGCACCAGGTAGTCGGCGAGGGTCGTGGTCAGCAGGTTGCCCGCGTCGTCGTAGACCGCTTCCTCATACAGCGCCTGCGCGATGCCCTGGGCGAGCCCGCCGTGCACCTGGCCCTCGACGATCAGCGGGTTGACCACCTTGCCGATGTCGTCCACCGCCACGTAGGAGCGGATCTTCACCCAGCCGGTCTCGGTGTCCACCTCCGTCGCGCACAGGTGGGTGCCGTGCGGGAAGGAGAAGTTGTCCGGGTCGTAGGTGGCTTCGGAGTCCAGCGTGGGCTCCACCCCGTCGGGCAGGTCGTGGGCCAGGAACGTGGCCAGCGCGACCTCCTGGATGGTCTTGGCCGCGCCGCTGCCCGCGGAGAACACCCCGTTCTCGAACGAGACCTCCTCCGGAGGCGCCTCCAGCATCCTGGACGCGATCGCCTTGGCCTTCTCGATCACCTTGTCGCACGCGCTGACCAGGGCCATCCCGCCGACGGTCAGGGACCGGGAGCCGTAGGTGTCCATCCCCTTCGGGGAGATCTGGGTGTCGCCGTGCAGCACCCTGATGTCCTCGAACGGCACCCCCAGCTGATCGGCCACGATCTGGCTCCAGGCCGTCTCGTGCCCCTGCCCGTGCGCGCTCGACCCGGTGATCACCTCGACCTTCCCGGTGGGCAGCATCCGGATCGACGCGTGCTCCCAGCCGCCTGCCCCGTAGGACAGCGAGCCCAGCACCCGGGACGGGGCCAGCCCGCACATCTCGGTGTAGGTGGAGATGCCGATGCCCAGCCGGACCGGGTCACCGCGGGATATGCGTTCGGCCTGTTCTTGCCGTAGCTGGTCGTAGCCGAACAGCTCCCTGGCCTTCGCGGTCGCGGCCTCGTAGTTGCCCGAATCGTAGGTCAGCCCGCAGATGGTCGTGTACGGGAACTCCTCGTGCTTGATCCAGTTCCGCTCCCGCAGCTCCAGCGGCTCGATGCCGAGCTCGACCGCGAGCTCGTCCATGGTCCGCTCGATCGCGAAGGTCGCCTCGGGCCGCCCGGCGCCGCGGTAGGCGTCGGTGGGCATCTTGGTGGTGAAGACGCCGGTGCAGCGGAACGAGTAGGCGTCCATCTTGTAGATGGAGTTGTACATGAACGCGCCGAGCAGCGGCACGCCCGGCGTGACCAGCATCAGGTAGGCGCCCATGTCGGCCAGCAGGTCGACCGACAGGCCGCGGATCCTGCCGTCGGTGTCGGCGGCGACCCTGATCCGCTGCCACTGGTCCCTGCCGTGGTGCACGGTCATGTTGCCCTCGCTGCGGGACTCGGTCCACTTGACCGGCCTGCCGATCTTGCGGGCGGCCAGGACCGCGAGCACCTCCTCGGCGGTGACCTGCAGCTTGGAGCCGAAGCCGCCGCCGACGTCGGGCGCGATGACCCGGATGTTCTGCTCCGGGATGCCGGTCACCATGGCCAGCATGACCCGCAGGATGTGCGGGATCTGGGTGGCCGACCACACGGTGAACTCGCCGCCCACGCAGGAGGCGACCACGGCGCGCGGCTCCATCGCGCTCGGGATCAGCCGTTGCTGGCGGTAGTTGCGCTCGACCACCACCGGGGCGTCGCGGAACGCCGCGTCCAGGTCGCCGCCCGCGAAGGTCCACTCGAAGCTCTTGTTGCCCGCCTCGTGGACCTTCGGGGAGTCCTCGTCCAGCGCGGTGCGGATGTCCAGCACCGGCGGTAGCGGCTCGTAACTGACGTCGATCGCGGCCACCGCGTCCGCGGCGGTGTACCGGTCCCTGGCGATGACGCAGGCCACCGCCTCGCCGACGTACCGCACCTCGTCGACGGCCATCGGCGGGTGCGCCGGGATCACGATGTCCGGGGTGACCGGCCACGCGCACGGCAGGCTGCCCTGCTCGTCGGCGAAGTCGGCACCGGAGAAGGCCGCGATCACGCCGGGGACGGACTTCGCGAAGCTGACGTCCACCGAGGTGATCTTCGCGTGCGCATACGGGCTGCGCAGGAAGGCCATGTGCACCATGCCGGGCAGCACGATGTTGTCGGTCCAGTTGGTCTGGCCGGTGATGAGCCTGGCGTCTTCCTTGCGCGGCCGCGCCCGGCCGAGTTCGGCGGCCGGCGCCTGTGCCTGGGCGGTCATGACTGCACCCCCATCTGCGCCGCGCGCTGGACGGCGCGGACGATGTTCTCGTAGCCGGTGCACCGGCAGAGGTTGCCTTCGAGCCCGTCGCGGATCTCCTCCGCGCTGGGGTCCGGGTTCTCGCGCAGCAGGTCCGCGGCCGCCATGATCATGCCGGGCGTGCAGTAGCCGCACTGCAGGGCGTGCTCCTCATGGAAGGCCCGCTGCAGCGGATGCTGCTCGCCGTTGGCGAGGCCCTCGATCGTGGTGATCTGGCTGCCGTCGGCCTGTACGGCGAGCACGGAGCAGCTTTTGACCGATTCGCCGTTCATCAGCACTGTGCAGGCACCGCAGTTGGAGGTGTCGCAGCCGATGGGGGTACCGGTCTTACCTGCTACTTCGCGCAGATAGTGGACGAGCAGCAGGCGGGGTTCGACATTGTCGACGTAGCTGACTCCGTCAATAGAGACGGTGATCTGAGTCATGCGCTGACCCTCCTGGAACTGGTTGCGCCTGAAACCAACCTAGGACCGATCGGCTCATCGGCACCAGTACCCGGCAGAGGATCTTGGCCGAGCCCGGACCTGCTGCCCGCGTCAGCCGGTGTCGAGTACCTGGAAAGACTCGGCGAGCCGGCCTTCGGGCAGGCCGGCCTGGGCCGCGGCCCGGCTCAGCCAGCCGCGCAGGAAGTCCTCCAGGTTGTCCATGTGCCCGGTCTGGCTGACGTGCGCGCGCAGCGCCGCCACTTTGCGGCTGAAGGTCTCGGTGACGTCCACGTAATGGTCGGCCGCGATGCTCGCGCTGACCCACACCTCGCGGACGGTCCACGGCTCCAGGCCCTCGCCGGCGAGCAGCTCGGGGAACGCGAACGGGTTGCGGGCGTCGGGGTAGACGGCGTCCAGGGCGGCCGAGCCCGCGGCGCGGTGATCGGGGTGGCTGGCGCCGATCCGCGCGTAGTTGCGGTCTGGCGAGGGGCAGACCACCCGGTCCGGGCGGGCCTGCCTGATCACCCTGCTGAGATCCTTGCGCAGCCCGAGGGTGGCTTCCAGGCGGCCGTCGGGATAGCCGAGGAAATGAATGTCGTGCACGCCGACGTGCTTGGCGGCGGCGGTCTGCTCGGCCTGCCGCAGCGTGGCCATGTCGGCGCGGGACACTGACGGGTCGCTGCCGCCGGCCGCGCCGTCGGTGACGATGCAGTACCTGACGTCCAGCCCCGCGTCGGTCCAGCGGGCGACCGTCCCGGCCGCGGCGAAGTCCACGTCGTCGGGGTGGGCGGTGATCACCAGGATCCGGCTGACCTCTGAATCTGCTAGCACCCTGCCGATCCTACGGGCCGCGGCCGGGCGCCCGGGATGAGCCGGCCCGCCGCGCCAGCCGTGAAGTAATTGACATCCGCCTGGCCTGAGCCGGGATCATCGGATACAACAGTGACCAGCATGCGGACAAGTGGTCGCCTGGCGCGCAGCGGCCCGGGCGGGTACGGACCTGACGGAGCGGAAGGCGAGGACATGGGTCTGCTGGATTCAGGTGCCTGGCAAGGCAAGATCTACTCAGACGGCTGGCGGCCCGGCTCCGGCGGTGAGCATCCGGTCATCGAGCCGGCCACCGGGGACGAGCTCGGCCGGATCGGCTTCGCGACCCCCGCGGACGTGCGCCGGGCCGCCAGCCGGGCGAAGGAAGCCCAGCGCGGCTGGGCGGCCGAGCCCTACAGCAAGCGGGCGGCGGTGCTGCGCAAGGCCGGGGACCTGTGGCAGGCGCACGCCGAGGAGATCAAGACCTGGGTGGTCAGGGAGACCGGCGCCATCGGGCCGATGGGTGAGCTGCAGGTGCACGTGTCCGCCGAGGAATGCTTCGAGGCCGCGGCGATGGTCTCGCAGCCGTACGGGGAACTGCTGCGCAGCGAGCAGCCGCGGCTGAGCCTGGCCCGCCGGGTGCCGGCCGGGGTGGTCGGCGTCATCGCACCGTTCAACGTCCCGACGATCCTGTCGATCCGGGCCGTCGCGCCCGCGCTGGCGCTGGGCAACGCGGTCGTGCTCAAGCCCGACCCGCGCACCTCGGTCGTCGGCGGCGCCCTGCTGGCCCAGATCTTCGCGGCCGCCGGGCTGCCCGACGGCCTGCTGCACGTGCTGCCCGGCGCGCCGGGCACCGGCGAGGCGATCGTCACCGACCCCGGCATCCGGGTGATCGCCTTCACCGGGTCGACCCGCGCGGGCCGGGCGGTCGCCCGGCTGGCCGGCGAGCACCTCAAGCGGGTGCACCTGGAGCTGGGCGGCAACTCCGCGATCATCGTGCTGCCCGACGTGGACATAGAGAAGGCCACCTCGGTCGGCGCGTTCGGCTCGTTCATGCACCAGGGGCAGATCTGCATGTCCGCCAGCCGGCACCTGGTGCACAGTTCGATCGCCAAGGACTACGCGATGGCGCTCGCGGCCAGGGCCGAGCACCTGCCGGTGGGCGACCCGAACAAGGAGCAGGTCGCGCTCGGGCCGGTCATCGACGAGAAGCAGCGCGACAACATCCACCGGATCGTCACCGGCAGCGTCCAGGCCGGCGCGGCGCTGCTGGCGGGCGGCAGCTTCGACGGGCTGTTCTACCGGCCCACCGTGCTCGGCGAGGTGCCGGTCAGCGCGCCCGCCTATGCCGAGGAGATCTTCGGCCCGGTCGCGCCGGTGACGCCGTTCGACTCGGCCGACGAGGCGGCCGAGCTGGCCGGCGGGACCGAGTACGGGCTGTCCCTGAGCATCCTCACCCGCGACGTCTACAAAGGGCTGCAGCTCGCCGAGCGGATCCCGTCCGGCCTGGTGCACATCAACGACCAGACCGTGCAGGACGAGGCGACGATCCCGTTCGGCGGCGTCGGCGCCTCCGGCAACGGCGGCCGGCTGGGCGGGGCGAGCGCCAACCTCGAGGCGTTCACCGAGACCCAGTGGGTCACCATCCGCGGCGACCTGCCGGCTTATCCCTTCTGAGCTGTGCTTTTGTGGGGGGTATAGACCAACCCCCCACGCCCCCCGGTGCGATCCGCTCGGCCCGGGCGCTGCCCGGGCCTCGCGGATCGCATTCAGTCCAGGGCGGACATGACGTGCTTGACCCTGGTGTAGTCGTCGAACCCGTACATCGA
>DATBGO010000148.1:0-1590 GCA_036558005.1 Streptosporangiaceae bacterium | reverse complement strand
GTCGGCTCCCAGCCGGTGCATGCTTCCCTGGGATTCCTGCTCGACCACCTGCCCCCTGGCCTGCACCCCGTCCTGGCCAGCCGCGCCGATCCGCCGCTGGGCCTGGCCCGGCTGCGGGCGCGGGGCCAGCTCACCGAGCTGAGGGACGCCGAGCTGCGCTTCACCGCCGACGAGGCCGCGGCCTTCCTGCGCGAGACGGCCGGCGCTGACCTGCCCGATACCGCGGTGGCGGCGCTGACGGCCCGCACCGAGGGCTGGGCGGCCGGGCTGCAGCTGGCGGCGCTGTCGATACGCGGACAGGCCGATGTCGACCGGTTCGTGGCCGCGTTCACCGGCAGCCACCGCTTTGTGCTCGACTACCTGACCGAAGAGGTGCTCGAACACCAGCCCGAGCAGTTGCGCGCCTTCCTGCTCGAGACCTCGGTGCTGCAGCGGCTCAGCGGACCGCTGTGCGACGCGGTCACCGCCAGGACCGGCAGCCAGGCCCTGCTGGAGCAGGTGGAGCGGGCCGGGCTGTTCCTGCTGCCACTGGACGAGGTGCGCGGCTGGTGGCGCTACCACCAGCTGTTCGCCGACCTGCTGCGCGCCCGGCTGGAACAGCAGCCAGGCCGCGCCGCGCAGCTGCACCGCAACGCGGCGGCCTGGTACGCCGAACATGAGCTGGCTGACGACGCCATCGGCCACGCTGTAGCCGCCGGGGAGATGATCCAGGCCGCGCAGCTCGTCGAGGAGAACTTCGACGAGCGCTTCTACCTCCACGGAGAGGTATCGACGGTGCGGCGGTGGCTGGCCTTGCTGCCGCCGGAACTGGCCGGCTCGCGGGCCCGCCTGCTGCTGGCGCGGGCCCGGCTGGCCCTGCTCGACGGCGGCCCGGCGGAGGCCGAAGGGTTGCTGGATTTGGCCGAACGGGCGTCGCCTGACGTAGATCAGAGGTTCGAGCCGTCCGCCGGGAAGGCGTCGAGCCTGCTCGTGAACGTCCCGGCCGCGGTCACGCTCCTTCGCGTGTACCTCGCCGAGCTTCGCGGCGACGCCGAGACAACGGTCGATCTCGTCCCGCGGGCCATGGCCGCCAGGCGCGAGGGCGAAGCGATGCTCGGCACCATCATCGGGTGGTACGCGGGCATGGCCGAGTGGCTGCGAGGCCGCCCGGCCGAAGCCGAGCGACTGCTGTCGCCGGCCGTCGGCCAGCGTTCGGCCGCCGGCGAGGGCTTCCTCGCCGCCTGGGTCTGCCATGTCCTCTGCCAGGCCCAGCGGGCTCAAGGCCAGCTGGACGCCGCGGTCGGGACCTGCCGCCGGACGCTGGAGATCACGGCGCCACCCGGCAGGCCGGCCGCCCCGGCCGCCGGGGCCGCCTACGTCAACCTGGGCGAGGATGCCTACCAGCGCGATGAGCTCGACACCGCGCTCCGGCACGTCACCGCGGGCATCGCCTTGTGCCGTCAGCTCGCGTATCCCGCCCCGCTCGCGGCCGGCCTGGTCACCCTGGCCTGGATCCGGCACGCCCGCGGCGACCAGGCCGGAGCCTTGGACGCGATCGGGGAGGCCGGGCGGTTCGCGCCGGGTCCCGCGGTAAACGGCCTGCTCAACCCC
>DATBGO010000147.1:0-1764 GCA_036558005.1 Streptosporangiaceae bacterium | reverse complement strand
CCGGCCCGGGCCAGCACCACCTCCGGCACCGGCTCGCCCCCGGCCGCCGCCGCCAGCAACGCGCTCAGGTCCGGGTAACCGCGCACCTCTATCCCTGAGCTGGCCAGCCTGGGCTCGTCCGAGCCGATCAGCGCCCAGCGGCCCTCGGCCTCGGCGTCGGCCGGTACCGGAATCCATTCCACCGCGAACAGGGAGTCCTGCGACCCGCCGGCCGCGGCGAGGGATCTGGCCGGTACCGGCCGCGATACTAGCGAATCCGCTGAAACCGCCAGCGTGCCTGAGCCGTCGGCGGCGGCCAGCGACATCCCGGTCCCGCCCGCGGCCCGCGCTAGCCGGACCCGCAGCATCGACGCGCCTGAGGCGTGCACCGTCACCCCGGTCCAGGCGAACGGCAACAGGATCTCACCCGGCGCGGCGGCTGACCCGGCGCCAGCCGCGGCCGGGTCCGCGGCGAGCCCGGCCGCGTGCAGCGCCGCGTCCAGCAGCGCCGGATGTACTCCGAACGACCCCGCGCTGGCGGCCTGCTCTGGCGGCAGCGCCACCTCGGCGAACACGTCGTCGCCGCGGCGCCACGCGGCCCGCAGCCCGCGGAAGGCCGGCCCGTACCCGTACCCGGCCGCGGCCAGGCCGGGGTACAGCCCGGAGGTCTCTACCGGCTCAGCGCCGGGCGGCGGCCATACAGTGAGCAGCCCGGCCAGCCCGGCACCGGGCGGCGCGGGCGGCACCAGCTGCCCGCTGGCGTGCCGCGTCCACGCCCCGCCGGGGGCCGATTCTTCCGGGCGCGCGTATACCTGCACCGCCCGGCTCCCCATGGCGTCCGCATTTCTCACCACCACCTGCACCTGGACCGGCCCGCTGAGGACCAGCGGCGCCTCCAGCGCCAGTTCCTGAATCCGCCCGCATCCGGCCGGGTTCCCGGCCGCGACCGCCATCTCGACGAACGCCGTGCCCGGCACCAGCACCGTCCCGCCCACCGCGTGATCGGCGAGCCAAGGCTGTGACCGCACTGACAGCCGCCCGGTCAGCACATATCCCGCACCGTCGGCCGGCTCCATCGCGGCACCCAGCAGCGGATGACCCACCGCCGCCAGCCCGGCCGCCGTCACGTCCCCGGCGCTGGCCCCGGCCGGCTCCGGCCAGAACCGCTGCCGGGCGAACGCGTATGTGGGCAGGCTCACCGGCCGCCGCGCGGGCAGCACCGCATCCCAGTGCAGCGCCACACCCCGGACGTAAGCCTGGGCCAGCGCGCCGATGACCGCCGCGGGAGCGGGCTGGTCTGGGCGGAGCACCGGGATGAACACGCCGTCCCGCTCACCCAGCGCGGCCGGGCCCATGGCCGACAGCGTCCCGTCCGGGCCGATCTCCACGAACACCGACACGCCCTGCCCGGCCAGCGCCATCACCGCGTCCGCGAACCGGACCGGCTCCCGCGCCTGCCGCGCCCAGTAACCCGCCCCCGGCCCGGTCACCAGCTCACCGGTCAGCGCCCCCGCCCACGGCACCCGCGGCGCCCCGTACGCCAGGCCGCCAGCGACATCGGCGAGGTCAGCAAGGACCGGGTCCATCCGGTGCGAATGGAACGCATGACTGACCCGCAGCCGCCGCACCCGCACCCCGCGATCAGCGAACACCCCCGCGACCTGCCCCACCGCCTCCGCGTCACCCGAGACCACCACCGAGGAGGGCCCGTTCACCGCCGCCACCGACACCCCCGCGACCCCCTCCAGCACCTCGGTGACCTCAGCCTCGGCCGCGGCGACCGCG
>DATBGO010000146.1:0-20817 GCA_036558005.1 Streptosporangiaceae bacterium | reverse complement strand
GGCGGGTTGGCTGGGTTACTCGGTTAGGGCTAGTTGGTGGTGCTGGTCGGTGAGCTGGGCTAGGGCGGCCGGGTCGGCTAGGCGGGCTGCTTGCGCGGTGGCTACTTCGGCCGCGCTTCCGGTGGCGTCTTCGGGCTGGCTGTAGAGGAAGCGGTGGGTCGCCCGGTCGCGCAGCACGGCGAACACCGCCGGGTCGGAGCTGTCGGTGATGCCGAGCCGCGGCAGCAGCTGCTCGCGGATGAACGGGCCCCGGCCGGACAGCAGGAAGAACCCGGTCTTGAAGCCGTCGGGAATGCCGGCCCCAGGGAGCTCCCGGTACTCGATCCCCTGCTCGTCCTGCGCGAGCACGCCCAGCGGGTACAGCGCGGGCGGGCCCCAGGGCCGGAAGAACTCGTAGACGAAGCGTGCCATGCCGGGGTCCGCCTTTCCGCTAACCGGGTCAGCTAGCTGGCCTGATGCCGGGCGCATCCAGGCTATGCCAACATCTATTGTCTATTGTCGACATAGATCAGGCAAGGTGCTGACTTCTTGTCGCCCGCCCGCTGCGCAGGTATTGTCTATTGTCGACACAACTCTGGGAGGCAGCATGGCCGCAGGGCCGCTCTCGCCGGTCTGGGACCCCGAGTGGAGGCGCCAGCGGCGCGTGGTGCTCAGGGAGACGGCTGGCCTGGACCGGGCGGACGAGCCCGTCGAGCTGCAGCTGGACTTCGCCGACGACGCCGTGCACGACCTGGCCAGGGAGTTGCGGGTGGTCGCGGTTGGCGGCGACGGCGCGGCCCCGCGGGAGATCCCGAGCCAGGTCTACAACCTGTCGGCCTATCACCGGGGCGTGCGCGGCACCGTGGTGTTCAATGCGTCGGTGCCCGCGGGCGGCGAGGCCGAGTACCTGATCTGCCACGACAACCCGGGCGCGCCGGCCCCCGGCTACCGCAGCGACCTGACGGTGACCAGCCCGGACGAGGGCCTGCACTACGTGATCGACACCGATTGCTTCCACGCCGAGCTGGATCCCGCGAGCGGCCAGCTCAAGGTGCTGACGCCGCGGCAGATCGGCGGGCCGCCGCTGGAGACCAGGGAGCGCCCGGTCAACGTCACCCCGGACATCGTCGCCAAGGACAACCTCGCCTACGTCAACGTCAAGCGGTGGAACCCGCCGGACCGGGTCCGGGTCGACCAGGGCAGCCAGGTGTTCGCCATCCACCGCAGCGGCACGATGGACTTCCCCGGGCCCAGGGGCGAGCCGGGGCTGCCCACCGTCGAGGTCGGCGTCACCTACCGGTTCTTCGCCGGCCAGCCCTACTTCCTGCAGTCGTCGACGATCCGGTTCCTGAGCGACATGGAGATCTACTCGATGCGCAACGGGGCCGAGATGGCCTGGAAGGACAACCCGTTCACGCACGCGGTCTGGCAGCAGCCGGACGGGACGGTGATGAACGTCGCCATGGACAGCCTCGACCCGCTCACGGCCGAGGACCGGGACCAGGGCGCCAGGGCGGAAGTCGGGGTGGACGCGGCGTGGTTCGGCTTCGCCAACTACGACACCGGCGCGGCGGTGGTCGCGCTCTTCCTCGACTACCAGAACATCAGCCCGTTCAGCACCGACGAGCGGGCGCCGACCCACAACGAGCTGATCTACGTCTTCGCCGGTCCTGGCGACAACTACTGGTTCCGCGCGCCGATCTGGGAGCACTGCCTGCAAGATCCCGAGCGCTGCCCGGCCACCTTCGTCCCCGCGGGCTCGCTGTACGCCGAGCGCAACGCGGTCTACGCCCTGCGCTGCGGGGAGGCCGACGGCTTCGGCGCCGCCGCTGAGATGAGCCGGCGGCTGCGAAACCCGCTGCGGGCCAGCTACCGCGAGAGCGACGCCCGCGACCGGCGCTGGCAGCCGGCCCCACCGCCGGCCGCCCGGCCCACCGCCCAGCCTCCCGCCCAGCCGGCCGCCCGGCCCACCGCCCAGCCTCCCGCCCAGCTGGCCGACCGGCCCGCCGGCCGGTGATGAGGGATGAGGTAGCCGCCGTGGACGCGCAGCTGACACCGGCCGAGCAGCGGGTGGTCGAGGAAGTCACCCGGCTCGAGCCGTTCCTGACCGACCTGACCGCGCGGCTGGTGCGGATCCCGAGCGTGTCGCCAGCCCTGCAGCCCGACGGCCCGGCCGGCGGGGAAGCCGAGGTGAACGGCGTGATCGGCGCGGTCATGGCCGACGCGGGCCTGGACGTGGCGACGGTCGAAACCGAGCCGGGGCGGGTGAACGTGATCGGGACGCTCCGGGGCAGCGGCGGTGGCCCGTCGCTGGGTTTCAACGGGCACATCGACACCGTTCCCGCCTTCCCCGAGCAAGGCTGGGACGGCGACCCGTGGAGCGGCGCGGTCCGGGACGGCCGGCTGTGGGGCCGCGGGTCGACCGACATGAAAGGCGGCGTCGCCGCCATGATCGTCGCGGCGGCGGCGATCGCCAAGGCCGGCCCGCGGCTGCGCGGCGACATCATGCTGCAGTCGGTCTGCGGCGAGGAGATGGCCGAGCCCGCGGGCACCAGGGCGGTGCTCGACGCCGGCTTCACCCCGGACGCGTGCATCAACGCCGAGCCGTCGCTGGACCGCGGCAGCGGGGCGCTGGCGATCCACCCGATGTCCAACGGCGCCATCCTGCTGCGGGTGACGCTGTCGGGCAAGGCCACCCACTCGGCGCTGCGGCAGGAGTGGCTGTACCCGGGCGGGCGGCCGTTCGTCGGGGTCAACTCGCTGGAGAAGGGCGTCGACCTGGTCAAGGCCGTCCAGGAGCTGGAGCGGGCCTGGGCGTTCACCAAGCGGCACCCGCTGTTCCCGCCGGGCAAGTTCATCATCCACCCCGGCTACTTCCACAGCGCCCCGCCCGGCGGGTCGGGCCCGCACTTCCCGACCGAGACCTGCGTCATCGAGTGGATCATCTACCACCACCCGGACGAGCCCGCCGAGGTGACCAAGCGGGAGATCGGGCAGTACATCGCCGACTGGGCCGCCCGCGACCCGTGGCTGCGCGACCACCCGCCGCAGATCGACTTCTACCTCGAGCTCGCCAACTTCGCCATCGACCCAGGGCATCCGCT
Source organism: Streptosporangiaceae bacterium (assembly GCA_036558005.1). Classification (GTDB taxonomy): domain Bacteria; phylum Actinomycetota; class Actinomycetes; order Streptosporangiales; family Streptosporangiaceae; genus DATBGO01. The sequence continues at coordinate 17,734 of DATBGO010000146.1, read as the reverse complement.
GGTGACGGCCGTCGGCACGGCCTACCAGGACGTGACCGGCCAGGCCGCGCCCGTCAGCGGGTTCCTGGCCGGATCGGACGCGACGTTCCTGTGCGAGCGCGGGATCCCCACGGTGATCCACGGGCCCGGCGAGGTGTCGGTCGCCCACATGACGAACGAGTACGTCGACATCGAGCAGCTGCACCGGGCCGCCAGGACCTACGCGCTGGCCGCGATGCGCTGGTGCCAGGTGCAGGAATAGAGGAAGGACCGCTGGATGCAACCGGAGTCGATGGTCACCATCCCGCCCGGCGAGTACCCGCAGCGGCGCGCCCGCGCCGCCGCGCTCGCCACCGAGCTGGGCTGCGACGGCATGCTCGTGGTCGGCCGGAGCGCGGGCTCATACGACAACATGGCGAACGTCTTCTGGCTGACCCACCATGCTTTCGTCGCGCCGATCGTGGTCCCGACCGGGCCGTGGAAGGCCTACGGGCACGACTTCGTGGTGATCGACGGCGACGGCCGGTCCGCGCTGGCCACGGTCGGCCGGGCCGAGCCCGCCTTCATCGACGACATGCGGCTCGGCATCGACGTGGAGCAGCTGGCCGTCGACGCCATCCGGGACCTCGGCCTGACCTCGGGCACCCTGGCGCTGGTAGGCAGCGAGGTGCTGCCGTGGACGGTCGCCAAGCGGCTGGAACGCGAGTTCCCCGGCCTCAGCTTCCGGCCCGCGGACCTGGAGATGGCGCAGCTGCGGGCCACCCTGAGCGAGGCCGAGTGCGCGATGCTGCGGCAGGCGACCGCGGTCGGCAGCAGCATCCTGACCGCCGCGCTGGAAGCGGTCAAGGTCGGCGCCACCGACGGCGACGTCGCCGCGGCCGGCTGGGGGGTGGCCGCGCGCACCCCGCACACCCAGCACTGGAACTTCATCATGGCCTCGGGCGAGCACGCCGGGGACTACGCGCCCGGCGCCTTCCCCGCCTGGGACCCGGCGACCCCCTACCGGCGCGGCGACCTCATCCACCCCGACTGCTACGGCTACGTCGACGGCTACATGTACGACGTGCAGCGCACCATGGTCGTCGGCCAGCAGCCGAGCGCGGATCAGATGTTCCTGCTGCGCGGCACCTGGGAGATGGCTGACCTGCTCGGGGCCACCCTGCGCGACGGGATAACCTGCCGGGAGATCTACCTGGCCGGCGTCGGCTTCATGCGCGACTACGGTTACCGCAAGGACGAGCCGGCCGAATCCTGGATGGAGGGCGGCCACTTCGGCCACGGGTACGCCTCCGGCTTCGACTGGCCCTGGCTGGGCGTCACCGCCCCCGGCGCCGACACCCCGCTGACCGCCCCGTTCGCCGTGACGATCGAGCTGGCCTGGTCCAGCAAGGAGGTCGGGGCGGTGTGGGTCGAGGAGAACTGGCTGGTGACCAAGGACGGACCGGAGAACCTGACCGCATCGGTACCAAGGACGCTGGTCGCCGACGCGCCCGCCCGGTGACCCAGGTGACCCAGGCCACCCAGCCGGGTTTCCTGCACCGGGCCGGCGGCCGGCTGCGGATCGAGCAGGCCGACGCGGGCTGGCTGGCGCGGCAGTTCGGCACCCCGCTGTTCGTCGTGTCCGAGAGCAGGCTGCGGTCGAACTACCGGCGGATCAGGGACGCGTTCAGCACCGCCTGGGGCGGCGAGGTCAACGTCATGTTCGCCATCAAGGCGAACTACTCGCTCGCGATCCGCCGGATCCTCAGCCAGGAAGGAGCGGGCGGGGACGCGTTCGGGCCGGGGGAGCTGACGGCCACCCTGGTGACCGGGACCGATCCGGCCCGGACCAGCCTGGGCGGCTCGGGCAAGCAGCCGGCGGCCATCCATCAGGCGGTCGCCAGGGGAGTCCGGATCACGGTCGACGCGCTGGACGAGCTGCCGCTGATCGCGGCCGCCGCGCGGGCCTGCGGGCGGACCGCCGTCCTGACCCTGCGGTCCAAGCCCAGGCTGGACGAGCTGAACGAGTTCCGCTCGGTCGCGAGCCCCTACCGGATGGGCGCGGAGATCCCGCTCGGCGACTGGGTGCTCGACAACAAGTGGGGCCTGACCGTGGCGGAGGCGGCGCAGGCGCTGCGGCTGATCGAGGCGGCGCCCGAACTCGACGCGCGCGGCGTGCACTCGCACGTCGGGCGGCACTACGGATACGGGCGGCAGTACGTGGCCGCGGTGCCTGGCCTGGTCCGGTGGATCGCCGAGCTGCGGGACCAGTCCGGCTGGACGCCCAGCTGGATCAACCTCGGCGGCGGCTGGGCCACCGAGGACGACCCGGTGCTGCGCGGCGCCGGGTCGCGGCGGGAGGCGGGCGGGCACCCGGAGATGTGGGATCACCCCCGCGGCCCGATCGAGGAGATCGCCGGCGAGGTCTGCGCGCGGCTGCGCGAGTGCCTGGCGGGAGCGCGGCTCAGCGGGCAGGCGATAGAACTCGAGCCAGGCCGCTACATCGTGACGGACGCGGTGCTGCTGCTGGCCACCGTAGTGTCGGTCAAGGATCAGCCCGGAATCGCCCGGTACGTGAACGTGGATGCCTCCGTCGCACATTTCCCGGTACCGGAGCTACAGGACTCGGCAAACCCGGTGCTGACGGCCGGCCCGGCAGGCCAGCCACTGCCGGGCCCGGCCGCGATCGTCGGCCCGTCGTGCTTTGAGGACCTGCTGTCCTGGGGACGGCCGCTGCCCGCGCTGGCAGCCGGCGACGTCATCGCGTTCCTCGGGGCCGGGGCGTGCGCCGACTCCTACTCGGCCACGACCAACGCCATCCCCCGCCCGGCGGTCGTGCTGGTGTCCGGGGACCAGGCCGAGGTCATCAAGCGGCGGGAGACCATCGAGGACATCTTCAGCCGCGACCACGTGCCGGAACGGCTGTGGCAACCCGGTCCCTGACCACGCTGAGCGGGCCCGTGCCCTGGTCAGCGGTCCGGGCCTGGCCGCTGCCGGTTAGCCGCGCCTTACTTGCGCCGGGCGGGACCGCCGGGGCCGGCCTGGCGGCCGGACGGCCTGCTGCCGTTGCCCTGCCGCTGGGCGGGAGGGCTGACCGCCGCCGTGGCGGCGGGCTGGCCAGGCGCGGTGAACCTGACCACGATCAGCACGAAGAGCAGGAACGTGATGACGTGCACGCTCGTGCAGTAGGCGCAGATCTTGCCGAGCGTGACGACCTCGGTGTAGACGAGGTAGAGCACGAACAGGATGCCGATGACGACCGAGGCCAGCCGGACCCGGTGCAAGAGCGGCCAGCTGGCCCGCCACGCCCGCGGTGAGCAGGCCACCACCATGAAGACGTAGAACGCCAGCCCGAACACCGCGACGGGGATGCCGAATATATAGGCGTAGGAGCTGTTCTGCACCACGGCGCAGGCGTCGGTCTTGGCCGAGCAGCCCAGCAGGCCGGTGGCGGAGAAGTGCGTGTACACCTGGTACGCCGAGTCGACCAGGCCGAGCACGGCCAGCACCAGGGTGGTGAACGGGAGCCAGCCCATCGCCCTGGCCGGCGCCGTCACCCGCCGCCAGATCCCGCCGGGCTCGGGCTCGGCGGCCTGCCCGGCCTTGGCGCGGGCAGGAGCCTGGCCGGCTGCCTGCCGGGTGGTGACGCGAGCCTTTTTCGGCGACATCGAGGAGGCGCTCATGCGGGAAGGATAACTCCTCGCGACGGGCGGCACCTTAGCGCCGGATGTTCATTTCCTCCATGCTTCCTCAGCCCGGCGGCAGCCGTGTGCGCCGCCGCGGGCACCCCGGCCGCGATCCGGCTAGCGCGGCCCGTGCCGACCTTGACTGGCTGCCGGAGGCCGTTACAGCATGGACGCATCTGGGAGGCGAGGGGGCGCCGACATGATGACGTATGTTTCCCTGATCAACTGGACCGATCAAGGCATCAGGGAGTACCGGGAAACCACCCACCGCGCCGCCGACTTCACCAAGCTGGTCGAGAGTGCCGGCGGCCGGGTCCGCGAGCTGCTGTGGACCGTCGGCGAATTCGACGTGGTCTGCGTCGCCGAGTTCCCCGACGAGCACGCCGCCATGGCGGCCCTGCTGCAGGTCGGCTCCGCGGGGAACGTCCGGTCCAGGACGTTGCGGGCATTCGGGGCCGGCGAGATGGCCGGGATCGTCAGCCGGGCCGGCTAGCCGGGCAAACCGCACTTAGGCGACTGCACCGGGCAAATCGCACCAGGCAAGCCACACGGGGGACTGCTTCAGGCAACTGCGTGAGGCAATTGCGCTGCTCACATCCGCCTGGCGCGCGCGGCAGCCGGCCGGGCGCTGCCCGCACCCGCCCCGCGCCGCGGCCAGCCGCCAGGGCGGGCACCGCCGCGCCCGGCAAGGCTGTTTCCATATATCAGTCGAAAGTGGCTCATGATCCGATAATCGGCTATGTAGCATGCTTGCATGAGGACCGCGTACCCCCGGCGCACCTGCACGCGCGCCATTCATCCCCGGCGCACTGATCTTGATGACCGACGCCCGGTCCGGGCGGTCATCAAGATCCGCATGCGGTCGGATTAGCCAGCCGGCTTTAGCCCGCCAGCCAATAAGCCGGCTGACCCGTAATGGATGAAGCGCGGCCTTACCGCTAGTCCCCGGTGAGCCGGCGCCGAGCTGCTTGCTTGGCCATTCAGGAAAAGAGATTTCCATGTCCTTACCGCCTGAACTGAGCGAACGCCCCTCCGTCATCCTGGAGATCCCGAACTTCGGCTACGGCCCAGCATCAGCCGCGCTTGCCCTGGCCGCCCCGGTGGCCGACCGGTACACCTGGCACATCGCCTCCTCCGGCGGCGCCGCCGCATTCGCCGCCCGGCAGCTACCCGGCGCGGTGGTCCATGAGTTCGACACCAACCAGCTCGGCACGTGGGACCGCTTCGCGCAGATGTTCCCGCCCGAGTCGGTCGTGGTCACATTTGTCAATCCGGAATTCGCCGCCTGGGCGGTCCAGCGCGGATATCGGGTCGGCCTGGTCGACACTTTGGACTGGATGTGGGGAACTTTGCCGGAGACAGTGCCGCAGGCGCTGGCGGGCACCGAGTTTCACATGATCCAGGAATACTTCGCCATGCCGGGGCGGCGGTTGCGCGGTCAGTGCGATATCGTCAGGCCGCTGGTCGACCGGGCATTGTGGTGTGACGGAAATGCTCAGGTCAGGCCGCGGTCCGCCATGATCGGCTTTGGCGGAATGCAGCTTCCCTACGGCAACGATCTAGTCGCCGAGTACGTGCGCTGGTTCCTCGGCGCGGCCGTGCCGACCCTGGTCGAGCAGGCCGGGGTCACCGACGTCAGCATCGTCGGCGGCCGCGATGACCTGCCCGGCCTTATCCCCGCGCCGTGGGCCGGGCACCCGGCGGTGAGCGTGCACGTGGGCCTGGACCGGCGTGCCTACGCCGCCCTGGCGCGCGGCAGCGAGCACGTACTGATCAGCCCGGGTCTGGCGCACGTGTACGAGTGCGCGCTGGCCGGCCTGGCCCCGCTGATCCAGCCCGGGTTCGGCATGAGCATGGTGCTGCAGGCGTATCACGTCGCGCTGGCCGGCTACGAGCACATGTACACCTGGCCCTGGCTGCCGGACGCGGTGCCTGCCCTGGCGGAGATGTCCGAGCCCGACGGTATGCGTTATGCCAATGAGCAGATGATGGCGTCCATCAAGGCCGACCCAACCGGCCAGGACGTGGCCAAGGCGGTCTCCCTGTACCTGGCACGGGGACCGGAGCAGGCGCTGCGGCTGCCGGTGAACCCGGCCCTGCCCGACGGCGCGCAGGTGTTCGCCGGGCACCTGGCCAGGCTGAACGGCAACTGACCGGCCCGGCCCGCGGGGCCGGCTCAGGCCCGCCCGAGCGCGATGGTCACCAGCAGCGTGGTGCCGCCGCCGGGCGGGCTGGCGATCTCGATCCGGCCGCCGATCGCCGCCACCCGGTCACTGAGGCCGATCAGCCCCGAGCCGCGGGACGGGTCAGCCCCGCCGGCCCCGTCGTCGGCGACCCGCAGCCGCAGCACCTGGCCGGTCACGCTGACGTCGACGCGCACCTGAGACGCTCGCGCGTGCTTGGCGGCGTTCGTCAGCGCTTCGGACACCACGTAATAGGCGGCGACCTCCACCCGCTCTGGCAGCCGGCCGGTCACCTGCACGCTGAGCTCCACCGGGACGCCCGACCTGCGGGCGAGCGCGCGCAAGGCCGGCCGCAGGCCGCCCTTCTCCAGGATCGCCGGGTGCAGGCCGCGGGATATCTCGCGCAGTTCCTCGACCACATCGGTCAGGCCCTGCGCGGCCCGCGACCAGTGCGCCGCGAGCCCAGGGGGGACCCGGTCCTCGGCGGCGCGCAGTTCTAGCGCGAGCGAGATCAGCCGCTGCTGCGTCCCGTCGTGCAGGTCGCGCTCGATCCTGCGCCTCGTCTGGTCGGCCGCGGCCACCACCCGGGCGCGGGAAGCGGTCAGCTCAGCCCGGCTCTGGGTGTTCGCGACCGCCATCGCCACCAGCTCGGTGAAGGCCTGCAGCCGGTCCTCGGTGCCGTGCTGCTCCGGCGCGGCCGCGCCGGAGAACGCGACGATCACGCCCCACAGCTGGCTCTCGACGGTGACCGGGCTGCCCGCCGCGGAGCGGATCCCGTGCTCGCGCGCCCAGGCCGCGGAGTCGGGCTCGTCCGCGTCACCGGCTGAGGCCGGGTAATCCCGCACCCGGGCGGCCCGGCCGGTCCGCCGGATCCGGCCCGCCACGCTGGCCTCCCGGGCTGGCCAGCGGGCCCCCAGCGGCGGCGCGAGCCCCGGCACGCTGTCCCTGGCCCAGGAGCCGACGGCGGCCGCGGAACCGTCCGGCTCAAACCGGGCGATCGCGGTGCATTCAGCCCCGAGCAGGTGCCCGGCCTCGGCCGCCACCGCGCTGAACACCTGGTCCGGGGGCTCACCGCGGGCGACCAGCGTCGCCACCCGCCGCAGCGCGGCCTGCTCCTCGGCGATCCGGCGCAGCTCATCCCTGCTGGTTTCCAGCGAGCCAGCCATCGAGTTGAACGCGTTTTCGAGCACGCCGACCTCACCAGGCCCGGTCTCGGGCATCCGTACGGTCAGGTCCCCGCCGGCCACCCGGCCGGCCATCGCCGACGCCCGGCGCACCGGCCGGATCACTGACCGGGCCAGGTAGAGGCCGGACAGCAGGATCGCGAAGATCGAGCCCGCGACGCTGACGGACGCTGCGACAATAGCGGTGTGAGCCGACGCGGCGGCGCTATCACGGCCGGTCTCGAAGATCTGCCGCTCACGCCCCATGAACTGCTCGAACCGGTCCCGCAGCGCGTCGATGCGGCGCTTGCCCTCATCGGTCACCGGCACGGTCCTGGCCGAGTCCAGGTCCCGCTGCGCCGCGTTCACCAGCGGGACGGCGTAGCCGCGGATGTAGGCGTCGGTCTGCCCGGTGATCTGGCGGGCCCGGCTGCCCTGCCCCTCGTCCCCGGCGGCGGCCAGCAGCTGCAGCGCGGCGGACTGCTGCGCCAGCCCGGCCCTGGCCTGGTACCAGGGCTGCAGGAACCGTGGCTGGCCGGTGATGATGTACCCGCGCTGGGAGGTCTCCACGTCGATGACCAGCCGTTCCAGCCGGTTCGCCGCGACCAGCACCTCCAGCGCGTGGTTCGCCCGCTCCTCGGAGTCCCGCAGGTCGTCGATCGCCAGCATCAGCAGGGCGAACGCGCCGCCGATGACGGCCGACAGCAGCAGGCTGACCGCGACGGTGCGCCTGATGAGGCGACCGCCGCCGAGCCGGAACCCGCGCGAACCTGGCTCCCCCTTTGCCCCCATGCCCGTCCCTCTGACCAGCGTGAACATGCCGGTAATGTGGTCAAGATACCCGATCTCACAGTACGGCGATGAGGCAAAGTGGGCGAAACGCTGACGCGAATCGTGCTAGCCGACGATGACACGCTGCTGCGCGAGGGTATCGCGAGCCTGCTGGAGCGGGCCGGATTCGACGTGGTCGGGCAGGCGGAGGACGCGCCGGGGCTGCTGGACCTGATCCGCGAGCACCGTCCGGACCTGGCGATCGTCGATATCCGGATGCCGCCCGATCATCAGCGCGAGGGCCTGGACGCGGCCAGGGTGATCCGCGCCGAGTTCCCCGCGACCGGCGTCCTGGTGCTGTCCGCGCACGCTGAGGTCGACCAGGCGATGGAACTGCTCGCGGCCGGCCAGCGGATCGGCTACCTGCTCAAGAGCCGGGTGACGGACGTCGGCGAGTTCGCCGAGACGGTCGGCCGGATCGCGGCCGGCGGCTCGGTGGTGGACCCGGCCCTGGTGCAGGAGCTGATCACCGTCCGGCGCCGGGACGACCTGCTGCAGCAGCTCACCGACCGGGAGCGCGAGGTGCTCGCGCTGATGGCGGAGGGCCGCTCGAACGCCGGGATCGCCCACCGGCTGTGGATCACCGAGGGAACGGTAGAGAAGCACGTGCGCAGCATCCTGTCCCGGATGCAGCTGCCAGAAACCGAGGACAACCACCGCCGGGTGCTGGCAGTGCTGGCCTACCTGGAATCGCGCAGTTAGGCACCCAGGCAGCCGGCCCCGTCGGCCCGGGCCAGGATGGCGCGGATCGCCTCCCCGGACAGGTCCGCCTTGGCCAGGAAGGACAGCGCCGGGCTGTCGGCGATCAGGTCGGCGAAGTCGTCCCCGGAGTAGGACGAGATAAGGATCATCGGCCGCGGCTGCCCGTCCTGGTACCCGGCCAGCTCGTGGGCCACCTCGAAGCCGCTCTCCTGGCCCAGGTCGATGTCGATGAGGGTGACATCAGGGTTCAGCTCGGTGGCCTTGCGGCGGGCCTGGGCGCCAGTCGACACGGCGTCAACCACGCTGATCCCGTCGCGCTCGAGCAGTTCGCGGGCAGCGCGCAGGAAGTCGTGGTTGTCGTCGACGATAAGACAGCGCACGGGCATGCACTCCAGGGTGCAGCAGCGGGCCGGTCTTGGCATTGCGGCTAGCTGGAATGTGGGCCCGCCAGCCAGCATCCACGCAGGTTGGCCGCTAGCTGCGAAGACGCACGACAGCCAGCGCGCGAGCATAGACAGGGAAAGAGGTTCGCAGCTGCCCGGCGTAGCGGCCCCCTCGCACCGGGTGAGGCCGATGGTAGAAGCCGGCCGGCATGAGAAGGGAGTGGAGAGATGGATGCCCCCGCGTCGCGCCCCGGCGATTTCCTTCCGCCCGAGCTCATGCACCTGCTCGGCGCTGCCAGGCGGGCGATCGACCAGCACGTCAATGATCATGGAAGCTGCGTGGCCTGCGGGTCTAGCTGGCCATGTCAGCGTGCCAGGCTCGCCGAGTTCGCATTGGGCGCGCTGTGAACCACCACCAGCGACAGGGCCGGCACAGGGCGCGGGACCATTTCCCCCCCGGTCCCGGGCGATCCCAGTGCCGGTCCTGTCCACCAGCTCCCGGCGCATTCCGGCGGGCGGCCCGGCTCCCCAGCCGGTCAGGAGGTCCCATTGAGGCAGCAGGCAACGGCGTCACCGCCTGGTTACGGCGCTGCCGGCGAGCCGTCCGGCCAGGCGCTGGCCGGCCGGGACTGGTCCCGGCAGCTGAAGCTGGCGGCGCTGCCGTCAGCGGTGCCGTGGGCGCGGCGGATGCTGCGCCAGTCGCTGCGCGAGTGGCAGCTGGAGAGCATGTCCGACACCGCGCTGCTGCTGGTATCCGAGCTGATCACCAACGCGGTGAACGCCTGCGCCAGCCGGGCCAGCGCTGGCCGGCGGTTCGCGCGCCTGCCGATGATGGAGGTCTGCGCGCGGGTGACCGGCACCAGGCTGGTGCTGGAGGTCTGGGATGCCAGCCCGGTCCCGCCGGTCCGCCGCGATGGTGACCTGACCGGCGACTCGGGGCGGGGACTGCTCATCGTCGAATGCCTCAGCGACGACTGGGGCCACCAGGAGTGCGGCGAGGGCAAGGTGGTCTGGTGCGAGATCGCGCTGCCCAGGCCGGCCGGATTAGCACATGCCCGCACGGGTCGCCAGCAGGCTCCCCTCCGCCAGCCCGGTTCGCTCGCCCGCGCCGGGTAGCCGCCACGCGATCCTTCCCCCCAGGCCCTAGGCGGCGGTCGCCCCCGCCGCCGTCTAGGGCCGCCCGCACGGGCTGGAAACGCGGACAGCCGCGGAATGGCCAGGCTCGCGAGCGCATTCACCGGCGCGCCCTGGCGGCGCGTTTCACTGAAACTTTCTCGCGGGCTCTCGCCCGGGTGCGCCGGATAATGGCGCGCCTCACGGTAACCGTCCTGGCTAAGCCCCGGCCCGGGAATTAACCGCCAGCCGCGGGCACGCCGCTGACCGGGCGAACTGTGGCAATCTGTCAAAGCCCCGGCCGTGCTGCCAGCGCGGGCGTCAATACCAGCCGCCTTTAAAAATCTGGCATGACGAAAGACATTTTTAGAATTTATACCGTAGCTTAATAGCAGAAGCCGGTATTGACATAATAATGGCCGGTAGGGCAGCATTGAGCCTGCCTGCTATAGCAGGACGCTCTAGGCTGCGGAGGTCTTGTGTATCGACGTTCCCTATTCAAAGCCACTACCGTCCTGGCCGGCTGCGCGATTGCCGTGCTGGGCATCAACGCGGCGCCGGCCATGGCCGCCCCGCTGGGCGGCCACGGAACCCCCGCCGCGCCCGCCCCGGACGGAGCCGCCTCCGGCGGCCCGGTGATCGTGGTACTGAAGAACCAGCACGCCAACCTGAAGCTGAGGGCGCAGGGGGCCGCACGCCGGGCCGCGACCCGGTCAGACCAGAAGTCGATCGTCGCCAGCATCAAGGCCAGCGGCGGCACCCACATCACCCAGCTGGTCAGCGTCAACGCGGTCTCGGCGACGCTGTCCGCGGCCGAGGTCAGCAAGCTGCGCCAGAATCCGGCGGTGCAGGAGGTCGTGCCGAACGCGACGGTGCCGGTCCAGGTCGGCGCGCCGGTGCCCGCCGCCAAGAACCCGGCCCCGCTGGACAAGCGGCTGTGCCCCGCCGACCCTAGCAAGCCGCTGCTGGAGCCCGAGGCGCTGAGCGTGATGCACTACGACACCGGCAACCCCAGCGACCCGGGCCAGGCCGACACGATCGCCGACGGCAGCGGCGTGCTGGTCGCGATCGACGGGATGAACTCGCTGGCGGGCAACCCGGACCTGATCCGGCCGGACGGCTCGCACGTGGTCATCGACTCCCCGACCCCGGACGCCGACGCCAGTAACGACGAGGCTTACGGCGACGCCACCTCGGTGGCCGGCCAGGGCACCGTGGTCTACGACTACTCCAAGGAACTGCCGTTCTCCGGCCTGCCCGCGGGCTGCACTTTCGTGATCAAGGGCGACGCGCCCGGCGCCTCGCTGATCGACGCCTCGCTGGTCGACACCCCGACCGACGCCAACGGCTTCACCCGGCAGACGACGTCGGAGTTCATCCAGGGCATCGACAACGCGGTCATCACCGAGCACGCCGACGTGATCTCCGAGTCGTTCGGGTTCACCCAGCGCCCGGGCCGGTACTCCCAGTTCTACGCCGCCAACGACGCGGCCGTCGCGGCCGGCGTGACCGTGGTGGTGTCCTCCGGCGACAGCGGCGACTCGGGCACCGTGTCCTCGCCCGCCACCGACCCGCAGGTCATCGCGGCTGGCGCGACCAACACGCTGCGCCTGCTCGCGCAGGGGTACGGCTTCACCAACTGGACCAACAACGACATCACCCCGCTGTCCTCCGGCGGCACCGCGCCGAACAACCGGATCGTCGACCTGGTCGCGCCGGGTTACGGCGGCGAGGCCGAGTGCAACCCGGCCGGCAGCGGCTGCCCGACGAACACCACCACCGAGGCGTTCGGCGGGACCAGCCAGTCCGCGCCGCTCATCGCCGGCGCCGCAGCCGACGTCATCCAGGCCTACGCGGCCACCCACGGCGGCACCAAGCCGGCGCCGGCCATGGTCAAGGAGATCCTGACCGGTACCGCGCAGGACATCGACGCGCCCGCGGGCGAGCAGGGCGCCGGCCTGGTCAACATCTACGACGCGGTCCGCGCCGCGCAGCAGATGCCTGGCAGCACGATGGCCAGCGACACGGGCACGCCGAGCCTCGTCCCGTCGCCGGGGCAGCTCGACGTGACCGCCGACGGCGGCACCCACAGCAGCCAGCAGGTCACCCTGTACAACACCGCCGACAAGAAGACCAAGGTCAGCGGCAGCTACCGGGCCCTCGGCCCGGCCACCCAGATCGGCAGGACGGTGACCGAGCCGGTCAGCGCGCCGGACCCGAGCCTGCCGGTCCCGGCCGCGGGGGCTCAGGCCGCCGCGCCCATCACGTTCAAGGTGCCGAAGGGGCTGGACCGGCTCAACGCCGACATGACCATCCCAGATCCGGCGAACGGCACCATCCTCTCCTACACGCTGGTCGGGCCGGACAAGAACCTGACCCAGATCTCCTACGACTTCGGCACCCCGTCCACCAGGCCGGGCCAGCTCGGGTCGGTACCCAACATCCAGCACGTGGAGGTCGCGGACCCGCAGCCGGGCACCTGGACGGTGAAGATCCTCTGGGCGAACGGCCGCGCTCACCTGCAGTCGCCGCCCAACGTGCCGGGGACCTTCACCGGCAACGTCTCGTTCCGGGTCACCGGTCAGCACTTCATCACGACCCCGGCGACCGGCAAGGTGACGATCCCGGCGCATTCCAGCGTCAGCGTGCCGCTGAGCATCCCGATGCCGGCGGCCCCGGGTGATCACACCGAGTCGGTGCAGTTCTCCGCCGACCACGGCGCGTTCACCTCGCTGCCGCTCACGCTCAGGACGCTGATCCCGGCCGCGGGCGGCAAGTTCGACACCACGATCACCAGCACGGTGGGCCGCGGGGTCGGGCAGATCAGCACCTACAACATCAACGTGCCGCCGGGGCAGAGCGACATCGACGTCAGCTTCTCCACCCCGGACGCGAGCGCCGACAACCGGCTGACGTACTGGCTGATCAGCCCGGCCGGGACGGTCGTCGCCGAGGACGGCACACCGAACACGACGACCGTCGGGGCGACCACCCCGGTGGCCAAGGCGAACCTGATCGCGCTCAGCCCGGCTCCCGGCCTGTGGGAGATCGACGTCGAGCTGAACCTGACCACCAGCGGGCTTGAGTTCACCCAGGACGTCAGCGGCAACGTCGCGTTCAACCAGGTCCAGGTCAGCGCCGCGGGGCTGCCCGGCGATCCGGCGACGACGATCGCCTCGGGCAGCAGCGTCCCGGTCACGCTGACGGTGACGAACACCGCCAGCGTGGGGCGCTCGTTCAGTGTCAGGTCCGCGGCCGGCGACCTCTCCGGAGGCGCCGTCAGCACCCCGGCCTACCTGGACTCGGGTGCATCGGGCCAGGTCACGGCTAACATCACCCCGGCCGCCGCGCCGGGCACCGTGGTCCAGGGCGTCCTGAACCTGGTCAGCAACACCAGCGTCAACGGCCAGACGCAGGTGATCGCCAGCCTTCCCTACACCTACACGGTCGGACCAGCGGCCGGTTAGCCAGCCGTCGGCGGTCAGTCCCGGGTGGCTACGGCTGCCCGGGGCTGACCGTCACCGGCGCAGGGCGGCGGCCGGCCGCGCCGGGTCGAGTTCGGTCAGCCAGCCGGCCACCTCGGCTGCCCTGGGGTGGCCGAGCCTGGCGAGGATTTCCTGCGCGGCCAGCCAGTGCTGCCGCGCCCGGTCGATGTCGCCGAGGTCGCGGTAGGCCTGGCCGAGCACTGCCAGCGCGTTTCCCTCGTCGCGCTGGCTGCCGGCCTGGCGGCACAACTCGGCGGCCGTGGCGGCGTCCAGGACCGCGGCGTCGGCCTGGCCGAGTCCCAGCCGCGCCATGCTCAGCTCGGTCAGCACCGCTGCCTCGTAGCCCTTTTGCTCCAGCGCCCGCAAGATATCCAGCGCCTCCTGGTAATGGCCAATCGCCTCGGCATGCCGCTCCTGCCGGCGCATGATCCCGCCCATGCCGCTGAGCGCGATGGCCTCGTTGTACCGGTTGCCCGCCTCGCGGAAGTACTGCAGCGCCTGGCGGACCGGCTCAATCGCCAGCTCGCACTGGCCGACCTCGGCCAGGGACATGCCCAGGTTGTACAGGGTGCGTACCTCGGACTCCCGCTGGCCGAGCTCGCGCTGGATCCCCACGCACTGGCGCAGGCAGCCGATCGCCGCCTGCATCTGCCCGGTGAACACGTAGGCCCCGCCGAGATGTGTGAGCACCCACTGCTCGGCGTTCCGGTCACGCAGCAGCCGCGCGCTGGCCAGCCCGGTCCGGTGGGTACCGACCCAGTCGCTGCCGTGGCCGCGGCGGCTGAACAGCTCCCACAGCAGCACCGGCAGCTGCCACGCGATCTCGTGCTCGCCGAGCCGCGCGGCCTGGCTGACCGCGGGCACCAGGCAGAAGTGCTCGGCCTCCAGCCAGGCCAGCGCCTCGTCGGAACAGCCGAAGGTGAGCGGCGTCAGGCCGGCCGGCGCCGGGCCGGGCTGCACCTGGGTGCGGTGCGGGTTGATCGCCCGGGCCGCAGCGGCCGCGGTATGCAGGTACCAGCTGAGCAGCCGCCAGACCGCCGCGTCCCGCGCGGGCTGGTCCTCCTCATCGGCCACCCGCTCGCTGGCGTACGCGCGCAGCAGGTCGTGGAACCGGTACCGGCCCGGTGCGACGGACTGCAGCAGGTGCATGTCGACCAGCAGCTCCAGCGCCGGCTCGACGCGGTCAGCGGGCTGGCCCAGGAGGGCGGCGGCGGCCGGCAGGCTGACGTCGGGGCCCGGCGCCAGGGCGAGCACGCGGAACACCCGGTCGGCCGGGTGGCCGTCCCCGGCCCCGCTGGCCCTGGCCTGGGCGTAGCTGACCAGGAAGCTGGCCCGGACCGCCAGGTCCCCGGTGGCCAGCTCGTTGAGCCGCCGGTGCTCATCCTCCAGCCGCTCAGCGAGGGCGGCGACGGTCCAGGCGGGCCTGGCAGCCAGCCGGGCCGCGGCGATCCGGATCGCCAGCGGGAGGCCGCCGCAGGCGGTGAGGACCGCGCGGACCGCGGCGGGCTCGCGCTGCGCGCGGCGGGCGCCGACGATCCTCGCGAACAGCGCCGTGGCGTCGGCGCTGGTCAGCGCTTCTAGTCGGAGCAGCCGGGCCGACTCCAGGTCCTGCAGCGAGCTGCGGCTGGTGATGATGACCGTGCAGCTGTCCGAGCCGGGCAGCAGCGGCCGCACCTGCGCGGCGTCGCGTGCGTCGTCGAGCACGATCAGCAGCTGCCGCCCCGCTGCCAGGCTGCGGAACCTGGCGGCCCGCTCGGCCTCCTCGGCCGGCATGGCGGCAGGGTCGGTGCCCAGGTCACGCAGGATACGGGCCAGCGCATTGGCGGGCGTCAGCGGCTGCTCGCTGGCTCCGTGCAGGTTCAGGTAGAGCTGCCCGTCCGGGTAGGCGGGCGCGAGCAGGTGGGCGGCGTGCACGGCGAGCACCGTCTTGCCGATGCCGCCGGCCCCGGCCACGACGCACACGGCGACGGCGCCGCCTGGCTGGCCGGGCCCGGCCGCCGCGGTGAGCTGATCGAGCTGCTCCGTGCGCCCGGTGAAGTCGGCGAGGTCAGCGGGCAGCTGGGCGGGGCGGGGCAGCCAGGCGGGCAGCGACAGATCGGCGTGGCCCTCGGTGGCCTGGCGCAGCGCGGCCGCGATGTGCCGGAGCGTGCTGCGCCGCGGCCGCGCGGTCAGGCCGCGCTCCATGTTGCTGATCGCCCGGACGCTGAGCCCGGACCGGTCAGCGAGCTCTTCCTGGGTCAGTCCGGCTGCCAGCCGGTCGCGGCGCATCTGATCGCCGACGCCGCTGCGGCCGGCCCGATCTTCTAAGTGCATCCCGCCGTCCGTCCACGATTGTGGCTCCCCCTGGTATCAGGAGCTTAGGTGCACAGACCGGGGCCGGATGGGGTAGCCGGGCGGAAACTAGCGGAAACGTGCCGGCCTGGTTCACGGAGCCGGGCCGGTCAGGCCCAGCGCCGCAGCAGTTCCTCGGCGCCGGCCGCCAGCCCGGCGACGACCTCGCCAGCCGGGCGCTGCCGTGTCACCATGCCGACGCCCTGGCCGGCGTAGATGCCCGCGACCTGGTAATCCTGGCGCTCCCTGGCGGCGGCCAGCTGCGTGCTGGCTGTCTCGTCGGCGGCGAGTTCTTCCTCGCGCCCGGCCCAGCTGCGGGTGAACTCGTTGGCCAGGGCGCGGCCGCCGTACTCCGGCGGCCAGGCGATGTGCTGGGCGATGTCGAAGACCCGGGTGTAGATGGTGCTGGTCTCGTCGGCGGCCAGCAGCCGCTGCCTGGCGGCCGGGCTGGTGGCGGCCTCGGTGCTGGCCATCAGCGCGGTGCCGAGCCACGCCCCGGCCGCGCCCGCGGCGAGTACCGCGGCCAGGCCGCGAGCGGTGGCGATGCCGCCGGCCGCGAGTACCGGGACGTCGACCGCGTCCAGGACGGCCTGCAGCAGCGGCAGGGTTCCGGCCCGGTCGTGGCCGTGCCCTCCGGCCTCCGCGCCGCGGGCCACGATCAGGTCCACTCCGTGCGCGGCGGCGGACCGGGCCGACTGGACGTCACCAACCTGGGTGGCGACCGCGATGCCGGCCTCGTGCAGCCGGTTCGCCCACGGCTGGTAGTCGCCGAAGCTGACCGACACCAGGTCAGGGGCTGCGCTCACGGTGGCGTCGAACTGGCCGGGCACGCCCGGGAGCGCCCAGGCCATCAGCCCGATCCCGAAGCGGCCGCCGGCCTTCCTGGCGATCTCGGCCTCGGCCAGGATCTTCTCTGCCGGGGATGTACTGCCGACCCCGATCATCCCGAGCCCGCCGGCCGCGCTCACCGCGGCGGCCAGCCGCCCGCCCGCGACGCCGGCCATCGGCGCGCTGACGATCGGGACGCTCAGCGAGAACCGCTCTGTCAGCCCTGTCCGCAGCATCAGCACCATCCCTAGTCGAGTATCTCGGCGGGGAATCCGAACGTGGTGACCAGTTCGGGGTCGCCGAATGAGGTGATGCGCGAGATTTCCCCGGCGGTGACGGTGAGCACCACGATGCCATATGGCCGGTAGGTGCCGTCACTGCCGCGGTAGTAGGCGGCGACCGCGGGCTGGCCGTTGGCCCTGGTCGGCAGCATCCGCCAGTGGCCCGGCGAGCCCAGCACGTGCGTCGCCATCTACGGCATGCAGAATTTGATGTCGGCGTACCAGGTACGAAGTGGCGGTGCCTCCAGTGCCGCCTCCTGTCGCAGCAGCCGCTCCAGCGCGGCGGCGTCAGCATTCTGGAACGCGGCGATGTACTGGTCGAGCTAGCCTGACCTATGCGCCCGCGGGCCGGGACTGACGGGCACCCACGTTGGGCAGGGCGAGGATGCCTGCGAGCAGTTCCGCGATGCGGTTAACGGTCTCACCGGCGGGGTGGGGGTGCTGGCATTCCCAGGTGAATGTGCCGTCGTCGCCGATGCGTACCTCGCCCCGGCCGGGCCGGCCCGGGCTGGTGACCGTGATCTGGGTGCAGACCTCCAGGTTCTTCTCATCGGCCAGCACGTTCAGCCTGACGGTGAGCCCGGCGGCGCGCAGCGCCAGCCCGGCCCGGCTCAGCAGCGTCAGGTCGGGGTCGGTGACCGGTTCGCCAGGCTGCCAGTCCTCCCGGTCACCGAGTACCCGCATCGCGGTGGCCGCCAGCGCGCTGGCCCTGGGCGATGGAGGGCTGGCGGGCCAGCAGTCCACGAGGACGTATCCGCTGTCGTCAGCGATCACGGTGCAGTACCGGCTG
>DATBGO010000145.1:0-4443 GCA_036558005.1 Streptosporangiaceae bacterium | reverse complement strand
GGTGCGCATCGAAGCGGTGCGCATCGAAGCAATGGACAACCGGGCCGGGACGATCACCGCCGCGCCGGTGGCCAGGGCGGCGTCGAACAGTTCCAGGCCCTCGTCCGCGGGCATCGGCGCTATGCCTGATCGCTGCATCCTGGTGAGGTCGGTGCCGGACAGGTGCACGGTCATTCCCGTCGGCTGCGCCCACAGGCCCCAGGCCAGCGCGGCACCGGGCAGCCCGGCGGCCTGGCGGTGCTGGGCCAGCGCTTCGAGGAAGACGTTGGCCGCCGCGTAGTTGCCCTGGCCTGGTGTTCCCAGCGTCCCGGCCAGCGAGGAGAACAGCACGAACTCGCGCACGCCGAGATCCCTGGTGAGCTCGTGCAGGTTCCACGCGGCGGCGGCCTTGGCCCGCATGACGCTGTCGACCTGTTCCGGCGTCAGCGCTTCCACCGTGGCGTCCTGCAGCAGCCCGGCCGCGTGTACCACGCCGGTCAGCGGGTGAGCGGCGGGGACCGCGGCCAGCACCTCAGCCAGGCTGTCCCGGTCCCCGGCGTCACACGCCGCCACGGTGACCTGGGCCCCCAGCCCGGTCAGTCCGTCAGCCAGCCCCCGCGCCCCCGGCGCTTCCAGCCCGCGCCGGCTCACCAGCACCAGGTGCCCGGCCCCGTGCCTGGTCACCAGGTGCCTGGCCACCAGGGCGCCGACCGCGCCGGTGCCGCCGGTGATCAAGACGGTGCCGTCCGGACCGAAGGCCGGCTGGACGGGCGCCTCCGCGGGCGTGACTCGCTCCAGCCGGGGCAGGTAGACGCGCCCGCCGCGGATCGCCGCCTGCGGCTCGCCCTGGGCCAGCCCGGTCGCCAGCGCGGCGGCCGCAGCCGGCCCGCTCACCTCGTCCAGGTCCAGCAGCACGAACCGGCCGGGGTGCTCGGCCTGGGCGGACCGGATCAGTCCCCAGGCCGGCGCGGCGGCCAGGTCGATCTCGTCATCGTCCGCGCTGAGCACGGTCACCGCGCGATGGGTGAGCAGGACCAGGCGCGACTCCGCCAGCTGGTCATTAGCCAGCCATTGCTGCGCGGCCCGCAAGACCTGCTTGGTCACGGCGGCGGCCCGGCCGGGCACTGCCAGCTCCGTATCCTCGGCGGCGGGCCACGCGGGCAGGATCACCAGGTCGGGCACCGGGTCTCCTGCCGTCAGGGCGGCGGCCAGGTCCGCCAGGCTGGCATACCGGCGCGCGCCGTCCAGGCCCAGCTCATCGTCGGCGGCCACGGCCAGCACCGCGCCCGCCAGCCCGGCACCAGCCCCGGCCGCCGGAGCAGCATCCGACCCGGCCGGCGACGCGGCACCCGCCCCGGCCGACAAGACAACAGCAGCCCCGGCCGCCGGAGCGGCACCGGCATTGGCCCCGGCCGCCGGAGCAGCCCCGGCGCCGGCCGCGGCCGGCGAGCCGGCATCCGCCCGGGTCGGCAAGGCGGCATCGGCCGCGCCCCGCAAGACAACGGCGGCCCCGGCCGCCGGAGCGGCGCCGGTTGGCTGCCACCCGACCCGGAACAGCGACCGCCGGGCCGCGGCACCGGTGACCCGCAGCTGATCGGGAGGAACCGGCCGGAGCGCGAGCGAGTCGACGGTGATCACGGCAGCCCCGGTGTCATCCGCCGCCGCGAGCGCGACCGCGTCCTGGCCAGCCGGAGTCAGCCGGACCCGCAGCGTCGCCGGCGCGGCCCTGTAGACCCGGACGCCGGAGAAGGAGAACGGGAGCAGGCCGGGTTCACGATCGCCGAGCAGGCCGAGCGGCACCGGGTGGAAAGCCGCGTCCAGCAGCGCCGGGTGCACCCCGGCGGATGTCACCGCGGCCTGCCCGGGACCGGCCAGCGCGACCTCGGCGTACACCTGGTCCCCGGCCTGCCAGGCGGCCCGCAGGCCCTGGAACACGGGCCCGTAGTCGTAACCCTGGCCGGCCAGCCGCAGGTAGCCGTCGTCCAGGGCGGCCGGCACGGCCCCGGGCGGCGGCCACGCCCCGGCCAGCCCGGCGATGGCGGGCGCAGGCCCGCCGCGTCCGCGGCCGAGCAGCCCGCGGGCATGCCGGGTCCAGGGCTGCCCGACCTCGCCGTCGGCGGCCCGCGAGTACACGCTGACAGCCCGGGCGCCGGCCTGATCCGGCTCGCCAGCCACCACCTGCAGGTGCGCCTCTTGGTCGCCGTCCAGCAGCAGCGGTGCTTCCAGGTCCAGGCTCACGATCGTGTCGCAGCCCAGGTCACGCCCGGCCTGGAGGATCAGGTCAGCGAACCCGGTACCGGGCAGCAGCACCACCCCGGCCACCGCGTGGTCGGCGAGCCAGGGGTGACTGTCCAGCGAGATCCGGCCGGTGAGCACCCGCCCGTCACCGCTGGCGAGGTCGACGGCGGCGCTGAGTGCCCAGTGATCCACCGCCCGGAGCCCGGCCGCGGCCGGGTCGCCGGCGGTGGCCGGCTGGGTGAGCCAGTACCGCTGATGCTGGAACGCGTAACTGGGCAGCTCGACCTTCTGGGCCCCGGCGAACAGCAGCGGCCAGGAAACCGGCAGGCCGCGCACGTATCCCTCGGCGGCGCTGGCCTGGAACCGGCCGGCCCCGCCCTGGTCCCTCAGCAGCGAGGGAATCGCGGCCCAGGACCCGCCGCCGCTGTCGTCGAGTGTCTCCTCGATCGCGGTGGTCAGCACCGGGTGCGGGCTGGCCTCGATGAAGATGCCGCTGCCGGTGCCCGCAACGGCCCGGATGACCGGCTCGAACCGGACGCTCTGCCGGAGGTTCTCATACCAGTACCCGGCGTCGAGCGACTCGCCCTCCGCCGTGGTCCCGGTCACCGTGGAGTGGAACGGGATCCGGGCCGGCCCGGGCCTGACCGGCGCCAGCTCGCTCAGCAGCTGGTCGCGGACGGCTTCCACCTGCGGCGAATGGGACGCGTAGTCCACCGGGACGACCCGGTGCCTGACGTCATCCGCCGCGCATTCGGCGGCTAGTTCCGCGACCGCGGCCTGGTCGCCGGAGATCACCGTCGACCTCGGGCCGTTGACCGCCGCGACGCAGAGCCGCCCATCCCAGTGCCGCAGCCGCGCGCTGGCCTCCTCGGCGGGCAGCGCGACCGACACCATGGCGCCGGCTCCGGCCAGTTCTGCCAGCACCGCGCTGCGCCTCGTCACGACCCGCGCGGCGTCCGGCAGCGACAGCGCGCCGGCCACGCACGCGGCGGCGATCTCGCCCTGGGAGTGGCCGATCACCCCGTCCGGCCGGACCCCGGCCGACTCCCACACCGCGGCCAGCGACACCATCACCGCGAACAGGGCAGGCTGGACCACGTCCACCCGGTCCAGGGGCGGCGCCCCTGGCGCGCCTCGCAGCACGTCGATCAGCCGCCAGCTGGTGAACTCGGCCAGCGCGGCCGCGCACTCGTGCAGCCGCTCGGCGAACACCGGCGAGGATTCGAGCAGTTCGAGCCCCATTCCCTGGCACTGCGAACCCTGGCCGGGGAACACGAAGACCGCCTGGCCGCGGTCGGCGGCCAGCCCGGTGATCACGCCGGGCGCCTGGCGCCCGGCGGCGAGATCATCCAGGCGGCTGAGGTAGCCCGCCCGGTCCGCGGCGACGACGACCGCCCGGTGCGGCAGCGCCGCGCGAGTGGTCGCCAGCGAGAATCCGATGTCGGCGGGACGCGGCGCGCGCGGGCCCGCGGCGAACTCGCGCAGCCGCCTGGCCTGGGCGCGCAGTGCCGCGTCGTCGCGGGCGGACAGCACCCAGGGCAGCACTCCGCCGCCGTCCTGGGTCCTGCCGGTCTCGGCCGGACCGGCGTCGGCGTCGCCCTGCTCCAGGATCACGTGCGCGTTCGTGCCGCTGATGCCGAAGGACGACACAGCCGAGCGGCGCGGCCGGCCGTCCATGGCTGGCCACTCGGTGGCCTCGGTGAGCAGGCTCACCGCGCCCGCGGACCAGTCGGCGTGCGGCGTCGGCTCGTCGATGTGCAGTGAGGCGGGCAGGATGCCGTGCCGCATGGCCTGGACCATCTTGATGATCCCGGCCACCCCGGATGCCGCCTGGGTGTGCCCGATGTTCGACTTCACCGAGCCGAGCCACAGCGGCCCGGCCCGGTCCTGGCCGTAGCTGGCCAGCAGGGCCTGTGCCTCGATGGGATCGCCGAGCCTGGTCCCGGTGCCGTGTGCCTCCACCGCGTCGACCTCATCGGGAGCCAGCCGGGCCGCGGCCAGGGCCTGCCGGATCACCCGCTGCTGCGACGGGCCGTTCGGCGCGGTCAGCCCGTTGGAGGCACCGTCCTGGTTGACCGCGCTGCCCCGCACCACGGCGAGGATCGGGTGGCCGTTGCGTTCGGCGTCGGACAGCCGTTCCAGTACGACCGCTGCGACGCCTTCGGACCAGCCGGTACCGTCGGCGTCGTCGGAGAACGGCTTGCACCGCCCGTCCGGGGCGAGTCC
>DATBGO010000144.1:0-90899 GCA_036558005.1 Streptosporangiaceae bacterium | reverse complement strand
CGCCGTCGTCGACCCGAGGGTGCGCACCGCATGACTGATCAGGAAGACATCTTCGTCGAGCCGCAGACGGGGCTCGCCGAGTCGCCGGAACCACCGGCGTCCGGCGCGTACCTGGACGTGCGCGACCTGCGAGTGCACTTCCCGACCGACGACGGCGTGGTGAAGTCCGTCGACGGCGTCTCGTTCTCGCTGGACCGCGGCCGGACGCTGGGCATCGTCGGCGAGTCGGGCTCGGGCAAGAGCGTGACCAGCCTGGCCATCATGGGGCTGCACCACGGCAGCAATGCGAAGATCAGCGGCCAGATCTGGCTGCACGGCGAGGAACTGGTCACCGCCAGCCCGGCCCGGGTGCGCGCGCTGCGCGGCAGCCGGATGGCGATGATCTTCCAGGACCCGCTGTCCTCGCTGCACCCCTACTACACCGTGGGCCACCAGATCATCGAGGCCTACCGGGTGCACAACGAGGTCGGCAAGCAGGTCGCCCGCAAGCACGCGATCGACATGCTCGGCCGCGTCGGCATCCCCAACCCCGGCACCAGGGTCGACGACTACCCGCACCAGTTCTCCGGCGGGATGCGGCAGCGGGCCATGATCGCGATGGCGCTGTCGTGCGACCCCGAGCTGCTGATCGCCGACGAGCCGACGACCGCGCTGGACGTCACCGTCCAGGCGCAGATCCTGGACCTGATCTCCAGCCTGCAGTCCGAGTACGACTCGGCCGTCATCATGATCACCCACGACCTGGGCGTGGTCGCCGAGCTGTCCGACGACATCCTGGTCATGTACGCGGGCCGGGTCGCCGAGTACGGGTCGGCGACCGACATCTTCGCCCGCGCCGCGCACCCGTACGCCTGGGGGCTGCTCAGCTCCATGCCGCGGATCGACGAGGAGCGCAGCGAGCGGCTGGTCCCGATCGAGGGCACCCCGCCGAGCCTGATCAACGTGCCCGAGGGCTGCCCGTTCCACCCGCGCTGCGCCTACGCCGACCGGACCGGCGGCCGCAGCCAGGCCGACGTGCCGGTGCTGCACGAGGTGGAGCCCGGCCACATGGTGGCCTGCCACCTGACCGCCGAGCAGCGCGCCGACATCAAGGACGACCAGGCCGGAGCGCCGTCATGACGCGCCGGGCGCCGACCACGGCGGAGGCCACGTGAGCACCTCGCTGACCGAGCCCGTCGCCGCCAGCGGCGGCGGCGCCGACGACAACGCGCTGCTGCAGGTGACCGCGCTGACCAAGCATTTCCCTGTCACCAGGGGCATCATCCTGCGGCACCGGGTCGGCGCCGTGCAGGCGGTCGACGACGTGACCTTCTCGGTCCGCCAGGGCGAGACGCTCGGGCTGGTGGGCGAGTCTGGCTGCGGCAAGACCACCACCGGCAGGCTGCTGACCCGGCTGCTCGAGCCCACCGGCGGGCAGATCGTCTTCGACGGGCACGACATCACTCACCTGTCGATGGGCCGGATGCGGCCGCTGCGCCGCGACGTCCAGATGATCTTCCAGGACCCGTACTCGTCGCTGAACCCGCGGCACACCGTCGGCGCCATCGTCGGCGCGCCGTTCCGGCTGCAGAGGGTCAAGACCGAGCAGGGCGTCAAGCGGTCGGTCCAGGACCTGCTCGAACTGGTCGGGCTGAACCCCGAGCACTACAACCGGTACCCGCACGAGTTCTCCGGCGGGCAGCGGCAGCGGATCGGGATCGCCAGGACGCTCGCGCTCAAGCCGAAGCTGATCGTGGCCGACGAGCCGGTCTCCGCGCTGGACGTGTCGATCCAGGCGCAGGTCATCAACCTGATGGAGGACCTGCAGAACGAGCTCAGCCTGACCTACGTGGTCATCGCGCACGACCTGTCGGTGGTCCGGCACATCAGCGACCGGGTCGCGGTGATGTACCTGGGCAAGCTGGTGGAGACCGCGTCCAGGGACCAGCTGTACGCGCTGCCCAGGCACCCGTACACGGTGGCGCTGATGTCAGCGGTGCCGGTGCCCGAGCCGGTCCGCGACGCCGCGGGCAACCGGACCAGGCGCGAGCGGATCCGGCTGGCCGGGGACGTGCCCAGCCCGCTGAACCCGCCGCCCGCCTGCCGGTTCCACACCAGGTGCTGGAAGGCGCAGGAGATCTGCCGCACCCAGGAGCCGCCGCTGGCCGAGCTCGCGCCCGGCCACCACGTGGCCTGTCACTTCCCGGAGAACACCAGGCCGGACTCTGGCGCCGCCTGACCGGGGCCGCCGCGATCACGCTGGTCCCGCGGCGCGGGCAGCGGCGGCGGGGTGCCGCCGAAGGCCGGGCAGATCGCCTGGTGCGCGCACCAGTCACAGAGCCGGCTGCGGCGCGGCCGCCAGTCCCCGGTCGCGGCGGCCCGCTGGATCGCCCGCCACAGCGCCTCGATCTTGCGCACCGTGGCCCGCAGGTCGGACTCATCCGGCGCGTACCGCACGATCTCCCCGTTGCCCAGGTACATCAGCTGCAGCAGGCGCGGCACCTGCCGCCGGGTCAGCCACAGCGCGACCGCGTAGAACTTCATCTGGAACAGCGCCCGCGCCTCGTACTCCTCCCTGGGCGAGGTGCCGGTCTTGTAGTCGACGATCCGGATCTCCCCGGTCGCGGCGACGTCCAGCCGGTCGATGAAGCCGCGCAGGGTCAGCCCGGACTCCAGCGTCGCCTCGACCGCGAGCTCCCGGTCGCTCGGCTCGATCCTGGCCGGGTCCTCCAGCGTGAAGTAACGGTCCAGCATCACGCTGGCCTCGGCGAGCCAGGCGGCGCGCTCGGCGTCGGTGCCGAACATCCCGGCCAGCTCGGGCTCGGCCTCGGTCAGCCGCTGCCACTGCGGCGCCAGCAGCGCCCTGGCGGTGTCCGGGGTCCTGGCGGCGGCCGGCTCGTCGAACAGCCGTTCGAGCACCGCGTGCACCAGGGTGCCGCGGGCGGCGGCCGGGCTCGGCGGCTCGGGCAGCCGGTCGATGACCCGGAACCGGTACAGCAGCGGGCAGGTCAGGAAGTCGCCGGCCCGCGACGGTGACAGTGACCGGGCCTTGTCCGGGTCAGGATCCGCGGCGCCCTGGCCCGGCCGGGCCGCTACGGGCGGCCCGGCATCGGGCTGGTCCGCAACGGGCTCAGCGCCGACAGGCTGTGCCGCAACGGGCTCGGCCGCAACGGGCTCGGCCGCAACGGGCTCAGCGCCGACAGGCTGTGCCGGGACCGCCTGGGCGAGATCGGGTGCGGGCGGGGGGAGGGGGGCCTGCGGGCCATCACCGGAGTCCACCCTCGGAGACTAGGCGACCGGACCGACAGTTACCGGCATTTGGCGCGGTGCCGGGCCGGCGATACCGGCCGGATTCGCTGCGCGCACCGGGTCCTGGCGCGGCTGCCAGCACGTAGCATCAGGGTGTGACAGGTCTCACCCAGGAGCCGGATCAGCGGCCTTCCGGCGACCAGGGACCGCAGCCGCCCCAGGGCGTGCGCGGCGGCCTGGTCATCGCCCGGCCGTTCGGCATCCCGGTCCTCGTCTCGCCGTACTGGTTCCTGATCGCGGGCCTGTTCGTCCTGTTCTACGCCAGCAACCTGGACGCCTCGATCCGGCCGGAAGCGGTGCGGTACCTGATCGCGGCGCTGTTCGTGGTCCTGCTGTACGCCTCGGTGCTGATCCACGAGCTCAGCCATTGCGTGGTCGCGCGGGCCTACCGGCTGCCGGTCCGGCGGATCCTGCTGTACCCGCTGGGCGGCTTCAGCGAGATCGAGCAGGAGCCGCCCACCCCGGCCCAGGAGTTCCTGGTCTCGGCGGCTGGCCCGGCGATCTCGCTCGCCCTGGCCGCGGCCGGCTACGGGGTCTTCGTGGCGGTGCCCGGCGGCCTGCCCCGCGTGCTGGTCGGCCAGCTGGTGCTGGCCAACGTGCTGGTCGGCATCTTCAACCTGCTGCCGGGACTGCCGCTGGACGGCGGCCGGATCCTGCGCGCGGGCCTGTGGCGGATCACCCGCAGGCCCGCCACCGCGACGGTGTGGTCGGCCTGGGCAGGGCGGGCGCTCGCGGTGGCGCTGGTGGTGTTCCCCACGATCCTGTTCGAGCGCGGCTCCAGCCTGGTCAACAGCACCTACGTGCTGTGGCTGGTGATCATCGCCATCTTCATGTGGGTGAGCGCCGGGCAGGCGATCAGGGCCGCCAAGGTGCGCGAGCGGCTGCCGGGCCTGCAGGCCCGCAGGCTGGCCCGCAAGGCCATCGCGGTGCCGGCCGGCCTGCCGCTGTCGGAGGCGATCAGGCGGGCCGACGAGGCCCAGGCCAGGGCGCTGGTGGTGGTGGACCACGAGTCGGCGCCGGTCGCGATCGTGAACGAGACCGCGGTGATGGCCACCCCCGAGCAGCGCAGGCCGTGGATCGAGGTCGGGTCGCTGGCCCGGGCGATCGACCCGGGGATCGTGCTGGCCGCCGACCTGTCCGGGATGGCGCTGCTTGAGGCGGTGCGCCGGTCGCCGGCCACCGAGTACCTGCTGATCGAGCCGTCCGGCCAGGTGTTCGGGGTGCTGGCGGCCAGTGACCTCGATCACGCGTTCGCCGGGGTGTGAACGGCCGTTAACCTGGCCTGCGTGATCAGACAGCCCCGCGGGCCGTTCGCACCCGGCGACCAGGTCCAGCTCACCGACCCCAAGGGCCGCCGCCACCGGGTGGTGCTGGAGCCCGGCCGGGCGTTCCACACCCACCGCGGCATGCTGGCCCACGACGACCTGATCGGCTGCCAGGAGGGCAGCGTGGTGGTCTCCTCCGGCGGCACCGCCTACGTCGCGCTGCGCCCGCTGCTGGCCGACTACACGCTGTCCATGGCCCGCGGCGCGGCCGTGGTGTACCCCAAGGACGCCGGCCAGATCCTGGCCCACGGCGACATCTTCGCCGGGGCCAGGGTGATCGAGGCGGGCGCCGGATCCGGCGCGCTGGCCTGCTGGCTGCTGCGCGCGGTGGGGGAGGGCGGGCTGGTGGTCTCCTACGAGCGCAGGCCCGACTTCGCCGAGATAGCACGGCAGAACGTCGAACGCTATTTCGGTGCCAGCCACCCGGCCTGGCGGCTCATCACCAGCGACCTGCCCGGCCCGGCCGGGCTGGACCAGGACGCGGGCGGCGGGCCCGGCTACGACCGGATGGTGCTGGACCTGCTCGCCCCGTGGGAGCACGCGGACCTGGCCGCCGCCGCGCTCGTGCCCGGCGGGCTGATCTGCTGTTACGTGGCCACCACCACGCAGCTGTCACGTACCGTGGAGACGCTGCGCGGGCAGGGCAGCTTCGCCGAGCCGGACGCCTGGGAGACCCTGCAGCGCGGCTGGCACGTCGACGGGCTCGCGGTCCGGCCCGACCACCGGATGGTCGGCCACACCGGGTTCCTGGTCACCGCGCGGCGGCTGGCCGACGGGGTGACCCCGCCGCCGCGCCGCCGCCGGCCGTCCAAGGGCGCGGCCGCCGCCGCTGAGCTCGCCGCCGCCGGGCAGGCCGGGGCGGGGCCGGGCGAACTGGCTGGTAATGCCCCGGTTGGCTGAGCCGGGCGTAACGCTGCCTGGCTGTTCCCGGATCGTAACGGGAGAATGCTGTGTCAGGGCCTGCCATAAGGTTACGGAAGGGTCCTGGATAGGTAGGGTCTAGGTTAAGTCGGATCTCGGGAGGGGGTGAGGGGCGTGGCCTCTCGTGACGACAACGCACGCACCGGACGACATGACGACGAGGTCAAGGTCCTGACCACGCAGATCTCCTTCCTCGAAGAGGAGGTCGCGGCCTTGCGCCGCAGGCTCGCGGACACGCCGCGGCAGTCCAGGCTGCTCGAGGAGCGGCTGCGGGAGACCGAGGCGAGCATGGCGACGGTCACCGGGCAGAACGAGCGGCTCGCCAGCACCCTGCGCGAGGCCCGCGACCAGATCGTGGCGCTCAAGGAGGAGGTTGACCGGCTGGCGCAGCCGCCGTCGGGCTTCGGCGTCTTCCTGGCCGCCGCCGACGAGGGCGCCGCCGACGTGTTCACCGGCGGGCGCAAGATGCGGGTCAGCGTCAGCCCGGGGATCGACCTGGACGAGCTGCGGCCCGGCCAGGAGGTCGTGCTGAACGAGGCGCTCAACGTCGTGGTCGCCCAGGGCTACGAGACGCTCGGCGAGGTCGTCATGCTCAAGGAGATCCTCGACGGCGGCGACCGGGCGCTGGTCATCTCGCACGCGGACGAGGAGCGGGTCGCCCGGCTGGCCGAGCCGCTGCTGAGCTCCACCCTGCGGGCCGGTGACTCGCTGCTGCTCGAGCCCCGCTCCGGCTACGTCTACGAGCGCATCCCCAAGGCCGAGGTCGAGGAGCTCATCCTCGAAGAGGTTCCCGACATCACCTACTCCGAGATCGGCGGCCTGGCCCCGCAGATCGAGCAGATCAGGGACGCGATCGAGCTGCCCTACCTGCACGCCGACCTGTTCCGCGAGCATCAGCTGCGCCCGCCCAAGGGCGTGCTGCTGTACGGCCCGCCCGGCTGCGGCAAGACGCTCATCGCCAAGGCGGTGGCGAACTCGCTGGCCAAGCAGGTCGCCGCGCGCAGCGGGGCCAGCCCCGACGGCGAGGCCAGCAGCAAATCCGAGCCCGGCAAGAGCTTCTTCCTCAACATCAAGGGCCCCGAGCTGCTGAACAAGTACGTCGGCGAGACCGAGCGGCACATCCGGCTGGTCTTCCAGCGGGCCAGGGAGAAGGCCAGCGAGGGCATGCCGGTGATCGTGTTCTTCGACGAGATGGACTCGATCTTCCGGACCCGCGGTTCCGGGGTGTCCAGCGACGTGGAGAACACGATCGTGCCCCAGCTGCTCAGCGAGATCGACGGCGTCGAGGGCCTGGAGAACGTGATCGTGATCGGCGCCTCGAACCGGGAAGACATGATCGACCCGGCGATCCTGCGGCCAGGCCGGCTGGACGTCAAGATCAAGATCGAGCGGCCGGACGCCGAGGCGGCCAGGGACATCTTCTCCAAGTACCTGACCACCGGCCTGCCGCTGCACCCCGACGACCTGACCGAGCACGGCGGCTCGGCCGAGTCGACGGTGGCGGAGATGAACCAGCGGGCGGTCGAGCGGATGTACGCCGAGACCGAGGAGAACAGGTTCCTCGAGGTCACCTACGCCAACGGCGACAAGGAAGTCCTGTACTTCAAGGACTTCAACTCCGGCGCCATGATCCAGAACATCGTGGACCGGGCGAAGAAGATGGCGATCAAGGAGTTCCTGGAGACCGGCCAGAAGGGGCTGCGGGTAGCGCACCTGCTGACCGCGTGCGTGGATGAGTTCAGCGAGAACGAGGACCTGCCCAACACCACCAACCCCGACGACTGGGCCCGGATCTCGGGTAAGAAGGGCGAGCGCATCGTCTACATCCGCACCCTGGTCTCCGGCAAGCACGGCACCGAGGCCGGGCGCAGCATCGACACGGTCGCGAACACTGGCCAATATCTCTGACCGCGCCGGGATCCCGGACGACGGGACTGCCGGGGCGGGGGGCAAAGCACGGCCCCCCGCCCCGGCACCCGTGCCCCGCACGCACGCACCACCACTAGGCTCTCTGACATGAGCGTGCGGCGGGTCATGGGGATGGAGACCGAGTACGGCATCGCCGTGCCCGCGCAGCCGGGCGCCAACGCCATGGTGACCTCGTCCCAGGTGGTCAACGCCTACCAGGCCGCGTCCTCGGCCCGGGTGCGGCGGGCCCGGTGGGACTTCGAGGAGGAGAACCCGCTGCGGGACGCCCGCGGCTTCGACCTGACCAGGGAGGCGGCGGACTCCTCCCAGCTCACCGACGAGGACCTGGGGCTGGCCAACGTCATCCTCACCAACGGGGCCCGGCTCTACGTCGACCACGCCCACCCGGAGTACTCCGCGCCCGAGTGCGCCGACCCGCGGTCCGCGGTGATCTGGGACAAGGCGGGCGAGCGGGTGATGGCCGAGGCGGCGGCCAGGGCCAGCGCCACCCCCGGCAGCACCACGATCCAGCTGTACAAGAACAACACCGACAACAAGGGCGCATCGTACGGCTGCCACGAGAACTACCTGATGAACCGGGCGACCCCGTTCGCCGACATCGTCAGGCACCTGACCCCGTTCTTCGTGTCCCGGCAGGTGATCTGCGGGGCCGGCCGGCTGGGCCGGGGCGCTGACGGCAGGGAAGAGGGCTTCCAGATCAGCCAGCGGGCCGACTTCTTCGAGGTCGAGGTCGGGCTGGAGACCACGCTGAAGCGGCCGATCATCAACACCAGGGACGAGCCGCACGCCGACCCGGAGAAGTACCGGCGGCTGCACGTCATCATCGGCGACGCGAACATGAGCGAGATCTCCAGTTACCTGAAGCTGGGCACGACCGCGCTGGTGCTGGCCATGATCGAGGACCGGTTCCTGGCCGGGGACCTGTCGGTCGAGGCGCCGGTCGCCGAGCTGAGGGCGGTGTCGCACGACCCGTCCTGCCGGCACCTGGTGGGGCTGCGCGACGGCAGGCGGATGACCGCGGTGCAGCTCCAGATGGAGTACCTGGAGCTGGCCAGGAAGTACACCGAGGACCGGTTCGGCGCGGACGTGGACGCGGCCACCGCTGACGTGCTGGACCGGTGGGAGTCGGTGCTGACCAGGCTGGCCGAGGACCCGATGCAGACCGCCAGGGAACTGGACTGGGTCGCCAAGCTGGAGCTGCTTGAGGGGTACCGGGCCAGGGACGGGCTCAGCTGGGGCCACCCCCGGCTGCAGCTGGTCGACCTGCAGTACTCTGACGTGCGGGCCGACCGCGGCCTGTACAACCGGCTGGCGGCCCGCGGCCGGATGACCCGGCTGCTGGACGAGGCCGAGGTGGCCAGGGCCGTCGAGTACCCGCCGGAGGACACCAGGGCCTATTTCCGCGGCCGGTGCCTGCGCCAGTACCCCGAGGCGGTGGCGGCGGCGTCCTGGGACTCGGTGATCTTCGATATCCCGGGCCGTGAGTCGCTGCAGCGGGTGCCGACCCTGGAGCCGCTGCGCGGCACCCGGGCGCACGTCGGCGACCTGCTGGACCGGTGCGAGACGGCCAGCGACCTGGTCGCGGCGCTCACCGGCCAGGACTGAGCAGGAACAAACCCGCCGGCCCGTACGGTTCTGTAACTATTCGTGATGATTCAGATACCAGTCTGAGTTTGCATGGTTGGGCAGGCCACCCGCTGGCGAGGATAGCGTTGAGGCTGCGGCAGGCACTGCGGATCACGGAGGTACCCCATGACGACGAAGGACACCGGCGGGCAGCGGCAGACCCAGCGGCGCGACGAGGACGAGCAGGAAGCAGCGCCACAGGCCGCTGAGGACGTCAAGGAGCGCCAGGACAAGCTCACCGACGACGTGGACGCGATCCTGGACGAGATCGACGAGGTGCTGGAGGAGAACGCGGAGGAGTTCGTCCGCTCCTACGTGCAGAAGGGCGGCCAGTAACCCGCCGCCTGCCGGTCCCGCTGCGGCTGCGCCCGCAGTAGGGTCGCATCTGTACACGATGCGCACTAGCGGAAGGATCCGAGTGGGCCCAGACTCCTACCGACCACGGCTCCCCGTGCCGCACCTGAACGTGGGGACGTCGTCGTTCGCTGATTTCCTCGCCTCAGCCGCCCCGGACCTGCTGCCGGGCTCGGCGCTGGGCGGCGGCGGCACGCCGCCGCCCGACCTGCCGCACGGCACGACGATCGTCGCGGCGGCGTGCGAGTCAGGCGTGGTCATGGCTGGTGACCGCCGGGCCACGGCGGGCAGCCTGATCGCCCAGCGGGATATCGAGAAGGTGTTCCGCAGTGACGACTTCTCCTGCATCGGGATCGCCGGGGTGGCCGGGCTCGGGCTGGACCTGGCCCGGATCTTCCAGGTCGAGCTGGAGCACTACGAGAAGCTCGAGGGCCGGACGCTGTCCCTCGAGGGCAAGGCGAACCGGCTGGCCGGGCTGGTCAAGGGCAACCTGGGCGGCGCCATGCAAGGGCTGGTCGTGGTGCCGCTGTTCGCCGGCTACGACGAGGAGTCCGGGGCCGGCCGGATCTTCAGCTACGACGTGGTGGGCGGCCGGTACGAGGAGCACCGGTTCCACGCGATCGGCTCCGGCTCGACGTTCGCCCGCGGCGCGCTGAAGAAGCTCTACCGCGACCGCATGCCGGCGCAGGACGCGGTGCTCGCCTGCATGCAGGCGCTGTACGACGCCGCCGACGACGACTCGGCCACCGGCGGCCCGGACCTGACCAGGAGCATCTACCCGCTCGTGGTCACCATCACCGGCGACGGGTACCAGCGGCTGTCCGACGCCGAGGCCGGGCGGTACGCCCAGACCGTGGTCGATGGCCGGATGCGCGCCCCCGACGGCCCGTCCGCGCAGCCGCGCGAGGGCTAGCGATGCGCACTCCCAGCCGACCACACGAGTAGTAGGGGAACCCGACCGGTGTCCATGCCGTTCTATGTCTCGCCTGAACAGGCGATGAAGGACAAGGCTGACTACGCGAGCAAGGCGATTACCCGCGGCCGCAGCGGCGTGGTGATCGACTATGACGGCGGGATCCTGTTCATCGCGCCGAACCCGTCCAGGGCCCTGCAGAAGTTCAGCGAGATCTACGACCGGATCGCGTTCGCCGCGGTCGGCCGGTACAACGAGTTCGAGAACCTGCGCAAGGCCGGGGTCAGGTACGCCGACCTGACCGGATTCCAGTACGACCGGCAGGACGTGACCGCCCGCGGCCTGGCCAACTGGTACGCCCAGCTGCTGGGCACCATCTTCACCGAGAGCAACAAGCCGTTCGAGGTGGAGATCGTGGTGGCCCAGGTCGGCGCGACCGCCGACCTGGACGAGATCTACCGGATCACCTTCGACGGCTCGGTCGTCGAGGAGCGCGGGTTCGTGGTGATGGGCGGGCACGCTGACCAGGTCGCTACGGTGGTGAAAGAGCGGTACACCGAGGGGATGACGCTGGCGCAGGCGCTGGGGGTGGCCACGGCCGCGCTGGCCAACCAGGGCAACGACGAGCGGCCGGAGATCACCGCGGCGCAGCTGGAGGTCGCGGTGCTCGACCGCAGCCGCCCGCACCGCATGTTCCGGCGGCTTACCGGCGCCCGGCTGGAGGCGCTGCTCGGCGAGGCCAGGCCCGCTGGCAAGGGCAGGCCCGCTGGCAAGGGCAGCGACCCCCCTGGCGGCGGCGGGGAGGAGGAGAAATGACGAGCGACCTGCAAGAACGCACCGGGATCGACGCGCCGACCGGGCTGCTGATCGGCGGCCAGTGGGGCAGCGGCGGGGCCGGGGTAATGCCGGTGATCGACCCGGCCACCGAGGAACCGGTCGCCGAGGTAGCCAGCGCGACCCCCCAGGACGGGCTGGAGGCGGTCGCGGCGGCGCACGCGGCGCTGCCCGGCTGGGCCGCGACCCCGCCCAGGGAACGCGGCGAGTGCCTGCGCCGCGCGTTCGCGCTGATGACCGAGCGGGCCGACGCGCTGGCCAGGCTGATGGTGGTGGAGAACGGCAAGGCGCTGCGCGACGCGCGGGCCGAGATCACCTACTCGGCCGAGTTCTTCCGCTGGTACGCCGAGGAGGCGGTGCGCAACGAGGGCTCGCTGACGACCGCGCCGTCCGGCGCCAACCGGATCATGGTGACCCGGCAGCCGGTCGGCGTGAGCGTGCTGGTCACGCCGTGGAACTTCCCGGCCGCGATGGCCGCCCGCAAGATCGGGCCCGCGCTGGCGGCCGGCTGCACCGTGGTGCTCAAG
The DNA here is from genome assembly GCA_036558005.1 of Streptosporangiaceae bacterium. GTDB lineage: Bacteria > Actinomycetota > Actinomycetes > Streptosporangiales > Streptosporangiaceae > DATBGO01. The sequence goes on along the minus strand of DATBGO010000144.1, from coordinate 79,182 downwards.
CCGGCCAAGGAGACCCCGCTGTCGGCGCTGGCGGTCGCGGACATCCTGCGCGAGGCCGGGGTGCCCGGCGGGGTGGTCAACGTGGTGCCGACCGCGACGGCGGGACCGGTGGTGTCGGCGATGCTGGCCGACCCGCGGGTGCGCAAGCTGTCGTTCACCGGCTCCACCGAGGTCGGCCGCGGGCTGCTGGCCGCCGCGGCGCGGACGGTCACCAACTGCTCGATGGAGCTGGGCGGCAACGCGCCGTTCCTGGTGTTCGAGGACGCCGACATCGAGGCCGCGGTGGACGGCGCGGTGCTGGCCAAGATGCGCAACGGCGGCGAGGCCTGCACCGCCGCGAACCGGTTCTACGTGCACGAGGCGGTCGCGGGCGAGTTCACCCGGGCGCTCGCAGCCCGGCTCAGCGCCCTGGTGGTCGGGCCCGGCCTGGACGCGAGCACCGACCTGGGCCCGATGGTCAACGAGGACACCCGGACGAAGATCGCCAAGCTGGTCGAGGGCGCGGCCAGTGACGGCGCGCACGTGGTCACCGGCGGCAGCGCGCCGGACCGGCGCGGTTACTACTACCTGCCCACGGTGGTCGACCAGGTGCCGGGGGACGCGGGCATCCTGGCCGAGGAGATCTTCGGCCCGGTCGCGCCCGTGGTCAGGTTCACCGGCACCGACGAGGCGATCGCGATGGCCAACGACACCGAGTACGGGCTGGTCTCCTACCTCTACTCCAGGGACCTGCGGCGGGCGCTGCGGGCCGCCGAGGCGCTGGAGGCCGGGATGGTCGGGATCAACCGCGGCGTGGTGTCCGACCCGGCGGCGCCGTTCGGCGGGGTCAAGCAGTCGGGCCTGGGCCGCGAGGGCGCGCACGACGGGCTGCTGGAATTCACCGAGACCAAGTACATCGCTGTGGACTGGTGACCTAGGCACTCATGGACAGGCGGATATTCGGGCTGGAGAACGAGTACGGCGTCACCTGCACGTTCCGCGGCCAGCGCAGGCTGTCACCGGACGAGGTGGCCAGGTACCTGTTCCGCCGGGTGGTGTCATGGGGCCGCAGCAGCAACGTCTTCCTGCGCAACGGCGCCCGGCTGTACCTGGACGTGGGCAGCCACCCGGAGTACGCGACCCCGGAGTGCGACAGCCTGGCTGACCTGGTCGTGCACGACAAGGCGGGGGAGCGGATCCTGGAGGGCCTGCTGGTCGACGCCGACCGCAGGCTGCGCGAGGAAGGCATCGCCGGGGACATCTACCTGTTCAAGAACAACACCGACTCGGCCGGCAACTCCTACGGCTGCCACGAGAACTACCTGGTGGGACGGCACGGGGAATTCGGCAGGCTGGCCGACATCCTGATCCCGTTCCTGGTCACCCGGCAGATGATCTGCGGGGCGGGCAAGGTGCTGCAGACCCCGCGCGGCGCGGTCTACTGCGTCAGCCAGCGGGCCGAGCACATCTGGGAGGGCGTCTCATCGGCCACCACCAGGTCCCGGCCCATCATCAACACCAGGGACGAGCCGCACGCCGACGCCGAGCGGTTCCGGCGGCTGCACGTGATCGTCGGCGACTCGAACATGAGCGAGACCACCACGCTGCTCAAGGTCGGCGCCACCGACCTGGTGCTGCGGATGGTGGAGGCCGGCACCGTGATGCGCGACCTCACCCTGGAGAACCCGATCCGGGCGATCAGGGACGTCAGCCACGACATGACCGGCAGGCGCAAGGTCCGGCTCGCCAACGGCCGGGAGGTGAGCGCGCTGGACATCCAGCAGGAGTACCTGTCCAAGGCGCGCGACTTCACCGACCGCAAGGGCTCCGACCCGGTCAGCGAGCAGGTGCTGAGCCTGTGGGAGCTGGCGCTGCGCGCGGTGCAGACCGGCGACCTGGGCCTGGTCGCCAGGGACATCGACTGGGTGACCAAGTACCAGCTGATCGAGCGGTACCGGGCCAAGCACGACCTGCCGCTGTCCTCGCCCCGGGTGGCCCAGCTCGACCTGGCCTACCACGACGTGCACCGCGGCCGGGGCCTGTACTACCTGCTGCAGCGCCGCGGCGCGGTGCAGCGGGTGTGCCGGGACCTCGACATCTTCGAGGCCAAGCAGGTCCCGCCGCAGACCACCAGGGCCCGGCTGCGCGGCGAGTTCATCCGCCGGGCGCAGGAACGCCGCCGTGACTTCACCGTCGACTGGGTGCACCTCAAGCTCAACGACCAGGCGCAGCGGACGGTGCTGTGCAAGGACCCGTTCCGCTCGGTCGACGAGCGGGTGGAGAAGCTGATCGCCGGCATGTGAGCCGCCCGCCCGCGAAGTGGCTGAGTGCTATCAGGTGACTGCCCGCAGTTGCTAGGATCGCCCGGGGCCTATCGGGGGGTGGTCCGGGTTGAGCGGCGCAGGCGGCTTCACGCGGGACGTGGCCGTGGTCGGCGGCTGCGGGCATGTCGGGCTGCCGCTGGCGATCACGCTGGCCAGCCGCGGCCTGCGGGTCGCCGTCATCGACGTGAACGCGGCAGCCGCAGCGGCGGTCCAGGCCGGCCGGCTGCCGTTCGCCGAGCCGGGGGCGGGCTCCGCGCTGCGCCGCGCGGTGTCGGCCGGCCTGCTGACCGCGGGCACCGACCCGGCGGCGGCGGCCAGCGCGGAGCACGTGATCGTGGTGACCGGCGGCGACAGCGCCGCGGTCATCAGCGCGGTCGCCGCGGCCCGGTTACGCGACGGGCAGCTGCTGGTCCTGCGCAGCACGCTGGCCCCCGGCAGCACCGCCCGGGTGGAGAAGCTGCTGGCCGGGGCGGGCCTGGACGTCGACGTCGCGTACTGCCCGGAGCGGGTCGCGCAGGGCCGCGCCATGACCGAGCTGGCCGGCCTGCCGCAGCTGGTGGCCAGCAGGACCGAGCGCGGGCTCGGCCGGGCCAGCAGGCTGCTGGCCGTGCTCGGGGCCGCGCTGGTGCCGATGACGCCAGAGGAAGCCGAGCTGGCGAAGCTGTTCGCCAACACCTGGCGGTACCTGACCTTCGCCGCGGCGAACGAGTTCTACATGACCGCCACCAGCCTGGGCCTGGACTACGAGCGGATCAGGCGCGGCCTGATTGCGGGCTACCCGCGGGCGGCCGGGCTGCCCGCGGCCGGGCTGGCCGGCGGGCCCTGCCTGCCCAAGGACGCCAGGCTGCTGGCCGCCGCGGGCGGCGGCGGGCAGCTGGCCGCCGCCGCCCTGGCCGTCAACGAGGGCCTGCCCGGTTACCTGGTGGGCCGGCTGGAGCAGCGGTTTGACCTGAGCGAGCTCACCGTCGGCATCCTCGGGGTCGCGTTCAAGGGCGGCTGCGACGACACCAGGCACAGCCTGGCCTGGCGGCTGCGCCAGCTGCTGGCCCGGCGGGCGGCCGCGGTGCTGTGCACCGACCCGGAGGTGACCGGGCCCGGGCTGGTGCCGCTGCGCCGGGTGCTGGCCGAGGCCGACGTGCTGGTGGTCGGCGCGCCGCACCGGTGCTACCGCGGCCTGGTGACCGCCAAGCCGGTCGCCGACATCTGGAACGTGCTCGGCCGGGGGGTGCCGGGGTGACCAGGGCGGGGGAGTCCGGGCTGGCGGTCCCGGCCCGCGGGCGGCCCGCGCCCGGCCGCCCGCCCGCGGTGTCGGTGATCATGCCCGCCCGCGGCGTGGGGGAGCGGATCGGGCCGGTGCTGGACCGGCTGCTGGCCAGCTCCGCGCTGGTCCGCGAGGTCCTGGTGGTGGTGGACAGCCCCGGCGACCCGACCCGGCCCGCGGTCGCGCTGTACCCGGCGGGCCGGCCCGGGCTGCGCGCCGCGGTCTGCTGCCTGGTCAACGAGTACGGCCCGGGGCCGGCCAACGCGATCAGGTTCGGCCTGGACGCCGCCAGGTACCCGGTCGCGGTGGTGGCCATGGCCGACGGCAGCGACGACCCGCGCCAGGTCGACGACCTGGCGGGCCTGGTCGCCGGCGGCGCGGTGGTCGCGGCCGCGTCCCGGTCCTCGCCCGGCGGCGCCCAGCACGGCGGCCCGGTGGTCAAGGGCCTGCTGTCGCGGGCCGCGGGCCGGTCCCTGCACCGGCTGGCGGGCCTGGGCACGCGCGACGCCACGAACTCGTTCAAGGCGTACTCGACCAGGTTCGCCCGCGCCGCCGGGATCCAGTCCCGGCACGGCTTCGAGGTCGGGATCGAGCTGACCGCCAAGGCGCGGCGGCTGCGGCTGCCGGTCGCCGAGGTGCCCACCACCTGGACCGGCCGCCCCGGCCAGGCGTCGCACTTCCGGCTGGCCGCCTGGCTGCCGCACTACCTGCGCTGGTACCTGTTCGCGTTCGGGCGGCCGCTGACCCCGGCGCAGGTGCGGGCCGGGCGCCGGCGGCTGCCGGGCGTCTCCCAGGTCGCGGCGGCCGCCCTCTGGGTGCTGGCCGGGCTGGTCCTGTTCACCTTGTACCTGCACGTGTCGTGGACCGCGGCGGCCGACTCCGACGGCGCGTCGAACGCGCTGCAGGCCTGGGACATGCTGCACGGCAACGTGCTGCTGGCGGGCTGGCAGCTGTCGGACGTGTCGTTCTACACCACCGAGCTGCCCCAGTACCTGCTGATCGAGCTGGCCAGGGGGCTGCGCGCGGACGTCATGCACGTGGCCGCGGCGGCGACCTACACCCTGGTGGTGCTCCTGGCCGCGGTGCTGGCCAAGGGCCGCAGGACCGGCCGGGCCGGGCTGGCCGGCGCGGTGATCGCCGCCGGGATCATGCTCGCGCCGCAGCCGGGCAGCGGGGTGTACGTGCTGCTGCTCGACCCTGACCACGTCGGCACCGCGCTGCCGGTGCTGCTCGCCTGGCTGGTCATCGACCGGTGCCGGCCGCGCTGGTACGTGCCGCCCGCGGTCGGGCTGCTGCTGGCCATCGCGCTGGTGGCCGACCGGGTGGTGTTCTTCACCGCCGCGGCGCCGCTGGCCGCCGCGTGCCTGGCCCGGGCCTACATCGCGACCCTGCGGCTGCGGCTGCCGGTGCGGCTGAGCTGGTACAGCCTGTCGCTGGCGGCCGCGGCGGCGGGCGCGGCCGCGGCCGCCGCCGTCGCGGACGCGGTCATCTCCGCCAGCGGCGGCTTCACGGTCGCGCCGCTGCCGGTCCCGCTGGCCGCGTTCGGGCAGCTGCCCCAGCACCTGCTGCTGACCGTCCACGGGCTGCTGCTGCTGTTCGGCGCCGACTTCTTCAGCCACAGCCTGGGCCTGGTGTCGGTGCTGGCGATGCTGCACCTGACCGGCCTGGTGCTGGCCGGCTGGGCGGTCAGGACCGGGCTGCGCTGCCTGCTGCGCACCGGCGAGCTGGCCCGCCGCGGCGGGCTGGTCACGGTGATCCTGACCGCCGCGGTGCTGATCAGCCTGGCCGCCTACCTGTTCGGGCAGAAGGCGGTTGACCTGCGGGCGACCAGGGAGTTCGCCGCGGTGCTGCCGTTCAGCGCGGTGCTGGCCGGGCGGCTGCTGCCCGAGCGGCTGGACCGGGCCAGGATGATGCCGGCCCTGGCGCTGGTGCTGGCCGGCTACCTGGCCGCGCTCGGCCGGGTCGCCAGCATGCCGCCGGTCCCGGCGCAGAACCAGCAGCTGGCGGCGTTCCTGGCCGGCCGCGGGCTGAGCTACGGGCTGGCCGGCTACTGGCAGGCCAGCAGCACCACCCTGGCCAGCGCCGGGAAGGTCAGCGTCCGGCCGGTGACGGCCGGCGGCGGCGCGGTCAGCCGGGGCCACTGGGAGGCCCGGGCGTCCTGGTACGACCCGGCGCGGCACGACGCCACGTTCGTCGTGCTGTACCCGCCGGCCCCGGGCCAGCGCCCGTACCCGTGGATCACCGACGTGCGTGCTACGTTTGGTCCGCCTGCCCAGGCTTACCGGACCGGCGGCTACCTGGTCCTGGTGTGGCACAAGAACCTGCTCGCCGACCTGCGCTGAGCCCCGGCGCCCGGCCCCCCGGTGCGCGGCGGCGATGCCGCCTGTTTAACCGGGTAGGCTGGCCTGGCTCACGAACCCGACAACGAGGTTTTTCATGCGACGCATTACTGCAGCGCTATTCGTTCCGCTGATTGCCGTCGCAGCCCTGGCGGGCTGCGGTAGCTCCAAGCCATCGGCTGCCGCCAGCCCGAACACGTCGGTCACCGTGTCCGGCCCATTCGGCAAGGCGCCCGCCGTCAAGATCCCCTCCAAAAAGGCCGGGAGTAACCTGTCGGTCAAGACCGAGATTGCCGGAAACGGGCCCGCACTGGCCAAGACAGACGCATTCGTCGGCAATTATGTGGTCTATATCTGGAGCGGGAGCACGCACAAGCTGGCGCTGAGCACCTACAACCAGGCCCCGCAGGTCCTGTCCGGCTCGCTGCTGCCCGGCCTGGAGACCGCGCTGCGCGGCAAGAAGATGGGCAGCCGGGTGCTGGCCGTGCTGCCGCCGAAGTACGCCTACGGCAAGACCGGCAACTCGCAGGTCGGCGTCAAGGCGAATGACACGCTGGTGTTCGTCGTCGACATGATCAAGGACTTCCCCGCGACCGCGTCCGCGTCGGGCAGCCAGGTCTCCAACGGCGGCAGCGGGCTGCCCACGGTGGTCCCGCACCCGGGCAGCGCGCCGACCGTCAAGATCCCGTCCACCAGCCCGTCCGGCAAGCTCGTCGTCAAGACCCTGATCAAGGGCACCGGCGCGCCGCTGGCCAAGGGCCAGGAGGTCATCACCCAGTACGTCGGCGTGCTGTACCGGACCGGCAAGACCTTCGACTCGTCCTGGTCGCGCGGCGCCCCGTTCGGGTTCCAGCTGGACGCCAGCCCCGCGCAGATCATCCCCGGCTGGGACAAGGGCCTGGTCGGCGTGCCGATCGGCAGCCGGGTGCTGCTGGTGATCCCGCCCAAGGACGGCTACGGCAAGACCGGCAACTCCCAGGCGGGCATCAAGGGCACCGACACCCTGGTGTTCGTGGTGGACATCCTCGGCGCGGTCAGCGCGTCCCCGGCCTGACCAGGGCGCGGCCCTGGCCAGCACGGCCAGGGCCGCGGCGGTCAGCCAGCCGGCCCGGCCAGGGTGGCGGCGTGCCGCCCGGCCGCGGCGGCGGCCAGGAAGTAGGCCAGGTCCTGGTCGAGGCCGCGGCCCATGGTGGACAGCCGCACCGGGCAGCCGCGCAGCACCTCGGCCAGGCCGTCCACGCTGACCTGCACCAGGTTGTGCGCGGCCGCCAGCGGGGCCGCCTGCGCCCGCAGCCGGGCGCCGAACTCCCCGGGCAGGTCCGGCAGCACCACGTCGGCCCGGGCCAGCGCGACCCGGCCGTAAGCGGTCAGGCTGTGGTGGGAGACGCCGCGGTGCCGCTCGCGCGGGTCGGCCTCGCTGACCCGCAGCGAGGCGACCGGCCGCCCGGCCAGCACCGCCGCCGCGTTCACCGCCTCGCCGCTGGCCACCCCGGAGAACCCCCACCTGGTGCCGGTGCCCAGGTTCCCCGGGCCCTGCGACACCACGGCCAGGTCCGCGCCGAGCACGTGCCGGGCCGCGAGCAGCCCGGTGTGCAGCGTCACCGCCTCCAGGTCACCGCCGAACGACTGGCCCACGGTGACGGTCGCGGCCAGCCAGCCGGCCTCGCGCAGCTGCGCGCTGGTGCGGGAGAACCAGGCCGGCAGCGCCCCGCCGTCCAGCATCACGTAGACCACCCGGCCGGCCCCGGCGGCGGGACCGGGCCCGGACTGGCGTTGCGCACGGTAGGCGGCCAGCACCGCGGGCAGCGCCGAATGCAGGTCGGCCACCACCACCGGCATCCCGGCCAGGTCGTCGGCCTCGGCCAGCACCTGGTGATGGGGCGAGCCCTGCTCGTCCGCGCCGAGCACGCAGGCCTGCAGCGGCGTGTACCGCGCCTTGACCAGGTGCCCGGGCCCGTCCGGGTCCGGCGGCAGCCGGTCCGGGATCGCGATCACCAGGGCGTACCCGCCGGTGCCCAGGCCAAGGTCGAGCGCGCTGGTGTTGAGCAGCACCCGGTCGCCGGGGCGGGGCCGGCCGGTCAGCCGCGGGTAGGCCAGCGCGCGCAGCGGCCCGGCGCCGCCGCTCACCTCCAGCTCGACCGCCCCGGCCCACTCCCGCCGGACGGCGGAAACCACGCCACTACGCCATCTGATCACTCCGGCAGGGTAGCGTCGGACCGGGAAAGGGATGGCGATGTCCAGGCGGAAGACCGAACGGCTGCTCAGCCTCGTGGTGTGCCTGCTGTCGGCGCGCCGGTACCTGACCGCGGCCCAGATCAGGGAGGCGGTGCCCGGGTACCCGGAGTCGTTCGAGGCGTTCAAGCGCATGTTCGAGCGGGACAAGGACGAGCTCAGGGAGCTGGGCATCCCGCTGGAAACCGGGGCGAACTCCGCGCTGGACGACGAGCCGGGCTACCGGATACCGCGGCAGGCCTACGGCCTGCCCGAGATCAGGCTCGAGCCGGACGAGGCGGCGATCCTCGGGCTGGCCGCCCGGGTCTGGCACCGGGCCGAGCTGGCTGGCGCGGCTGCCGGCGGACTGCTGAAGCTGCGGGCGGCCGGCATCGACGCGCAGGAGACCACGCAGCCGGGGATCGAGCCGAGGCTGCAGACCGGCGAGCCGGCCTTCGCGCCGCTGTGGCAGGCGGTCAGGGACGCCAGGCCGGTCAGCTTCGCCTACCGGGCCGCGGGCCGCAGCGCGGCGCAGGAGCGGCACCTGGAGCCCTGGGGCGTGGTCAACCGGCACGGCCGCTGGTACGTGGCGGGCAACGACACCGACCGCGGCCAGGCCCGGGTGTTCCGGCTCAGCCGGATCGAGGGCCCGGTCCGGTTCTGCGGGCCGCCCGGCTCGGTCACCGTGCCGGAGGGGACCGAGGTCAGGGAGACGGTCAGGGACTGGGACAGCCAGCCCGACGAGCGCAGGGAGGCGGTGCTGCGGGTCCGCGACGGGGCCGGGTTCTGGCTCCGGCAGCAGGCCGCCAGCCAGCAGCCCGACCACGAGCACCCGGGCTGGGACCTGGTCAGCCTGACGTTCGCCGACATCGGCTGGTTCAGCGACCAGATCGCCTCCTGCGGCCCGGACGTGGTCGCGATCGAGCCCGCCGACCTGCGCGACGCCGTCATCGGGCGGCTGAAGGGGGTGCTGGCATGACCACCACAGCGCCGGCCGGCCCCGCGATGGCCGACGGCCAGCCGGGCCGGCCAGCGACCGCGGCCGACCGGCTGCAGCGGCTGCTGGCGCTGGTGCCGTACGTGGTCAGCAGGAACGTGGTCGGGCTGGCCGAGACGGCCGCGGCGTTCGGGGTCACCGAGCGCCAGCTGGTCGACGACCTGAACATGCTGTGGTGCGTCGAGCTGCGCTCGCCGGACCCGTACTGCCCGATCGACCTGTCCTACGAGGGCGGCGAGATCATGGTCAGCCAGGCCGAGTCGATCGACCGGCCGCTGCGGCTCGGGGTGGACGAGGCCAGCGCGCTGCTGATCGCGCTGCGGATGCTGGCCGAGGTGCCCGCGCTGGAGGACCGCTCGGCGCTCAGCCGGACGATCGCCAAGCTGGAGGCCGCAGCCGGGGCCGCCGGGGCGGTCAGCGCCCAGGTCGCGGTGCAGGTGGACGGGCCCGCCGCGGGCAGCATGCTGGACCAGCTGCGGGACGGGGTGGACCGGGGCAGGCGGCTGCACCTGTCCTACTACGTCCCGGGCCGGGACGAGGCCACCGAGCGGGACGTGGACCCGATGCGGCTGCTGATGGTGGACGGCCGGACCTACCTGGAGGGCTGGTGCCGCCGGGCCGAGGCGGTCCGGCTGTTCCGGCTGGACCGGGTGCTGGCGCTGACCGTGCTGGACCAGCCGGCCGAGGTGCCGGGGGAGGCCCAGCCGCGCAACGTGGACGAGGGGCTGTTCCGGCCCTCGCCCGGCGACACCGAGGTGGTGCTCGAGGTGTCCCCGGCCGGCCGCTGGGTGGCCGAGTACTACCCCTGCCAGTCGGTCACCGAGCTGGACGAGGGCCGGCTTCGGGTGAGCCTGCTCACCCCCGACGCCCGGTGGGTGCGGCGGCTGGCGCTGCGGCTGGGCGGGGACGGCCGGGTGATCTCGCCGCCGGAGCTGGCCGCCGCGGTCCGCGAGGACGCCGAGGTGGCGCTGGCGCTCTACGGCTGACCTGGCTGCTCCGGGCGATTTGCCAGGTGCGCGTGTAGACTCATCCGCAGGACTCAGCGCACGGGCACTCCGCTGAATTGAGGAATGACATGTTCGATCCCAGCGCACCACACATCATCATCTTGCTGATTGTGGTTCTTCTGCTGTTCGGTTCGACGCGGCTGCCCGGTGCCGCCAAGGCTCTCGGCCAGTCCATGCACATCTTCAAGAAGTCAGTCAAGGGACTCGAAGAGGACAAGCAGGACACCCCGGTCAACCTGCCTCCGGCCGCGCTCACCGCGAACCCGCCGCAGCCCGCCCCTGGCCAGGACGCCACCCAGCAGCAGCTGCAGGACCTGCAGCGCCAGCTGAGGGAACTCCAGCAGCAGTCGGCCGGGACAGGCGGTGCCCCGGCTCCCGAGGCGCCGCAGAACCAGCAGACGTCCTAGCGTCGTCCCGTCATGGCCAATCCGGACGGGCCCGCCGACAAGCGCCGGCGGCGGATCCCGGGGCAGGCGCGGGCCGCTAATCCGGAAGCCCGGATGCCCCTGCTCGACCATGTCCGCGAGCTGCGCAACCGGGTCTTCAAGATGCTGCTCGCGGTCGCTGTCGGGGCGGTGCTCGGCTGGATCGTCTACCCGCACGTGTGGCATTTCATCGAGGCGCCGTACTGCCGGCTGCACCTGCACAGCGAGCTGACCCACGGGCAGAACTGCTCGCTGTACGTGACCGGCCTGTTCGACTCGCTGTTCCTGCGGCTGAAGATCTCCCTGATCACCGGCGTGATCGTGTCCTCGCCGGTGTGGATGTACCAGCTGTGGGCGTTCATCGCGCCCGGCCTGTACCACCGCGAGCGCCGCTGGGCGTACCTGTTCGCGGGCTCGTCCATCCCGCTGTTCGCGCTCGGCGGCGCGATCGCCTACTTCGCGATGACCAAGGGGCTGCGGTTCCTGATCGAGATGGTCCCGAACAACGTGGTCCCGATCATCACGATCAACACCTATCTCGGCTACGCGATCGCGATGCTGCTGATCTTCGGGCTCGCGTTCGAGCTGCCGCTGGTGCTGACGCTGCTCAACATGGCCGGGGTGATGCCGCACCGGCTGTTCAGGAAGTGGCGCAGGATGATCATCTTCGTGGTCTTCCTGTTCGCCGCGGTGTTCACGCCGAGCCCGGACCCGATCAGCATGCTGCTGCTCGCGGTGCCGTGCGTGGCCCTGGTCGAGATCGCCGAGCTGCTCGCGTGGATGAACGACCGGCGGCGGGCCAACAGGGATTCGCCCTACCCCGGCATCTCGCCGGATGAGCTGATGCCCCTCGACCTGGACGAGGATTCGCGCGACGGCGTCGACGCGGGCCGGCCGGGCGGCCAGGGCTAGCACGGCGGCACCTGCACGGCCAGCGGCGGGCTGCGCCTAGGCTTGATCGCATGAGCACCCCGGCTGGCCCGGCCAGTCCCGCGGAACGCTACGCGGCGGCAACCAGGCGAATCGCCCAGGACGGACCGGCACTCACCGCCTTCCAGCAGCTGTACGACTTCACCTTCGACGACTTCCAGCTGCGGTCCTGCCGTGCCCTGGACGCCGGCCACGGCGTGCTGCTGGCCGCCCCGACCGGATCGGGCAAGACCGTCGTCGGCGAGTTCGCCGTGCACCTGGCCCTGGCCGAAGGCCGCAAATGCTTCTACACCACGCCGATCAAGGCGCTTTCCAACCAGAAGTACTCCGACCTGGTCCGGCGCTACTCCGCCGCCAAGGTCGGCCTGCTCACCGGGGACAACAGCGTCAACGGCGAGGCGCCGGTGGTGGTGATGACCACCGAGGTGCTCAGGAACATGCTCTACGCCGGCTCGCCGACGCTGGCCGGCCTCGGCTACGTGGTCCTGGACGAGGTGCACTACCTCGCTGACCGGTTCCGCGGCGCGGTGTGGGAAGAAGTGATCATCCACCTGCCCGAGTCGGTCCGGCTGGTCGCGCTGTCGGCCACCGTCAGCAACGCCGAGGAATTCGGCGACTGGCTGTCCCAGGTCCGCGGCGGCACCACCGTGATCGTCGACGATCAGCGCCCGGTGCCGCTGTGGCAGCACATGCTCGTCGGCTCCCGGCTCTACGACCTGTTCACCCGGTCCGGCAACGGGGCCGGCCGCCCGGTGGTGAACCCGGAGCTGATCAGGATCGCGCAGCGCGACGACTGGGCCCAGCGCCGCGGTCCCGGCCGCGGCCAGGGCCGCGGGCGCCGCCCGGCCCGGGGCGGCCGCCGGCCGCACCAGTTCCGGGTCAGCAGCAGGCCGCAGATGATCGAGCGGCTGGACACCGCCGGGCTGCTGCCCGCGATCACGTTCATCTTCAGCCGGGCCGGGTGTGACGCGGCGGTGCTGCAGTGCCTGGCCGCCGGGCTGCGGCTGACCACGCCAGAGGAAGCAGCCCAGATCACCGAGCTGGCCGAGCGCCGGGTGGCGGACATCCCCGCCGAGGACCTGGGGGTGCTGGGGTACGCGGACTGGCTGGCCGGGCTGCGGCGCGGCATCGCCGCGCACCACGCCGGGCTGCTGCCGACGTTCAAGGAGGTCGTCGAGGAACTGTTCGCGGCCGGGCTGGTCCGGGCCGTGTTCGCGACCGAGACGCTCGCGCTGGGCATCAACATGCCGGCCAGGACCGTGCTCATCGAGCGGCTGGACAAGTGGAACGGGGAGCAGCACGCCGCGCTGACCCCGGGGGAGTACACCCAGCTGACCGGCCGGGCCGGGCGGCGCGGGATCGACGTCGAGGGGCACGCGGTGGTGCTGTGGCTGCCGGGCACCGACCCCGGCGCGGTGGCCGGGCTGGCCGGCACCCGGACCTACCCGCTGTCCTCCAGCTTCCGCCCGTCCTACAACATGGCCGTCAACCTGGTCGGCTGGGCCGGCCGGGACCGCGCCGCCGCGCTGCTGGAGTCCTCGTTCGCGCAGTTCCAGGCCGACCGCGCGGTCGTCGGGGCGGCCCGGCGGGCGCGCAAGCTCCGGGCCGAGATCGCCAGCCTGTCACCGCAGTGCGAGCTCGGCGACGCCGCCGGGTACGCGGCGCTGCGCCGCGAGCTGACCGAGCTGGAGGCCGGCCAGTCCAAGACGCGGTCCCAGGCCCGGCGGAAGGAGCTGGACCGGTCGCTGGAGCAGCTGAAGCGCGGCGACATCATCAGGGTCACCGGCGGGCGCCGCCCCGGGATGGCGGTGGTGCTGGAGGTGAGCCTGGCCGGGGCACGGCCGCAGCCGGTGGTGCTCACCCACAACCACCAGGTCAAGCGGCTGTCGGTCACTGATTTCGCCGGGCCGGTCAGCCCGGTCGACCGGATCCAGGTCCCCGGCGCGTTCAGCACCCGCTCGGCCAAGCTCAAGAAGGACCTGGCCGCCACCATGCGCAACAAGCTGGCCGGCCGGGACCTGGGCAGGCCGCCGCGGGCCGCCAGGGCGCCGGACAACGCCGACATCACCCGGCTGCGCAGGGAACTGCGCGAGCATCCCTGCCACCGCTGCCCGGACCGGGAGCAGCACGCCCGCGCGGCGGGAAGGCAATGGCGGCTGGAACGCGATGCGGAGGAACTCGAACAGCGCATCGCCGGCCGCTCGCACGTCATCGCCCGGACCTTCGACCGGGTGTGCGCGCTGCTGGACGAGCTGGGTTACCTGGACGGCGGCAAGGTCACCGCGCAGGGCAGGCGGCTGGCCGGGCTCTACACCGAGCTTGACCTGCTGACCGCCGAGTCGCTGCGCCGGGGCCTGTGGGACGAGCTGGACCCCGCCGAGCTGGCCGCCTGCGTGTCAGCGCTGACGTTCGAGAAGCGCAAGGCCGACGATGCCCCGCCGGCCCGGCTGCCGCCGGGCCGCTGCCGCGGCGTGCTGGCCGAGATGGAACGGGTCTGGCAGGAGCTGGACGAGGCCGAGAAGCAGCACAAGCTGTCGTTCCTGCGCGAGCCGGACCTGCGGTTCGGCTGGGCGGCGCACGCCTGGGCCAGCGGCCAGCGGCTGGAACGGCTGTTGTCACCGGACCTGACCCCCGGCGACTTCGTCCGCGCGGTGAAGCAGCTGATCGACCTGCTCGACCAGATCGCCGCGGCCGCCAGCCCGGCCCCGGTCGCCGCCACCGCCCGGGACGCCATCGACGCCCTGCGCCGCGGCGTCGTGGCCTACTCCTCGGTCGGCTAGCGGGTCGTTCGGCCGGCCAGCTGGCCGCGAGGGCGTCAGGCCCTGCCGCGGGCGCGGAACGCGGCGACGCTCGTGCGGCTGGCGCAGGCGCCGCCGCAGAACCTGCGGGTCCGGTTGCGTGACTGGTCAACGAAGAAGCGGTCGCAGCCGGCGGCGGCGCACCGGCCGAGCGTGACCGCCGGGTCCCCGGTGGCGATGTGCGCGAGGGCTGCCGCTGTCATCTGCCCGATCCACCGCACCGGGGGGAGCCCGTCGCGGGCGAAGTGAAGGTGCAGGAGCCCGTCGTGGTCAGACAGGTGCATATCAGGCGGGTAGTGGTTGAGCAGCGTGCTGACGCCCTCGGCCCGGTGGTCCCCGGCCACGATCTGCCCCAGCGCCTCTCGCAGGAGCCGGCGAAGGGGTTCCAGCTCGGCGGCGGCTGGCCGGGCGACCTGGTGCTCGGCCAGCATCGCGTGGGCGATAGTGCCCTGGTCTCCGGCATTCCCGGTGTTCGCCACCTCGACCGCGAGCAGGGTGATGTTCCCGAGGTAATCGACATAACTCATTTGACCGCCTACATGGCGAGGCTTAGTGTAAGCGGCATGCTATCAAACGACCCCTACATGGCCGACTCTGCTCAGGCCGCTGCCCATTCCCGCCCGGTGACCAGGCTCGCCAGCCGGCTAAGCCTGGACGGCGAGTGGGACGGCGCGCTGGCGCTGCTGGACGGCCAGGACGGGGATACCGCCGGACTGCGGGCCCGGATCCTGTTCGACCGGCACTTCTGGCGGCTGGATGACCCCGCACCCGCCGGCCGGGCGGCCGCCGGGCTCGAAGACCTGGCCCTGCGCGGGTACCTGACAGCCCAGCTGGCCTACGCCCGCATCCTCTTCGACCTCGGCCCGCGTCCTGACGACGAGCAGACGATCCGTGCGGGCCTGCGGGAAGCCGCGCGGAGTGAAGAGCTGCGCGGCTGGGCCACGTTCTTTCAGGGAGTGGTCGCCGACAACGTGCACGCTGACGATGCCACCGCCAGGCACTGCTATGACGAAGCGCTGGCCCTGTGCCGCGGCCGCGAGGATCTGCTGCTTGAGTCCTACGTTGTCCGCCACCAGGCCGGTCACCTCATCGACAGCGGCCAGCCGGGCGGGGAGATGCTGCTGCGCCGTTCGCTGTACCTGCGCTCGGCCCTGGGTGCGCGGCCGCCGGCCGCCGCCGCGCAGGCCGCGCTCGCCAGCGTGCTGCCGCCAGGCACGGAGCGTGACACGCTGCTCCGCGCGGCCCGCGCGGCCGCCAGCGAGCTGGGCCTCACCTGGCTGAACAACCAACTCGCCGCGGCCTGACCGCCCGCGCTCAGGCCGCGGTGGCGGGCGGGCCGTGAGAGTACAGGGTCCGGGTCTGGTCGGGACTGGTCGCGGTGGTGGTGCCGTCCGGGCTGAGGGTGAGAGTCCAGCCCCAGCGGTGGATCGCGGTGAGGTGGTGGAAAGGGCAGAGCAAGATGAGGTTGGTGAGAGCGGTGGGACCGTCGTGAGCGCGGGGGACGAGGTGGTGAATCTGGCTGGCGGCCGGCGGCTGGGTGCACCCGGGGAAGCGACAGTGCTGATCGCGGGTGATGACCGCCCGGCGCAGATGGGCCGCAATGGTGTCGGTGGCGGTCCCGATGTCGAGCGGCAGGCTGATGCTCGCGGCAGGCCCGGTGAGGTGGGTGGTGCGGAGCCAGGAGGCCAGGCCCCGGGGTCCGGAGAGCAGGTCCGCGGCGCGGGCGGTCAGCAGCTGCTCCATGGCCCGCTGCTCCCGTCCGGTGTCCTGTCTTCGCTCCGCCGGCTCCGGCCCGGCCGGCTGATCCTGGCGGGCAGGCTGGCCAGGTGCGGGGTGCCGGACGTGGCCGGTCCGCTGGTGGTGCGGCGCTGAGCTGGCCGGGCGATTGACTAGCTCCTCGGCGAGGCGAGCTAGCAGACGCAGATCGGGCCGGGCGGTGACGACCGGGACGATCGTGGCGTCGCAGTCAGCACCAGGCGGCGCGGCTGGCCCTGGGCAGGGGATCCAGTCCGGCCCGCCGGCGGGAATGTGCGGGCCGCCGGACGTGGTGGCGGGGCCGGGCGGCGTGGCGGGCGTGCTGGCCCCGGCTTGCCGGCGGAGCTGGCTGAGGGTCATGTGGAGCAGGATGCGGGTCGGCTGGCCGGCCCGGGCCGGGAGGCAGTCCGACGCGGTGAGGCGCCGGCAGGCCTCTTCCAGGGCGTCGTGGTGGCGCTGGCCCAGGGTGCGGAGATCCTCCGGGCCAGCCCGGCCGCCGAGCGCCTCCAGCACGGCGTCGAGGGCGGCGGCGCACGCCGGGGTGAGGTCGCCGGTGAGACGCCCGGCGCCGTCGTAGGTGCGGTCCAGGTGCAGCCGCCGGTCGATGAAGTCGCCGGCGTCGCTGTCTGGGGTGGCGGTGCGGGCGCGGATCTCGGCGGCGAGTTCACCAAGGCCGGCCAGGTCGACGCCGGAACGGGCGGCGGTGACGAGGATCTGGTCCGCGGCGGGCCGGGCGGCCACGGGAAGCTGATCGGTCCAGGCGGTGAGCTGGCGGGCCCAGGAGGCGGACAGCTCTCCGCTGGCGAGGGCCTCGGTCAGGGCCGGGTGGTCAGCCAGGCGGCGGGTCCAGGCCACGGCGCCAGCGGCGGCGCCGGGGGTGACCCGGGTCTGCCAGGCCAGCCAGGTCCTGGCGGAGCGGTGCCCGTCGTCGTGGTACCCATCCCGGGCCCGGAACGCGGCGAGGATCCTGGCCCGGGCCGCGGTCAGCATCGACTCGGCTTGTTCTAACGCCCGCAGGCAGTCGGCCTGCTCGATGGTGGTCAGGTCCGCCGGGTCCGCCGCCGCGAGCCAGCCCAGGCTGGCGCGGGCGGCCCTGGCCGCGGCGGCGGCGCTATCGGGCTGGCTGTCGGGCTGCGGGCCGGGCATGACGCTGACCTCCTCACCGGTCCGAGGGCGGTGCTGGCGCGCGGGACGCAGGGTCAGGGTGGAGTGGCGTTATCCGAATTCATGTTTGAATTCTAGCGGGAGCCACTGACAATCCGCGGCTGAAGCTAAGCCGGAGTGAGCACGGGGAGGTCGTAGGTGCGGCGGACGCTGCTGCCCAGCCGGGTGATGTCGGCGCCGTAGACGTGCAGCGAGATCGACACCTGGTCGCTGCTGTTGCGGACCCGGTGGATGTCGCCGGGCGGGGCGAACGCGCTGACCTGGCCGGGCAGGTTCTCGCTGCGGCCGGCCGGGGCCAGGCAGGTGCCGTTGTCCCGCAGCTCGTACAGTTCCTCGTGCTCGCTGCCCTGCAGCACGGCCAGCACGCACCAGGTGACGTGATCATGGATCGGGGTCTGCTGGCCGGGCCGCCAGACCAGCGAGCACACCGAGAATGACCCGTCGGGCTCGGCGTGCAGCACCTCGCTGGCGTAGCCGCCGGCGCGGCCGGCCCGCTGCCGCGCGGTCAGGATGCCCGGGCCGGGCAGGTGCGCGCGCAGCGCGCCGGCGACCAGGCTCGCGGTCTGCGCCCAGTCGGCGCGGCAGGCGACGGCGGCCCTGATCGCGGCGGCGAGGCCGGCCGGGCACCCGGTGCCTGGCCGGCCGGCGGGCTGGTCTGCTGCTGCCATTGCTCGCTCCCCCCAGATCGGATCCAGCTCCTGTCAGCCTAGGGTTCCCGCAGGTCGCAGGACTAATGCCAGCTATCACACGAAGCCATAGAGCAATGACATGGCTACGGCGGGCAGGGCCGCGCCGGCGGGCCAGCCCGGGCAGCGCGGATCAGGCGTGCAGGGCCGCCCACAGGGCCACGGTCGCCAGCGCCACCCCGGCCGGGGCGGTGAGCAGGCCCAGCCGGGTGAACTCGGCGGCGCCGGCCCGGTAGCCGCGGGCAGTCAGCATCCGGCGCCAGAGCAGGTTCGCCAGCGAGCCGGGGTAACTCAGGTTGGGGCCGATGTTGACGCCGAACCGCCTCGACCACCAGGCCGAGCGCGAGCACGAACAGCAGGAACGCCGGGCTGGCCGCGCGGGCCAGGCTCACCGCGGTGAGGCCAGGCCGGCCCAGCTCACGGGCGGCGAGCACGCAGCCACCCGCCAGCGCCGCCCAGGCCGGGCTGATCCCGGCGGCCGAGGCCGCGACGAAGCCGGCCAGCGTCGCGGCGACCGTCACCAGCGCGAACACCGGGACCCCCGGCTGCCGCCCCGGTTCTCGCCCCGGCGGCGGGTCCTGGCCCGGTGCCGCGGCTGACCGGGCAGGGCTCGCGGCCAGGTCAGCGGCGAAGAACAGGCGGAACCCGGCGTACTCGACCGCGATCGCGGCCAGCCAGGGCAGCGCCATCAGCGCGGTGAACCCGGTGAGCGTCAGCCCGCTCATCGAGAACGCCAGCAGATTGGTGAGGTTCGAGACCGGCAGCGCGCCGGCCAGGATCAGCACCGCCGCGGCGGCCGCCGCCACGGCCGGCTCGGGCAGCCGGCGCGGGCGGCTGACCGAGGTGATGATCACGGCTGCCAGCAGGACGCACCCGAGTACCTCAGCGGCGGCGCCGGTCAGCGCGGCGTCCTGGCGTGCCGCGGGGCCGCCTTGCGGCGGCCGGCCGGGCCGCGTGCTGCGCGGCGGAATGAGGTCATCAGCACCGATTATCCCCGGGCCCGGCCGGCCGGCTGCCGCCGCCAGGGCCGGCCGGCCCCGCGTGACCAGCCGGCCGCGGCTGGTTCAGGGCGGCCGGCGTTGGCCGGACGGCCGGGGCGTGCTGGCGGGCGGAGTGGCCGGCCCGGGCCGCGCCTTGCCGCCGGGGCTGGCAGGATGGCGGCGTGGGCTCGCTGATGCTGCTGGACGCCGCCGCACTGTACTTCCGCGCGTTCTACGGGGTGCCGGAGACGATGACGGCCCCGGACGGCACGCCGGTCAACGCGGTGCGCGGGCTGCTCGACATGATCACCAGGCTGGTGCGGGCCAGGAAGCCGGGCGAGCTGATCGCGTGCATGGACGAGGACTGGCGGCCGGCCTTCCGGGTCAGGGCCATCCCGTCCTACAAGGCGCACCGGGCCAACCCGGACGGCAGCGAGCAGGTCCCGGCGACGCTGGCGGCCCAGGTGCCGCTGATCGTGGAGGTGCTGGCGGCGGCCGGGGTGACGATGGCGGGCGCGCCCGGCTACGAGGCCGACGACGTCATCGGGACGCTGGCGGCGCGGCAGCAGGGCCCGGTCGAGGTGGTGACCGGCGACCGGGACCTGTTCCAGCTGGTCGACGACTCCCGGCCGGTCCGGGTGGTCTACACCGCGCGCGGGATGTCCAGGCTCGAGGTGGTCGACGAGGCGGCGGTGACCGCCAGGTACCAGATCCCGGGGACCGCGTACGCGACGTTCGCGCTGCTGCGCGGCGACCCGAGCGACGGCCTGCCCGGCGTTGCCGGGATCGGCGAGAAGACCGCCGCGGCGCTGGTCCGGGTGTTCGGCAGCACCGAGGCGATCATCAAGGCGCTGGACTCCGGGCACGGCGGGTTCCCGATGGGCACCCGGGCGAAGCTGGCGGGCGCGCGCGGCTACCTGGAGGCGGCGATCGATGTGGTCGCGGTCGCGAGGGACGCGCCGGTGCCGCCGGCGCGCGGCGAACTGCCGGTCCGCCCCGCCGACCCGGCCCGGCTCGCCGAGCTCGACCAGCGCTGGGACCTGGGCTCATCGCTGGGCCGGATGACCGCCGCGCTGGCGTCCCGGCCCGGCTAGGAGCTGCCCGGCCAGGAGCAGCCAGGCCAGGAGCAGCCAGGCCGGCGGCCGCGCCTGCCGGGACGGGAGTGAGCCGCCCCGGCTACAGCACCTGCAGCGCGACCAGGCAGGTGTCGTCCTCGGCGTCGGCCGGGACGAGCGAGCCCAGCGCCGCCGTGGTCAGCCGCTCCGGGTCGGTGCTGCCCCGGATCGCCGCGGCCAGCTCGCTCATCCCCTCGTCCAGCGACCTGGTTCTGCGCTCGATCAGCCCGTCGCTGTAGAGCAGCAGCAGGTCGCCGGGGGCCAGCGCCGCGGTCGCGGTGCCGTACCCGGCCTCGCCCGCGCCGAGCAGGATCCCGTCCGGCGTCTGCAGCGGCCTGGCCCAGGACCCGCGCACCAGGATCGGCGGCGGGTGCCCGGCCTGCGCCCAGGTGAGCACCCGGCTGGCCGGGTCGAAGTAGCCGGTGATGACCGACGCGGTGTGCTCGGGCCCGACGTGCCTGACCAGGTCGTTGAGCCAGCCGACCAGGCGGGCGGGCGGCAGCCCGGTGATGGCCAGGCCAGCCAGCGCGCCGCGGAGCCTGGCCATGCCCGCCGCCGCGGCCAGCCCGTGCCCGGCCACGTCGCCGATCGCGATGAGCACCTGCCCGCCGGGCATCTCGGCGGTGATGTACCAGTCACCGCCGACGCTGTCGGCGGACGCGGGCAGGTACCGCACCACCGCGCGCAGCCCGGGCAGCCCGAACGGCTGGTCGTGCAGCGGCAGGATGGCGCGCTGCAGTTCCAGTGCCACGTGCCGCTCGGCCGCCAGTTCGGCCGCTAACCCCGCGGCGCGGCGCGGCGTGCCGCGCAGATCCGGGCGGCCAGGCGGTACCTCGATAGTCTCAGAAGTCATCATGATTCACATCTGGTGAGTCAACGTGCACCAAGCGTGACGCATGTGGGGCGCTGCTGTCTAGATGCGGACACAATTCCCGCGGGTGAGATGATGCGTCAGGGAAGCATCGTGCGCGGCCAGCGCGGGCCAACGGACGGGAGAATGCGATGGGAAACGACCAGGCGGGCACCGACATGCAGCCCGCGGGCCGGCTGGCCAGGGCCGCCGAGGCGACCGGGAAGGCGGGCCTGTCCGCGCTGCTGCTCACCCCCGGGCCCGACCTGCGCTACGTGACCGGCTACAACGCCCACCCGACCGAGCGGATCACCTGCCTGGCGCTGCCGGCCGGCGACGCCAGCCCGTTCCTGCTGGTGCCGCGGCTCGAGCTGCGGGCGGCCGGGTCCGCGCCCGCGGCCCGGCGCGGGCTGGAGATCGTCACCTGGGACGAGACCGACGACCCGTACGCGCTGATCGCCAGCCGCCTGCGCGCCGGCGGGGTGCCCGGCGCCGGGCCGATCGGCCTGTCGGACCAGATGTGGGCGATGATGGTGCTGCGGCTGCAGCAGGCGCTGCCTGGCGCCGGGTTCGAGCTGGCCAGCCTCGCGATGCGGGACCTGAGGGCGCGCAAGACGCCCGCCGAGGTGGCCGAGCTGCGGGCGGCCGGGCAGGCCATCGACCGGGTGCACGCCAGGGTGCCCGGGTTCCTGCGGGCGGGCCGGACCGAGCTGGAGGTCGCCGCCGACATCGCCGACGCGATCGTCGCCGAGGGGCACGCCCGGGTCGACTTCACCATCGTCGGGTCCGGGCCGAACGCGGCCAGCCCGCACCACGAGGCCACCAGCCGGGTCCTGCGGCCAGGCGACGCGGTGGTGGTGGACATCGGCGGCAGCATGGCCAGCGGCTACTACTCCGACTGCACCCGCACCTACGTGATCGGCACCCCGCCGCCCGAGCTGGCCGCCTACTACGCGGTGCTCAAGGACGCGCAGCAGGCCGCGTGCGCGGCGGTCCGGCCCGGGGTGAGCGCGGAGGCGGTCGACGCCGCCGCCAGGGAGCCGATCACCGCCGCCGGGTACGGGGAGTTCTTCCTGCACCGCACCGGCCACGGCATCGGCCTGGAGCTGCACGAGCACCCCTACATCACCCAGGGCAACGCCGAGCTGCTGCGGCCCGGGCACGCGTTCTCGGTCGAGCCGGGCATCTACCCCGGGCCGCACGGCGCCAGGATCGAGGACATCGTGGTCTGCACCGAAGACGGCCATGAGCGGCTGAACAACGCCTCCCGTGAGCTCGTGGCGGCAGGCTGAGCCGATGAGCCTGGCCGAGCGCGAGTTCGCTGACGATCAGACCCGGGCGCTGTTCGAGCTCACCGCCGAGCTGGCTGACGCCGAGCTGCGGCCGGCCGCCGACGCGGCCGAGCGGGAGGGCCGGTTCCCCAGGGAGGCGTTCCGGCTGCTGGGCCGCGCGGGACTGCTCAGCCTGCCCTACCCCGAGCGGCTCGGCGGCGGCGGCCAGCCCTACGCCACCTACCTGCAGGTCATCGAGGAGCTGGCGGGCGCGTGGCTGACCGTCGGGCTGGGGGTGAGCGTGCACACGCTCACCTGCTTCCCGCTGGTCCGGGCCGGCACCCCGGAGCAGCAGCAGCGGTGGCTGCCGGAGCTGCTCGGCGGCGAGCTGCTCGGCGCCTACTGCCTGTCCGAGCCCTCCAGCGGGTCCGACGCGGCCGCGCTGCGCGCCACCGCCACCGCCGAGGGCCAGGACTTCGTGGTGAACGGGACCAAGGCGTGGATCTCCCACGCAGGGCAGGCAGACTTCTACACCTTGTTCGCGCGCACCTCGGGCGACCCGGACGGCCCGGACCGGTCCCGCGGCATCAGCTGCCTGCACGTGCCCGCGCAGACCCCGGGCGTGCAGGCCGCGCCGGCCGAGCACAAGATGGGCATGCGCGGCTCGGTCACCGCGCAGATGATCTTTTCCGGCGCCCGGGTGCCCGCCAGCCACCTGGTCGGGGACGAGGGCAAGGGCTTCGCCCTGGCGCTGGCGGCGCTGGACGCCGGGCGGCTGGGCATCGCGGCGTGCGCGACCGGGGTGGCCCAGGCCGCGCTGTCCGCGGCGGCCGCTTACGCCACCCAGCGGCGCCAGTTCGGGCGGCCGATCGCCGAGTTCCAGGGCCTGTCGTTCCTGCTCGCTGACATGGCCACCGCGGTCGCCGCGGCCCGGGCGCTGTACCTGTCGGCGGCCCGCCGCAAGGACGCCGGCCTGCCCTACGGGCCGCAGGCCGCGATGGCCAAGCTGTTCGCCAGCGACGCGGCGATGCGGGTCACCACCGACGCCGTCCAGGTCCTCGGCGGTTACGGCTACGTCGAGGACTTCCCGGTCGAGCGGTACCTGCGCGAGGCCAAGGTGCTGCAGATCGTGGAGGGCACGAACCAGATCCAGCGGCTGGTCATCGGCAGGTCCGTGACCCGGGCTACTTGATCGCCCCCGCGGTCAGCCCGGACACGATCCGGCGCTGGGCGAAGATGACGATCAGCGCGATCGGGATCGAGATGATCACCACTGCCGCGTCGATGAGGTTGTAGAACGTCTGGAACTGGCTCTGTCCCAGGTTCACGATGGCCAGCGGCGCGGTGAACATGTTCGGGCTGCTCTGGAACGACAGCGCGAACGTGAAGTCGTTCCAGACCAGGATGAACGACAAGATCGTCACCGTGAACACGCCGGGCAGCGCGACCGGCATGATCACTTTGCGCAGCGCCTGCAGCCTGGTCGCCCCGTCGACGATCGCGGCCTCTTCCAGTTGCACGGGAATCTGGGAGAAGTAGCTGGTCAGCAGCCAGGTCGCGATCGGCAGCGTGTAGATCAGGCTGGCGACGACCAGGCCGGGGTAGGAGTTCAGCAGCCCGATGTGCCGGTACACGATGAACAGCGGCCCGACCATCGCCATGATCGGGAAGAAGCCGGCGATCAGGATGAACCCGAAGACCAGCGGTTTGCCGCGCATCCGGGTGCGGGACACCGCGTAGCCGGCCAGCGAGGCCAGCACGACCGTGACCGCGGTGGCCGCCAGCGACACGATCGCGCTGTTGAGCAGCGGCCGGACGAAGTCCTCCTTGGTCAGGTCGGTGATATAGCTGCTGAACGTCACGTGCCCGGGCAGCAGGCTGGAGGTGCCCTGCTGGATCTGCCCGTTGGTCTTCAGCGAGGTGATCACGATCCAGTAGAACGGGAACAGGCTGACCACCACGAAGATCGCCAGCAGCAGGAAGAACCCGGTCCGCTTCGCGGCCTTGCCCATCGGGATCATCGTGCCTCCTCGGTCCGGAAGACCCGCACGTACGCCGCGGCGATGATCAGGGCGAACACGATCAGGGCCACCGAGACGGCCCCGCCGTAGCCGAAGTCGAAGTCGGTCAGGAACGCCTGCCAGTTCAGGTAGCCCAGCACCTGGGTGGAGGTCCCCGGGCCGCCCTTGGTCATGATGTAGATCACGTCGAAGATCAGGAACGACGACACCGTGCGGTAGACCAGCGCGACCATCAGGGCCGGCTTGAGCAGCGGCAGGGTGAGCCGCCGGAACGTCTGCCACGCGCTGGCGCCGTCGATCTTGGCGGCCTCGTAGATGTCGCCAGGGATGACCTGGAGCCCGGCCAGCAGCATGATCGCCATGAACGGGGTGTTCCGCCAGGCGTCGGCGGTCAGCACCGCGGCCCACGACGTCCAGGTGCCCGCCAGCCAGGTGGTGTGCGCCAGCGGCAGGTGCAACTCGGTCAGGATGTAGTTCACGAACCCTGACTGCGGGTCGAACATCGTCCGCCACAGCTCGGCCGACACCACGGTGGGCACCGCCCACGGGATCAGCACCGCGGCCCGCACGACGCCGCGGCCGCGGAACGGCTTGTTCAGCGCCACCGCCAGGGCCAGGCCGATCGCCGTCTCCAGCGCGACCGACACGATCGTGAAGCCGACGGTGTGCTCGAGCGAGGGCACGAACTGGTTGTCGGTGAACAGCTTGGAGTAGTTGGCTGCCCCGGCGAACCCGCCCAGTGGCGGGGCCAGGTAGTTCACGTGGTGGAAGGAATTCCACAAGTTGTAGAACAGCGGGTAGGCGGTGATCGCCAGCAGCACGACGACCAGCGGCGCGACCATCGAGTAGCCGAACCTCCGGTCCTGTGCCAGCAGGCTGAACTTGGCCCCCCGTGCCGTCCGGGCCAGCGTGGCTGGCCCGGACGGCACGGACTGCTGACGCGTCGTCATGAAGCGCTCACGAAGACGAGACAGTCTGGTTCAGCTGTGCCACCGTCGGCGCGGCCGCCGACAGCGCGGCCTTCGGCGACGCCTGGCCGGACAGCACCGAGGAGATCATCGTCTGCAGCTGAGTCGAGATGTCCGGGTACACCGGGGTGACCGGGCGCGGGGTGGCCGCCGCGTACACGGCCTGCTCCTGCTTGTAGTACGGCGCCGCACTGTAGAGCTGGGAGTTGTAGGCGGACTTCACCGACGGCGGGTCGCCCGCGCTGATCGCCCGGGTGATCTGGGCCGAGTCGCTGGTCAGGTACTTGATCAGCGAGTAGGCCGCGGCCTGGTGCGTGCTCTTGGAGTTGACGGCCAGGTCGTCGCCGCCCAGCGAGGCCTGCGGCTTGCCGCTGGCGTTCGGGAACGGGAACCAGCCGGTCTTGCCGGCCAGGTTCGAGCCCTTCGCCTCGGACAGCTGGAAGATGTACGGCCAGTTCAGCGCGAACGGCGTCTGGCCGGACTGCCAGGCCGCCTGCACGTTGGACTCCTCCCAGGTGGTCACCGCCGACGGGGAGATCTTGCTGGTGTGGATGGCGTCATACATGAAGGTCAGCGCCTGCACGTTGGCCGCGGTGTTGATGTTCGAGAGCTGGCTGTTGGCGATCTGGCCGCCGAAGCTCTGGAACGCGGTGACCGAGCCCTCGTACTTGTCGCCCTCGAACGCGAGCCCTTCCTTCAGCTTCTTGTCGCTCTTCAGCGCCGCCTGCGCGTCGCTGACCAGCTGCGCTGGGGTGGTGGGCGGGCTCTTGATCAGGTCGGTGCGGTAGTAGACCCCCTCGGCGTTGATGAACCAGGGGACCGCGTAGACGCCGCCGTTGTACTGGCCGGTCGCGATCTGGGCCGGGAAGAACGAGCTGGTCGCCGGGTGGAACGAGTTCAGGTTGGCGATCCAGCCCGACCGGGCGAACGTCGACGGCCAGGTCACGTCCGTGGTGATCACGTCGGGCGTGCTCGACCCGGAGATGAAGCGCTGCTCGAGCTGCTGCAGCGCCACGTTCGAGGTCGGCGACAGCGCCAGGATCTGCACCTTGATGTTCGGGTGCAGCTTCTCGAACGCCTTCACCGCCGCGGTGGTCGCGGTGCCCTCGGTGCCCAGGCCCTGGGTGGCGAACACGATGGTCTGCCTGGCGCTGGCCGGGACCTGCTTGCCGGCCGACGAGCCGCCGCTGCTGCCGCAGCCCGCCGCGGCGAGCGCGAGCACCGCGCCGCCGGCGATCAGGCCGGCCACCGGCCGACCTGAGATGAGCGCCCGCCGTGGGGCGCGGTGGTGATCGTTGGGCCACATCCGCATGTGGCCACCTCCTCTGTTCTCGTGGGGGAGACCCGATGACCTCGGTGTCACTGGTTACGGACGATCTGGGCCAGCTCGGCCGACAGCGCGGAGATGGTCGCGGGGACGCCCTGCCGCTGCGTCAGCGCCTGGTGCACCGCGCTGGAGATGGCCAGGCTGAGCTGGTTGTAGCTGGCGGTCTGGGGACGCGGCCTGGCGTCGAGGATGGCTTTCTTCAGCACCGGCAGGTACGGGAACCGCGCGACCAGCGAGCGGTCGTCATACAGCCGGGTCCACACCGGCGGCAGCGCGGCGGAGATCAGGATCTGCCGCTCGCTGGCCTGGCTGGTGAGGAACCTGATGAACGCCAGCGCGGTGCGCTGGTGCCGGGAGAACGCGCTGACCGCCAGGTTCGCGCCGCCCAGCGAGCTGGACCCGGGGCCGTCCGGGCCGGGCAGGGCGGTCACCCCGACCTTGCCCGCCACCTTGTTGCCCGGGCCCGGCTTGCTGGCCAGCCCGTAGACGTAGGGCCAGTTGCGCAGGAAGAGCAGCTGGCCCGCCTCGAACGCGCGCCGGGACGCCTCCTCGTCCCAGCTGAGCGCGGCCTGCGGTATCCAGCCCTGCCGCAGCCCGCTGACCAGGAAGTTCAGGCCCGCGCGTGCCTGCGGGCTGTTGAGCGTGACCCGGGTGCCGTCGGCGGACAGGATGCTCCCGCCCGCGGACTGGACCGCCTCGGCGAAGTTGACCGTCAGGCCCTCGTATGCGGAGAACTGCCCGGCGTAGCCGGCCAGCCCGTACCGGGGGGCGACGGCCTGGGCCAGGCTGGCCAGCTGGGCCCAGGTCCGCGGCGGCCGGCGGCCGGCCCTGGCCCGGATGTCCTTGCGGTAGTACAGCAGCCCGGCGTTGCTGGTGAACGGGACCGCGTACAGCCTGCCCTGGTACCTGGCGGTGTCGAGGGCCGGGGGCAGGAAGCTGGCCAGCGGGAACAGCCGCGGGCTGAGCGGCACGATCCAGCCGTTGGCGGCGAACTCGGCGGTCCACACCACGTCCAGGCTCAGCACGTCGTAGGAGGTGCTGCCGGCCTGCAGGTTCGCGGCCATCTGGGCGTGCTGGTCGTCGGCGTCGTCGGGCAGCTGGATGACGGTGACCCGCTGCCCGGGGTGCGCGGCGTCCCACTGGCCGATCAGGGTCGGCAGGTAACCGGTGTCGACCTTCCCGGTCACGAACGTGACCGGCCCGATGCCGGTGGCGCTGTCCAGGGCGCGCTGCGGGGCCGCGCCGGCCGCGGCGCAGCCGGCTGTCGCCAGCGCGGCGGCCAGCGCGAGGCCGGCCGCGCGCGGCGCGGCCAGCCTGCGGGGCGAGCTGATGCGCGGCATGGGCTCCGTCCGGGCGGGCGCTGTATATGCGTGTTATATAGCGCTGTTAGGTAATGGTCAATGTAGGGCAGCGGGGGCCCCGGATGCCAGCCGGTCCGCAGCCCGCTACCCGCGCGGCCGGCCGTTATGCCGCGAACATAGCAGTCATGCACATTCGTTATGTCTGTGCGACGATGAGGGTCCGAGGGCAGGCTGACCCCGCATCCTGCCGTCTGTGACGCCGCGGCCCGCGGGCCGGCCAGGGAGAAGGGGACGGGGTCGTGCGCCTACCGCTGCTAGCGCTGCTGGCCAAGGAGCCAGCACACGGCTACGAGCTGAAAAGCCAGCTGGAACAGATCTTCGGCGAGGCCTACCCGCCGCCCAACGTCGGCCAGATCTACGTCACCCTGCAGCGGCTGGAGCGCGACGGGCTGGTGCGCAGCCAGGACGTGGTCCAGGCCACCCGGCCGAACAAGCGGGTGTACGAGCTGACCCCGGCCGGCCGGGACGCGCTGGCCGCCTGGGCGGACGCGCCCAGCGAGGGGGCGCGGGTGCGGGACGACTTCTTCATGAAGCTGGCGCTGGGGCCGCTGGCCGGGGTCACCGACCGGATGGAGCTGATCAACCGGCAGCGCCGGCACTACCTCAAGCAGATGCGCAGCCTGACCGGCCTGGCCAGCAGCGCCGACCGGGGCAGCAGGATCCCGCGGCTGCTGATCGAGGGCGCGATGCTGCACGTGCAGGCCGACCTTGACTGGCTGGAGCGCTGCCAGGAGGAGCTGGTTTGACCGGGAGCTGCCCGCCGCGGCCCGCCCAGCCGGGCGGGGACCTGCTGCTGCGGGCAGCCGGCCTGACCAAGACCTTCCGCGGCGATGGCGTCCCCGCCACCGCGGTGCGCGGGGTCAACCTGCGGCTGCGGCGCGGCGAGTTCGCCGCGGTGATGGGCCCGTCCGGCGCGGGCAAGTCGACGCTGCTGCACCTGCTCGGCGGGCTGGAACGGCCCACCAGCGGCGAGATCTGGCTGAACGGCACCCGGGTGGACGGGCTGAGCCAGGCCCGCTGGGCGGTGCTGCGCCGGCACCACATCGGCTTCGTGTTCCAGTTCTTCAACCTGGTGACCTGCATGAGCGTCGCCGACAACGTGGAGCTGCCCGCGCTCATCGGCGGCGCCACCCGGCGGCAGGCCCGGGCCCGCAGGGACGAGCTGCTGGCCGAGCTGGGGCTGGCCGGCCAGGCGGACGCGGCGCCAGCCCGGCTGTCGGGCGGCGAGCAGCAGCGGGTCGCGCTGGCCAGGGCGCTGGCCAACCAGCCCAGCCTGCTGCTGGCCGACGAGCCGACCGGGAACCTGGACAGCGCCGGCACCCGCGCGGTGCTGCGGCTGCTCAGCCGGGCGCACGACCGCGGCCAGGCGATCATCCTGGTCACCCACGACGCCCGGGTGGCCAGCATGGCCGACCGGGTGATCAGCATGTACGACGGCGTGGTCGCCGACGACGCGGCGGTGCCGCCGCCCGCGCCTGGCCCCGGCCGGGCCCCGGTGCCCGCGGTGCTGCGGCTGCGGGGCTGAGCGTGCGCGGAATCCTGCGCTGGATCCGCGCGGATGTGCGGGCCCGCGGCGGCCAGCTGCTGGCCGCCGCCGCGGTGATCGCCGGGGTGGTGACCGCGCTGCTGCTGTCGGCCGCGCTGCTGGAAGGCGCGACCAACCCGTGGCAGGGCCTGTTCAACCAGACCAGGGGCGCGCAGATCTGGCTGCGGCTGGCCCAGGGCACCAGCGTGCGCGGGCTGGCCGCCCGGGTGGACGGGGTCACCGGGGTGGCCGGGCCCTACCCGGTGGCCGCCGCGACCCTGGCGGAGGACGGGACCCGGATCCAGGTCCAGCTGCGGGCGATGGGGACCAGGATGCCGCAGCTGGGCCGGATGCTGGTCCGCCAGGGCAGCTGGCTGCGGCCCGGCCAGCCGGACGGGGTGGTGCTGGAGTCCTCGCTGGCCCAGGCGATCCACGTCAGCGCGGGCAGCACGCTGCTGGTCGGCGGCCTGGACGGGAACACCGCCCGGGTCCGGGTGACCGGCCTGGCCGACACCTCCGACCAGGGGTTCTACCCCGACCAGACACCCGGGCTGATGTGGGTGCCGCCCGGCCTGCTGCACCGGGTGGAGCCGGTCACCCGGCACACCCAGGAGGAAGTGGGGCTGCGGATCGCCGACCCGGCCGCGACCGGGTTCGTGGTCCAGCAGATGGTGACCCAGCTGGGCAGCAGGCACGTGATCAGCGTGGCGACCTGGCAGCAGGTGAAGCAGTCGATGGCCCGCAAGGACCCGCTGCTCGGCCTGCTGCTGGCGCTGTTCGGCCTGGTCGCGCTCGGCGCGGCGGTGCTGGCCATCTTGAACGCCACCGGCGGCCGGGTGCTGCTGCAGCTGCGGGACCTGGCCATGCTGAAGACCCTCGGGTTCACGCCCGGCCAGGTCGCCGGGGTGCTGGTGGCCGAGCACGCGGTGATCGGGGCGGCCGGGATCGTGGCCGGCCTGGCCGCCGAGCGGCTGCTCACCGCGGCGCTGCTGGACACCGGGCGCGGGGTGGTCGCGGCGGCGACCCCGGTGCCGGGCCCGTGGGCGCTGCTGATCGCGGGCGGCACCGAGCTCGCGGTGGTGCTGGCCACCGCGGTGCCCAGCCTGCGCGCGGGCCTGGTCTCCCCGGTCGCCGCGGTGCGCCCGGCGCAGCCGCGCGGGCGGCTGTCCCGGCTGGCGCGGACCGCGCTGGAGTCGCGGCTGCCGCCGGCCATCGTGCTCGGCGCCCGCGGCGCCTTCGTCCGCCGGCTGCCGGCCGCGCTGACGATCGGCGGCCTGGCGGTGCCGATGCTGATGATCACGATCGGCCTCGGCTTCTGGGCCACCCTCGACGACGTGCAGCAGCATCCCGCCGACATCGGCCTGGCCGCGGCGCTGACGGTCAGCCCCGGCGCGCTGAGCAGCGCCAGGGCCTGGCAGCTGGTCGAGTCCGACCCGCAGGTGGCGGCGGTGTACCGGTCGGTGCGGGTGCCCGCGCTGCTGCCCGGGGAGACCACCACGGTGACGACGCTGGGGACGGGCACCTCGGCCCGGCCGTTCCCGTTCCACGTGGCGCAGGGCCGGCTCTACCGCGCGCCCGGCGAGGCGGTGGCCAGCCAGGGCCTGCTGGACGTCAGCCACCTGCGGGTCGGGGACTTCGTCCGGATGCCGATCGGCGGCGTCCCGGTGATCTTCCACATCGTCGGCCGGATCATCGAGCCGGAATACAGCGGCCAGGTGCTTGCCTACGGCAGGGACACGCTGAGCCAGGCCGGCGCGGCGGCGCCCGCCGCCTACTACAGCCTGGTGCTGCGGCCGGGGGTGCCGCCGGGCGCGGCCAGGGCCCGGCTGCTGCGCGCCTCGGCCAACCGGCTCGACGTGGAGGAAACCCAGAGCCCGGCCGGGCAGCTGGACGTGGTGCGGTTCATGCTGGCCGGGCTGATCGCGGTGCTGGCGGTCATCGGGCTGACCAACCTGTTCACCGCGTCGCTGGTCGGCATCCGCGACCACGCCCGCGACGTCGGCGCGATGCGGGCCATGGGCCTGACTCCCTGGCAGGTGCGGGCCTCGCTGCTGACCAGGACCAGCGTGCTGGCGCTGGTCGCGGTGACGGTGGGCGCGCTGACCGGGCTGCTGGCCTGCGCGGCGCTGATCAACCTCGGCGCCCGCGCGTACGGCATCGGCGCCGGGATCGGCCGGCCGCCGTCAGCGGCGGCGATGCTGGCCGCGGTCGCCGCCGCCGTGGTGGCGTCGAGCCTGACCGCGACCATCCCGGCCCGGCACGCCGCCCGGCTGCCGCCGGCGGCGGTGCTGGGGCCCTAGCCCGGGCGGCGGGCTAGCTGACGGCGGCCCGGCCGACCGACAGGCCGCTGTCCGGCTCGAAGAACTGCAGGTTGGTGGTGTCGACGGCGAGCTCGACCGGCTGCCCTGGGACGATCTTGCTGCGGGCCGCGACCCGCGCGGTCCACAGCGTCTTGCCGCCGGTCAGCGGGATCGCGGCGTCCTCTTCGTTGTCGGCGACCGTCTGGCTGAGGTGGGCGTGCTCCACCGGGGGCGCGTCGATGCTGAACAGGACGTGGATCTCGCTGCCGAGCGACTCGGTCACCCCGGCGGTGGCCTGCATCCGGGCCCAGCCGGGCTCGGCCAGGCTGGCGTCCTCGAAGTCCGATGGCCGCACGCCCAGGATCAGCTCCCGGCCGAAGTACCCGGCCAGCCCCGGCCTGGCGTCGATGACCGACTGCGGCACCGGCAGCCGGTGCCCGGCGAAGGTGACCGCGGGGCCGTCGTCGCGGACCAGCTCGGCGCGGGTGAAGTTCATCGCCGGCGACCCGATGAAGCCGGCCACGAACAGGTTGACCGGCGAGCTGAACAGCACCTGCGGGCTGTCGACCTGCTGCAGCTTGCCGTCGCGCAGCACGCAGACCCGCTGGCCCAGGGTCATCGCCTCGACCTGGTCGTGGGTGACGTAGACGGTCGTCACGCCCAGCCGGTCGTGCAGCTGGGACAGCGAGGCGCGCATCGACACCCGCAGCTTGGCGTCCAGGTTGGACAGCGGCTCGTCCATCAGGAACGCCTGCGGCTCGCGGACGATCGCCCGGCCCATCGCCACCCGCTGCCGCTGCCCGCCCGACAGCGCGGCCGGCTTGCGCTTGAGGTACTCCTCCAGGCCGAGCATCCTGGCGACGTCGGTGACCCGGCGCCTGATCTCATCGCGCGGCGTCTTGCGCTGCTGCAGCCCGAACGCGAGGTTCTGCTCCACCGTCATGTGCGGGTAGAGCGCGTAGTTCTGGAACACCATCGCGATGTCACGGTCCTTGGGCGGCAGGTCGTTCACCACCCTGCTGCCGATGGAGATCGTCCCCGAGCTGATCTCCTCCAGCCCGGCGATCGAGCGCAGCGCGGTGGACTTGCCGCATCCTGACGGGCCGACGAGCACCATGAACTCGCCGTCGGAGATCTCCAGGCTGAGGTCGTCGATGCCCTTCACGCCACCGGAGTACACCTTGCTGACCTGGTCCAGGACAATCTGCCCCATCGGTGCCGCCTTTCGCCCGGCGCGGGCTGTCCGCCGCCGTCCCTGGCCGGAGCGTATCTGCCGCCACGCGCCATTTGAACCAGGCCTCAGGGCCGTTATCCGAGCGTAAAGACCGATACCGGTCCGTTACCTAGCGGGACTGCCGGGCCGCGCCGGTACGGTGAGCCCATGGAGGAGACCAACCGCAGGATCATCTCGCTGCTGGCCGGCGATGGCCGGATGAGCTTCACCGAGCTGGCCAGGCTGACCGGGCTGTCGGTGTCGGCCGCGCAGCAGCGGGTCCGGCGGCTGGAGGAGCGGGGCGTGATCAGGGGGTACGCGGCGGTCGTCGACCCTGACCACGCCGGGCTGCCGCTCACCGCGTTTGTCTCCATCAAGCCATTCGACGCGGCCGCCGCCGACGACGCGCCGGAACGGCTCGCCCACCTGGCCGCGATCGAGGCCTGCCACAGCGTGGCCGGCGAGGAGAGCTACATACTCAAGGTGCGGGTCGCCTCGCCCGCGGCGCTGGAGGACCTGCTGCAGCAGATCAGGTCCGCGGCCAACGTGTCCACCAGGACCACGATCGTGCTGAGCACCCCGTTCGAGAATCGGCCGCCCGGCATCTGAGCGGGCTAGGACGCCACCGCGAGCACCCGCAACTGGTCACCGGTCCCGGCCGGCACGCTCTCGGCGGTGATGGCGACGGTGGCCTGGTACCTGGCCGCCTCGGCGGCGACCTGGCCGGCCGGGACCGCGATCACGGCGGCGCCGCTGCACAGCGCGTGGTCGAGCAGCGCGGTGTAGGCCCGGCCGTCGCCGGCCGGCGGGCCGGCCAGCACCACGTCCCGCGCGCAGATCGCGGCGGTGACCGCCAGCCCGGCCAGCTGCCCGGCCAGGTCGTGCTGGGTGACCGCGGCCGCCGCCAGGCAGCCGCCGGGCTGGCGCTGGTAGGGCAGCAGGGCCAGCTCGTCAGGCCGGGCCGGGGCCGGCGGCATCGTCCCGGCCCGGAGCAGCTCGGTGAACGGCGTCGCCCCGGCCGCGTCGCCGAACGAGATCACCTGGCGGACCCAGGACCGGTCCGCGGCGGCCAGCGCCGCGGCCGCCAGCGGCGGCCCGGTCAGCAGCATCCTGGCCCCGCAGTCGGCCAGCTGGCCCGCCATCTCCGGCACGCTCAGCCCGGCGCGGACCGGGGAAGGGACGCCGCCCGCGGCCCGGACCGCCAAGGTGGCGAGCACGTGACAGGCCGCGTCCGGCACCATGACGCCCACGACGTCCCGGCTCAGCAGGCCCCGCGCGGCCAGCCCGGCGGCCGCCTGCTGGATCGCGGCGGCCAGCTCGGCGTAGCTGCGGCCAGGCCCGGCGGCACCGCCGGCCAGGGCGCGCTGGCCCGGGCAGGCCGCGGCCGTGCTCAGCAGCCGCTGGGGCACCGTGGCCTGGCCAGCCCGCAGCTCCGGCAGCGTCATGAGCGGGTTACCTCCTGTCAGCGCCCGTGCCCTCGCACAGCTGAGGGTAGGGACGCGGCAGCAGGTCGCGCATCGTCAGGACTATGTAGCCGGGTATGTAGGGCGGCGCGGTATATGTAGGCGGCACCCGGCGCGGCCCGCCGGGCCGCGCCGCCATGCCGCGCGGTATGGCCCGGCACCGCGCGGTATGGCGCCGCCCGCGAGCCCGGCTGCCCCGCTGCCCCGGGCCCGCACGCTGTGGTCACCGGGGCCGGGCCGGCCATCCCCCTCCTGGTGGCCGGAACCGCCCCGGTATCACGCTGCGATGATGAAAACGCTACGACGAACACGGTCCGTATGCATGCACTGAATGAACCATTGGCATGTGCATTACCGCGGCGGGGATGTGTAGACGCCCGCGGGCCGGCTCAGCCCTGCTCGCGGGCCTGCCGCTCGGCGACCCAGGCGGCCACCTGAGCCCGGGACCGCAGGCCCAGCTTGGTGAAGATGTTCGCGACGTGCCTGGCCGCGGTCGCCGGGCTGATCACCAGTTCCCCGGCGATGCCCCGGTTGGACAGGCCGCGGGCGATCAGCGCCGCTATCTCCCGTTCCCTGGCGGTCAGCACGGACGCGCCCGGCAGGCCGGGCCTGGCAGTGCCGGGCCTGGCAGTGCCGGACCTGGCAGTGCCGGGGCGGGCCGGCCAGGGCGGGCTCTCCGGCCCGGCCGGGGCCAGGTCGGGGGCGGCGGCGTCGGTGGCCTCGCGCACCGCCGCGTACGGGCTCAGCGCCCGGCCCGCGGCCAGCAGCGCGCTGACGGCCGGCTCGCCCAGCTCGCGGCGGGCCAGCCCGAGCAGCTGGTCGGCCTGGGACCGGGCGGACCGCGACCGCCGGTGCCCGATCGCCTCCAGCAGCGCCAGCTCCGCGCCCGCCAGCCGGGCCGCCTTGGGCAGTTCGCCGCGCGCGGCGGCCAGCGCGGCCGCCGCCTGCAGCCCGCGGGCGATCGCCAGCCGCTGCCCGGTGGCCAGCGACAGCCGCAGGCTCTCGGCCAGGCTGCCCGCCGCCAGCGCGGTGTCGCCCTGGGCCATCGCCAGCCAGCCGATGCCCGCCAGGCAGCGGGCGATCTCCGGCCGGGCGCCGATCGCCCGGTACAGCTCGAGCGCGGCGGTGAAGTGCCGCATCGCCGCGGCGTGGTCGCCGCGGGCCCTGGCCACGCCGCCGGACCCGGACAGCGCCTGCGCCACG
Organism: Streptosporangiaceae bacterium; assembly: GCA_036558005.1. Taxonomy (GTDB): domain Bacteria; phylum Actinomycetota; class Actinomycetes; order Streptosporangiales; family Streptosporangiaceae; genus DATBGO01. The sequence continues at coordinate 43,709 of DATBGO010000144.1, read as the reverse complement.
CCCCAGCCGTTGTTGTCCCGCAGCACGTCCAGCGCCACCTGGTAGGCGCGCTCGGCCTCGGTCAGCTGGCCCATCCGGGCCAGCACCGTGGCCCGGACCGACAGCGCCAGGCCCTCTTCCCAGTCATCGCCGTCCCTGGCCGCGGCCGCGGCCGCGGCGCCGGCCTGGGCGAGCGCCTCGTCCGCCCGGCCCGCCCGCATCGTGGTCAGCGCGAGCATCCGCAGCCCGATGGCCGCGCCCTGGCCGCCCCCGGCCTGGCACAGCTCCAGCCCGGCCTGGGCCGACCGCGCGGTCATCGGGTAGTCCTGCTGCTCGAACGCGAGCTCGGCCCGGTGCATCAGCGCCCTGGCCCGCAGCTGGCCGGGCACCGGGGGGCCGGCCAGCGCGAAGAACCGGTCGAACCAGCCCGCGCCCTCGCCCACGTCACCGTAGGCGATCCAGGGGGAGCGCAGCGCCGAGCACAGGTGCAGTCCCTCAGCGGCTTCGCCCCGCTCCAGGCACAGCCCGAGGGCGGCATCGAAATTGCCCCGCTCGGCCTCCACCCTGCGGTACAGCGCCACCCGGACCGGCCAGGGCGGGTCGCCGCGCACGAACGCCCGCGCCACCACCGAGTCCACCAGGTTCACCAGGTAGTCCCGGTGCCGGAGCCGGACCGCCTCCTGCTCGCCGGAGGCGGCCAGCCGGTCCGCGGCGTATTCCCTGATCGTGTCCAGCAGCCGGTACCTGGCGTCGCCGTCCAGCTCGCCGTCCAGCGTCACCAGCGACTTGTCGATCAGCGCCACGAGCAGGTCCAGTACCTGGCCGGCCGGGATCACCTCGTCCGCGCACACCTGCTCGGCCATCTCCAGGTTCCACCCGGTGAACACCGACAGCCGCCGCAGCAGGGTCTGCTCGGGCCCGGTGAGCAGCTCGTAGCTCCAGTCCACCGCGGCGCGCAGGGTCTGCTGCCGGGGCGGCGCGGTCCGGTCGCCGGAGGCCAGCAGCCGGAACCGGTCGCCGAGCCGGCCCGCGATCTGCTCGATGGACAGCGCCCGCACCCGCGCGGCCGCCAGCTCGATCGCCAGCGGCATCCCGTCCAGGGTCCGGCACAGGCTGGCCACCGCGCTGGAATTGGCGTCCGCCAGGGTGAACCCGGGCCGGGCCGCGGCGGCCCGCTCGACGAACAGCCGGATTGCCTCGTGCCCGGCCGGGTCGCCAGCGGCGGGCCCGTCCGGGACCGCCAGCGGCGGCACCCGCCACACCGTCTCGCCGCGCACCCGCAGCGGCTCCCTGCTGGTCGCGATCAGCCGCAGCCCCGGGCAGCCGGCCAGCAGCTGGTGCACCAGGGCCGCGCAGGCGTCCACGACGTGCTCGCAGGTGTCCAGGATCAGCAGCAGCGCGCGCGGCCTGAGCGCGTCGGCGAGGGTCTCGGCCAGCGGCCGGTCCGGCTCCTCCCTGACCCCCAGCGCGGTCGCGATCCGCCGGGGCAGCAGCGCCGGGTCGGTGGTGTCGGCGAGCTCGACCAGCCAGGCCCCGTCGGGGAAGCCGGGGACGATCTCGCACGCCAGCCGCAGCGCCAGCCGGGTCTTGCCGATGCCGCCAGGGCCGCACAGGGTCAGCGCGCGCACGTCGCCGAGCAGCTGGGCGAGCTCCGCTATGTCCCGCTCGCGGCCCACGAAGCTGTTCGGCTCCGCCGGGAGATTGCCGAGGGTAGCTGCAATCTCAGCGGTCATCGGTCTTTTGGATCGCCATCATGTCCAGGATCTCACCAGATGTCCGTTCCGCGCGAGCCGCCCGCGGACCGGGCCGTCAGCGGGAACCGCTCATCCCGCGGCGGCGCCAGGCGCGCGCATCCTCAGCCACCAATGATCACTGCGGCAGCTTCACTGTACCTGAGGCTGCCGAAATAGGCGACTTTGACCAGGGCCCACCAGTCCTGCCCCGGACGCTCGGCAGCGGGTACCCGGACCGGGAAGCGCAACGCCAGTTCCTGCCCGGGCCCGGCCAGGAAACCGCGGGCCCACGGCCGCGCGGCCGCCCAGCTGCCGTGCGGCGAGATCAGCTGCGCCTCGCCGCGGATCTGCGCGGCCGTGTTGTTACGCACCGTAGCTACCAGGTCGGCCTCGCCGCCCGGCTCGATCCGCAGCCGCGGGGTCAGCAGCCGCACCTGAACCTCGTCCCCGTCGGCCTGCTGGCCGGCCAGGTAGCGCGGCAGCAGCTCGTCCAGCGGCAGGTCCAGCGGGGGCGGGGCGGGCTCGCCGACGGTGACCAGGATCGCGTCCTCGGTGAGCTGCCCGCCCGGGTCGGGGGCCTGCGCGGCGAGATAGTACCGGCCGCCCGGCGCGCCGGGCGCGGGCCGCACCTCCAGGTCCCAGCTGGCGTGGCCGCGGGCGGGCAGGTCATAGCGCAGCGGCCCGGCTGGCGCGACGGTGAGCTGCGCCGGGACCGCCAGCGTGAGCTGGCCGGCCGCGCCGTCCTGGCCGCACGCGACGGTGAGCGCGATCCGGGCCCTGGCCGCGGCGGCGGGCTCGCCGGGCACCGCCAGCGCGATCCTGGCGGGGGACAGGTGCACCGCCACCGGCAGGTTGCCGGCCGGGGCGGGGCCCTTGCCGTGCAGCCAGTACCTGGTGAAGACCGGCTGGGCGGGCTCGGCCGGGTCGGCCGGGCCGGCCGCCTGGCCGGCCTCCCCGGCGGGCCGGGGCGGGGCTGGCGCGGCGGCCGGGCGCAGCCACAGCGTGGCGAATCCGGAGGGGGGCACCGCCGCGGCCACCGCGCCGCCGCTGACCGGCAGGTCCGGGCCGTGCTGCCGCTCGCACAGGTCGGTGCCGGCCGCGGCGGCCACCCCGCCGCGCAGCCGCAGCCGGGCCGGCACCGGGCCCGCCGCCCCGGACAGGTCCCGCAGCCGCACCGTGATCCCGGCTTCCCGGCCGGGCTGGCCGGCCGGGGACAGCGGGTTGCCGCGCGGCTTCAGCGCCGACACCGACACCTGCGGCGGGGTGACCTCGGCCAGGCTGGCCAGCGCGGGCAGCGGGCCGGGATGCTGGCTGGCCTGGACGGCCAGCAGCCCGTGGTTGTACTCCTCGCCGGCCAGCGCGAACCCGGCGCCGCGCCAGTCGCCGGGCCCGGCGGCCAGCGCGTACTCGAAGGTGTGGCTCCAGTGCTGAAAGGCGAAGCTGCTGCCGTCGGGCACGGTGCGCTTCTCGCCGTCGATCCAGACCCCGCACGGCCACCCGCTGCAGGCCCGCATCAGCGACATCAGCAGCACCCCGTCCGGGGTGACCAGGCTGCCCGGGGTGCCCCGGTTCAGCAGCGCGACGCTGTGCCCGGCCAGGTCAGCGCCCGGCCCGTGCTGCCCCGTGCCCGCCGGGCCGGCCGGCACCTCGATGACCGCGTCGGCCAGGTCGGCGGCGACCGCCTCGACCGCGGCGGCCAGGTCCCCGCCCGCCACGATCAGCACCGGCAGGTCAGCCGGGCCGCGCAGGTCGGCGCCGGGGGCGAACGCCTGCGCCCGGCCGCGCCCGGCGGGCACCCAGACCCGGGCGGCCTGACCGGCGGCGAGCTGGGCGGCCAGGTCCGCGGCCGGGCCGGGCCCGGCGGCGGCGAGCACGCTGGCGGTGAACGGGTTCTGCCCGGGGCCGCCCAGCGTGATCCGCACGTCAGGCAGGTTCGAGTCGGCGTCGATCGAGCCGTAGCGCGGGCCGCCGGCCAGCGAGCAGGTCGCGGTCACGCCAGCGCGGGCCAGCGCCAGCATCAGCGACCTGACCGGCTCCCTGATGGCGTTACCGGGGGTTATGACCTCGGCGACGCCGATGGCCCGGCGCCCGCCGCCGCCCAGCGCCACCCGCGCCGTCGACCCGGCGGCGAACCATTCGTGCGCCGGGCAGTCGAGGCTGAACGAGTGCTCGCCCGCGTCGGCGTCGGGGCTGCCGGGGGTGCGGCCGATGACCGCGGTCGCGGCCTGGAACACCGGCAGCCCGCCGGGCACCCGGGCCGGGAACGCGACCCGCAGCAGCCGGTCCTGCCCGATCGCGCCGTCCAGGTGGGTGCGGAACTCCACCCGGTCCGCGCCGTCCCACAGCAGCGTCTCCTGGGTCACCCGCAGACCGCCGAGGCTGAACCCGGCGACCAGCCGCGAGCCCGCCGGGCAGCGCTGGGCGCGCACCGCGGCCGGGCGCCGCGACGACCGGGTGCCCGGGCCCTTGACCGACAGCAGCCACGGGCCCTCGCCCCAGCGCGGGTGCTGGCTGTACTCCTCCTGCAGGATCAGGTCGTTGCCCGGGCCCGCCAGCAGGTCCTGCCCGGACCGCCGGTCGGTGACCTGGCTGAGGGCGCCGCCGCGGGCCGGGTCGGCGGTCACGGTGAAGAACTCGTTCTCGATCACCTGGCCGGGCAGGTCCGCCCAGCCGGCCGCGGCGGGCTGGCCGGCCCTGGCCTGCCCGGCCCAGTAGGTGCGGTAGCCGAGCGCGGGCACCCCGGCGGCCAGGAAGGTCAGCGTCACCGCGGCCAGGGTGCCGTCGGGGTGCCGCCGCTGGCCGGCCGCCAGGCAGCCCAGCGCCGCCCCGGTGCCGTCGGCCAGCCCGGCCTCGCGCGGCCCCGGCGCGGCGAACTCCACCGTCACGGTGACCAGGCCAGAACGCGGGCGGGACAGGGTGTTGAAGACGGCGACCGGGACGCTGCCCGGCGGCCCGGTGGTGTCGGCGAGCCCGGCCAGGTGCCCGGCCGCCCGCCGGCCGGCCTCCTCGCCGCGCTCGCAGGCCTCCCGCCAGCCCGCCAGCAGGTCCAGGTAGACCTGGTCGGACTCGGTCCCGGTGATCGCGTCGTGATGCGCGCCGAAGGCCAGCAGCCGCCACGCCTTGTCCAGCGAGCGCACCGGGTAGGCGGCGCCGTGCAGCCAGGCCAGGGTGGCCAGCCGCTCGCCGCCGGCCACCGCCACCTCGGCCGCGCGCTGGGCCTGCTTGGTGTCGATGTAGGAGACGTCCTTGCCGGGGTACACCGGGTTCATGTCCCTGGTCTGCGGGGTGATCCAGGTGTCGCGGCTGGCCGCGTCCTTGCGCACCGCGGCGAAGAACTCGCAGGGCAGCGCGGTGACGAACCGCGGCCACACGTACCTGGCGTTCCAGTCCCGGTGGATCGCGGTGACCCAGCGGGACGGGATCACGTGGTCGGCGCCGACCGGCAGCAGCACGTTGCGGGTGGCGGCGACCGGCGCCAGCTGGCGGAACTGCTCCAGGGCGGCCTCGGCGGCGGCGGCGGCGGTGGCCGCCTGGTGGGTCACCCAGCCCGCGCCGTAGTGGTTGGCCATGTAGCTGGTCAGCAGCCCGCCGCCGTCGGGCGACAGCCACTCGAACTCCGACGCGAACTGCATCCGCCGGTTGTCGCCGACGGTGCGCTGCGGCCCCCACTGGTGGTAGGGGCCCCTGGCCCAGGCCGACTCGGCCAGCCCGGCCGCGGCCATCAGCCCCGGGTAGCCGGGGTCGTGGCCGAAGCTGTCCAGCATCCACGCCGTGGCCGGGTCGGCGCCCAGCATCTCCCGCTGGTAGGCCAGGCCGTGCACGGCGTTGCGGATCGTGGACTCGGCGCTGGTCAGGTTCGTGTTCGGCTCGTTGTAGCTGCCGCCGACGATCTCGACCCGGCCCGCGGCGATGAAGCTGAGCAGGTCCGCGCGGTCGCCCGGGTGCGCGTCGAAGTACGGCTTGAGGTAGTCGATCTCGGCGAGCACGAACTTGTAGTCCGGGTCGGTCCTGGCCGCCGCCAGGTGCAGCCGGACCAGCTCGAACGCGGTCCTGGAGTCGGGCAGGCTGCCGTCGGCCTCAGGCAGGAAGATCCGGGACTGGGTGAACTGGCCCTGGGTGCTCCACCAGACCGGGTCGTAGTGGAAGTGGCTGACCATCCACATGGTCCAGCCGGCCTCCGCGACGCTGATCGCGGCGGGCAGCTCGGCCCGCTGCCCGCCGTGCAGCGCGGCGGCCGCGGTCACCTGCCGGGTGCTGCCCGGCGCCGCCGGGGCCGCGATCTCGACCGCCACCTCGGCGGCGGCTTCCTGCCCCGGGCCCGGGCACCGGGTCACCGCCGGGTCCGGGGTGCTGACGCCCGGCCCCGCGACCGTCACGGTGACCGGCTGCCCGGCCTGCGCCGCGGCGTCCGGCCCGTGCCCGGCCAGGGTGACCCTGACCACCTGCGCGGGACGCAGGGCGGTGCCGGTGAACAGCTCCGTGGCGGCGACCGCGGCTATCCGCATGCCTCATCGTCGCACGCGCCGGCTAGCCGCGCCGGGCCGCGAGCGCGCGCAGCGCGGGTCCCGTCAGCCGGTGCACCGTCCACTCGTCCATCGGCTCGGCGCCCAGGCTGGCGTAGAAGCCGATCGCGGGTGAATTCCAGTCCAGCACCCACCATTCCAGCCTGCCGTAGCCCCGGTCCGCGCACAGGCCCGCCAGCTCGGCCAGCAGCGCCCGGCCGTAGCCGTGCCCGCGCAGCTGCGGCGTGACGTACAGGTCCTCCAGGTAGATGCCGTGACGGCCGAGCCAGGTGGAGTAGTTGAGGAACCACAGCGCGAACCCGGCCAGCTCGCCCTCGTGCTCGGCGACGTGCGCGTACACCGCGGGCGCCGGGCCGAACAGGGCGGCGGCCAGGTCGTCCTCGGTCCCGGTGACCTCGTGCCCGGACCGCTCGTACTCGGCCAGCTCGCGGATCAGCCGGCAGATGCCGGGCACGTCGGCCCGGACGGCTGGCCTGATCATGGCGCCGGGGCCGGCACCGCGGTGCGGTAGCGCAGCCGGAACCGCTCCGCGGCGATGACGATCTCGCCGGCCTCCACCGGCCGCTCTCCGGCCAGGTGCAGCCGCTCGACCAGCAGCACCGGCGCGCCGGGCGGCACCGCCAGCGCGCCCGCCTCCGCGCACAGCGCGGGCCGCACCGATATCTCCTCCGCCACCTGGTCCACCGTGATCCCGATCGACGCCATCCGCTCGATCACCCCGCGGCCCGCCAGCGGGCCCTGCTCCGGCTCGGCGACCGGGGTCTGCGCGGTGAGCCTGGCCGGCTCGTAGCTGACCGCCAGCTGGACCGGCTCCCCGTCCGCGCTGAGCAGGTACCTGGTGGCCATGACCTTGTCGCCGGCCGGGTCCAGGCCCAGCCGCCTGGCGATGTGCCCGGGCGCGGGCAGCAGCTCGCTCTGATGCTCCCAGGCGAGCCGGACCGGGGGCGGGGCGGCCGCGCCGGGGCGGCCGGCCGGCTCGCTGAGGCCGAACGGGGAGCCGGGGAAGTGCAGCCGGTCATGGTCTAAGTACCCGGACGCGGGCACCTCCCGCACGTAGGACCCCGAGCCCGCCCTGGCCTCGATCAGCCCCTCGGTCGCCAGCACCTGCAGGGCGTGCTTGGCGGCGGTCTCGCCGACCCCGTACCTGGCGATGATCGCGTTCCTGGACGGCACCCGGGCGCCAGGCGCCAGCACGCCGTCCAGGATCCGGCCGCGCAGGTCCTCCAGGACCCGCAGGTACACCGGATCCGTCGACGCGCCCATCGGCCCTCCCGCGCTGGCTGGCGCCGCGGCCCGGCGGCCGCGGCCACCCGTCATTGTCGCCCAGCGCGGCGCTAGTCGCTGCCCTCTTCCAGCAGCAAGTGATAGCCGTTGGGGGTGCGGGCGTGCAGCAGCCGGTACTGCCAGTCCTCGGTGGGCGTCATCAGCTGCTCGGTGAAGGGCACCCCGGCTTCCTTCAGCTGCTGCTTGGCGTGCTCGATGTCGGACACCCCGAACTGCCAGGCGAGCACCTGGTCGGGACGCTCGCTGTTGAACCCGGGCTTGCGCTCGAGGCCGAACTCGACCGGGCCGTGGCCGAGCGCGGTGAAGTCGGGGTATTCGGGGCCCTCGTAGGTGACGTGGAAACCAAGGCGGACATAGAAGTCCCGTTCAGCCTCAAGGTCGCTGACGAACAGGATCGGAATGATCCGGTTGAACAATGCCGCCATAGCGGGACATCGTACCGATCCGCGAACGCCATCGTGCCCATGTCAGCGGACCGAGATAACGCCGGTGCCCCGTTATTTCCTGAATGCCAGGGTGAGGCCGTCGCCGACCGGCAGCAGGACAAGGTCAACACGGCCGTCGGCGCGGGCCCTGGCGTTGAAATCGCGGATCCCGCGGACGTTCGCGTCCTGCTCCTCCGGCTGCACGACCCGGCCGTGCGAGAGCGTGTTGTCGGCCAGGATGAACCCGCCCGGCCGGATCCGCGGCACGATCTCGTCCCAGTAGCCGGTGTAGCCGGCCTTGTCGGCGTCGATGAACGCCAGGTCGAACGCGGCCCCGGCGGGCAGCGCCCGCAGCGTGTCCAGGGCCGGGCCGAGCCGCAGCTCGATCTGGCGCTCCAGCCCGGCGCGCTGCCAGTACCGGCGCGCCACCGAGGTCCACTCCTCGCTCACGTCGCAGCACAGCAGCCTGCCGCCCGGCGCCAGCCCGCGGGCCAGGCAGATCGAGGAGTAGCCGGTGAAGGTGCCGACCTCGATCCCGGCGCTGGCCCGCCCGATCCGGGCCAGCAGCGTCATGAACGTGCCCTGCTCGGGGCCGATCTGCATGCCGGCCGCGTCCGGATAGCGGCGCGCGGTCTCCTCGGCCAGGTCGCGCAGCACCTCGTCGGGCGGGGTGCTCGCGGCGACCAGGTAGTCGTGCAGTTCCGGGCTGAGCTGCTCGCTGCGACGGGTCACGGCTGCACCCTAGCCGATGCCGCGCTGGCGCGCCGCCGCGGCCGGTGCCGGGCCGCGGCTGGTCTACCCTCGGTGCCATGGCGCTGCACATCCCCAGCCCGCCGGTGAACGGGTTCCACATCGGCCCCGCGTTCATCCACTTCTACGGGCTGATGTACGTGGTCGGGATCGCGCTCGCGATCATCATCACCCGGCGCCGCTGGCGGGCGGCCGGCGGTGACCCCGGGCTGGTCGCCGACGTGGCCACCTGGGCGGTGCCGGCCGGCATCATCGGCGGGCGGCTCTACTTCGACATCACCACGCCCGGCGACATCATGCCGCACACCTGGTGGGGGGTGTTCGCGGTCTGGTCAGGCGGGCTGGGCGTCTGGGGCGGCATCGCGGCGGGCGCCGCGGCCGGGGTGTGGCGGGTCCGCAAGGCCCGCAGCAGCGTGGCCGCGTTCGCCGACGCGGTCGCTCCCGCGCTGCTGGTGGCGCAGGCGGTCGGCCGGATCGGGAACTACTTCAACCAGGAGCTGTTCGGCCGGCCCACGAGCCTGCCCTGGGGGCTGCAGATCGACCCGGCGTTCCGGCCCGCCGGGTACCACGCCGTCAGCACGTTCCAGCCCACCTTCCTGTACGAGCTGATCTTCGACCTGGCGCTGGCCGCGGCGCTGGTGTGGCTGGGCCACCACACCCGGATCAGGCCGCCGGGGCTGTTCGCGCTGTACGTAACCGGCTACTCGGCGTTCCGGATCTTCGAGGAGTCGGTCCGGATCGACTCCTCCGAGCACTTCCTCGGGCTGCGGCTGAACTTCTTCGTCGCGCTGGTGCTCACCGTGGCCGGGATCGCCTGGTTCCTGCTCAGCCAGCGGCGGCGGCCGGGCCCGCCGCGCGGCGACGCCGGGCCAGAGCCGGTGAGCAGCAGCAGCGGCGGCGAGCGGGCCGGCTAGGCGGTGGCCATGTCGGCCTGCTGGCCCCGCCCGGGACGCTGCGACCGCCACCACTGCTGACCCTGCGCGGGCAGCAGGTGGATCGGGTCGTAGTACCGGTACTCGCGCACCAGCGCCAGCGGATCGCCGGCCTCGACCCCGGTGCGGTAGTTCTTGGTCCAGTACGAGATGCCCCGCTCGGTGTCGTACCTGGCCACCTGGTGCACCCACCGCTTGCCGACGTAGGGCACGTCGCACAGCAGCCGCGGGGTGGCGAACCCGGGCAGGTAGCCCATGATCTGGTGCTGCAGCTGCTGCGCCTCGGCCAGGGTCAGCCGCCAGTGCTCGCTGTTCGGGATCATGTCGCACATGTAGAAGTAGTACGGGCTGATCTTCGCGTCGTCCAGCAGCACGAAGCACAGGTCCAGCAGGGCGGCCGCGCTGTCGTTGGTGCCGCGCAGCAGCACCCCCTGGTTCCTGACATCCCTGATGCCGGTCTCCAGCATCGCCTTGGCGGCCCTGGCCACCAGCGGGGTGACCGACTGCGCCGCGTTCACGTGGGTGTGGATGGCGATGCTCACGTCCTGCTTCCTGGCGACGGCGGCCAGCCGCTGCATGCCCGCCCGCACCTCATCCGACAGCCAGTACTGCGGCAGCCCCATCAGCGCCTTGGTGGCCAGCCTGATGTCGCGGATGCTGGGCACCTCGAGCAGCCGGGACACGAACGCCTCCAGCCGCGGCCAGGGCAGGTTGGCGACGTCGCCGCCGGACACCACCACGTCACGCACCCCGGGGGTGGCGTGCAGGTACTCGATCATCGCGGTCAGCCGGTCGTCGCGGGCCAGCCCGAACTTGTGCTTGCCGGTCACCGGGGTGGGGTTGCCGACCAGGTCCATCCTGGTGCAGTGACCGCAGTACTGCGGGCAGGTCGGCAGCACCTCGGCGAGCACCTTGGTCGGGTACCGGTGGGTCAGCCCCTCGACCGCCCACATCTCCGCCTCGTGCAGCGAGTCCCTGGACGCCTCCGGGTGCGAGGGCCAGTCGGTCCGCCGGTCGCTGAACACCGGGATCATGTACCGGCGCACCGGGTCGGCGTAGAACGCGTCGGTGAAGCCGGGCCGCGCCGGGTCGCCGCCTGGCACCATGGTGCTGAGCATCTGCGGCGTCACCAGCATCGACATGGTGGCCCGCTGCTGCTGGTCACGCTCCAGGTCGGCGCAGAAGCCATCGGACAGGCCCGGGCCGAGCAGCTGGCGCAGCTGGCGGATGTTCTTCACGCAGTGCGCGCGCTGCCACTGCGCGGACTCCCAGTCCGCCTCGCTGACGTCCGCCCAGCCGGGCAGCCGCCGCCAGTCCGGCTCGGCCAGCTCGCTGTGCCGGTAGGAGTAAGGCTGTTCGATCATGTCGATTTACCTGCCCCTCGCAGCTCGCTGTCAGCGCAACGATAGCCAGCAAACCCGGCGGGTTACGCAAGAAGCTCGCGACTGTATAGTTCGACGCAGGAAATTCTACCGGATCGTGCTGGTAGGCCCGTGGCGCCGCCGCGGCCGGTCCGGGCCGGCCGCGTCGAGCCTGAAGCAGAGAAGGGGGAGTACGTGAGCCGACCGCAGGCCAGGCGATCCGCGGGCTCTCCGCTCGGCCTGCACCGGGTGCTGGAGCCGGCCGGGGTGCTGCCGCAGGCCGCCTGGCGGCTGGACGCCAGCCCGGGGATCTGGCCCGACGAGGTACGGGTGGACGTCACCAGGCTGAACCTGGACGCCGCGTCGTTCCGGCAGCTCACCGAGGCCGGCGGCGGCGACCAGGCGCGGGTGCGGGCGGCGGTCCTGGACATCGTGGCCAGCCGGGGCAAGATGCAGAACCCGGTCACCGGGTCCGGCGGGATGCTGACCGGGCAGGTGGCGGAGGCGGGCCCGGACTCGCCGCTCGGGCTCACGCCCGGCGACCAGGTCGCGACCCTGGTGTCGCTCAGCCTGACCCCGCTGGTGATCACCGACGGGCTGGCCGGCTGGGACGGCCGGTCCGAGCAGGTGCCCTGCGCCGGGCACGCGATCTTGTTCGGCCGGTCGATCGCGGCGGTGCTGCCCGCCGACCTGCCCGGGCCGCTGGCCCTGGCGGTGCTGGACGTCTGCGGCGCGCCCGCGCTGACGCACCGGGTGGTGGCGCGGGCCGCCGCCCGCGGCGGGCGGCGCCGCCCGGTGGTCGCGGTGCTCGGCGCGGCGGGCAAGAGCGGCAGCCTGTCCGCGGCCGCGGCCCGCCGGGCCGGCGCCGGGCACGTCATCGGCGTGGTGCCGTCCGGGGACGAGGCGGACCTGCTGGCCGCCGCGGGCCTGGCCGACGAGGTGGTCGTCGCCGACGCCCGCGACCCGGTCGCGGTCAGCGCCGCGGTCGCCGCCGCGGGCGGCCCGGCCGACGTGAGCGTCGTCTGCGTCGACGTGCCCGGCTGCGAGGGCGGCGCGATCTTGTCCACCGCGGCCGGCGGCACCGTGATCTTCTTCTCGATGGCCACCTCGTTCACCGCGGCGGCACTGGGCGCGGAGGGGGTCGCCGCGGATGTCACGATGCTGGTAGGCAACGGTTACGTGCCCGGCCATGCCAGGCTGGCCCTGGACCTGATCAGGGCGGAGGCCGGCGTCCGGGCGCTGTTCGAGCGCCGGGTGCCCGCGGCCGCCCGCGGCGGCCGCGCCGGGCAGCCAGCCGAGCAGGGAGAGGAACGCGATGGACAGCGGTAACCCGAAGGCCGGAAAGCTCGGCCTCGACCCCGCGGTCGTGCGCGAGGCGCGCGCGCTGGCCCGCCGGGCCGGGCAGCCGATCGTCGACCTGGCCACCTCGCACACCACCGTCTCGGTCGAGCGGGCCGTGCTCAGGCTGGCCGGGCTGGACGGGGCCGACCCGGACGGGATGCCCTGGGTCAACCGGCTGGCCGACGCGATCCGCGACACCGCCGGGCTGGAGCACGGCATCGCGCTGCCGGCCTGGGACGCGCTGCAGGCCGGCGGCTACGACGGGCTGGCCGCCCTGGCCGCCGACGCCGCGCACGGCCGGGTCAAGTTCCGGATCCCCGACGGAGCCGACGCGGCCAGGGCCGCCGCGGCCGCCACCACGGCGGTCCGGGCTGGCCTGGCCACCATCGACGCCCAGCGCGAGCGGCGCCAGCAGATGATCGCCCATACCGCCGACCCGCCCCGGCCGTGGATCTACCTGATCGTCGCGACCGGGGACATCCACGAGGACATCCCGCAGGCCCAGGCGGCGGCGCGGGAGGGCGCCGACATCATCGCGGTGATCCGCTCCACCGGGCAGTCGCTGCTGGACTACGTGCCCGAGGGCGCCACCACCGAAGGCTTCGCGGGCACGTACGCGACCAGGGAGAACTTCCGGCTGATGCGGGCCGCCCTGGACCAGGCCTCGCGCGAGCTCGGCCGCTACGTCCGGCTGACCAACTACGCCTCCGGGCTGTGCATGCCCGAGATCGCCGCCCTGGCCGGGCTGGAGCGGCTGGACATGATGCTCAACGACTGCATGTACGGCATCATCTTCCGCGACATCAACCCCCGCCGGACCTTCATCGACCAGCGGTTCTCCCGGCAGGTGCACGCCCGGGCCGGGATCATCATCAACACCGGCGAGGACAACTACCTGACCACCGCCGACGCCGTCGACGCCGCGCACACCGTGATCGTGTCCCAGCTGCTGAACGAGTTCTTCGGCAAGGAAGCCGGCCTGGCCGACGGTCAGCTCGGCCTCGGGCACGCGTTCGAGATCAGCCCGGCGGTGCCCGACTCGTTCCTGCTGGAGCTCGCGCACGCCCAGCTGGTCCGCGAGCTGTTCCCGGACGCGCCGCTGAAGTACATGCCGCCGACCAAGCACATGACCGGCAACGTGTTCGCCGGCTACCTGCTGGACGCGTTCTTCAACCTGTGCGGCCTGATGACCGGCCAGTCGATCCTGCTGGTCGGCATGATGACCGAGGGCATCCACACCCCGTTCCTGTCCGACCGCGACCTGGCGATCGAGAACGTGCGCTACGTCAGGGAGGCCGCCGGGCGGCTCGGCGAGAACTTCTGCCCGGCCCCTGGCGGCTTCATCGAGCGGCGGGCCAGCGAGGTGCTCGACGAGGCGGTCCGGCTGCTGCGCCGGATCTGCGACGAGGGGCTGCTGCACGCCATCGCGGCCGGGACGTTCGGGATCACCAGGCGCCCCGCCGACGGCGGCCGCGGCCTGGACGGCGTGATCGAGCAGGCCGAGGGGTACTTCAACCCGGCGGCCGAGCTGCTGGCTGCCGGGCCGCCCGCCGCGGCCGCCCAGGACGGAGCGCGGGCATGACCGCCACGATCATCAGGCCCTACGGCGACACCACCGGGGACGGGCGGGTGCAGCTGTCGTTCACCCTGCCGGTCCCGGCCGCCGACGCCAGCCAGCGGGCCAGGGCCGAGGGCGCGGCGCTGCAGCTGGCGGCCAAGATGGGCCTGGACAACGCGATGGTGGTGCACGCCAAGCCGGTCGGGCCCGACTTCACCTTCTGCATCGTCTACGGCCAGGTGCGGCACCTGGTCGACCTGGACCAGGTGAGCGTGACCGAGCGGGAGTACCCGCTGCTGTCGGCCAGGGAAGCCAACCTGGCGATCCGGTCCGCCCTCGGCCGCAAGCTGGTGGTGCTCGGCGCGTGCATCGGCACCGACGCGCACACCGTCGGCATCGATGCCATCCTGAACGTCAAGGGCCACGCGGGCGAGAAGGGCCTGGAGTACTACCGGGAGATGCGGGTGATCAACCTCGGAGCGCAGGTGGACGTCGCCGACCTGGTCGCCAGGGCGCGGGCCGAGCGGGCCGACGCCGTCCTGGTCAGCCAGGTCGTCACCCAGCGGGACGCGCACCTGTCGAACGCGCGCGAGCTGTCGGCCGCGTTCGGCGGCGCGGGCGGCCGCCGCCCGCTGCTGGTGGTCGGCGGGCCCAGGTTCGACCCCGGGATGGCCGCCGGGCTCGGCGTCGACAAGATCTTCGGCCGCGGCACCACGCCCGGCGAAGTGGCCAGCTACCTGGTGCACGAGCTGGCCGGCCCGGCGGGACGGCGGGCATGACCGGCCCGCGGCCCGGCCTGGCGGTCACCCACCGCCGGTACGTCCCCTACAGCCACGCCCACTACGCGGGCAGCCTGGTCGACGGCGCGTACGTGCTCGCCCTGTTCGGCGACGTGGCGACCGAGGCGTGCATCCGGGCCGACGGCGACGAGGGCCTGTTCGCGTCCTACTCCGACGTCCAGTTCCGCGCCCCGGTGCGGGCCGGTGACGTGCTGGAGGTGACCGCCACCGTCACCAGGGTCGGCCGCCGCAGCCGGGACCTGGCCTTCGAGGCCCGGGTGGTCTGCCGCGGCGAGCCCGGCCGCGGCCCGTCCGCGGCCCGGGTGCTCGCCGACCCCATCGTGGCGGTGACCGCCGCGGGGACCGTGGTCGTCCCGCCGCCGGGCGGGTGACCGGGGGCGCGGCTGGGTAGTTACCGGTCGGATGGCCGCGACGGGCATGTCCCGCGCCGGGGGTAGCGCGGCGGTCGCGGCCCGGGGGTGGGAACGCTGCGCGGTCGCCGGTGGGTGTCGGTGCTGGCGCTGGCCGCCTCGGGGGTGACCGCGGGCTGCGCCGGGCCCGGCCAGGCCACCGCCGCCCGGCCCGGCCACCCGGCGGCCGGGCTGGCCCCCGCGGCGGTGACGGTGCGCCAGGCCCGGCGGGTGGTGAGCGGGGAACTGGCCGCGATGACACAGGCCGCGGGCCTGTCCGCGGCCGCGCTGGAACGCACCCGCGGGGACGCCCGCCGGACGCTGGAACGGGCCCGCCGGGGCGCCGGCAGGGACACCGTCTGCGGCTACGCGGTCCAGGTCAGCTCGGACGCCACCGGGGTCAGCGCGTACCGGTCGGGGATGGCCGCCGACGCCCGCGCGCTGCGCAGGTACCTGGCGGCGCTGCGCCGCGCGGTGGCCGGCCTGGAGGGCCGGCTCGCGGCGGTGCGGCGCGCCAAGCCCGGCTACGCCGGGGGCGGCGGCCAGCCAGGGCCGGCCCTGGTACGGCACAAGATCGCCAGCGCCAGGGCCAGGATCGGCGCCGTGCTGAGGCTGGCCAGCGGCCGCATCGCCGCGGTCAACGCCAACGTGGCCCGCGCCTACCAGCTCAGTGCCAGCGCCAGCCGGGCCGGGCGGTGCCGGTCGGCGGCGGCGCCGCCCGCCCCGCTGCCGCCCGCCCGGTTAAGCCGGCGGGCCGCCGGGCGGGCGCCCGGCTGCGCTACTCCGCCCCGAACTTCTTGATCTCCTGCTGCTCGGTCTCGGTCAGCTCGCGCGGCACCTCGCCCTTCTCCGCCTTCGCGCCCTGCACGTGCTGCCTGATGCTGTCGACGACCTCCGGGTTGGCCAGCGTGGTCACGTCCCCGACGTCGGTGAAGTTGGAGATGGACGCGATCACCCGGCGCATGATCTTGCCCGACCTGGTCTTGGGCATATCCGCCACGATCCAGACATTCTTCGGCCGGGCGATCTTGCCGATCTCGGTCTCGATGGCCTTGGTGATCTTGGCTTCCACGTCCTTGCCCGGATCGAAGCCGGGCTTGAGCGAGATGTACATCTCCACCGCACGGCCGCGGATGTCGTCGACCACCGGGACCGCGGCCGCCTCGGCGACCTCGGGCACGGTCAGGCTCGCCGACTCCAGCTCCTTGGTGCCCAGCCGGTGCCCGGCCACGTTGATCACGTCGTCGACCCGGCCCAGGATCCGGAAGTAGCCGTCGGCCGCCTGCACCGCGCCGTCGCCGGCGAAGTACGGCCAGTCGTGCCAGTCGGTGCTGTCGGGGTCCTTGTTGTACTTGCGGTAGTAGGTGTCCACGAACCGCTCGGGCTGGCCCCAGACGCCCTCGAAGATCCCCGGCCACGGGTTGCGGATGCAGATGTTGCCCGCGCGGCCGCTGCCGGCCGCCACCTCGTTGCCGTCCTCGTCGTAGATCACCGGGTAGATGCCCAGCGCGGCCGGCCCGCAGCTGCCCGGCTTCATCGGCTTGAGCGCGGGCAGCGTGCTGCCCAGGAAGCCGCCGGTCTCGGTCTGCCACCAGGTGTCCACGATGACCGCTTCGCCCTTGCCGACCTCGGAGTGGTACCAGCGCCAGACCTCGGGCTCGATCGGCTCGCCGACCGTGGTCATGTGCTTGAAGTGGTAGTTGTACTTCTTCGGCTCGTCCGGCCCGACCTTGCGCAGCATCCGGATCGCGGTCGGCGAGGTGTGGAAGATGTTCACGCCGAGCTGCTCGGCGATCCGCCACGGCCGGCCCGCGTCCGGGTAGTTCGGCGTGCCCTCGTAGATCACGCTGGTGGTGCCCAGCGCCAGCGGGCCGTAGACGATGTAGGAATGCCCGGTGATCCAGCCGATGTCGGCCATGCACCAGTACACGTCGTCCGGGTGGATGTCCTGGTAGTACTTGGACGTACCGGCCACATAGGACAGGTAACCACCGGTGGAGTGCTGGCAGCCCTTGGGCCGGCCGGTCGTGCCGCTGGTGTACATCAGGAACAGCGGCGCCTCCGCGGGCATGGACACCGGCGCGACGGTCGCCCCCTTATGCTCGCTGAGCAGGTCATCCACGTACACGTCCCGGCCGTCGACCATGGGCGTCTCCGACGCGTACTGGCCCGGATGACGGCGCCACACGAGGACCTTGTCGACCTCCTGGCCCTGCTTGGCCGCCTCTTCGACGGCCTCGTCGGCCTTCACCTTGTGATCGATGAGCTTGCCGCTGCGGTAGTAGCCGTCCATCGTGATCAGCACCCGGCTGCCCGAGTCCGCTATGCGGGTGCCGCAGGCATTCCCGCTGAAGCCGCCGAATACCTGCGAGTGAATGACCCCGAGCCGTGCGCAGGCCAGCATCGTGACCGGCAGTTCGGGAACCATCGGCATGTGCAGGGTGACCCGGTCGCCGGTTTTCAGGCCCAGCGAGTCCCGCAGTACGGCAGCGAACTCATTCACCTGGCGGAGCAACTCCGAATAGCTGATGTGCACGTGGGCGTCTTCTTCGAGCTCCGGCACGAAGACCATTGCGGTTTTATCCGGGTTGGCGGCAGCATGCCGGTCCACGCAGTTATAGGAGGCATTCAGCTTGCCGCCGACAAACCACTTCCAGAACGGCGGGTTGCTGGTGTCCAGCGTGGTGTGCCAGGGCGCGTCCCAGCTCAGGAGGTCAGCGTAGTCCTTGAAGCACTCAGGGAAATTCTCTTCACCAAACCGCGCGTAGATTGCGTCGTCAGCGGCGTTCGCCTGATCGATGAACTTCTGTGGTGGTGCAAGATAACCTTCCTCGCGCCAGTGGACTGCGATCTGCGCCTCGGACACCGGTGTCTGCGAGCTCTCTGTCATTCTCTTCCTCCAGATGGAAGATCAATCCGGCAAAGCGGATGGGGCTGCCGACGCACCCAAACAAGGGCTCAATCGTATCGCCGCCGGACAAGGGCGAACAGGCCAGCCCTGTGCGGTCACTGCGTGTAGGCAGCAGTTCTGTGACAGGTTGACATCGTCGCGATCAACGGTATGTTGCTCTCAGTCCAGCACCGGGCCAGCCGGCCGGGGCGGTGAGCCGCCCCGACCGTGTTGTGTCAACAGAGGGGGCTCATACACCCCTCTGGGAGCCAGGCGCAGCGTGGAAGGGGGCTGCTCCTCAGGACCCGGTTGGGCAGGGGGTTGGACCCGGGGAGGGGCCCGGGCACCCAGTAGACAACGGAGGGCAAGCCCGTTGCCGACGGGACGCACTCCGGTCCGAAGGGATGCCCGGGCCCTCTTCCCTGCTGAGGGTCACAGCCAGGTGGTGCGGTCAGCGCCGAAGCGGGGGGTCGCCCGGGTCACGGGATCGAATATCCTTTTCGACCGGCGGGATCCCTCTTCGCCCCGCTTCCGGAAGCAGGCCAGCTGAGGCAGGAACATGACCGAAACCGACCCATCCCGGGGCCCGGTAAACCGGGTGGCCGTCATCATCCCCACGTACAACGAGCGGGAGAACCTGGAGCCGATCACCGTCCGGGTGCGCGGCTCGCTCCCCGAGGCTGACCTGCTGATCGTCGACGACAACAGCCCGGATGGGACCGGCGAGCTGGCCGACAAGCTGGCCGCGGGCGACCCGCAGATCCACGTCTTGCACCGGCCGGGGAAGGCGGGCCTCGGCGCCGCCTACATCGCGGGCTTCGGCTGGGCCCTGGACCGCGGTTACGACGCGATGGTGGAGATGGATGCCGACGGCTCGCATGAGCCCCAGGACCTGCCCCGGCTGCTGGCCGCGCTGCAGGACGCCGACGCGGTCATCGGCTCACGCTGGGTGGCCGGGGGCACGGTACGCAACTGGCCCAAGTCCAGGGAGGCGCTGTCCCGCGGGGCCAACACCTACGCCCGGCTCATGCTCAGCCTCCCGGTCCACGACACCACCGCCGGCTTCCGTGCCTACCGGGCGCAGACGCTGCGCGCGATCGGCCTGGACAGCGTCCGGTCCCAGGGGTACTGCTTCCAGATCGATCTCACCTTGCGGGCGGTCAACGCGGGCCTGACCGTGGTCGAGGTCCCCATCACGTTCGTGGACCGGATGAAGGGCGCGAGCAAGATGAGCCGCGCCGTCATGCTGGAGGCGTTCTGGCGGGTGGCTCAGTGGGGAGTGGCGCAGCGCCTGCACGGACGGCGGCCGCCAGGCGGCCAGCAGGCATCCGGGCCCGGTACGTAGGCAGCGGCGAGGGACCAGGGCGTTCCGCGCCACCCGGTCGCTTGCTGAGTGGCCCTAGGCGCTCTTGCGCTGGCGTGACGAGTGCGAGCCGGGCCGCTCGGCGCCGGTCCCGCGCTGGCCCCTGATCACGGCGAGACGCTCAGCCAGAACCTCTTCCAGGTCGGCGACGCTGCGCCGCTCCATCAGCATGTCCCAGTGGCTGCGCGGCGGCTTGACCTTCTTGGGCTCGGGCAGGTCCCCGGTCGAGGTCACCGCGGTCGCGCCGCAGACCCGGCATTCCCAGTTCACCGGGATCTCTGCCTCGGCAGCGAACGGCACGGTGAAGCGGTGGCCCTTCGGGCAGTCGAAGGCCACCTCCTGACGCGGGGCCAGATCGGTGTTACGGTCGTTCTCGTAGCTCGTGGCTCCGAGCCGGGTGCCGCGTAGTGCGCGTTCGGCCATGATTTGCTGCCTCCCAGGCGCTCAGCCGTCCCCATAGACAACGGTGAGTACCCGGACAAGATTCCCGGCCAGCCGGGATTCCAACCCCAGCAGGCACTGACGATTGCATAAATAAGCTACCGCGCGGCCCGCGGATGCCACTGACCGCGGGCGGCCAGCACGTCACGGAGCGCCTCGATCTCATCGGTCATGATGCCGTCGACGCCAAGATCAAGCAGATTGGCCATGACGCTGCGGTCGTTGATCGTCCACACGTGTACCTGCAGGCCCACCGCGTGCGCGCGGCGCACATAGGACTCGGTCGCGACGCTGACCGGGACCTGGGTGCAGCGCACCGACAGCCTGCTCAGCCGGGCGGCCAGGCCGCGCCCCGGCCGGCCCAGCCGCACGGCCGCCACGCCGACCGGGGAGGTGGCCATGCAGACCGGCCTGGGCAGCTGCCGCCGCACCGCCGCGAGCCGCCGGGCGGAGAACGAGGTGAGGCAGACCCGGTCCCAGGCCGCGGTCCGCCTGAGCACCTCAGGCAGCGGCCGGATCGCAGGGTCGTCCTTCAGGTCGAGGTTGAACCGGGCCTCCGGCCACGTGCCGAGCAGGTCCTCGAGCGTCGGGATCGGGTCGGTGCCACCGATACGCGCGGCGCTGACCTCGCGGTACGGCAGCTGGGCGATCCGGCCGGCCCGGTCGGTGACCCGGTCCAGGCTCCGGTCGTGGAACGCCACCAGCACCCCGTCGGCGGTCGCCTGCAGGTCGGTCTCGAGGTAGGTGTAGCCGAGGCCGATCGCGTGCTCGAACGCACGCCAGGAGTTCTCCGGGTGGTGCGCGGCGCCGCCGCGGTGCGCGAACGCGAGCGGGCGCGGCAAGCCGAGGAAGTCACGCACAGCCATCAGTATGCAGAAGCCCACCCCGCCATTCCCCTTCACTGCCCACAACACGCCAGCCGGTCAGCCGCGCTGCCACTCCCTCCGGCGTGTCTCGGCCAGCGCGATCGCGGCCGCGGCGGCGACGTTCAGCGAGCCCACCCGGCCCAGCTGCGGTATGTAGGCGATCACGTCGGCGGCGCTGAGCAGCGCGGGGGAGCAGCCGCGGTCCTCGTGGCCCAGGGCCAGGCAGACATCGTCCCCCAGCGGCGCCTCGTGCAGCGGGATCGCGTCCTGGGCCAGCTCGATCGCGACCACCCGGAGCCCGGCCGCGCGGGCGGCGCCCACGGCCTCGGCGCTGCCTGGCTCGCGGTCGAACGTGACCAGGCGGCCGGTGCCCAGGGCGGTCCTGCGGGCCTGGGGATGCTCCGGCGGGGCGGTGTCGCCGCACAGCCAGACCCGCTCCACCCCGAACGCCGCCGCTGTCCTGATGATCGAGCCCACGTTGAACGGCTGGCTGACCGAGTCGAGCAGCAGCCCCACCCGGGCCTGGGCCTGCTGGCGCCAGGACCGGTTCAGGCGCTTGACCTCGGTTGGCCCCAGCGCCCGCGGTCCCGGCGTCCTGGGCCGCGGCTGCGTGGTCACCCGCCCGCACCGCCTGCCTGGTCCGCCATGCCGACCCTCAGCACGCGGTACCCGGCCCGGGCGGCGATCCGCTTGGCCGGCCACCCGGACTCCTCCAGCCAGCGTTGCAGCGAGTCGGAGCCCAGGTGGCGCTGCACCACCAGATAGGCGGCCCCGGCCGGCTCCAGGCGGGCCAGCCAGGCCGTGAGCAGCGCGTGCAGCGCCGTCTTGCCGATCCTGATCGGCGGGTTCGACCAGATGAGCCGGAACGAGCCGGGCACCAGGGCGTCATCGGGCGGGACGCACCGGACGTTCGGCAGGCCCGCCCGTTCCGCGTTCCTGGCGCAGAGCTCCAGGGCCCGGTGGTTCACGTCGACGGCCCAGACCTGAGCGCCGGGGGCGCGGGTGGCCAGCACCAGCGCCAGCGGGCCGTAACCGCAACCAAGGTCAAGCAGGTTGCCCGCGGCGGGCGGGGGCGGTGCGGTCTCCAGCAGCAGCCGGGTGCCCGCATCCAGCCGAGACGGTGAGAACACCCCGGCATCGGTCTCCAGCTCCAGGTGCAGGTCGGGCAGCACGACGTGCACGGAGCCCGGGCGCTGGCGCGCAGCCGGGCGCTCGGTGAAGTAGTGCTGGCTCACCCGGTCGCTGTGCTCGGCGATACCGCGGCCCCCGTCCCGGCCCGCGCCGCGGCCAAGGCGGGGTTGATGTACTGGCGGGTCACCCAGCGCTCCACCACGAACGTGAGCACCGGGATCGTCCCGGCCAGCAGCACCAGCACCGTCTGCGGGCTGGCCAGCTTCATCCCGACCAGCCGCGTCATCCAGTACGCGGTGCCCAGGTAGATGATGTACAGGATCCCGTGCGCGGTGCCGACATAGTTCACGACGAAGAGATTGTTCGCGAACACCTGCAGCGGGATTCCCACGAAACACAGGATCACCAGCACCACACCGGTCACGTAAGCCATGATCCGGTAGCGGCGCACCGCGCGTGCGAGCGTCTCTGCACGCACTCTGCCTCCTCGGTTTTTTCTTCAGCTGATCAGGGAGCCGCCCGGCCCCGTCGTGCGCAGGCTAGCGCAGGCCATGCCACCTGCCGTGCCCCTTGACCTGCTCGTTCAACTGGGCCAGGTAGGCGTTATAGGCCGCAAGCTCCGGGTCGTCGGCTTCTAGCGCGTCATCGTGGCCAGCCTGGCTAACGGAGCTGGCGCCGTCCCCGGCCCGCGCACCGACGGCGGGTGGCAGCGGCACGTCGGCCGTTCCCGGGTCGGCAGGCGGCTTGAACTCGTCCCGGACCGTCTTCGCCCAGAAGACCAGCCCAAAGATGGCAAATATCGGCCACTCGAAGGTATAGGCCCAGCTCAGGGCGTTGCCCGATTCGGCCCGGTGGAACTGCCAGCTACCCAGCCAGAGCATGCCCAGCACCGCCAGCACGGTGAACAGATGCCAGCCCAGCCACTTGGGGGTGAACAGGAAGTGCCACCGCGGCTTCGCCGGAACGCTGGACATGAACAGAGCCTAACGCCGCGCGGCAGCCTCGTGATGCCGTGGATGTCAGGTCTTCCGCGTACTTACCGTGTCATCCGCCACACGACGTCGACGCCGGACTCCCCGGGGGTGTGCGGGCCGTCGTTCGGCCGCCGCTCCGCCTCGGCAAAGCCGAGCTTGCGCGGCACCCCGCTGCTCGCGACGTTCGCCTCGTCGTGCACGATCTCCACGCGATCGATCCTGGGCAGGGCGAACGCGGCCTCGACGAGCGCCGCGGCGGCCGCGGTGGCGAACCCCTGGCGCAGGTACGCGGCATCCACCCAGTAGCCGATCTCCAGGCCGCCCGGCCCGATCCTGGCCATCAGCCCGCAGCCGCCCACCGCGGTCCCGCCTGAGGTGATGGCGTAGCTGAACGCGGCCCCGGAGTTCCAGTCCTGTTCGCACTGCTCGATGAACTGCGCGGCGTCCTGGGGGCCGTAGTCCTCCGCCCACGCCAGCCACGGCCGCAGGTGTGGCTGTGATCGCAGGACCAGGTCGGTGACGGTCGCGGTGTCGGCCGCACGCCAGCGCCGCAGGGTCACCGGCCCGTGGGTGAGGACCTCCGGCGGGCGTTTCATGATCCCCAGCATCTCCGGGCGGCCGCGCCAGCGGCAACAGGATTTGCCCCCGGCGGCCCGGCCGTGAGCATTAGAATGCTCTGCGTAACCGGGCACTGCCCGCGAGTCACTACTAGACCGGGGGGCCCGGTCGGCGATAATCAGAGCCATGTCTCTTGCGGAACTGCTTTCCGGACGCGGGCTCGCTGGGCGCATGCCGCAGCGGCTTGAGGAATTGCGCGGGCCGGTCAAGGGAGTCATCGTCCTGCCCAGGCACCTGTCGTGGCCGGGCATGCGGGAGTTCGACGTGTCCGACGCCAGCATCCGCCGCAGCATGTACGGCATCGTGCTGACCCAGGGCAGGCGCAACGACGTGGCGCGTTTTCTCAACGCCCGGTTGCTGATCGAAGATTGGCCGCTGATCCGGGTGTCGCTGGATCCCAAGCTGCGCCGGTGGTGCGAGCGCCGGTTCGCGCTGCGCCCGGAGAATGTCGGCCAGCCAATCAGCTAGTTTGCACCGGCCCTGAGGCCGCGCGGCGGCCGCGGCCGTGTGCCAAGGTGGCGTCATGCGGAAATACGTCATCATGGGCGTGCAGGGCAGCGGCAAGGGCACGCAAAGCGCGATGCTCGCGGCCGATCTGGACTTGGTGCACATCAGCGTCGGGGACATCTTCCGGTGGAACGTGCAGCATCACACCAAGCTGGGGGCCCAGGTCCGGCGCACCATGGCCCAGGGTGAGCTGGTGGGCGACGACCTGGTCGAGGGCGTCGTCCGCGACCGTCTGACCGAGCACGACTGGAACTACGGCTTCATCATCGACGGGTTCCCCCGCAACGAGCGCCAGGCCGAGTTCTTCCTGGAGAGCTACGACATCGACGGGGTCATCCATCTCGACATGCCCGACAGCGAGGTCCGCCGCCGGGTGCTGGCCCGGCGGCTGTGCTCGGGCTGCGGGCTGGACTACAACCTGCTGGCCAGCAGCCCCCAGGTCGCCGGCAAGTGCGATGCCTGCGGCGGCGAGCTGGTGACCAGGGAGGACGACACCGAGGAAGCCCTGGCCGTCCGGCTCCGCGACTATCACCAGAAGACCAATCCGGTGCTGGATATCTTCCGCCGCAAGGAGTACGTGGTCACCGTCGATGCCCGGCCGGACAAGGAGGAGGTCCAGCAGGTCATCAGGACCCGCCTCGGCCTGCCGCCCTACCACCCGCCGCAGCAGCAGGAGGCCAGCTGACGCCGATGCGGATTGTGGTCGCGCCCGATTCGTTCAAGGGCAGCATCGGCGCCGCAGAGGCAGCGGCGGCCCTCGCCGCGGGCTGGCGTGACGCGCGCCCCGGCGACGACGTGGCCCGCGTCCCGCTCGCCGACGGCGGCGAGGGCACGCTCGAGGTGCTCGCCGCGGCCGTCGGGAACGCGCGCTGGCACCGGGTGCCCGTCACCGGCCCGGCCGGAACGCAGGTCAGCGCGCGCTGGCTGGAGCTTCCCGACGGGACCGGGTACATCGAGCTCGCCCAGGGCAGCGGGCTGCCGCTGATGACCGCGCTCGATCCGCTCGGCGCCCAGACCACAGGCACCGGCGAGCTGATCGCCGACGCGCTGGACGCGGGCGTCCGCCGGATCGTGATCGCGCTGGGCGGCTCGGCGTCGACCGACGGCGGCAGCGGGGCCCTGGCCGCGCTCGGGGCCCGCTTCCTCGACGCCGCCGGCCAGGAGATCTCGCCGGGCGGGGGAGCGCTCGGCGCTCTCGTCTCGGCCGACCTGACCGGGCTCCGGCCTCCGCCGCCGGGCGGCGTGGCCTGCCTGACCGACGTGCGAGCCCCGCTGCTCGGCCCGCACGGCGCCGCCGCGGTGTTCGGTCCGCAGAAGGGCGCCGACGCCGCGCAGATCGCCGTGCTCGAGGCCGGCCTCGGCCGCCTCGCGGCCGCGCTGGGCGGCGACCCCGGAGCCCCGGGCAGTGGCGCCGCCGGCGGCACCGGCTACGGCCTGGCCGCGGCCTGGGGCGCGCAGATCAGGCCGGGGGCCGAGGAGGTGAGCCGGATCGTGGGCCTGGGCCGGCAGCTGGACGGCGCCGACCTGGTGCTGACCGGCGAGGGGCGGTACGACGCCACGTCCGCGGACGGCAAGGTGGCCGGCAGTGTGCTGGCCGCGGCGGCGCGGGCGGGCGTTCCCGCGGTGATCGTGGCCGGGCAGGTCGCCGACGACCCGCCGCCCGGGGTCACGGCGGTGGCGCTGGCCGCGCTGGCGGGTGGCAACGACGCGGCCATGGCCAGCCCGGAACGCTGGCTGCGGGCGGCTGGCGAGCACCTGGCCCGCGGCCTGACCGCCGGGGCCTGACCACCCGGTGGCCGGCCAGGCCGCTGGCTGAGGCTTTAACCTTGGCCCGTGCGGGAAATCGCGGTCTTCAGCGGCAGCGCCCATCCTGACCTGGCGGCCGAGATATGTGATCAGCTGGGCGTGGTGCTGCACCCGGTGCGGCTGCGCCGCTTCGCCAACGACTGCCTCGAAGTCCAGCTCCAGTCGAACTGCCGGGAACGGGACGTGTTCCTGATCCAGCCGCTGAGCGCGCCGGTGCAAGAGCATCTCGTCGAGCTGCTGCTGATGCTCGACGCCGCCCGGGGTGCCTCGGCGGCGCGGGTCACCGCGGTGATCCCGCACTACGCGTACGCCCGGTCGGACAAGAAGGCCATGCCGCGGGTGTCGATCGGCGGGCGCCTGGTCGCCGACCTGCTGGTCACGGCCGGCGCGAGCCGCGTGCTCACGATGACCCTGCACGCGCCCCAGGTGCACGGGTTCTTCTCGGTCCCGGTGGACCACCTGCACGCGCTGCGTGAGATCGCGGATCATTTCGAGGGCGCGGACACCGCCCACGCGGTCGTGGTCTCGCCGGACCTGGGCAACGCCAAGGCGGCCTCGGTCCTCGCCCGGATGCTCGACCTTCCGGTCGCGGCGGGCGCCAAGGAGCGGCACAGCGACTCGAGCGTCACGATCAGCTCGATCATCGGCGACGTGGCCGGCCGGGACGTTATCGTCCTGGACGACGAGGTCGCCCGGGGCACCACGATCCTGGAGCTGCTCGAGCGGCTGCGTGAGCGCGGCGCCCGGTCGGTGCGGATCGCGTGCACCCACGGGCTGTTCCGCGACGGCGCGCTGAAGCGGATCGCGTCCCAGCCGGAGGTGATCGAGGTCGTGTGCACCAACACGGTGCCGATCCCCGAGGCCGAGCGCGACCCCAAGCTTCACGTGATCTCGCTGGCACCCGCGCTGGCCGAGGCCATCCGCCGCATCCACGAGGGCGAGTCGGTCAGCGCGCTGTTCGGCACCCCGTCGTGACCCAGCCCCGGCCTAGCCCGCCGGCGGGCCGCCGTTGCGGCTTTCCCGCGTCGCCCACGCCGCGACCTGGGCCCGCGAGCTGAAGCCCAGCTTCAGCAGGATGTTGGCCACGTGCCGGGCGGCGGTCGCGGGGCTGATGACCAGCTTCTCGCCGATGGCCCGGTTGCTGTGCCCCTCGGCGATCAGGGCGACGATCTCCAGCTCCCGCGGGGTCAGTCCGCCGGGGGCCGGCGCCCTGGTGCCGGGCCGGGACCGCGGGCCGGAGGCCTCGCCGGCCCCGGCGTCGGCGTCGTCCGGCATGGTCAGGGCCAGGTCGACCGCGGCGCTGGCATCCAGGGCGGATCCCTGCTCCCACAGCTGCGTGATCGTTTCCTGCCCGAGGCCGCGCGCCGCGGTGAGGTAGCGCTCGGTCCGGGTGCCGGACAGCGACGGCAGGTGCGCCTGCTCGCGCAGCGCGGCGGCCGCCGCGGCCAGCTGCACCGCCCGGTCCGGCCGCTGCTCACGGATCGCGAGGGTGGCGAAGGCCTCGAGCCCGCGGATCACGCCGATGCGGCTGCCGGTGAAGCGGCTCACCTTGATGCTTTCGGTCAGATGCTGCCGGCCGAGCGCGACATCTCCCTGGTCCATCGCGATCCGGCCCAGCCCGGCCAGGCACCGCGCGATCTCCGGCCTGGCGTTGACCTCGCGCAGGATGACCAGAGCCTGCTCGTACCGCAGCTGGGCACCGCCCGGGTCGCGGCGCAGCCGGGCCAGGTCGGCCAGGCCCATCAGCGTCCTGGCCGCTCCCCACTGCTGATCGATGTCGCGCATGATCTCGAGCGCGGACTCCGCGAGCTGCTGCGCCTCGGGCAGGTCACCGCGCAGCGCGGCCACCGCCGCCTTGGTGCCGAGCGCGTAGCCCTCGTTCCACCGGTCGCCCGCCTCCCTGGCCACCGCGAGCGCGCTGTCCGCGTGGGCCGCGGCCTCGTCGGTGTTCCCGGCGTGCAGCGCGGCCTCGGTGAGCAGGTTGAGCCCGGCCGCGGTCCAGGAATCCTGGCCCGCCTCCCGGCAGAGCTCAAGCCCCTCCAGCGCGCGGGCCCGCGCGCCCACGGGGTCATTGGCCAGGGCCAGCTGGGCCCGCCCGACCAGCGCGGGGCCCCGGACCGCGGCGGGCACCGACGTGCCGCTCAGGGCGAGGAAGGAGTCGAGCCATTCGGCGCCCTCGGCGAAGGAGCCGCGGACGATCCACACCGGCCGCATGGCCGTGCAGATACGCATCCCGTTTTCCGCGTCACCCTCGGCCAGGCACCAGCTCAGCACCTGCCGCAGGTTGGCGACGTCGGCGTCGAACCGGCGGAAGGCCTCGACCCGGGCCGACCATGGCGCCTCGATCAGCGCCATGCCCATCCGGGAGAGATGCTCGGTCTCGCCGATCGAGTAGTCACGCAGCCGCTGCTGCATCATCGCGGTCTCGCCCGCTTCGGCCAGCCGGGAGGCCGCGTACTCCCTGATCGTGTCGAGCATCCGGTACCTGGCCTGACCGCGGGTCTCGGCATCGACCACGACCAGGGATTTGTCGGCCAGGGTGGCCAGCAGGTCGAGCACATCGTGGGCGGGCAGGTCGTCGCCGGAGCAGAGCTGCTCGGCCATCTCCAGGGACCAGCCCGCGAACACCGACAGCCGGCGCAGCAACAGCTGCTCCCGGCTGCCCAGCAGGTCATAGCTCCAGTCGATCGCCGCGCGCAGCGTGCGCTGACGAGGCGGGGCGGTACGATCGCCGCTGGTCAGCAACCGGAAGCGGTCGTCGAGCCGGGCCACGATCTGCTCCACGGTCAGCACCCGGACCCAGGCGGCCGCGAGCTCGATCGCCAGCGGCACGCCGTCCAGGGCCCGGCATAGCGCGGCGATGGCCGGCAGGTTGGCCGGCCCCCGCGCGAAGCCAGGATGCGACGCCTCGGCCCGGTCGCAGAACAGACGAATGGCCTCGTACTGCCCCAGCTCCTCGGGCGCATCGCCGTTGTCGGCCCGGGGCAGGGACAGCGGCGGCACCTGCCAGACGGTCTCGGCCGCCACCCGCAGCGGCTCGCGGCTGGTGGCCAGCACGCGCAGGCCCTGCGAGCTGGCCAGCAGCCGCTGGCACAGGCGCGCGCAAGAGTCGATCAGGTGCTCGCAGTTGTCCAGCGCGAGCAGCAGCTGGCGCGGCCTGAGGGCGTCGGCCAGCGTCTCCAGCATCGGGCGGCCGGGTTCTTCCTCCACCCCGATGACGGCCGCCACACGCGACGCGACCAGGTCAGGCTGGCGCAGGTCGGCCAGCTCGATGAACCAGACGCCGTCGGCGAAGTCATCGGCCAGCCCGGCCAGGACCCGCAGGGCCAGCCGCGTCTTGCCGATGCCGCCAGAACCGCACAGTGTCAGGGCACGGATCGACGGCACGAACCGGCACAACTCGTCGAGTTCGCGCTGGCGGCCGACAAAACTGTTCGGCTCCTCGAAATTACTGCGGACCTGGTCAATGATCATTTTCAAATCGGATTCTAGTACGTCATTCCCGCTGGTGGCGTTCTCAGCGCGACTTAATTACCACAGCGGCAAAGCCACTTCACTTCCCGTTCCGGCACGAAGGCATGCACATAATGAGGTCACTTATCCACAATGTCACTTTCGCCTCACTGCGTCCCTGTCACAGGTCAGCGGCGATCCGCCGCTTCATCGCGGTGATCGCCTCCTCGTCGCGCTTGTAGAAGGTCCACTGGCCGATGCGCCGGGAGGTAACCAGCCCGGCCCGGGCGAGCCGCTGCAGGTGTGACGTGGCGGTGGGCTGGGTCACCCCGAGCTTGTCGGCGATAAAGAGCACGCAGACACCGTCGTCGACGAGGTCGCCGTCCCGCTGCGGCGGGAAATTCGACCGGGGATCCTTTAGCCATTCGAGCACCTGCAGCCGCCGCGTGCTGGCCAGCGCCGCGAACAGGTCGGCGTCGGTCATGGCTCAGGCCAGCCGGTACTCGCCACGCGCGACGACCACGGCCGACCCGCCGACCAGCACCCGGTCGATCCGCCCGGCCGATCCGTCGGCCTGGGCGTAAAGCACCGAAGGACGGCCGATCTCCGCGCCCTGGTGTATCTCGATCTCCTCGCCGAAGCCGGTGCGGCCGTGCCGGGCCAGGTGGATCGCGAGCGGGCCCGCGGCCGACCCGGTGGCGGGGTCCTCGGGCACGCCGAGACCCGGCGCGAACATCCGGGTCTTCCAGTGCCGCCCGCGGCCCGCGAAGCAGCTGACCCCGATCTCACCCAGGCTGGCCAGCGTGCGGAGGTCCGGGCTCAGCGCGGCCACCGCGGCCTCGTTACCGAGCGCTACATACACGTGCCGCGGGCCATTCCTGTAGGCCTCGATGGGCAGGTCCGAGCCCGCGACGTCCAGGGCGGCCAGCAGCTGCTCCGGGTGCTCGTAGGGCTCCCAGGCCGGTATCGGCTGCTCCATCCGGCCCGCCACGATCTGGCCGTCCTCACGGCTCAGCTCGACGGGCACCAGGCCGGCCCCGGTCTCCAGCCGCACCGCCGCGATCCCGAGCATCTCGCCCGCCAGGCAGGCCGAGCCGAGCACCGGATGCCCGGCGAACGGGAGCTCGGTGGCCGGGGTGAAGATCCTTACCCTCAGGTCGCCGCCCTGTTCCGGGGGGAGGAAGAAGACGGTCTCGGACAGGTTGAGCTCGCGGGCCGCGCGCTGCATCCGGTCCTGGGACAGGCCCCGGCCGTCGGTGAACAGTGCGACCTGGTTGCCTTCCAGCGGGGTATCGGTGAACACGTCTGCGATGGCGTACCGGCGCGGGCTCGCCCCGTTGCCAGCCGGGGCCGACCACAGGTCGGCGGAAGCGATAGACATAGATAAGAAGCTAATTTCCTATGTCCTGGGACACAAGACATCCTGGACAACAAGACCGTGATGGTGACCGGCTGGTGGAGGCCACGATGGGTGACTGGGTGATGATCGGGGTTCCGAGCAGTGCCGGAGCACACCACGCGGGCCAGGAACGGGCCCCGGACGCGCTGCGGGCCGCCGGCCTGGTGCAGCGCCTGGCCGGCGCCGGGGAGTCGGTGCAGGACCAGGGCAACCTGCCCGGGGCGGCGTTCGCCGTCGACCATGACCATCCCGGGGCCCGCAACCTGCCCGCGGTCACCCGGGTGGCCCGGGCGGTGGCCGACGCCGTCGCGGGCACCGCTGGCTCCGGGCGGCTGCCGCTGATCGTGGGCGGTGACTGCACGATCACGCTCGGGGTCATCGCCGGGTTCCGCCGCCAGCATCCCGATGTCGGCCTGGTCTACGTGGACGGCGACGCCGACGTGAGCATCCCGGATTCCGGTGGCTCGGGCATCTTCGACTCGATGGGAGTCTCGCACCTGCTCGGCCGGGGCGCGCCCGAGCTGACCGGGCTGGCGGGCGATGTGCCGCTGCTGACCGGGAGCCGGCTCGCGATCGTGAGCGCGGACCCGAGGGAAACCGACGACGCGGGCCGCCGGTACCTGGCTGAGGCGGGCGTGAGCCTCCAGGAGGCGCCCGCGTTCATCCCCGACCCGGCAGGCGCGGCGGAGCGGGCGGTCGCGGCCGTCGCCGCGTCCAGCGGCCCGGTGGTGGTTCACTTCGACGTCGACTCGGTCGACTCGGGTGATCTGCCCCTCGGTAACTTCCCGCACTACGGCTCGGGTGTCCTGCTGGAGCACGTGGTCAGCTGCCTGCGCGTGCTCCGGGCGCACCCGTCGTTCGCTGGCCTGATCCTGACCGAGGTGAACCCCACCCACGACACCGACGGCAGCCAGCTCAGCCGCTACGTGGACGGCCTGACCCGGGCCCTGGCCGCCGACGGCCCCGGGGACGGCGGCTAACCGCTCAGCGTGTCGAAGTCGCCGTCCCTCGCACCGGCCAGGAACTCGGCGAAGTCGGTCCGCGGGCAGATCAGCGCGGGTCCGTCCGGAAACCGCGAGTTGCGGATGGCGATGGCGCCGTCGAGGAGCTCGGCGATCTCCACGCAGTTCCCGCTGGGGTTGCTGTGACGGCTCTTGCGCCAGTCGACGCCGTCGAGGCGAGGGTCATGCGGGCTGGCGGACAACAGGTTCACGGGGGTGTCCTTTCCGCGCTGTTCGGAGGTATCACCCCGTGCGGTACCACCAGACCCAGGAACTCCGGGGTCCGGCCGGGCAGCGGGGTGAGTCCAGATGCATGTGCAGCAGTACATGCAGATGCAATACTGCGCGGCATCGTAGTGGACTGGGCGCCCGGCCGCTGGCTGTCCTCCGAACTCAGATGAGCGTCTGCCCGCTGACCCGGCGCTCGTGTGCGAGCAGGTACTGCTTGCGCTCGATCCCGCCGCCGTAACCGGTCAGGCTGCCGTCGGCGCCCACCACGCGGTGGCAGGGCACGATGATGCCGATTGGGTTCTTGCCGTTGGCCAGGCCCACGGCCCGCGAGGCCGACGGCTGCCCGATCCGGTCGGCGAGCTGGCCGTAGGAGATCGTCTGGCCGTAGGGGATGTCCTGCAGGGCGGTCCAGACCCGCCGCTGGAACGGGGTGCCATGCAGGCTGAGCCGGAGATCGAAGTCGGTCCGCTCGCCGCCGAAATACTGGCTGAGCTGCTTCGACACCTCGGCGAACAGCTCGCCGTCCTCGTCCGGCCCCGGCTCGCCGAACGTCTCATCCCCGGGCCGGTGCCGCTGCTCGTTCATGTACAGGCCGGCCAGGGCCCCGTCGGCGGCGACCAGCGTCAGCCGGCCGACCGGGCTGTCCACGGTGATGTGGGCCCGGCGCTCATCCAGGGTGCTCGACGTCATGCTGGGTCCTTTCGCGTTGACCGGGTCTTGGGCGCGGCGCCGCCGGCCGGCATCCGGTTGATGGGGTGGTCGCCAGTGGCCCACAGGTACTGCACGGCGTAGGCGCGCCACGGCCGCCAGGCCGCGGCGCGGCTGGTCAGTGCGGCGGGCGTGATGGGCAGGCCGAGCTGACGCGCCGCGAGCCTGACCCCGAGGTCACCCGGGGTGAACGCGTCCGGGTCACCGAGACCGCGCATCGCGATCGTCTCCACGCTCCACGGGCCAAGCCCGGGCAGCGCGGCCAGCTGCGCCCGAGCCTGCGGCCAGTCGCTGCCCACGCCGAGGTCGATGCTGCCGTCGGCCAGGGCCCGGGTCAGCCCGCCGAACGTGGCCCGGCGCGCCTGCGGCAGGGCCAGCGCGGCCGGATCCAGTCCCGCCAGCGCGGTCATCGCCGGGAACAGGTGGGTGAGGCCGCCAGCCGGGTCCTCGATCCGCTCGCCGTGCGCGATCACCAGCCGGGCGGCGTGCGTCCTGGCCGCCGCCGTGGAGACCTGCTGACCGAGCACCACCCGCGCGGCGAACTCCGCGGCGTCGACCGTGCGCGGCACCCGGCGCCCCGGGGCCTTAGCCACCAGCGGGGCAAGCACCGCGTCCTCGCTCAGCAGGTTGTCCACAGCCACCGGATCGGCGTCCAGGTCCAGCAGCCGCCGGCAGCGGCTGATCGCGATGGCGAGATCGCGCAGGTCGGTGAGCGACAGCTGGCAGGCGATGTACTCCGGCTCGGGCCGGAGCGTCACCACGCCGTGGCCGTGCGGCAGGCGCAGGGTGCGGCGGTAGGCCCCGTCCCGCCACTCCTCGACCCCGGGCACGGCCGTCGCGGCCAGGTGCCCGAACAGGTTGTCAGGGAACAGCGGGGAGCGGAACGGCAGCCGCAGCGGCAGCACGCCCGGCGCGGCGGCTGGGTGCCCGCGGCCCGCGCGCCTGCGCAGCTCGGTGGGGGAGAGGGCGAACACCTCGCGCACGGTGTCGTTGAACGTCCTGATGCTGGAGAACCCGGCCGCGAACGCGATGTCGCCCATGGGCAGCGCGCTGGTCTCGATGAGGAGGCGGGCGGTCTGGGCCCGCTGGGCCCGGGCCAGGGCCAGCGGGCCCGCGCCGAGCTCGGCGAGCAGCTGGCGCTCGACCTGGCGGACGCTGTAACCGAGCCGG
This sequence comes from Streptosporangiaceae bacterium, assembly GCA_036558005.1. Lineage (GTDB taxonomy): Bacteria > Actinomycetota > Actinomycetes > Streptosporangiales > Streptosporangiaceae > DATBGO01. The sequence continues at coordinate 10,076 of DATBGO010000144.1, read as the reverse complement.
GCGGCCAGCCCGGGCACACCGTCGCGGTCGATGACCCCGTCGGCGATCAGCCGCATGGCCCGGGCCACCAGGTCGGCGCGCTCGTTCCACTGCGGGGACCCCGGGCTGGCGTCCGGCCGGCACCGCTTGCAGGCCCGGAAGCCGGCCTGCTGCGCGGCTGCGGCGCTGGGGAAGAACCGCATGTTCCGCGGCTTGGGCGGCACCACCGGGCAGCTCGGCCTGCAGTAGATGCCGGTGGTGACGACCGCGACGAAGAACCAGCCGTCGAAGCGGGCGTCCTTGGACTGGACCGCCCGGATCCTGTGCTCGGTGTCCTCGCTCACCCGCCCAGCATCGGGCCAGGAGACGCGCCAGGTCTAGCGAAAATCCGACAGCGACCTCGGACCCATGGGTGATGTCGCAAAATCGCGATCTCCGTGCTGCCATGCCACTCACGCGCGCCGGTGGATGTACCGTTGTGCGGTCTATAGCACGCATTCGGGGACATCGATGAGCCGCGCCGCCCGGCCGGGGCCGGCCGGGAGAGGGCGCGACGCGGGAAAGATGCGGGATCAGAAAATTTGCTGATCACGCAATTTCCGCTTACGATGGCCGCCGTGACCGACATCCCGGCCGAGTGCGACGCCCAGTCCGACGGGCTGCGCGAGCGGAAGAAGCTGGCCACCAGGCAGTCGCTCAGCACCGCGGCGCTGCGCCTGGCGGTCGAGCGCGGCCTGGACAACGTGCTGGTCGAGGACATCGCGGCCGAGGCCGGGGTGTCGCCGCGGACGTTCAACAACTACTTCGCCAGCAAATACGAGGCGATCTGCGGCATCGCCATGGACCGGGGCCGGCGCATCGGCGAGACCCTGCGCCAGCGCCCGGCGGACGAGCCGCTGTGGGAGGCGATCAGCCACGCGGTCCTGGCGCAGCACACCGACGTCGACCGGGTGCCCGACAAGGAAAAGATCGCGGGCATCCGGGTGGTGGTGCAGTCGCCGACGCTGCAGGGGGAGTACCTGAAAGCGCAATACGCGATGCAGCGCGCCCTGGCCGAAGCGATCGCCGAACGCACCGGCACCGATGCCTCGGTTGACATGTTCCCCCGGATCGTCGCGGGCGCGGTCATGGCCGCGACCCAGGTGGCGATGGAGCGCTGGATCATGGCCGACCCGCCGGTCGCGCTGGGGCCGCTGATGCGGCGCGCGCTCCGCGCACTCACCGAGGCGGTGCCCGCGGCGGACTCCGCCCCGGCGGACTCCGCCCCGGCAGGCCCCGGGGCCGGGCCCCCGCCCACCTCCCCTTCCCCGCCCACCTCCCCTTCCCCCCTCACTGCCGAGGCGGCCTGGCGGCCGGCCGGACCCGGCCCGCAGGAACCAGCCTTCTCCTCCCGCCCGCCCTAGCCTCTCGCCCGGGCGCGGCGGCCCCCGCCGCCGACCCGTTCCGCCGCCCACCCTCCGCCCGCTGGCGCCCGCCGCGCCGGCCTGACCCCCTGACAAGCGAGCCCCGTGCTGTTTCAACTCCTGCGCACCCAGCTGCGCCCCTACCGCAGGCCGGTGGCCCTGGTAGTGGTGCTGCAGCTGGCGCAGACCCTGGCCACCCTGTACCTGCCCACGCTGAACGCCGACATCATCGACAAGGGCGTGGTGACCGGCGACACGAACTACATCATGCGGACCGGCGGCATCATGCTCGTGGTGACGCTGGCCCAGATCGCGTGCGCGATCGGCGCGGTCTACTTCGGCGCCAGGACCGCGATGGCCGTGGGCCGGGACGTGCGGCACGCGCTGTTCCGCCGGGTGCAGGGCTTCTCCGCCCGCGATGTCGGCCGGTTCGGCACGCCGTCGCTGATCACCCGGGCCACCAACGACGTGCAGCAGGTCCAGATGCTGGCCATGCTGACGTTCACGCTGATGGTGTCGGCACCCATCATGTGCGTGGGGGGCATCATCCTGGCCCTGAACCAGGACGTCCGGCTGTCCTCGCTGCTGCTGGTCGCGGTCCCGCTGCTGGCCGTCATCGTCGGCGTGATCATCATCCGGATGCGGCCGCTGTTCCGGCAGATGCAGGACCGGATCGACCACACCAACCGGGTGCTGCGGGAGCAGATCAACGGCGTCCGGGTGATCCGCGCGTTCGTCCGCGACCGGAGCGAGGAGGAGCGGTTCGGCGGCGTGAACACCGAGCTGTTCGACGTCTCGCTGGGGGTCGGCCGGCTGATGGCGCTGATGTTCCCCTCGGTCATGCTCGTGCTCAACTTCTCCAGCGTGGCCGTGCTCTGGTTCGGCGGGCACCTGGTGGCCGACGGCAGCATGCAGATCGGCGCGCTGACCGCGTTCCTCAGCTACCTGCTGCAGATCCTCATGTCCGTGATGATGGCGACGTTCATGTTCGTGATGGTGCCGCGGGCCGAGGTGAGCGCGGAGCGCATCACCGAGGTGCTCAGCACCGAGCCGGACGTGGTCCCGCCCGCCGACCCCGTGCACCTGGCCGAGGCCCGCGGCCAGGTCGAGCTGCGGAACGTGGAGTTCCGTTATCCCGGGGCCGAGGAGCCTGTGCTGTGCGGTATTGAGCTCGAAGCCAGCCCTGGCGAGGTCACCGCGATCATCGGCGGCACCGGCAGCGGCAAGACCACGCTGCTGAGCCTCATCCCGCGGCTGTTCGACGTGACCGGCGGCGCGGTGCTCATCGACGGCGTCGACGTCCGCGAACTCGACCCGGACACCCTGTCCGCCGCCATCGGTCTGGTGCCGCAGAAGCCGTACCTGTTCTCCGGCACCGTCGCGTCCAACCTGCGCTACGGCAAGCCAGGTGCCACCGAGGCCGAGCTGTGGCAGGCCCTGGAGATCGCCCAGGCGCGTGAGTTCGTCGAGCGGATGGAGGGCGGTCTTGACGCCAAGATCGACCAGGGCGGCACGAACGTGTCCGGCGGGCAGCGGCAGCGGCTGGCCATCGCCCGGGCGGTGGTGCACCAGCCGGTGATCTACCTGTTCGACGACTCGTTCTCCGCGCTCGACTACGCCACCGATGCCGCGCTGCGTGCCGCGCTCGCCGCGGAGACCGCGCAGGCCACGGTGATCATCGTCGCACAGCGGGTCAGCACGATCCGGCACGCCGACCGCATCGTGGTGCTCGACGAGGGCCGGGTGGTCGCCACCGGCACGCACAGCGAGCTCATGGCCACCGACGAGACATACCGGGAGATCGTGCTCTCTCAGCTCACCGAGCAGGAGGCCGCGGCATGACCAGCCCTCCGGCCGGCGGCCCGGCCCGCAACGGCCACGCCAGCAGCCCGGCCAGTCACGGCGCGGGCGCGGCGAACGGCGCGGGCGAGCGCGCGGTCCCGCGCCGCGGCCCCGGCCCGGCGCCGGGCATGAACCGGGGACCCGCGGCGTTCATGGGCGGCCGGTCGACCGAGAAGGCGCTGAACTTCCGCGGCTCCAGCCTGCGGCTGCTGCGCACGCTGGCGCCGCAGCGCCCGCTGATCACGCTCGCCCTGATCCTGGGCGTGGCCAGCGTGGCCCTGACCGTGACCGGGCCCAGGCTGCTGGGCGAGGTCACCAACGTGATCTTCGCGGGCCTGGTGAGCAAGCAGATCCCGGCCGGGGAGACCCAGGCCGAGGCGGTCGCGCGGCTGCGCCAGGAGGGCAACGGCACGCTGGCCGACCTGATCGGCTCGCTGCACCTGACTCCCGGCCAGGGCGTCGACTTCAACCAGGTCGCGCATCTGCTGATCATCGTGATGGTGATCTACGCCGCGGCCGCGGTGTTCGGCATTCTGCAGGCCCGGGTGACCGCGACGATCGTGCAGCGCGCGGTGTTCACCCTGCGCGAGCAGGTGCAGGCCAAGCTGGCCCGGCTGCCGCTGCGCTACTTCGACCGCCAGCCGCACGGCGAGATCCTCAGCCGGGTCACCAACGACATCGACAACCTGGCCCAGTCGCTGCAGCAGACGCTGAGCCAGGTGGTGATATCCCTGCTCACGATCGTGGGCGTGCTGGCCAGCATGTTCTGGATCTCGTGGCTGCTGGCCCTGATCGCGTTGGTCACCGTGCCGGTCTCGGTCTTCGTGGTGGCGCGGATCGGAAAGCGGGCCCAACCGCAGTTCGTCCGGCAGTGGTCGACGACCGGCAAGCTGAATGGCCACATCGAGGAGATGTACACCGGCCACTCGCTGGTCACCGTGTTCGGCCAGCGGGAGCAGGCCATGCGCACGTTCACCGAGTACAACGACCAGCTGTTCGAGTCCAGCTTCCGGGCCCAGTTCATCTCCGGCACCATCCAGCCCGCGATGATGTTCATCGGCAACATCAACTACGTGCTGGTCGCGGTGGTGGGCGCGCTGCAGGTCGCCTCGGGCGCGCTGTCGCTCGGCGCAGTGCAGGCGTTCATCCAGTACTCGCGGCAGTTCAGCCAGCCGCTGACCCAGGTCGCGAGCATGGCCAACCTGCTGCAGTCCGGCGTGGCCTCGGCCGAGCGGGTGTTCGCGCTGCTCGACGCCGACGAGCAGACCCCGGACCCGGACCAGCCCAATCGCCCGGAACCGGTCCGCGGCCGGGTGGAGTTCCGCGACGTGTCGTTCCGGTACTTCCCTGACGCGCCGCTGATCGACGACCTGTCGCTGACCGTCGAGCCGGGCCAGACCGTGGCCATCGTCGGGCCCACCGGCGCGGGCAAGACCACGCTGGTCAACCTGCTGATGCGGTTCTACGAGCTGGACGCGGGCCAGATCACGGTGGACGGCGTGGACATCGCGTCGATGAGCCGCGAGGACCTGCGCGCGATGACCGGCATGGTGCTGCAGGACGCCTGGCTGTTCGGCGGCACGATCGCCGACAACATCGGTTACGGCTCGGCGGGCGCGACCAGGGAGCAGATCGTCGACGCGGCCCGGGCCACCTACGTCGACCGGTTCGTGCGCACGCTGCCCGATGGCTACGAGACCGTGCTCGACGACGAAGGCGGCAACGTCAGCATGGGGGAGCGGCAGCTGATCACGATCGCCCGCGCGTTCCTGGCCCGGCCCGCGATCCTGATCCTGGACGAGGCGACCAGCTCGGTCGACACCCGCACCGAGGTGCTGATCCAGCGCGCGATGAACTCGCTGCGCCAGGGCCGGACCAGCTTCGTGATCGCGCACCGGCTGTCCACGATCAGGGATGCCGACCTGATCCTGGTCATGGAGGCTGGGCACATCGTCGAGCAGGGCACGCACGCCGAACTGCTCGAGGCCGGCGGTGCCTACGCCCGGCTGTACGCTGCGCAATTCGCCCAGGCGCTGGCCGAGGTGGACTAGCCCGGCGGCGGCGCCCGCAACAGCTGCCCCCAAGTGGCATTACGCATCTTGACGGCGCTGATGTGCGATGGAAGCGTTATGCCTATCAATCGATTGATTGGGTCGCGGGCTTGGCCAAGCTGGGTGAGATTAGACGGGCCGCGGTGAGCCTGTTCGCCGAGCGGGGGTTCGCCGCCACCGGCATCCGCGACGTGGGCCGGGCCGCCGGGCTCAACTCGGCCACGCTGTACCACTACGCCAGCGGCAAGGAAGAGCTGCTGGCCGGGATCATGCGGGCCGGGCTCGAGGAGCTGCTGCGCACCGGGCGTGAGGCCGTGGCGTACGGCGCGGACCCGGCCGTGCAGCTGGCCCGGCTGGTGGCCGCCCACGTGGCCAACGAGGCCGTGAACCCGCTTACGTCGCGGGTCACCGACACCGAGGTGCGCGCGCTCACCGGCCACAACCGGGCCGAGATCATCGCGCTGCGCGACGAGTACGAGGCACTGGTCGCGGGGGTCCTCTCGCGCGGCGTGGCCGCGGGGGAGTTCCACGTCACCGACCTGGGGGTGGCCCGGCTGGCGCTGGTCGAGATGTGCAACGGGGTCGCGCTCTGGTACCGGCCCGACGGCCGGCTGTCCGTGGCCGAGCTGCAGGACCGGTTCGTCGAGCTGGCCGGCCGGCTGGCCGGCTCGCGCATCGTGCGCCGGGACGAGTACGGGCCACCAGTCAGCCCGCTCCGGCTGGATTCAGAACCCCCACCACAGCAGGGAGCTGACTGACCGATGACGGCCGACCTTGTCCTGGACCGGGCCACCGCCGGGGCCGAGCCCCGCTGGGGGACGATCACCGAGCTGCTCGCGGACACCGCGGCCAGGTACCCGGACCGCGAGTTCCTCCGCTGTCCCGACGCGTCGCTGACCTTCGCCGAGGTCGCGGACTACACCGACCGGCTGGCCCGGGTGCTGGCCGCCCGGGGCGTGGCCGCGGGGGACCGGGTCGCGGTGATGATGGACAACGTGTCCGGCTGGCCGCTGAGCTGGTTCGCGATCCTCAAGGCCGGGGCGGTCGCGGTGCCGGTGAACGCGCGGTTCCGGCAGGCCGATCTCGAGTTCGTGCTGCGCGACTCCGGCGCGGCGCTGGTGCTCGCGTCGGACGCGCACGCCGGCCTGGTGCGCGGCGTGGCCGGGGGTGTCGGCACGGTCCGCGAGGTGTGCACGCTCGAGGAGCTGGCGCCTGAGGTGGCCGCCGCGCCCGCGGGGGCGCCGGGCGGCCCGGCGCCGGGCCCGGGGGACGTCACGAACTTCCAGTACACGTCGGGCACCACCGGGTTCCCCAAGGCGTGCCTGCTGCCGCACGGCTACTGGCTCAGGACCGCGTGGCTGACCGCGATCGACGCGGAGCTGCGCGGCGACGACGTGGTGCTGATCGCTCAGGCGTTCTCGTACATGGACCCGCAGTGGTGCGCGGTCATGTGCCTGATCGGCGGCCTGCCGCTGGTCGTGCTGCCGCGGTTCTCCGCGTCCGGGTTCTGGCCCGCGGTCCGCGAGCACGGCGCGACGCTCACCTACGTGCTGGGCACGATGCCGCTGCTGATGCTCAAGCAGCCGCCGCACCCCCTCGACCGGCAGAACCGGATGCGCCTGGTGCTGTGCTCCGGCATCGCCCCGGGCCAGCACGCGGCGATCGAAGAGCGCTGGGGCGCGCCCTGGCGGGAGATCTACGGGTCGACGGAGAGCGGGCTCGACCTGAGCGTGCCGCTCAGCGCCGCGGAGACGATCGGCACCGGCGCGATGGGGCACGCGCCGCCCGGCAAGGAGGTCCGGGTGGCCGACGAGCACGGCGGCACCGTGCCCGACGGCACGGTCGGCGAGATCCTGATCCGGGGCCGGCCGATGATGCTCGGCTACTGGAACCAGCCCGACGCCACCGCCCGCGTGTTCCGCGGCGGCTGGTTCCACACCGGGGACCTCGGGTTCCGGGACGCCGCCGGCTGGATCCACCACGCCGGGCGGCTCAAGGACATGATCCGCCGCGGCGGGGCGAACATCTCGTCGGCCGAGGTGGAAGGCGTGCTCGCGCAGCATCCGGCGGTGGTCACCGCGGCGCTGGTGCCGATCCCCGACGAGCTGTTCGGCGAGCTGCCCAAGGCCTTCGTGCAGCTGCAGCCCGGGCAGCCCGGCGACGCGGAGGTGGCGCGCAGCATCCTGGACCACGCGCGCGGCCTGCTCGCCGACTTCAAGGTCCCGGCCTACCTCGAGTTCGTGGACAGCTTCCCGCTGACGCCGTCGGCGCGGATCCGCAAGCAGGAGCTCCTCACCCCCGGACGCGACCAGCGCTCCGGCGCCTTCGACGCCGCGGCGGACGCGTGGACATGAAAGGGCGATACCCGTGACCGATCAGACCAGCGCACCGGACCGCATCGTGGTGACCGAGCAGCAGGAGGTCGCCGTGATCACCCTGAACCGGCCGGAGGCGCTCAACGCGCTGAGCGCCGAGATGCGCAGCAACCTCGCGGCCGCGCTGCGCCGCTACGGGGACGGCGGCCCGGTCCGGGGGATCGTGCTGACCGGCACCGGCCGGGCGTTCTCGGCGGGGGAGGACCTCAAGGAGGCCTCCCGCCAGCCCGAGGGCGGGCTGATCGCGGCGATCGAGCTGTTCCACGACATCACCCGGGCCGTGCTGCAGACCCGGGTGCCGGTGGTCGCGGCGCTGAACGGGATCGCGGTCGGCGGCGCATGCGAGATCACGCTGTGCTGCGACGCGCGCATCGGCACGCCGGCCGCGGAGTGCTATTTCCCCGAGAACACCCTCGGCCTGCCGATCTCGAACGCGTCGAGCTACCTGCTGCCCCGGCTGGTGGGCCGCCGCCAGGCCATGCGGCTGGTGCTGGAGTCGGCGCGGATCAGCGCGGACGAGGCGCTGTCGGTCGGGCTGCTGGACGAGATCGTCGAGCCGGGGATGCTGCTGGAGACCGCGATCGCGCTGGTGCACCGCTGGAACCCGCCGGGCTCGGCCACGCCCGTCCACCTCGGCCTGCTGCGCCCGCCGCTGAGCGAGGTCGAGCACGCGTTCGCCGCCGAGACCGAGGTGGCCAGGCAGGTCGACCAGAGCGGGATGGCTCGGGCCGGGGTCGGCCGGTTCCTGGCCGGGCGCTCCGGCGGCGCGGCCTAGCCGCCCAGCGGGACGGTGCTGCCCGGCACCGGCGTGAGCGGCGGCCCGGTCACCGGCCAGCCCGACGGCAGCCAGGCCAGCGGGCGGACCTGCACCCACGGGTCGCCGTTGTGGAACGCGTCGTAGTAGTGGTACACGAGGTAGGTCCGGGAGCCGTTCTGGAAGAGGGACGACGAGCCGGGGCCGATCATGCCCTCGTCGCTGCCCTGCAGCTCCATGCCGCCGCCGTTCATCATCGAGGTGCCGTTCGGGTCCAGGTACGGCCCGGTCACCGACGCTGACCGGCCGACCATGATCCGGTAGCTGCTGCCGATGCCCTGGCAGCACGAGTCGAACGACACGAACAGGTAGTAGAACCCGTCGTGATAGGTGATGCCCGACCCTTCCTCGGCGTCCGGCGCGGGCCGCTGCGCGAGCGAGTACAGGGTCGGTGACGCGCTGGCCGGCTTGCCCGTGGCCGCGTCCAGCTGGAGCAGCTTGATCCCGCTCCAGAACGACCCGAACACCAGCCACTTGCCGCCGTCGGCGGCGGTGACCAGCGACGGGTCGATGGCGTTGAAGTCGTCGCTGCTGGTGCTGGCCAAGACCAGGCCCTGGTCGGTCCAGTGGTAGCGGGGGCTGGCCGGGTCCAGCGTGGGCGTGGTGGCCAGCCCGATCACCGAGTTGTTCGAGCCGAAGCTGGAGCCCGCGTAGTACAGGTGCCAGAGGCCGTTGAAGAACGAGATGTCCGGCGCCCACAGGTTCGGGATCGACCCGAGCTTGTCGGTGATCCAGGCGGGCTTGGTGGCGAACACCGTGCCCGAGTACTTCCACTGGCGCAGGTTGCCCGAGGTGCGGATCTGGATGTTGCCGTTGCCGATCGCGCCCGCCGGGTCGCCCGTGGAGAACAGGTAGTAGGTGCCGGCGTCCCGGGCCAGGCTCGGGTCGTGCACGAAGATGTACGGGTTCGGGATGCCGGGGGAGTCCGCGACGGTCGTCCCCCCTGAGGCGCGGGTCACCGTCACCGCCACCGCGGCGCCGCCGACGAGCACCACCCCGGCCAGCGCCAGCACGAGCGCGGCCGATATCCGGCCCAGCCGCATCCTGCCCAGCTGCATCCTCATCCGTCCTCCCGCCGCACGACCCAGCACCGCCACACCCGTGAGCGAACGACGCGAGCCACCACCGCCTCATTTTTGAGCGAACGTTCGTTCACATTCATTGCCATTTTAGGCGTTTTATGCGCATCCCGTCGAGCATGAGTTTGCCGGAGGCGGAGTCAGGAGGGCGCGCATGCGACCTGCAGTAGATACTGAATTACAGCGATGTAATTGTGCCCGTGATCCTCTAAGCTGCGCGAATGCAGGACTGAGCGGGATTCGACGACATCACTGATGCACAGCGAGCGTTCGCTCAACCTATGGCGCTCGACTGGGGCGGCGCTAGCCTGGCGGGGGAGTAGGGGCGGGCGCGGCCCTGGGCGAACGCCGGGAGGCCTGGGCACATGGCGCTGCGCGCAGTGATAGTCGGCGGCGGGATCGGCGGGACCGCGGCCGCGGTTGCGCTGACCCGGGCTGGGATTGACGTCCAGGTCTACGAGCAGGCGGCCCGGCTGACCGAGGTCGGGGCCGGGGTTTCGCTGGCACCGAACGGGCGGCGGGTGCTCGAGCGG
>DATBGO010000143.1:0-1580 GCA_036558005.1 Streptosporangiaceae bacterium | reverse complement strand
CCTCGGCGTGACCGGTTAGCGCCGGTCGTAATCCCGGGTGGCCCGGAAGATCGCGATCAGCCACCCGGCCAGCAGGAGCGTCGGGACGATCGAGATGAAGATCAGCTCGGTCAGGGACGCGGTCAGGCTATTGTCCACGTCTCCATTGTCGCTGCTAAGGGCGGGATGCGCCATCACCCCGACGGGGTGGTTCTAAGCGTCTCGCCGGGCCGGCTAGGGCGCTGTCCCGGGAAAGATAAGCGCCAGGACCAGGCCGGCTACGGCGGCACGCCGATGTGGCGGCCCGCTCCTTAGCCCGACCGTGGAGGCATGACCATAACGAACGCGCCCTCAGGCACCATCCGCTCCGCGTTGCGCTACCCGGACTTCCGCCGGCTCCTGTCCGCCCTGGCCGTGTCCCAGATCGGCGACTGGCTCTACAACCTGGCCCTGGTCGTGCTGGTCTACCAGCGGACCCACTCGGCCCTGTGGGTCGGCGTCACCACGGCCGTCCGGGTCGTGCCGGTCGTGGTGCTCGGCCCGCTGGGCGGCGTGCTGGCCGACCGGTTCGACCGGCGCCGCATCATGATCGTGTGCGACCTGGCCCGGATGGGGCTCATGGTCCTGCTGGCCGCGGTGGCCGCGTTCCAGTTGCCTATCGTGCTCGCCCCGGTGATCGCGGCCGCCGCGACGGCCGCCGCGGCCCCGTACATACCGTGCGTGGCCGCGGTCACCCCACACGTCGTCGAGGACGCCGACCTACCCGGCGCCAACGCGGCCCGCTCGGCCGTCACCGGGGTCGGCATCGTCCTCGGCCCCGCGCTCGGTGGCGTGCTGCTGCTCTTCGGCTCGGCCGCGTCGGCGTTCGCGCTGAACGCGCTGACCTTCGGGCTGTCCGCGCTGGCCGTGCTGGCCATTAGCGCCGACGGCGACATGAGTCCGTTCCGGGTCCGGCGGACCGTGGAACGTCCCGACGGGCTGCTCCGCGAAGTGGCGCAGGGCGCGGCCGCGCTGCGCGCGCACCCCGCGGCGCTGCGACTGGTCGGTGCCGACATCATGTGCAGCGTGCTCTACGGCGCCCAGACGGTGCTGCTGCTCTTGGTCTCCCGTCAGGTCGGGCTGGGCGCGCAAGGCTACGGCTACATGTTCGCCGCCATCGGAGCGGGCGGACTGCTGGGTACCGCGCTGGCCGGCCGGGTCAGCCGCCTGCCGTCCCGTCCGGTGCTGGCCACCGCGCTGGCGCTGGCCGGCGCGCCGACGCTGCTGCTCGCCGTGGTCCGCTGGCCAGCCGCGGCCATCGTCCTGACCGGGCTGACCGGCATGGGCACCCTGCTGGTCGAGATCCTCACCGATACCACCTTGCAGCGCGAACTCGACGAGGACGTGTTCGGCCGCGCCTACGGCATCGCGTTCCCCGCCGCGATCGCCGGGATCGTCGTCGGCTCGGTCATCGCCCCCGGGCTCGCCACGCTCCTCGGCGCCTCCGGCGCCCTGATCGCGGTGGGTGGCACGGTCCTGGGCTACGCGCTGCTGGTCGTCCGCGGCGCCGACGACGTGGCCGTGGGCCCGGCATCGCAGCCAGCCATGGCGGACGCGGTACC
>DATBGO010000142.1:0-8100 GCA_036558005.1 Streptosporangiaceae bacterium | reverse complement strand
GCCCGCGCGTCTCGCCGCGAACACACACCCTAACCCGACATATGTAGGGTTAGCCGCCGGGCTACTGATGTCCCGGCGCGGCCGGGACCAGTTGATCAGCTGCTCCGGGCGGCCCGGCGCGCGGCCGCCGCTGTGCCGGGCCGGGTTTTAGCGGCTATGTGACCCGGCCGAGGAAACAGGACCGGCGACGTGACATAGCCGCTAAACCTCGCCCGGCCGAAGCCGCGCGAGCACACGATCGCGCGTCACGAAACGGGCATATGCCCTGACCGTGGTGAGGTGGGCGAGCCGCGGACTGACGGTACATGCACACTTCACTGACAATCCCGGCCGCGTCTCCACAGGTCGGCCGGGGCCGGGCTGGCGGTCCACTGGCGGGATCCGCCGCCCGCGCGGAAGCCGGCGACTGAGCCACCGTCGAAGCCGGAGGTGGCGCGATGAACCACGCGAATAGCCCAGTCCAGGGTGGCGGTCTAGGCCAGGGGGGCGGCCCAGTCCAGGGCGGCGGCCCAGTCCAGGGTGGCGGTCTAGGCCAGGGTGGCGGCCCAGTCCAGGGTGGCGGCCCAGTCCAGGGTGGCGGTCAAGGCCAGGGTGGCGGGCCGGTCCAGGGTAGCGGTCTAGGCCAGGGTGGTGGGTCAGGCCAGGCCGACGGCCCAGTCCAGGTTGGCGGGCCAGTCCAGGTTGGCGGCCCAGTCCAGGGTGGCGGGTCAGGAGAGGGTGGCCATCAAGTCCAGGCTGGCAGGTCAGGTCAGGGCGGCGGGGCAGGCGGGACGGGGCTGGGAAGACACGGGACTGGACTCGGGGGTGGTCGGCCTGGGCAACGACGGGAGCCGTGTCGACAGTGCCGGGTTCCACGCGGTCAGCTGCGCAGGGGGCGGGCGTGGTGAGCGCGGGCGGGAGCGAGCGGTTCGCGCGGATCGCGCTGAGCTTCCTGGCCGAGCCTGGTGACCTGGCGCTCGGCAGGTTAGTGGAGGCCTGCGGGCCGACCGCGGCGTTCGCCGCGATCTGTGACGGCCGGCCGCCGCCAGCGGCGGCGCTGGGCGGCATTCCCGGGCTGGATCGCGGGATCGAGCGCTGGGCCGCGCGGCTGAGCCGGGTGCCCACCGATTCCAGGCTTGCCGCCTGGGCACGCGCGGGCATCCGGGTGGTGTGCCCGGGCGACGCGGAGTGGCCGGACCGGCTCGGCTCGCTCGGCATCGCGGCGCCGGTGCTGCTGTGGGTGCATGGCTGCGCGGACCTGCGCGTCGCATGCCAGGACTCGGTCTCGGTGGTGGGAGCGCGGGCGGCTACTGGTTACGGCTCGCACGTGAGCACCGAGCTGGCGGCGGCGCTGGCCGAGCGGGGCTGGACCCTGGTCTCGGGCGGCGCGTACGGGGTCGACAGCTGCGTGCACCGGGCAGCGGTCGCGGCCGGCGGCCGCACCGTGGCGGTACTGGCCAGTGGGCTGGGCTACGGGTACCCGCGGGGCAACCGTGACCTGTTCACCGTGATCGCCCGCGACGGCGCGCTGATCAGCGAGTGGCCACCGGACCAGGCGCCGAGCCGGCCGGGCTTCCTGATCCGCAACCGGCTGATCGCCGCGCTCAGCGCCGGCACCGTGGTGGTCGAGGCGGCCATGCGCAGCGGGGCGCTGAGTACCGCCAGGCACGCCAGGGACTTGTGCCGGCCGCTGATGGCGGTGCCGGGCCCGGTGACATCGAACCAGTCCGAAGGCTGTCACGAGATCATCAGGCAGTGGGACGCGATCCTGGTCACCGGCGTGGCCGATGTCATCGAGGCCATCTCACCCGTCGGCGACGGCCTGGCCGCGCCGCACCGGGACTGCACTGAGCCGCGGGACGGGCTCGACGCCGAGTCCGCGGCGGTGCTGGAGGCCTTCCCTGGCCGGGGCAGCCGGGGTCCCGCCCAGCTTGCCGTCGAGGCCGGCGTCAGCCTGGACACCGCGATGCGCTGTCTCGGCCTGCTCGCGGCGGCCGGCTTCATCGAGCGGTCAGCCTCTGGCTGGCGGCTGCGCAAGATGCCCTGACCACGGCGAGTGCCGATGACGGCTGCCCGCCCGATCACCGAGGATGTAGCCATGGACATACCGGCCCGGCCGGGCCGCATGGGACCGGCGCCCGCCGAGGGCCAGGGCACGGCGGGATCAGGAACGGCGATGCCGGAGGCGCCGATGGCGGAGGCGGCAGTGCCGGCAACGGGGGTGCCGGGGGCGGCGGGCCCGAGAACAGCGAGGCCGAGAACAGCGAGGCCGGGGGCTGCGGTGCCGGAGGTGGCTATGCCGGGAACAGCGGGGCCGGGAACAGCGGGGCCGGGAACAGCGGGGCCGGGGGCTGCGGTGCCGGAGGTGGCTATGCCGGGAACTGCGGGGCCGGGAACGGCGGGGCCGGGAACCGTACGGCCGCCGGCCGGGGGACCAGGGAGCGGGGAGGCCGGGCCGGGGCTGGCTGAGTGGGCTGAGCAGGGGCTGGCGGCGTTCGGGCGGCATCTGGGCGCAGAGCGGGGGCTGTCAGCGCACACGGTCCGTGCCTACCTGGGGGACCTGCGGTCGCTGCTGGAGCATGCTGACCGGGCTGGCCTGGCCGGGCTGGCCGAACTGGACATCGCCCTGATCAGGTCGTGGCTCGCGGTCCAGCACTCGGGCGGCCGGGCGCGCGCGACGCTGGCCCGGCGGGCGGCGGCGGTCCGCACGTTCACCGCGTTCGCCAGCTCGCGGGGCTGGCTGCCCGGGGGTGATCCGGGGCGGCTGCTTGGCACCGCCAAGACCCGCCGGGTGCTGCCGCAGGTGCTCGGCCAGGACCAGATCAGCTCCGTGCTGGACGCGGCCGCGAGCGCCGCTGTCACCGCGGCGGCCGGGTCGGCCGCAGGCCCGGGGCCAGCCCTTGGCCTCGGGCCAGCCCCCGGCATCGGGCCAGTCTCCGTGTCTGGGCCAGCCTCCGGTCTCGGGGCAGCCGCGCCGCTGGAAGAGGCTGACGAGGCGATCAGGTGGCGGGATGCCGCGATCATGGAGCTGCTGTACGCGTCCGGGATCAGGGTCAGCGAGCTGTGCGGCCTGGACCTGCCCGACGTTGACGGCGAACGGCGCAGCGTGCGGGTGCTGGGGAAGGGCGGCAGGGAACGGGTCGTCCCGGTGGGCGTGCCCGCCGCCAGGGCGGTGGGCGAGTGGCTGCGCCGCGGGCGCTCGCTGCTGGTCACGCAGCGATCGGGCCCGGCACTCTTCCTGGGCAGGCGCGGCGGCCGGATCGACCCGCGCACCGCGCGCCGGGTGGTGCACGCGCTGATCGCCGCGGCGGGCTGGGTACCCGACACCGGGCCGCACGGGCTGCGCCACACCGCCGCGACGCACCTGCTGGAAGGCGGCGCTGACTTGCGCAGCGTGCAGGAAATCCTCGGCCACGCTTCGCTGGCGACGACCCAGATTTACACGCATGTCTCCGCCGAGCGGCTGCTGGCCGCCTACCGGCAGGCCCACCCCCGGGCGTGACCAGGCGGCTATCAGCCAAGGCATGTAGACTACGCAAGGCCATCTCGGCGCGCGGAAATCCCCGCGACCCGCGATGGTCAAATTCGCGCGTCCGTCTACTGCGCGGGAGAACCGGCACCGGCTCCCGGCGGAGCGCAGCTCACCGGTCCGCGGGATTTACCCGCGGTGAGCGCGTTCGGGCGCCAGGAAGGAACCGGAAGCGCCCGCGGCTACGACGGGCGCACGACAGGAAGGGGACACCGGGATGGCACCGGTCGTCACCATGCGTCAGCTGCTGGAAAGCGGCGTTCACTTCGGTCACCAGACCAGGCGCTGGAATCCCAAGATGAAGCGCTTCATCCTGACCGAGCGCAACGGGATCTACATCATCGACCTCCAGCAGTCGCTGGACTTCATCGACCGTGCGTACGAGTTCATCAAGGAGACCGTCGCTCACGGCGGCTCGGTCCTGTACGTCGGCACCAAGAAGCAGGCCCAGGAGGCCATCGCCGAGCAGGCCCGCCGGGTGGGCATGCCGTTCGTGAACCAGCGCTGGCTGGGCGGCATGCTGACCAACTTCGCCACCGTTTACAAGCGGCTGCAGCGGCTCAAGGAACTAGAAGAGATCGACTTCGACGACGTCTCCAACTCCGGCATGACCAAGAAGGAGCTGCTGCACCTGCGGCGGGAGAAGGACAAGCTGGAGCGCTCGCTCGGCGGGATCAGGGACATGTCCCGGGTGCCCAGCGCGCTGTGGGTGGTTGACACCAAGAAAGAGCACATCGCGGTCAGCGAGGCCCGCAAGCTTGGCATCCCGGTGATCGCCATCCTCGACACCAACTGCGACCCCGACGAAGTGACCTACCCGGTCCCCGGCAACGACGACGCGATCCGCAGCGTCGCCCTGCTCACCAGGGTGGTGGCGGACGCGGTGGCGGACGGCCTGATCGCCAGGGCCGGCGCGGCCGCGGGCGAGGAGAAGCCGTCGGCCGC
Organism: Streptosporangiaceae bacterium; assembly: GCA_036558005.1. Classification (GTDB taxonomy): domain Bacteria; phylum Actinomycetota; class Actinomycetes; order Streptosporangiales; family Streptosporangiaceae; genus DATBGO01. The sequence goes on along the minus strand of DATBGO010000142.1, from coordinate 3,647 downwards.
CGCGGACGGGATGCTCGGCGCCGAAGAGCCGCTGGCTGAGTGGGAGCGGGCGCTGCTGGAGGGCCGGGACACCAACGGCGGAGCGGCGGCCCCGGCCGCGGCGGCCGCCGCGGCTGCCGCGAGCGCGGACACAGCTGCCGCGAGCGCGGAGACAGCTGCCCCGGCTAGTGACGCAGCTGCCCCGGCTGGTGACGCAGCTGCCCCGGCCGGTGACGCGGTGGCCGCGGGTGCTGACACGGCAGCCGCTGGCAGTAGTGAGACAGTCGCCGCGGGCAGTGACGCGGCAGCCGCTGGTAGTGAGACGGTAGCCGCGGGCAGTGAGACGGCAGCCGCGGGCAGTGAGACAGCAGCCGCGGGCAGTGAGACAGCCGCCGCGAACGGGGCCGCCCACGGCAACGGCGGGCAGGCCGCCGGGTCGGCCGGCCCGGAGTCAGCCTGACCGCAGCCAGCCCCGGGGCCACGCGCCCGGCTGGCTGTTGGCCGGTGAACGAGATAGCGAGAGAGAAGGACATGGATTACAGCGCTGCGGATGTGAAGCGGCTTCGTGAACTGACCGGCGCGGGCATGATGGATTGCAAGAATGCCCTGGTCGAGGCCGATGACTTCGACACCGCCGTGGAGATTCTGCGCCGCAAGGGCGCCAAGGACGTCGACAAGCGGGCCGGCCGCACGGCCGCCAACGGCCTGGTCACCAGCGCCCTGGACGGCAGCGCGACGGGCGTGCTGGCCGAGCTGAACTGCGAGACCGACTTCGTCGCCAAAACCGACCTGTTCCAGCAGGTGGCCGCCGACATCGCCAGCGCGGCCCTGGCCAGCGCCGCGGCCGACCGGCTCGCGGTGCTCGGCCTGGAGGTGCGCCCCGGCCAGACCGCGGCCGCGCTGATCGAGGAGGCCAGCGCCTCGCTGAAGGAGAAGCTCGAACTGGGCCGGTTCACCCGGTTCGAGGGCGGCTTCGTGACCAGCTACCTGCACAAGTCGGACCCGGCGCTGCCGCCGACGCTCGGCGTGCTGGTGCAGCTTGAATCCGACGCCCCCCAGGCCGGCCAGGACATCGCGCACCAGGTCGCGGCGATGCGGCCGCGTTACGTCACCCGCGAGCAGGTACCCGCGGACGTGCTCGCGCACGAGCGCCAGCTCGCCGAGCAGATCACCAGGGACGAGGGCAAGCCGGAGCAGGCGATCCCCAAGATCGTCGAAGGCCGGGTGAACGCGTTCCTCAAGGACGTCGTGCTGGTGGAGCAGCCTTCTGTGCGGGACCCGAAGAAGGCCATCAGGCAGCTGCTCAACGAGCATGGCGTTACCGTGCGGAATTTCGCCAGGTTCCAGATCGGCCAGGCTGGCTGACCCGGGGCTGATCCGGAAGAGGGAGCGCGCCAGTGCGAGAGCCGAGCCAGGAGCCGTCCGGTAACGGCGCTCGCGGCGGCGCTCACCCTGGCTGGCGGCGGGTCGTGGTCAAGCTCTCCGGTGAGGCCTTCTCCGGCGGCGAGGCGCTGGGAATCTCGCCTGACGCGGTCATTCACATCGCCAGGGAGATCTCCGGCGCGGTCAGGGAAGGCGTCCAGATCGCGGCCGTGGTCGGCGGCGGCAACATGTTCCGCGGCCGGGTGCTGGCCGAGCGCGGCATCGACCGGGCCCGGGCCGACTACATGGGCATGCTCGGCACCGTCATCAACTGCCTGGCGCTGCAGGACGTGCTGGAGAAGAACGGCCTGGAGACCCGGGTGCAGACGGCCATCACCATGGGCCAGGTGGCCGAGCCCTACATCCCGCGGCGGGCGATCAGGCACCTGGAAAAGGGCCGGGTGGTGATCTTCGGGGCCGGGCTAGGCGCTCCGTTCTTCTCCACCGACACCTGCGCGGCCCAGCGCGCGCTGGAGATCGGCGCGCAGGCGGTGCTGAAGGGCACGAAGGTCGACGGTGTATACGACGCCGACCCGCACCAGATGCCCGGGGCCGTCCGGTTCAGCCAGCTCGACTACGCCGAGGTGCTGCGCAGGGAACTGCGCGTGATGGATGCCACCGCGGTCAGCCTGTGCATGGACAACAACCTGCCGATCGTCGTGTTCGACCTGAGCGGCGAGGGCAATGTCGCCCGTGTCATCCGCGGCGAGCGGATCGGCACCCTGGTGAGCCGGATGCGCGGGTGATGACCGCCGTGGCAGGAACACCGAAGCTGGGAGCAACATGGAGGTACGCGGGCGGGCCCGACGGCGCGTCCGGGCGACGCCTATCGGAGCACAGGAGGCGCTGTGATTGACGAAACCATCCTCGAAGCCGAGGAGAAGATGGAGAAAGCCGTAGCGGTCGCCAAGGAAGAGTTCGGCGGCATCCGCACCGGCCGTGCGCATCCTGCGATGTTCAACAAGATCACCGCTGAGTACTACGGCACGCAGACGCCGGTCAACCAGCTGGCTTCCTTCCACATGCCCGAACCCCGGATGGTGATCATCCAGCCGTTCGACAAGTCGTCCATGGGGGCGATCGAGAAGGCCATCAGGAACTCCGACCTGGGCGTGAACCCGTCCAACGACGGCGTGATCATCCGGGTGGTCTTCCCTGAGCTGTCCGAGGAGCGCAGGCGCGAGTTCATCAAGATCGCGCGGCACAAGGCAGAAGAGGGCCGGGTCTCCATCCGCAACATCCGCCGGCACGCCAAGGACGCGCTCGACAAGCTGGTCAAGAACGGCGACGCGGGCGAGGACGACGGCCGGCGCGCCGAGCGGGAGCTGGACGAGCTCACCCACACCTACGTCGGCCAGGTGGACGACCTGCTCAAGCACAAGGAAACCGAGCTGCTTGAGGTATAGCAGGACCGCCCCCGGGGTGAGTGAGCGAAAGCCGATCACGGCAGGCCGTAACCTCCCCGCGGCGTTCGCCGTCGGCGTCCTGCTCGGCGCGCTCGTGCTGGTCACCCTGTTCACCGTCAAGGCCACGTTCCTGGCCTACATCGGGGCCGTCGTCGCGCTCGCGCTGTGGGAGCTGAGCCGGGCGCTGCTGACCCGCGGCATCGTGGTGCCGCTGGTCCCGGCCGCCGCCGGTACCGCCGCTGCGGTCGCGCTGGCCTACTGGGAGGGCGCCGGGCCGGCCCTGGCCGCGCTCGCGCTGTCGGTGATCGTGGTGATGGCCTGGCGGCTACGGAGTGGCGCCGACGGCTACCTGCGCGACCTGAGCGCCACGACGCTGGTGCTGGCCTACCTGCCACTGATGGCGGTCTTCGTCGCGCTGATGCTGGCCAGGACCGGCGGGGCACGGCAGGCGCTGACGTTCGTCGTGGTGACGATCTGCAGTGACATCGGCGGTTTCTCCGCCGGGGTGCTGTTCGGCCGGCACCCGATGGCCAGGGTCATCAGCCCGAAAAAGACCTGGGAAGGCCTGGCCGGGTCGGCTGCCGCCTGCCTGCTGGCGGGCGCGCTGCTGGTGTCGCTGCTGCTGCACGGCCACTGGTGGCAGGGGGTGCTGCTGGGCGCCGCGGTCGTCGCCGCCGCGGTCCTCGGCGACCTGGCCGAGTCGATGATCAAGCGGGACCTGCAGATCAAGGACATGGGCAGCCTGCTGCCCGGGCACGGCGGGGTGATGGACCGGCTCGATTCCCTGTTGCCGTGCGCCGCGGTCGCGTATCTGGTGCTGTCGGCCGTCGCCCCGGTCTG
>DATBGO010000141.1:0-8519 GCA_036558005.1 Streptosporangiaceae bacterium | reverse complement strand
GGGGCTGGCCGCGGGCCTGGCCGCCCGGGGGGCGGAGGTGCGGGTGGTGGCGTGTGACGCCGCGGACCGGGCGGCGCTGGCCGGGCTGCTGGCCCGGGTTCCGGCCGGGGCGCCGCTGACCGGGGTGGTGCACGCGGCCGGTGTGCTCGACGATGCCACCATCGGGTCGCTGACCCCTGGCCGGGTGGACACCGTGATGCGGCCCAAGGCCGACGCCGCCTGGAACCTGCACCAGCTCACCGGGGACGCGGACCTGCAGGCATTCACGTTGTTCGGCTCGACGTCGGCCACCTTCGGCAACGCCGGGCAGGGCAACTACGCCGCGGCGAACGCGTTCCTGGACGGGCTGGCCGCCCAGCGGCGCGCCTGCGGGCAGCCCGCCTGCTCGCTGGCCTGGGGTCTGTGGGCCGACGCCAGCGCGATGACCGGCCATCTCAGCCAGGACGATCTGGCCCGGGTGGCCCGGGGCGGGGTGGCCGCCCTCACCGCGGCCGAGGGCCTGGCGCTGCTCGACCTGGCCACGACCAGGGACGAGGCGCTGCTGGTCCCGGCGCGGCTGGACGTGGCCGGGCTGCGGGCCCGGGTGGCTCGCGGCGCGCAAGTCCCGCCGCTGCTGCACGGCCTGACCGGCGGGCCGGCCCGCCGGCCCGCCGCATCCGGCGCGGCCGGACCGGGCGGGCCCACGCTCAGGGACAGGCTGGCTCAGCTGCCCGCGGCCGAACGGGACCGGGCCCTGCTGGACCTGATCCGGGTGCACGTGGCCGCGGTCCTGGGGCACGCTTCCCCGGAGGCGATCGAGCCCGCCCGGGCATTCAGCGACATCGGGTTCGACTCGCTGACCGCGGTGGAACTGCGCAACCGGCTGACCGCCGCCACCGGGCTGCGGCTGCCCGCCACGCTGGTGTTCGACTACCCCTCACCGGTAGTGCTGGCCCGCCAGCTGCGGGCGGACCTGCTCGGCGACCGGGACGAGGCCGCGCCGGCCGGAGCTGTCCCGGCCGGGCCAGCTCCGGCCGGGGAGCCCATCGCGATCGTCTCGATGGGCTGCCGGTTCCCCGGCGGAGTGGCTGGCCCCGATGACCTGTGGGAGCTGCTGGCCGCGGGCGGTGATGCCATCTCCGACCTGCCCGCGGACCGGGGCTGGGACCTGGAGGGCCTGTATCACCCGGATCCGGATCATCCCGGGACCTCGTACACCCGGGCGGGCGGGTTCGTGCATGACGCGACCGAATTCGACGCGGGTTTCTTCGGCATCAGCCCCAGGGAAGCCGTGGCGATGGACCCGCAGCAGCGGCTGCTGCTTGAGACGTCCTGGGAGACGCTGGAGCAGGCCGGCGTCGATCCGCACTCGCTGCGCGGCTCGGCCACCGGAGTGTTCGCCGGCGCCGGCTTCACCGGCTACAGCTCGGGCCTGAGCGAAGCGGTCGAAGGATCCGAGGGCTACCTGCTGACCGGCAACGCGGCCGCCGTGATCTCCGGCCGGGTGTCCTACACGCTCGGGCTGGAGGGACCCGCGGTGACGGTGGACACCGCCTGTTCCTCCTCGCTGGTCGCGCTGCACCTGGCCTGCCAGTCGCTGCGCGCCGGGGAATGCGAGCTGGCGCTGGCCGGCGGCGTGATGGTGATGGCGATCCCGGCCGGGTTCGTCGAATTCTCCCGGCAGCGGGGGCTGGCCACCGACGGGCGGTGCAAGGCGTTCGCCGCCGCGGCCGACGGCATCGGCTGGAGCGAGGGCGCCGGGATGGTGCTGCTGGAGCGGCTGTCCGACGCGCGCCGGAACGGCCATCCGGTGCTGGCCCTGGTCCGCGGCAGCGCGATCAACCAGGACGGCGCCAGCAACGGCCTGACCGCGCCGAACGGCCCGTCTCAGCAGCGGGTCATCCGGGCCGCGCTGGCCAGCGCGGGGCTGCGCCCGCAGGACGTCGACGCGGTCGAAGCACACGGCACCGGGACGGTGCTGGGCGACCCGATCGAGGCGCAGGCGCTGCTGGCGACCTACGGCCAGGGCCGGCCAGCGGACCTGCCGCTGTGGCTGGGATCGGTGAAGTCCAACATCGGCCACGCCCAGACCGCGGCCGGGGTGGCCGGGGTGATCAAGGCCGTGCTGGCGCTGCGGCATCAGGTGCTGCCCCGCACCCTGCACGCCGAAGACCCGTCGCCGCACGTGGACTGGTCGGCCGGGACGGTCCGGCTGCTGACCGAGGCCCGGCCCTGGCCCGCCGGGGACCGGCCGCGGCGCGCCGGGGTGTCGGCGTTCGGCGTCAGCGGCACCAACGTGCACGCCATCGTCGAGGAGGCTCCCGCCCCGCCCGGCGGCGATGACCAGGACAGCGGCAGCCAGCCGGACGCCGCGGCCGCGGTGCTGCCGGGGGCGCGGGCCTGGATAGTGTCCGGGCGCACGGCCGCCGGGCTGGCCGGCCAGGCGGCCCGGCTGGCCAGCTGGGTAGCGGCGCGGCCGGAGCTGGACCCGGCCGACGTGGCCTGGTCGCTGGTCACCACCAGGCCGGTGCTGGAGCACCGGGCGGTGGTGACCGGCGCGGACCGCTCGGAACTAACGGCGGGGCTGAGGGCACTAGCCGCCGGAGCGCCCGCGGCGGACGTGACCGGCGTGGCGGAAACGGGCGGCCCGGGCCGGGTGGTGTTCGTGTTCCCCGGCCAGGGAGGCCAGTGGGCCGGGATGGGCCGGGAGCTGGCCGCGGCGTCACCGGTGTTCGCGGCCCGGCTGGCTGAGTGCGGTCAGGCGCTGGCCAGGTACGTGGACTGGGACCTGGCGGCCGTGCTGGCCGGGGCGGACGGGGCGCCGGGGCTGGACCGGGCCGACGTGGTGCAGCCAGCGCTGTGGGCGCTGATGGTGTCGCTAGCGGCCGTGTGGGAGGCCGCCGGGGTGACCCCCGACGCGGTGGTAGGCCACAGCCAGGGTGAGATCGCGGCGGCGACGGTGGCCGGGGTGCTGTCCCTGGACCACGCCGCGATGGTGGTGGCGCGGCGCAGCCAGGCGCTGATGGCGCTGGCGGGCCGCGGCGCGATGGTGTCGGTGGCGCAGGATGCCGCGGTCGTCCGCGACCGGATCGCGCCCTGGGGTGACCGGCTGGCGGTGGCGGCCGTGAACGGCCCGTCAGCCACCGTGGTATCGGGTGAGCCGGCCGCGGTGCGCGAACTCGCGGCGGCGATCGAGGCCGGCGGGGTGCGGGCGCGGGTGCTGCCGGTGGACTACGCCTCGCACGGTGCGCAGGTAGAGCAGATCCGGGCGGAGATCCTGGCGGCGCTCGACGAGGTCGCGCCGGGGGCGGCGCTGGTGCCGATGCTGTCGGCGATGTCCGGCGAGTGGCTGGCCGGGCCCGAACTGGGCGGCAGGTACTGGTATGAGAGCCTGCGCGCGGCGGTGGAATTCGACCGGGCGGTGCGGGCGCTCGCGGAGACCGGGCACCGCGTGTTCGTTGAGGTGTCACCGCACCCGGTGCTGATCCCGGCGATCACCCAGACGCTGGAAACCGGACCGTCCGCCCCGGCCGCGCTGACCGGAACGCTGCGCCGGGACGACGGAGGCCCGGACCGGGTCCTGGCCGCACTGGCCGAATTGCACGTCCGCGGCGCGAGCGTGGACTGGGCCAGGGTGCTTGACCCGGGCCGGCGGGCCGGCCTGCCCACATATGCGTTCCAGCGTCAGCGGTACTGGCCGCCGCGGTCGCCCGCGCAGGCCGGCGACGTGGCGTCAGCCGGGCTGGCCGCGGTGGCCCACCCGCTGCTCGCCGCGACGATCGGCCTCGCCGACGGCGGCGGGCTGGTGCTGACCGGGCGGCTGTGCATTCAGGCCCAGCCGTGGCTGGCCGATCATGCGCTGGCCGGCCGGGTGCTGCTGCCGGGGACGGCGTTCGCCGAGATGGCGATCTGCGCCGGGGATGCCGCCGGGTGCGGCCAGATCGTGGACCTGACCATGGAGGCCCCGCTGGTGCTGCCGGACCACGGCGCCGTCCAGGCCCAGGTGATGCTCGGCCGCCCGGACGAGGACGGGCAGCGGACCATCGAGGTCTACGCCCGGACCGAGGCCGCGGCGGCGGCGGACGGGCCGTGGCAGCGGCACGCCAGCGGGCTGCTGGCCCCCGCCAGGGAACCCGCCGCGGACCTCGCCGGTGACCTGGCCGAGTGGCCGCCGCCCGGAGCCGCGCCCGCGGACATCAGCGGCCTGTACGCCGAGGGCTGCGGGTACGGGCCGGCCTACCAGGGGCTGCGGGCCGCCTGGCGGCGCGGTCAGGAGATGTTCGCCGAGGTGGCGCTGCCCGCAGAGGTGACCGCGGACGGCTTCGGCCTGCACCCGGCGCTGCTCGACGCCTGCCTGCAGGCGGCGCGGCTGGACGGCGCCGCCGGGGCAACGGGCCCCGATGACCCGGGCCCGGCCAGGATGCCGTTCGCGTGGTCAGGCGTGTCGCTGTACGCGACGGGCGCGCAGGCCCTGCGGGTCCGGCTGCGGCCGGCGGCCGGCGGCGCGGTGTCGCTGGTCGCGGCGGACAGTGCCGGCGCTCCGGTGGTGTCGGTGGATGCGCTGGTGTCCCGGCCGGTGACGCCGGGACAGCTCGAGACGGCCAGCCGCCCGGAGCAGTCCCTGTTCACCGTGGCCTGGACCCCGGTCCAGCCCGGACCTGCGGACACCGGCCGGTGGGCCGTGGCGGGCCCGGATGAGGCGGGGCTGGCCGCCGGTATCGCGGCGGCCGGGCGGGCGGTCCAGGCGTACCCGGACCTGAGCGGGCTGGCCGAGGCGGTCCGGGCCGGGGAGCCGGTGCCGGAGGCGGTACTGGTCTGGGCCGGGGCGGCCCGGTCCGGGGCGCGGCCCGGCGGTGAGCTGGCCGAAGCGGCGCGGACCGCCGCCGGGCACGCGCTCGGGGTGGTGCAGGAATGGCTCGCGCTGGCGGGGATGGAGTCCTCCCGGCTGGTACTGGTCACGGCCGGGGCGGTGGCGGCAGAGCCGGGCGAGGGCGTGCCGGACCTCGCCGCGGCGGCGGCCTGGGGCCTGGTCCGGTCGGCGCAGTCCGAGCACCCGGGCCGGCTGATGCTGGCCGACCTGCCCGCGGCGGCCGGCCCCGCCGTACTGGCCATGCTCCCTGCGGCGCTCGGAGCGGGCGAACCTGAGGTCGCTATCCGCGGCGGGCGCGTGCTCGGACGCCGGCTGACCCTCCCCGGCGCAGGGCCGGCCCAACGGCCGCCGGCGGACCGGACCCGGCCAGCCGGGACGGTGCTGATCACTGGCGGGACCGGGATGCTCGGCGGGCTGGTGGCCGGGCACCTGGCACAGACCGGGCGGGCCCGCCGGCTGGTGCTGGCGAGCCGGTCAGGCCCGGCCGCGCCGCAGGCCGCGGCGCTGGCCGCGGCGCTGGCCAGCCGCGGCGTCGCGGTGCAGGTGGCGGCGTGCGACGTAACCGGGCGGGCCGAGCTGGCCGGGCTGCTGGCCCGGGTCCCGGCGGGCTGCCCGCTGACCGGGGTGGTACACACCGCCGGGGTGCTCGACGACGGGGTGGTCGGGTCGCTGAGCGCGGACCGGATCGCCGCCGTGATGCGGCCCAAGGCCGACGCGGCCTGGCACCTGCACGAGCTGACCCAGGACGCGGACCTGGAGATGTTCGTCCTGTTCTCCTCCATCGCCGCCGTGATCGGCAGCGCCGGGCAGGGCAGCTACGTCGCAGGGAACGCGTTCCTGGACGGGCTGGCCGCCTACCGCCGGGCGGCGGGGCTGACAGGCATGTCGCTGGCCTGGGGCCTGTGGATGCACCGGACCGGCATCGGCCGCCAGCTCAGCGCGGGCCGGCTGGCCCGGATCAGCCGCAGCGGCATGATCGACTTGTCGGCCAGCGAGGGACTCGCCCTGCTGGAGGAGGCCCTGAGCCGGGACGAGGCGCTGCTGGTGCCGGTCCGGCTGGACGCCGCCGTGCTGCGGGCGCAGGCCGGGCAGGGCGAGGTGCCGCCGTTGTGGCGCAGCCTGGCCGCGAGCTACGCCGGCCCGGTCCGGCGGCCCCGGCCGGTGGCGGCCGCGGTGGCAGGCCCGGGTGCGGCCGGCGAGCTGCGACGGCAGCTGGCCGCGCTGGCGCAGCCCGAACGGGACCGGATGCTGGTGGACCTGGTGCGCGGGCACGCCGCGGCGGTGCTCGGGCATCAGTCCGCCGAGGCGGTGGCACCGGGGCGGGTGTTCAGCGAGATCGGGTTCGACTCGCTGACCGCGGTGGAGCTGCGGAACCGGCTGCACGCCGCGACCGGGCTGCGGCTGCCCGCCACGCTGGTGTTCGACTATCCGTCCCCGGTGGCGCTGGCCGCCCGGCTCGGAGCCGAGTTGCTGGGCGGCCGGGACCTGGCGCCGCAGTCGCCTGCCGCGCTGCCTGCCGCCGGCGAGCCGGTCGCGATCGTGGCGGTGAGCTGCCGGTTCCCGGGCGGGGTGACCGATCCGGAAGGACTGTGGGAGTTGCTGGCGGGCGGGCGGGACGCGATCTCAGGGTTCCCCGCGGACCGGGGCTGGGATACTGGCGACCAGGATCCGGGCTCGTCGTACACCCGGGCCGGCGGGTTCGTGTCCAGCGCGCCGGAGTTCGACGCGGGATTCTTCGGCATCAGCCCGCGCGAGGCGCTGGCCATGGACCCCCAGCAGCGGCTGCTGCTCGAAGTGTGCTGGGAGGCGGTGGAGCGGGCTGGCATCGCCCCCGCGTCGCTGCGCGGCTCCCGGACCGGCGTGTACGCCGGCGCCCTGGCCTCCGGTTACGGCGCTGGCCTGGAAGGATCAGAGGGTTACCTGCTGACCGGCAGCGCCGGCAGCGCCATCTCGGGCCGGGTGTCCTACGCGCTGGGCCTGGAGGGCCCGGCGGTGACGGTGGACACGGCGTGCTCGTCGTCGCTCGTCGCCCTGCATCTCGCGAGTGCCGCGCTGCGGGCCGGCGAGTGTGACCTGGCGCTGGCCGGCGGCGTGATGGTGATGGCCACACCCGGCGGCTTCACCGGGTTCGCGCAGCAGGGCGGGCTCGCCGCCGACGGCCGGTGCAAGTCGTTCGCCGCGGCCGCTGACGGCGTCGGGCTAGGCGAAGGCGCCGGGATGGTGGTCCTCGAGCGGCTGTCCGACGCCCGCAGGAACGGGCACTGGGTGCACGCGGTGGTGGCCGGCAGCGCGGTCAACCAGGACGGTGCCTCCAACGGCCTGACCGCGCCCAACGGGCCCTCGCAGCAGCGTGTCATCCGGGCCGCGCTGGCCACGGCGGGATTGCGCGCCGATCAGGTCGACGTGGTGGAGGCACACGGATCAGGAACCGCGCTCGGCGATCCGACCGAGGCGGAAGCGCTCATCGCTACCTACGGGCAAGGCCGGCCGGCCGGCCGGCCGCTGCGGCTCGGCTCGGTCAAGTCCAATCTCGGCCACACCCAGGCGGCTGCCGGGGTGGCCGGGGTGATCAAGATGGTGCTCGCGCTCCAGCACGGCCTGCTGCCGGGCACGCTGCACGCGGACCAGCCGTCGCCGCACGTCGACTGGGCCTCCGGTGCGGTTCGGCTGCTGACCGGGCCGGAGCCGTGGCCCGCGGGCGGGAGTCCGCGCCGGGCCGGGGTCTCCGCGTTCGGGATCAGCGGCACCAACGCGCACGCCATCATCGCTGATGCCCCGGCCGACGACGGCGCTGCCCAGGACGACGGTGCCCACGGCGACGGTGCCCACGGCGACGGTGCCCACGGCGACGCGGCGCGGCCGGCGCCGGCGGTACTGGCACCCGGGTTGACGGCGTGGCCGGTATCGGGCCGGACGGCCGGCCGCCTGCAGGCTCAGGCAAGCCGCCTGGCCGGGCATGTCGCCGCCACCCAGGACCTGGATCCAGGCGATGTGGGCTGGTCGCTGGCGACCACCCGGTCGGCGTTCGAGCACCGGGCCGTGGTGCTGGGGTCTGACCAGGCAGAGCTGACCGCGGGGCTGGCCGCGGTGGCGGCCGGTGAGCCGGCGCCTGGTGTGGTCACCGGGGTGGTCCCGGCCCTGGGGGCGGGCCGGGTGGGGTTCGTGTTCGCGGGCCAGGGCAGTCAGCGGGCCGGGATGGGCGCGCAGCTGCACGCGGCCTCGCCGGTGTTCGCGGCGGCGTTCGACCAGGCCTGCGCGCTGCTGGAAGCTGAGCTGGGGGTGCCGGTCGCCGAGGTGGTGCTCGGCGGCGGGGAGGACGACCGCGCGGATCAGACCTTGTACGCGCAGGCGGGGTTGTTCGCGGTGGAAGCGGGCCTGGTGGCGCTGCTGGCGGCGTGCGGGATCACCCCGGACGCGGTGGCCGGTCACTCGGTCGGTGAGGTGACCGCGGCGTACGCGGCGGGGGTGCTGTCGCTGGAGGACGCGTGCCGCCTGGTGGCGGCGCGGGCGCGGCTGATGCAGGCGCTGCCCGGTGGCGGGGCGATGACCGCGGTCGCCGCGGCCGAGGCTGAGGTCACCGAGGTGCTGGAGGGGGTCGCGGGGGTGTCGGTGGCGGCGGTGAACGGGCCCTCCTCGGTGGTGGTCTCGGGTGACGCGGAGGCGGTGGGGC
>DATBGO010000140.1:0-25702 GCA_036558005.1 Streptosporangiaceae bacterium | reverse complement strand
CCCCACGCGGCGTCGCTGCGTCAGGCTTTCGCCCATTGCGCAATATTCCCCACTGCTGCCTCCCGTAGGAGTCTGGGCCGTGTCTCAGTCCCAGTGTGGCCGGTCGCCCTCTCAGGCCGGCTACCCGTCGTCGCCTTGGTGAGCCATTACCTCACCAACTAGCTGATAGGCCGCGAGTCCATCCCTAACCGAAAAACTTTCCACGACAGCCGATGCCGGCCGTCGTCATATCCGGTATTAATTCCGGTTTCCCGGAGCTATCCCGAAGCTAAGGGCAGGTTCCTCACGTGTTACTCACCCGTTCGCCGCTCGAGTACCCCGAAGGGCCTTTCCGCTCGACTTGCATGTGTTAAGCACGCCGCCAGCGTTCGTCCTGAGCCAGGATCAAACTCTCCATTGAATGTCTATATGCAACCGCCGCCTGGCTTGCGCCTGGCGTGCGGGATGCTGACATCGAAGAGATGCCACCGGACCGGTCAGACCGGACCAGCAGCGATCTTGGCATCCGTCGTTCCGGGGCATCGAGCCGTGGCTGGCTCGGCACCCCTGACGGGGTTGTTGTGCATGTGCACTGGCTTTTAGCACGCTGTTGAGTTCTCAAGGAGCGGACGCGCACCATCCAAGATCTCTCGATCTTTTCCGGGGCAACCCTGCTAACTTACCGTCCAGTTCCGAGCCTGTCAACTCAGTTCGCTGGACTCGGGGTACTGCATTACTCGCTGTGCATCCAGCATACCCGTGACAGAGCCTCCCGGAGTCCGGGATGCGCTAGCTGGGGGCTTACTGCTGGTCCCCTGGGACGGCTCCGGTTGGCGGTGCCGGTTCCCCTTGGGGCAAGACGAAACATTAGGCAGCAAACCGGATCACGTCAAATCGGGACCAGCCGGTTCCCGGAAGATCCCGGTTAACCTGCGGTGACGCGGATCCGGTCCGGCCGGGCGGCGCGGGCGCCCGCGACCCAGGGGCACCCGGCCGCGGGCCCGGCGGCGGGCCGGGTTACGCTGTCGGGTTTTGCTGGAATGTCCTGATGAGCCAACAAAGATACGAAAAGGTTATCCGCGCGCCCGGCGGACGCCGGGCCGGCGCCGCCCGGCAGTCCGGCCCGGGCCTGCCCGGCCGGGCCCGCCACGGGCCTGCCCAGCCGGGCAGATCGAGGTCAGCCGCGCCTGACCTCGATGCCGCCGACGGTGCGCTTGCCGCGCCGCAGCACCAGGAACCGGCCGTGCAGCAGGTCGCTGCCCGCGGGTGCCGCGTCCTCGGCCGGCACCTTGACGTTGTTGAGGTACGCGCCGCCTTCGCTGATCGCCCGCCGGGCCGCTGACTTGCTGGGCACGATCCCCGCCTGCGCCATCAGGTCCGCCACCGGCGGCAGCGCGCCCGGCCCGGCCTCGATCACCGCCGAGGGGATCTCGGCGACCGCGGCGGCCAGCGTCCCCGCGTCCAGGTCCCCCAGCTCCCCCTGGCCGAACAGGGCCCGGCTGGCGGCCACGACCCTGGCGCACTCGGCCGCGCCGTGTACCAGCGTGGTCACCTCGTCGGCGAGCCTGCGCTGCGCGGCCCTGGCGGCCGGCCGCTCGGCCGTCTGCCGCACCAGCGACTCGATCTCGCCCTGGTCCAGGAACGTGAATACCCTGAGCAGCCCGGGAACCTCCTCGTCGGCGCGGTTAACCCAGAACTGGTAGAACGCATAGGGACTGGTCAGCTCCGGGTTCAGCCAGATCGTGCCGCCCTCGGTCTTGCCGTACTTGGTCCCGTCCGGCTTGGTGATCAGCGGCGTGGCCAGCGCGTGCACGCTCTCCCCGGTCACCCGCCTGATCAGGTCGACGCCCGCCACCAGGTTGCCCCACTGGTCGCTGCCGCCGATCTGCAGCGTGCAGCCGTGCCGCCGGTGCAGTTCCAGGTAGTCGTTGGCCTGCACGATCTGGTAGCTGAACTCGGTGTAGCTGATCCCGCCCGCTTCGAGCCTGGCCCGCACCGACTCCCTGGCCAGCATCTGGCTGACAGGAAAGTGCTTGCCGATGTCGCGCAGGAACTCCAGCGCGGACAGTTCCCCGGTCCAGTCCAGGTTGCTGACCAGCAGCGCGCCAGCCGGGCCGGATTCGAAGTCGAGGTACTGGGAGACCTCGGCCCGGATCTTGCTGACCCAGTCGGCGACCAGCTCGCGCGGGTTGAGCACCCGCTCGGCCGACTTGCCGCTGGGGTCGCCGATCAGCCCGGTGGCGCCGCCGACCAGGCCGATCGGCCGGTGCCCGGCGAGCTGGAGCCGGCGCATCGTCAGCAGCAGCACCAGGTGCCCGATGTGCAGCCCCGGGCCGGTCGGGTCGAACCCGCCGTAGTAGGTGAGCCGCCCGGCGTCCAGGGCCTTGCGCAGGTCGTCAAGGTCGGTGCCGTGCGCGATCAGGCCGCGCCAGGTCAGCTCGTCGATGATGTCGGTCACCGGGGCATCGTTTCATCCCCCGCTGGCTGGCCGGAAATCGGTTTGGGCCTGCCGGAAGCCGGCCCGGGCTGGCCGGGCGAGCCTGCCCGGCCAGCAGCTGGCGCGGCCTGGCCGGAGGCCGCCCTAGACCGGCGCGGGACACTGGGCCGGTACGGGGATACGGCGGGCTCGCCGGTGATCCAGAACCGCCAGGCCACCTCGGCGGCCCGGCTGACGCCGACCCGGGGCCCGGAGCTGATCCAGTCCGCCGCCAGCGGCCAGCCGTCCTCGGGCCAGCTGCCGGGTGCCTGGCTGTCCTCCCGCGGACCGCCAGGTGGCTGGCCCGGGGCCGGCCACGCGGGTGCCAGCAGCTGCAGCGGCGAGCCGGCCGCGCAGATGTCGGCGCCGTCGAGCTGCCGGTCGATGCCCAGCGCCTGGCACAGCCGGCCCGGCCCGCGGGCCAGGTCGGCCGCCCGCCCGGCTGACCTGCGGGCCGAGCGCCGGGCGGCGGCCAGGCCGGCGCCGTCGATCACCCGGCCGGCCCGCAGCAGCACCGCCGACGCGGTGCCCGCGGGCAGGCAGACCAGGTTCACGCAGAAGTGCATGCCGTAGCTGAAGTACACGTAGGCGTGGCCAGGCGGGCCGAACATGACCGCGTTGCGGGCGGTCTGGCCGCGGAACGCGTGCGAGGCCGGGTCGCTCTCCCCGGTGTAGGCCTCGGTCTCCACGATGACCGCGCTGACCGTCCCGGCGGCGGTGCGGTGCCGCAGCACGCAGCCCAGCAGTTCCGGCCCGACCTGCGGGGCGGGCCGGGCGAAGAACTCCCTGGCCATCAGCGGCCCGGGCGCGGGCAGCGCGGCGTGCGCCCCGGTCAGCCCGAGGCCCATCCGGCGTCCCGGTCGACCCTGGCCCGCAGCGCCGCCAGCTGGTCGCGCACCCGGTCCGGCGCGGTGCCGCCGCTGCTGCGCCGGGCGGCCAGCGCGCCGGGCACCGACAGCACCTCGCGCACGTCCGGGGTGAGGTGCGGCGAGATGCTGGCCAGGTCCGCGTCGCTCACCTGGTCCAGCTCGCAGTCGTTGACCTGGCACCAGACGACCAGGTGACCGACGACCTCGTGCGCCTCGCGGAACGGGACGCCGCGGCGGACCAGCAGTTCTGCCAGGTCGGTGGCCAGCGCGTAACCGGCCGCCGCGCTGCGCGATATGCGTTCGGTGTGGAATCGCAGTGTCCCGACCATGCCAGCCATCGCGGGCAGCACCAGCAGCAGCGTGTCCACCGCGTCGAAGACCGGTTCCTTGTCCTCCTGCAGGTCCCTGTTGTAGCTGAGCGGCAGGCCCTTGAGCGTGGTGAGCAGCCCGGTCAGGCCGCCGATGAGCCGGCCCGCCTTGCCCCGGGCCAGCTCGGCGACATCGGGGTTCTTCTTCTGCGGCATGATCGACGAGCCGGTCGCGTAGGCGTCGTCGATCTCCACCCAGCCGAACTCGTGCGAGGACCACAGCACGATCTCCTCGCCCAGCCGGGACAGGTGCACGCCGAGCAGCGCCGCCGCGAAGCAGAACTCGGCCGCGAAGTCCCGGTCGCTGACCGCGTCCATCGAGTTGGCGGCGGCTGCGTCGAAGCCCAGCTCGGCCGCGACCGCCTCGGGATTCAGCGGCAGCGACGACCCGGCCAGCGCGCCGGCCCCCAGCGGGCTGACCGCCGTCCGCGCGTCCCAGTCCCGCAGCCGGCTCACGTCCCTGGTGAACGCCTGCACGTGCGCGAGCAGCTGATGCGACAGCAGCACCGGCTGGGCGTGCTGCAGGTGGGTCAGGCCCGGCGCCGGGGTGCGCAGGTGCCGCTCGGCCTGGTCCATCAGCGCGGCCTGCAGCTCGGCCAGCCGGGACACGATCAGCCGGACGTGGTCGCGCAGGTACAGCCGCAGGTCGGTGGCGACCTGGTCGTTGCGGCTGCGGCCGGCCCGCAGCCGCCCGCCGAGCGCGCCCGCCCGCTCCAGCAGGCCCCGCTCCAGCGCGGTGTGCACGTCCTCGTCGGTGGCGGCGGGCCGGAACGCGCCGGTCCGGCACGCCCTGGACAGGTCATCGAGCGCGGTCAGCAGCCGGGCCAGCTCGGCGTCGTCGAGCAGCCCGGCCTTGTTCAGCACCCGGGCGTGCGCGCCGGAGGCGACCAGGTCGTAGGGCGCCAGCCGCCAGTCGAACTGGACGCTGACCGACAGCCGGGCCAGCGCGTCGGCGGGGCCAGACTCGAACCGGCCGCCCCACAGCCGGACCGGCGGCGCTGGCTCGTCTTTGGACACCGCGCTCCTCCCCGGGTAGGTGGACCTGGCCGGCGCCGGGGCAGCCGGGCCGGCCTGCCTGCTGGGTGCGAGGATACCGGGGCGGAGCGGGGCGCACCGGCCGGGCCGGCCCGCCCCGTCACCCCTTGCCGGTACCGGTCAGGGTGACCCGCAGCGTGTGCGAGCCGAGCAGGTCGGTCCAGGTGAGCCGGTAGACGCCGGTGGCCCTGCCCGGCGCGGCCGGGGCGAAGGTCACCGGGATCCGCAGCTGGTACCCGGGGTTGACCGGCAGGCCGCGCGGGACCCGGTAGCCGGCCAGGAACGGCGAGCCGGGCGGCGCGGCGACCGACACGGTGGCGGGCAGGTTCCCGGCGTTGGTGATGGCGATGGCCGCCTTGACCCGGCTGCCCACCCGGACCGGCCCGAGCCGGACCGCGGCCGGGGCGGCGATGATCTTGCTGACCGGCGCCTTCGCGTGCCCGGTCAGCGGCAGCCGCAGCAGCTTGCCGTTGCTGGTGCGGACGCTGATCGTGGCGCGGCTGCTGCCCGCGCCCGCGGGCGCGTAACTGACCTGCACCGACACGGACTGGCCCGGCCCGATCACGGTGCCGGGCGCGGGCAGGCCGGTCACCTGGAACGGCCGTCCGGGAACGGTGACCGAGGTGATCGTCGTCGCGGTGGTGCCGCCGTTGGTGAGGTCGGCGGTCATCGGCACCACCAGCCCGGCCGGCACCCTGGTGCTGGCCTCCCCGTCGGCCAGCAGGAACTTCAGGCGGCCCGGCTGGGAGTACAGCCCGGGCCCGGCGCCCTCGCCCGACAGCGGCACGTCCGTCGACCCGTACCGGGCCGTGGGGGTGACCAGCGACAGCACGCCGGTCATCCCGCCGAGCGCGGCGGGGCGGAAGCTGACCCGCACATGCAGCGCGTCGCCGGGGGCCAGCCGGACCGGCAGCCGGACCGGCGCCGCGGCGGCGGCGCCGCTGGCGGTCCTGGTCAGCTGCCCGGCGCGGAACGGGTTGGGCGCGATGCTCGCGCTGGTCCGCACCGCGGTCACGGTCAGCGGCTGGGTGGCGGTGACGGTGACCTCACGGCTGGCGGTGCGGCTGACCGCTGCCGGGCCGAGGTCCACCGGCGGGTGCGCGGCCAGCCCGGCCCTGACCCGGCGGCCGAAGCCGATCAGCAGCCCGCCCCTGGTGCCGACGTAGACGTGCCCGCCGCCGGTGGCGGCGACGGAGAACTTGCTCGCGGTGCCGATCCGGCCGGTCCAGAGCGGCCGGACCGCGCAGGCCCGCTTGCCGCACCGGGCGGGCGGCACCGCGCGGAACGCCTCCAGGGCGCCCCGGGCGCCGGTGCCGCCCGCCGACTTGACCACCCAGACGATCGCGCTGGCCGCCTTCGTCCCGTTCGAGGTGACGACCGGCGACCCGGAAGAGAACGCGAACCGCTGGGTGCTATTGGCGACGTCCCGCAGCCGGGCGGTGCCGCCCGCCCCCGCCCGCAGCCGCAGGAACCGCAGGTTGTCCTTCTTGCCCAGGTAGTAGAGATAGTCGCGGGACCTGGCTGAGTCGCGCGCGGTCAGCACGCTGGTGTTGCCGAACGCGGCCAGGTGCCCCCACTGCCCGGCGAACGGCCCGGCCTTGGCCACGTACTTGTTCCGCCCGCCGGGGCCTTGCTCGCGGCCGCCGAGGCCGGTCCGGTCGAGCAGGAACAGCCTGCCGTCCTTGCCGGCCTGCGCCAGCAGCCGCCGGTGCGCGCTGGTGCCGAACGGCAGCCCCACCGGCCCGCCGGAGCCGAAGTCGGTGTTGGCCGCGTCCAGCGCCGGGGCGTCGCCGGGGCTGAAGAAATCAGTGGCGGTCATCGTGCCGCCGCGGGGCGCCGCCAGGGCGACCACCGAGTCGCCCAGCTGAGCCGGCGGCGCGCTGCCCGGGCCGGGCGGCGGGGACACCCCGTTGCCGGTGGTGAGGAAGATCCGGCCGGGCCCGTCGGACATCAGCCCGCCGCCGGACTGCCAGATGCCGCCGTCCTGGCCGGTCACGCCCGCCTCGTCGGTCCACAGCCTGACCGTCTTGGTGGCGACGTTGACGCTGGCCACGTACCCGGTGTAGGGCCGGTCGTCGCAGTGCGAGCCGAACGCGGCGTAGACCCGGTTGCCGAGCAGCAGCAGGCCGGTCCGCTGGTACTCCGTGAACGCGTTGAACGTCAGGCCCCGGTCATTGGCGGGCCTGCCCGCGATCTTGATCCGCTTGGTGACCCGGCCGGTCCTGGCCTTGATCCCGAACAGCCGGTAGGTGGGGTGCCGGGCGGACTTGCCGATCGTGTCGGCGACCAGGTACACGGTGTGGTTGCGCGGGTCGTAGACCGGCGTGCTGGTGATCCCGACCTGCGGCGCGATGTCCCTGCAGCTGGTCGCCCTGGCCGGCCAGGGCTTGCCGAGCGAGTGCCGCCACCTGACCCGGCCGGTCCGCGCGTTGAGCCCGTAGACCCAGTTCCGCTCGGTCGCCGCGATCACCGTGCCGCCGATGACCAGCGGCTGGGCGTAGACCTGACCGCGCAGCCTGGCGGTGAAGGTCCGGCCGAACGCGCCGCTGCGCAGCAGCGCCGGGGTGAGCGATGGCTCCCTGCGGTCCCAGCCATTGCGCAGCTTGCCGTTCGAGGCGGTGGCGTTGTAGGCGCTGGCGGCGCGCGCCGTGGCGGCGGGCCCGGGCGCGGCCGGTGCCGGGGGCTGATGGCTGGCCCGGGGCGAGGACACGGCGGCTAACGTCAGCACCCCGGCGACCGCCAGCAGCACCCGGCCAGCAGGCTCCCCGCGGGCACCCAGATAGTCGCGCAGCGCCATGACAGATCCCTTCGATGCGGCTGCCAGAGCAGGACATCGCAGGGATAGTAACGCAACGTAACGAGAAAACTACGGAAGGTCGCCCGCGCGTCGCGCAGCGGGTCAGCTTGTCAGCTCCGCGGCACGGCCGGCCCGCCCGCCAGCGCCCGCCGGTCCCGGTCCGCGGCGATCTTGCCCGGCAGCCCCCACAGCTCCAGGAAGCCCTTGGCCAGCCGCTGGTCGAACTGGTCGCCGGTGTCGTAGGTGGCCAGCCCGTAGTCGTACAGCCCGGTGGGGCTGCGGCGGCCGGTGACCACCGCCCTGCCGCCGTGCAGCCGGACCCGCACCTCGCCGGTGACGTGCCGGGACGCCTCGGCCATGAAGCTGTCGAGCGCCCGCTTCAGCGGCGAGAACCACAGCCCGTCGTAGACCAGCTCCGCCCAGCGCTGCTCGGCCTGGCGCTTGAACCTGGCCAGGTCCCGCTCGACGCACACGTTCTCCAGCCCCTGGTGCGCGGTGATCAGCGTGATCGCGCCGGGGACCTCGTAGATCTCCCTGCTCTTGATCCCGACCAGCCGGTCCTCGACCAGGTCGAGGCGGCCGACCCCGTGCGCGCCGGCCCGCTCGTTCAGCTCGGAGATCAGCTGCAGCGGGCTGAGCGCCCTGCCGTCGAGCGAGACCGGGAGCCCGTGGGTGAAGCCGATGGTCACCTCGTCCGGCTCGCGCGGCAGTCCCGGGTCGGCGGTGTACCCGTAGACGTCGTCGTGCGGGGCCTCCCAGATGTCCTCCAGGTGCCCGGTCTCGGCGCTGCGCCCCCACAGGTTCTGGTCGATCGAGTACGGCGACCGGGCCGATACGCTGATCGGCAGGCCCCGCCTGGTGCCGAACTCGATCGCCTTGTCCCTGGTCATGCCGGAATCGCGGACCGGCGCCAGCACGGTCACCTCCGGCGCCAGCGCCGCCAGCCCGGCCTCGAACCTGACCTGGTCGTTGCCCTTGCCGGTGCAGCCGTGCGCGACCAGCGCGGCGCCGTGCTCGCGGGCGACCCGGGCCAGGTGGCTGACGATCAGCGGCCGCGACAGCGCCGACACCAGCGGATAGCTGCCCATGTAGAGCGCGTTGGCCGCCAGCGCGGGCAGGCAGTAGCCGGCCGCGAACTCCGCCCGCGCGTCGACCACGACCGCCTCCGCGGCGCCGCAGGCCAGCGCGCGCTTGCGGATCACGTCCAGGTCCTCGCCGCCCTGCCCGACGTCGACGGCCAGCGCGATGACCTCCGCGCCGGCCTGCTCGGCCAGCCAGCCGATCGCCACCGAGGTGTCCAGCCCGCCCGAGTAGGCGAGCACCGCGCGGTTGGTCATGTCATCCTCCGTAAGTCGCCAGGTTCACGGTCCGGGCCGGGCTGCGCGCCGCCGGGCCGGTGGCCGCGCTGCTCAGCCATGTCCAGCAGGGCCCGGGCCAGGTCGTGGCCGCCGGCCGGGTCCCGCGCGATCACCAGCACGGTGTCGTCGCCCGCCACCGTGCCCAGCACCGCGGGCATGCCCGAGTGGTCGATGACCGAGGCCAGGAACTGCGCCGCGCCCGCGGGGGTGCGCAGCACCACCAGGTTGGCGCTGGCCTCGGCGGCCAGCAGCAGTTCCCCGGCGACCCGGCGCAGCCCGCTCTCGCCGGGCCACGAGCCGGCCGCGCCGCGCTCCCCCGGCAGCGCGTACACCAGGCTGCCGTCGGTGCCGCGCAGCCGCACCGCGCCGAGCTCGTCCAGGTCGCGGGACAAGGTCGCCTGGGTGACCCGCACCCCGCTGCTGGCCAGCCGCTCGGCGAGCTCTTCCTGCGAGCGCACCGGCTGGTGCGGCCGGGTCAGGATCGCGGCGATCTGGGCGTGCCTGGCCGCCTTGGTCACCGGGCTGGCGGGCGGCCGGGCCGCCGGGCCGGCCGCCGGACTGGTTGCCGCTGAGTTCCTCGCTGCTGAGCTGGCCGTGGCCATCACGCCTCCTGCGCTGCGCGCGCGGCGGCCCGGTCCAGGATGCCGGGCAGCGCGCTGGTGAAGCTGGCGGCCTCAGCATCGCTCAAGATCAGCGGCGGCGCGAGCCGGATGGCGTCCGGCTGGACGGCGTTGACCAGGTACCCCGCTTCCCGGCAGGCGGCCTCGGCGGCCGCGGCGGCCGGGCCGGCCAGCTCGACCGCCAGCCAGAGCCCGCGGCCGCGCACCCCGCTCACCAGCGGGTGGCCGCACCCGGCGATCCCGGCCGTGAGCCGCCTGCCGGCCCGCCTGGCCCGGTCCAGCAGCCCGTCCCGCTCGATGGTGTCCAGCACGGCCAGCGCCGCGGCGCAGGCGACCGGGTTCCCGCCGAACGTGCTGCCGTGCTCGCCCTTGCCCAGCACCGTGCCGCACTCGCCCAGCCCGACGCAGGCCCCGACCGGCAGCCCGCCGCCCAGCCCCTTGGCCAGCGTGACCACGTCGGGCCGCGCCCCGTCGCGCTGGTGGGCAAACCAGGCCCCGGTCCGCCCGATGCCGCTCTGGATCTCATCGAGCACCAGCAGCGCCCCGGCCTCGTCGCACGCCTGCCGGGCGGCCCGCAGGTAGCCGTCGGGCGCCGGGATCACGCCGGCCTCGCCCTGGCCGGGTTCCAGGAACACCGCGGCGCAGTCCGGGCCGGTGGCTGACCGCAGCGCGGCGGCGTCGCCAAAGGGCACGAACCTCACGTCAAGACCGAAGGGGCCGAACGGTACCCGGACCGAGCTCTTGCCGGCCAGCGCGAGCGCTCCCATGGTCCGGCCGTGGAACCCGCCCTCGGCGGCCACGATCACCGGCCTGGCGCTGCCCTGGCGGCGGCGGACCAGCTTGATCGCGGCCTCGTTGGCCTCGGCGCCTGAGTTGGCGAAGAACACCCGCCCCGGGCCGTGGCCGAGCAGCGCGAGCAGCCGCTCGGCCAGCTCGATCCCTGGCTCGTGCAGGGCCAGGTTGGAGGTGTGCGCGATGGTCGCGACCTGCCGGCTGACCGCCTCGACCAGCGCCGGGTGCGCGTGCCCGAGCGCGCTGACCGCGATGCCGGCCAGCAGGTCGGTGTACTGGCGGCCGTCGGCGTCCCAGACCTGGCAGCCCGCGCCGCGCACCAGCGCGACCGGCGGGATTCCGTAGCTGGGCATCAGCGCCGCCGCGTACCTGGCCTGCAGCAGGCCGGTATTGGTCAGCTGGCCGGTGCTGGTCACGGGGCCGCCCCGGGGCCCGGAAGCACCATGGTGCCGATGCCCGAGTCGGTGAAGACCTCCAGCAGCACGGCGTGCGGCAGCCGGCCGTCCAGCACGTGCGCCTGCGCCACCCCGCCGCACACCGCGTCCAGGCAGGCCCGCATCTTCGGGATCATGCCGGCGCTCAGCCCGGGCAGCATCCCGGCCAGCTGCGCCGCGGTGAGCTTGCTGATCACCTCGCCGTCCGGAGCCGGGCCGCCGCCGTCCGGCCAGCTCGGGTACAGCCCGGCGACGTCGGTGAGCAGCACCAGCTTGGCCGCGCCGAGTGCGGCGGCGATGGCGCCCGCCGCGGTGTCGGCGTTCACGTTGTAGATCTCGCCGGCCCGGCCGCGGGCGACGCTGGAGATGACCGGGATCCGGCCGTCGGCCAGCAGCGCGCGGACCGCGCCGGGGTCGACGGCCTCGATCTGGCCCACCTGGCCCAGGTCGACCCGCTCGCCGTCGACGATCGCGTGCGCCCGCACCGCGGTGAGCAGGTTGGCGTCCTCGCCGGACATGCCGACCGCGAACGGGCCGTGCCGGTTGATCAGCCCGACCAGGTCGCGGTTGACCGACCCGGTCAGCACCATCCGGACCACGTCCATGGTCTCCTCGGTGGTGACCCGCAGGCCCGCCCGGAAGGTGCTGGCCAGGCCCAGCCTGCCCAGCTGCGCGTCGATCTGCGGGCCGCCGCCGTGCACCACGACCGGCCGCAGCCCCGCGTACCGCAGGAACACCATGTCCTGCGCGAAGGCGGCGCACAGCTGCCCGTCGGTCATCGCGTTCCCGCCGAACTTGATCACCACGGTCTGCCCGTGGAACCGTTCCAGCCAGGGCAGCGCCTCGATCAGCGTCGCCGCCTTGGCCAGCGCGCCCGCCGCCACCCCGGTGCCCGCGCTCATGTCGGGTACGCCGAGTTCTCGTAGACGTACTGCGCGGTCAGGTCGGTGGTGCGGATCGTCGCGGCCTGGGTGCCCGCGCCCAGGTCGACGGTGATCAGCACGTCCCTGGGCCGCAGGTCCACCAGCGCCCGGTCCGCCGCCGGGCCGCCGTCCCTGCACACCCACACCCCGTTGATCGCCACGCCCAGCCGGCCGGGCTCGAAGTCCGCGCCGGTGGTGCCCACCGCCGCGAGCACCCGGCCCCAGTTGGGGTCCTCGCCGCCGATCGCGCACTTGAGCAGGCCGCACCGGGCCACCGCCCGGCCGGCCGTCACCGCGTCCGCGACGGTGGCCGCGCCGGTCACCTCGATGGCGATCGCCTTGCTGGCCCCCTCGGCGTCGGCCTGCATCTGCCCGGCCAGGTCCGCGCAGGCCGCGGTCAGCAGCGCGGTGAACTCGCCCTGCTCCGGCGTGATCCCGGCGGCCCCGCTGGCCAGCAGCAGCACTGTGTCGTTGGTGGACATGCAGCCGTCGGTGTCCAGCCGGTCGAAGGTCTGCCCGGCCGCGGCCCGCAGCGCCGCGCCCAGCTGCCCCGGGGTCAGGGCGGCGTCGGTGGTGAGCACCGCGAGCATGGTCGCGAGCGCGGGCGCGAGCATCGCGGCGCCCTTGGCCATCCCCCCGATCAGGTAGCCGGGCCCGGCCAGGCAGCAGGCCTTGCTGACCGTGTCGGTCGTCCTGATCGCGTCGGCGGCCGCGCCGCCGCCGCCAGCCGAGGCGGCCGCCACCGCCGCGTCCACCCCCGGCAGCAGCTTGCCCATCGGCAGCCGCTCGCCGATCAGGCCGGTCGAGCAGACCGCGATCTCGCCGGCCGAGCCGGCCAGCGCGCTGGCCGCCCGCTCGGCGGTGTGATGGGTGTCGGCGAACCCGGCCGGGCCGGTGCACGCGTTGGCGCCGCCGGAGTTGAGCACGACCGCGCGCACCCGCCCGCCGCGGATCACCTGCCGGGTCCACTGCACCGGCGCGGCCTGCACCCGGTTGGCGGTGAACACGCCGGCCGCCGCGTCGGACGGGCCGTCGTTGATCACCACCGCGAGGTCGGCGGCGCCGCCGGGCTTGATCCCCGCGGCCAGCCCGGCCGCCCGGAACCCGCGCGGCGCGGTGACGCTCATGGCGCGATCCCGGCCGCGGTGAGGCCCGCCGTCTCGGCCAGGCCGAGCATCAGGTTGGCCGCCTGCACCGCCTGCCCGGCCGCGCCCTTGCCCAGGTTGTCGATGGCGGCGATGACGGTGGCCCGGCCGGCCCGGTGGTCGGCGGCGGCCTGCAGGTGCGCCGCGTTCGACCCGGCGACCGCGCCGGTGGCCGGGTACTGGCCAGGCGGCAGCAGCCAGGCGAACGGCCCGGCCGGGTAGGCCAGGGCCAGCGCCGCCCGGAGCGCGTCGCCGGCCTGGCCGGCCTGGGCGGCCGCCGCCGGGGCCAGCCGGGCGGTGCAGCTGGCCAGGATGCCCCGCGGCATCGGCGCGAGCATCGGGGTGAAGCTGACCCGCACCGGGCCTGCCTGCGGCGCCGCGGCGGCCAGCGCCTGCTCGATCTCGGGGATGTGCCGGTGCGCGCCGCCTGGCTGGTAGGCCGACACCGATCCCATCACCTCGCTGCCGAGCAGGCCGGGGCGCAGCGCGCGGCCCGCCCCCGAGGTGCCGGAGGCGGCGGCGATGACGATGTCGCCCGCCTCGATCAGCCCGGCGGCCAGCAACGGGGCGAGCGCCAGGATCGCCGCGGTGGCGTAGCAGCCGGGCACCGCCACCCGGTCCGCGGCCGCGATCACGGCCCGGGCGCCGGGCAGCTCGGGCAGCGCGCAGGGCCAGTGCCCGGGGTGCGGGCCCGGGTAGTGCCTGGCCCACTGCGCCGGGTCGGCCAGCCGGTGGTCGGGGCCGAGGTCGACCAGCTTGACGCCGGCCGGCAGCTGGCTGGCGAGCGCTGCGGACTGCCCGGCGGGCAGCGCGGCGAACACCAGGTCACAGCCCCCGGGCGGCCGCCCGGCCGCCGCGGGCTCGAACCGCCGTCCGGCCAGCGCGGGCACCCCGGCCAGCGCCGGGTGCAGCTGGCTGGCCAGCTCGCCCGCGTTGCTGTCCGCGGTCAGCCCGGCCAGCTCCAGGTCCGGGTGGCCGGCAATGAGCCGCAGCAGCTCGCCGCCCGCGTAGCCGCTGGCGCCGGCCACCGCGACCCGGGTTCCCATGCCTGCCGCACCCCCATGATCGTCCGTCCCTGTCTTGTATGATTATGCAGAATGATGATTGACTATGCAAGTTGCCGCGCAAACCGCAACAAGGCGGCGCGGATCGGGCGATCCGGGTGGGCGCGGCCGGGCGGCTCACGGCATGATGATGGGCGCGGAAAGGAGGCCCCCGATGCCCGTTCGCTGGCGTGCCGCGCTGGCCCTGGCCGCCGTCGCGCTGACCGCGGGCTGCGGCCCGAAGCAGTCATCCTCGGCCGGCATCTCCTGCGGCACCGCGAAGACCGCCGCGAACGTGCCGGTCAAGATCCTGCTCAAGGGCAGCGGCCAGTGCCAGGTCGCGCTGTCGGTGGAGCGGGACTACGCCAAGGCGATCCTGGCCGGCAGCGCGCCGGGCAACGGCGGCGGCGGGCCGGTCAAGATCGACGGCTGGACCTGCCAGGGTTTCACCACCCCGGTGGTGCTGCGCACCGGCCAGGCGTCCAAGTGCACCAAGGCGGGCGCGGAGATCCTGGCGATCCTGCCCTCGCCCGCCTGAGGCCCGGTCACCCCCCGGTGCGCTGCACCGCGCCGGTCCTGCGGGCCGCCTCCGCGACCGCCGCGTCCCTGGCGGCGCTGGCCTCGTCCGCGGTGAGGGTCCGGTCCGGCGCCCTGAACCGCAGCGTGTAGGCCAGTGACTTGCGGCCTGGCCCGGCCTGCTCGCCGGTGTAGACGTCGAACAGCCGCACGTCCTCCAGCGACAGCCCGCCCCCGGCGGCGGCCACGCCGTCGGTCAGCGCCTGCTCGACCTGCGCGGCAGGCACCGAGTCGGGCACGATCAGCGCCACGTCCTGGGTGGCCGGCGGGTAGCCGGAGATCACCGGGGCCAGGGCCGGGTCCAGCGCCGCCGCGGCCGCCTCGAGCACCGACAGGTCCAGTTCGGCCGCGCAGGTCCGGTCCGGGACCCCGAACGCCTGGATCACCCGCGGGTGCAGCTCCCCGGCGTACCCGGCCAGCACCGGCACGCCGCCGGCCGGGGCCAGGTACAGCGCCGCGCACCGGCCCGGATGCCACGGCTGCTGCCGGGCGGCCCGGATCTCGCACGGCACCCGGCTGACCATGGCGACCTGGCGGGCGGCCTCGACGGCGTCCGCCCAGCAGGCCGGGCGGCCCTGGCCCCACCAGCCGGCCGGATCGCGCCGGCCGGCCAGCACCACCCCGGCGTGCAGCGGCTGGTCGGGCAGCGCGGCCTGCAGGGTGGCCAGCTCCTGCGCCGTCGGGGCCCGGTCCACCGCCAGGATCGGCGCGGACGCCGGGCCGTCCGGGCGGGCCAGGAACACCAGGCCCAGCTCGTACAGCGCGAGATCGGCGAAACCGCGGCCGAGGTTGCGGGCGAGCACCCGCAGCATGCCGGGCAGCAGGGTGGTGCGCAGCAGCGGCTCGTCCTCCCTGAGCGGGTTGCTGATCCTGGTCGCGTGCCGGCGCTGGTCTCCGGCCGGC
This sequence comes from Streptosporangiaceae bacterium, assembly GCA_036558005.1. Taxonomy (GTDB): domain Bacteria; phylum Actinomycetota; class Actinomycetes; order Streptosporangiales; family Streptosporangiaceae; genus DATBGO01. Next base: position 10,384 of record DATBGO010000140.1, on the reverse strand, counting down.
AGCTGGAGCCGGCCGGCATCCTCGGCGCCGCCGAACGGGCTGCTGAGCACCTCGACGTACCCGGCGGCGGCCAGCGACCGGCCGATGCTGGTCCGCAGCCGCTGGGCGGCGGTCCGGCCCCGGCCCGCGGTCGCCCGGGCCGAGTGCACCGGGATGTTCTCATAGCCTTCCAGCCGGATGACTTCCTCGGCCAGGTCGGCGGGATCGGTCAGGTCGGGCCGCCACGACGGCGGGGTCACCGCGAGCCCGGCGCCCGCCGCCTCGACCTGGCAGCCGACCTGCCGCAGCCGGCCGGTCACGGTGCCCCGCCCGTAGCTCATCCCGGCCACCTGGTCCGGGTAGTCGGCGGCGATCTCGATCGTCACCGGCTCGGCCGGCGCCCAGGCGTGCGTGCAGCCGGGCGCGACGCTGCCGCCGCCGAGCGCGGCCAGCAGGGTCGCCGCCTTCGCCGACGCCCGCAGCGGCAGTTCCCTGTCGACCCCCCGCTCGAACCGGCTGGAGGCCTCGCTGGCCAGCTTGTGCCGCCTGCTCATCCGGGCGACGCCGGTCGCGGAGAAGTGCGCCGCCTCGATCACCAGGTCCCGCGATCCGGCGCTGACCTCGGTCGCCAGGCCGCCCATGGTGCCCGCCAGCGAGATCGGCCCGGACGAGTCGGTGATCAGGATGTCGTCAGGATCCAGCTCGCGCAGCACGTGGTCGAGCGTCTCCAGCCGCTCCCCGGGCCGGGCCCGGCGCACCACGACCGGTCCCGACAGCCGGTCCCGGTCGAAGGCGTGCAGCGGCTGGCCGAGCTCCAGCATCAGGTAGTTGGTGATGTCCACCGCGAGCGACACCGTGCGCATCCCGCACCGGGCCAGCCGGATCCGCATCGGCAGCGGCGTGGGCCTGGTCCCGTCGATGCCGAGCACGTCGCGCAGCACGAACCGGTCGCAGCCGGCCGGGTCCTCGATGGCGGCCGGGTAGGCCTGCGCGGCGACCGGCCCGAACCCGGCCGGCAGCCCGGCGTCGGCCGGGTCGGTGAACGGCGCGCCGTAGGCGATGGCCAGTTCCCTGGCGATGCCGCGGATCGACAGCGCGTACCCCTTGTCCGGGGTCACGTTCACGTCCAGCACGTGGTCGGCCAGCCCGGCGTAGCTGACGAAGTCGGCTCCCGCCGGGGCGTCCGGCGGCAGCACCAGGATGCCGCTGTGGTCGTCGCCGATGGCCAGCTCGGCGGCCGAGCAGATCATTCCCTCGGAGATCTTGCCGTAGGTCTTCCTGGCCCCGATCTCGAAGCCGCCCGGCAGCACCGCGCCGGGCCGGGCCAGGGCGACCTTGTCGCCGGCCGCGAAGTTCACCGCGCCGCAGATGACGTGGTGCTCGGCCGCCCCGGCCGACACCCGGCAGTACCTGATCGGCTTGCCGAACCCGGTCAGCTCCTCGACGTCGCTGACCTGCGCGATCACGACGCCGCTGATGTCGTGCCCGGCCTGCTCGACCGTCTCGACCTCCAGCCCGGCGGCGGTGAGCCGCCGGGCCACCTCGGCTGGCCCGGAACTGGCCGGGTCCTCGCCGTCCGGCCCGGCGCTGACGTATTCAAGCAGCCAGGAAAGCGGGACCCGCATCTATTCCTCCACTCCGAGCGTCCGGCTGAACCGCACGTCACCCTCGATCACGTCCCTGATGTCGCTGACCCCGTGCCGGATCATCAGGGTCCGCTCGACGCCGAGGCCGAACGCGAAGCCGCTGTAGCGGTCCGGGTCGATGCCGCAGGCGGTCAGCACCCGCGGGTTGACCATCCCGCAGCCGGCGATCTCGACCCAGCCCTGGGACCGGCAGACCCGGCACGGGCTGCCGCCGGGCTGGGCCGACGCGCCCCGGCACACGTGGCATTCCATCGACACGTCCGCCGACGGCTCGGTGAACGGGAAGAAGTCCGGCCGCAGCCTGATCCGCAGCCCGTCGCCGAACATCGCCGCGACGAACGCGCTGATCGCGCCGCGCAGGTCGGCCATGGTCAGGCCCTCGTCCACGGCGAGCGCCTCCATCTGGTGGAAGACCGGGCTGTGGGTGGCGTCCAGGGTGTCGGTGCGGTAGCACTTGCCCGGGCTGACCACGTAGATCGGCAGCGGCCTGCTGAGCATCGCCCGGATCTGCACCGGGGAGGTGTGCGGCCGCAGCACCACCCCGGACCTGGGCGCCCCGCCCGGGCCCGCCACGAAGAAGGTGTCCTGCATGTCCCTGGCCGGGTGATCGGGCGGGAAGTTGAGCGCGTCGAAGCTGAACCACTCGGCTTCGACCTCGGGCCCCTCGGCGATCTCGTAGCCCATCCCGGTGAACACCTCGGCCAGCCGCTCGGCGGTGACCGTCACCGGGTGCCTGGCCCCGGCCGCCGCCCGGTCCCACGGCAACGTGACGTCGACGGTTTCCTGCTCCAGCACCCGGGCGTCCCGCTCGGCGGTGAGCTCGGCTTCGCGGCTGGCCACGGCGGCGTTGATGGCGGCCCTGGCCGCGCCGACCCGGCGGCCCGCCTCCGCCCTGGCGGCCGGCGGCAGCGCCCTGATCTCGGCGTTGGCCTCGGCGATCGGCGAGCGGTCGGCGGCGTGCGCGAGCCGGGCGTCCTTCAGCTCGGCCAGGCTGGCCGCGGCCGCGATCGCGGCCAGCGCCTCGTCCCTGACCCGCTCGATTTGCTCCGGCGTCAGCGCTGTTACCTGCACCGGGTCATAGCTCTTGTTTGGTGCCGACATTGCCTGCTGCACTCCTGATGTCGCTGGTCATCGGCAGATGACTGGATGAAGACCATTGCATAACGGCACGCGGGGAGCTGGCCTGGCCCCGGGCGGCTGGGCCGCCGCGGGCGCGGTCCTCGTAGTGGTGAGCAGGCTAGCGGGTCAGGCCCGCCAGCAGCGCGGCGAGGCCGCTCCCCTGGCCCGCCGGTCAGCCGAAGTCAGGCGTGCCGGCGGGCATGGTAAATCGGAATTCCGCGCCGCCGCCGGGTGCCCGCTGCACGCTGATCGAGCCGCCGTGCGCTTCGACCAGGCCTTTCACGATGAACAGGCCCAGGCCCGCGCCGCCGCGCCGCTTGGCCCGCCAGAACTGCCGGAAGACCCGCGGCGCCAGCTCGGGCTCGATGCCCTGGCCCTGGTCACGGACCGACACCGCCACGCTCGCGGCGGCCGCGCCCGGCACTGTCTCGACCACGGTAGTAACGGTACCAGCACCGTGCCGGACCGCGTTTTCGATCAGGTTGCCGAGGATCTGGTCGATCTTGTCGGCGTCCAGCCAGGTCTCGGGCAGCTCGCCGCGGACCTCGACCAGGAACCGGCCCGGGTCCTCGCCGGCCGCGACCCGGCCGGCGATCAGCTTCGCCGCCCGCTCCGGGATGTCCACCAGCTCACGGTGTACCTCGATCCGGCCCGCCTCGATCCTGGACACGTCCAGCAGCTCGGTGATCAGCCTGGTGACCCGGTCGGCGTCGGCGTTGACGGTCTCCAGCATGACCCGCTTCTGGTCGTCGGTGAACCGGGGCCACTTGGCCAGCAGCGTCGCGGTGAAGCCCTTGACGCTGGTCAGCGGGGAACGCAGCTCATGCGCGACGGTGGAGACCAGGTCGGCGCGGACACGCTCCAGCCGGGCCCGCTGCTGCGCGCCGCGCAGCGTGATCACGATCCGGCGGACCGCGCCGGGCGGCTGGGGCCAGCCCGGCCGCGGCTGGCCGCCCCGTGGCTGGCCGCCGCGCGGTTCGCGCACGTAGCCCACGGTGACCAGCAGTTCGGTGCCGTCGGGCAGGTACAGCGACTGCTCGGGGTGGCGGGTCCTGGTGGCCAGGCCGTCGTACGGCCGGGCCTGCGCCCACCAGCAGCGTTCCTGCGAGTCACGCAGCGGCAGGATCTCGCGCACGTCCCGGCCGAGCGCCAGCGCGGGCTCGATCCCGGTCAGCCGGGTCGCGGCCCGGTTGAACAGGGTGACCAGGCCGGACCGGTCGGCGACCACCAGGCCGTCGGGCAGGTCGTCGGCGAACACCAGCCCGCTGCCCAGGTCGCCGGTCAGGGTGGCAGGCGCCGCGCACCCGGCGGCGGCCCGTTCCGCGGCACCACCGCGGCCGCTCGCCGGCGCGCTGGCCGCCACCGCGGCTGGTCCCGGCATGATCCGCTCCACAGCTGCGCCGCCTCCGCCGGCGTCGCCCCCGGCTCACGGCTGGCGCCGGCCACGGGTCCGGGGGTCACCCGCGGCGGCTGCGCTGCGCGTCCAGATCGCCGGCCAGGCACTGCTGCCAGGTCATCAATGACGCAACGTGATCAGACTCTAGCGCGTCCGGAATACTGTCCGGCACCCCCCAGATGCTTGGAGAAAGGTAAAACCCCGGCATAAACCGGTCCTCATTGGTCGAAATCAGGCTCATCAGCCTCAGCGGTGACGGGCCGTGACGCTAGCTGGCCGCCCGGATCATGGCCGCGGCGCGGCGCTGGCTCGCGCCGACGCGTACAGGCACACCGCGGCGGCGGCGGCCAGGTTCAGGCTCTCCGCCCTGCCGTAGATCGGCACCGCGACGGCGTCGTCGGCGAGCGCGGCCGCGGCCGCGGGCAGGCCCCACGCCTCGTTGCCGAACAGCCAGGCCGTCGGCAGGCCCAGCCGGCCCGCCGTCTCCAGCTCGTCCAGGCGCAGCGGCGCGCTGCCGTCGGCGGCCAGGATCGCCAGCCCGGCCGCGCGCAGCCGGGCGGCCGCGTCCCGCAGCGGCACCCCGGCCACCACCAGCAGGTGAAACAGGCTGCCCGCCGAGGCGCGCACGCACTTGCTGTTGTAGGGGTCGACCGAGGCGTCGGTGAACACCACCCCGTCCGCGCCCGCCGCGTCGGCGGTGCGCAGCACGGTGCCGGCGTTGCCGGGGTCGCGCACCCCGGCCAGCAGGACCACCAGCCGCGGCGCCGCCGCGGCCAGCTGGCCGAGCGGCACGTCAACGAACCGGCAGACCGCCAGCAGTCCCTGCGGCGTGATGGTCTGCGCCAGGCTGGTCATCACCTCGCCGCTGACCAGCCGCACCGGCGCGTCCTGCGCCGCCGCCTGCGCGGCCAGCTCGCCGTGGCGGGCCAGCGCGGGCGCGGTGCCGAACAGCTCGGTCACCACGCCCGGGCTGGCCAGTGCTTCCCGCACCGCCTGCGGGCCCTCGGCCAGGAACAGCCTGCCGCGCTGCCGGAAGGTCCGCCGGGCCAGCTGCCGGGCCGACTTGACCCGCGGTGACCGGCGGTCGGTTATCTCCTGGCCGCCGGCCTGCTCAGGCCGCAGCCGGGTCCGCCGCGGGCCGGGCGTTGACGTCGGCGGGCAGCGCCTTCTTGGCCACCACGACCAGCGCAGAGAACGCCTTCGGGTCGGCGACCGCGAGGTCGGCGAGCATCCGCCGGTCGACGTCGACCCCGGCCATCCGCAGGCCCTGGATGAACCGGTTATAGGTGATGCCGTCGGCCCTGGCGGCGGCGTTGATCCGCTGGATCCACAGCCGCCGGAACGCGCCCTTGCGGTCCTTGCGGTCCCGGTAGGCGTAGGTCATCGAGTGCAGGCTCTGTTCCTTGGCCTTGCGGTACAGCCGGGACCGCTGGCCCCGGTAGCCGCTCGCCCGCTCCAGGACGACCCTGCGCTTCTTATGAGCGTTGACCGCCCGCTTCACACGTGCCATTGCTGCTTGACTCCCTCGGAGGCGGGCCGGGTCAGCGCCCCAGCAGTCGCTTCATCTTCTTCGTGTCGGCAGGCGAGAGCACTATGTCGCTCTTCAGCCGCCGGGTCCGGGTGGTCGGCTTGTGCTCGAAATAATGGGCGCGGTTGGCCCGGCGGCGCATGATCTTCCCGGAGCCGGTGATCCGGAAACGCTTGTTCGCGCCGCTGTGCGTCTTCATCTTCGGCATGTCGCCGTCGTCTCCGTTCCCTAGCGTGCCTGCGGCACGGTCCTTCCAGCAGCGCTGTCCTTCCAACAGCGCTGTCCTCCAACAGCACTGTCCTTCCAACAGCACTGTCATGACGGCAGCACTGCCTTGCCTGCGTGCCTGCGGCACGGTGTTCCCGGCCGACCAGTGGCCGGCCTGACCCGGCGGGTTCGCGGCCGGGGTGCCGCTCCTCAGCCGGCCTGCGAGTCGCGCCGGCCGGGCGGCGGTGCGGCCGGGCGGGCCTGCGCCCTGGCCCCGGCAGGAGCCGGCCCTGGCCGCGGCGGCCGCGGCGCGGGCACCGGCCGCGGCGCGGGCGCGCTGCCCCCGGCCGGGCTGGCAGCCGGGCTGGCGGCCGCGGCCGGGCCTGGCCCGCTGGCCGGCCCGCCGCGCGGCGCGCTGCGCGTGCTCCGCTCGGCCTTCTGCTCGGTCTTGCGCCGGTGCGGCCCGATCACCATGATCATGTTCCGGCCGTCCTGCTTGGGCTGCGCCTCGACGAAGCCTAGCTCCTCCACGTCCCCGGCTAGCTGCTGGAGCAGCCGGTAGCCCAGTTCGGGCCGGGACTGCTCGCGCCCCCGGAACATGATCGTGACCTTGACCTTGTCGCCCGCCCGCAGGAACCGCTCGACGTGGCCCTTCTTGGTGCCGTAGTCGTGCGGGTCGATCTTCGGCCGGAGCTTGATCTCCTTGATGACCGTCTGCGCCTGGTTCTTGCGCGATTCCCTGGCCTTGAGCGCTGACTCGTACTTGAACTTGCCGTAGTCCATCAGCTTGCAGACCGGCGGACGCGCGGTGGGCGCGACTTCGACCAGGTCAAGATCTGATTCCTGGGCCAGCCGCAGCGCGTCGTTGATCGAGACGATCCCGACCTGCTCCCCTGCTGGCCCCACGAGCCGTACCTCAGGAACCCGGATTCGCTCGTTTATACGGGGTTCGGTGCTGATGTGACCTCCTGGTGTCACCTTGTTCTCCTGCCCGCGGTCCTTCCGCTGGCAGGTCCTGCCCGGTGCCGCCGCGCGAGCGCGGATCCGGGGCCGGAATGCGAAAAGGCCCCGCATAGCGTGCATCCGGGGCCACCACGAGCGGCGCGGCTGGCGCGTCGCCAACGCCCGGCCGGCCGGGACGCTGGCGCGCCCGGCTGGCGGTCGTCCGGCCTGCCGGCCGAGCCCTGGGGCCAGCCGGCGTGACCCGCCAGCCGTCAGGCTGGCCAGGTGGGAGGCGGCCGAGGTGGTCCTCCGCTTGCACGCCCGGCAACACGTGCCGGACTTATCGTCACGCAAGAGTAACGCATTCTGACCCCCGGTGGTATTCCGCGCCCGGGCACCAGCCGCCCCGGACCGCCCGGATACCGCGAGCACGGGACTGCCCGCGGCCTCAGCCCCGTCGCCAGCCCGCCCGCCACGACGATCATCCAATCCGACATATATCGAGTTAGGGCAAGCCAGGGCGCGCTCGGCGGCGCAGTTCCTGCTGGCCCGCCGCGCGCATCGGGCCGGCTGGCGCGGGCTGCCCGGTCATCAGCTCGACCTGACGGGCGGCCTGGTGCAGCAGCATCTCGAAGCCGCCGACCACGATCGCGCCCGCGTCGCGCGCGGCGGCGGCGAGCCGGGTCGGCCACGGGTGGTATACCACGTCGAGCACGGCGGCCGGGGCGGGGCCCGCCGCGAGTTTCCCGGCGTAGCCGTCCGCGGCGCCCGCGGGCACCGTCGATATCAGCAGGTAGCCGCCGCGGCCTGGCGGCTCGAACGGGGCCAGCGTCACCAGCATGCCCAGCCGCCCGGCGGCGGCCAGCGTCTGGCCCGCCCGGGCCGGGTCGCGGACCGCTACCGTCGCGGCGCGCTCGCCGAGCCCGTGCAGCGCCGCCAGGGCGGCCCGCGCGGTCGCGCCGGCCCCGAGGATCACGGCCGGCCCGGCGCCCGCGGCGCCCGCCCCGGTCAGTGCCGCCTGGATCCCGGCGACGTCGGTGTTCGCGCCGTGCCGGGCGCCGCCGCCGAGCACGACGGTGTTCGCGGCGGCCAGCTGGGTGACCGCGGGCTCGGCGGTGTCCAGCAGCGGCAGCACCGCCTGCTTCAGCGGCATGGTCAGCGACAGCCCGGCCCAGTCCGGCCCGCATCCGGCCAGCAGCCCGGGCAGGCCCGCCTCGTCGCACTCGATCGCCCGGTAGCTCCAGCCGGCCAGGCCGAGTGCCGCGTACGCGGCCAGGTGCAGGGCCGGCGACAGCGAATGGCTGACCGGCGAGCCGAGCACCGCCGCCTTCATCGCGGCGGCCTCAGCAGGCCCCGTTGGCCTTGCATTCAGCCTCGTACCTGGCGAACACGTCCGGGTCGTCGGTGAACTTGGTCAGCCCGGTCTTGGGGTTCACGGTGACGAAGTAGATCCAGGTGCCGTGCGTCGGGTTCAGCGCCGCCTTGATCGCCGCCTCGCCCGGGCTGTCGATCGGCCCCGGCGGCAGGCCAGCGTGCATGAACGTGTTGTAGGGCGAGTTCACCTGCATCTGCGACTGGGTGAGCTTGAAGCCGAACTTGTGCAGGGCGTACAGCACGGTGCTGTCCAGCTGCAGCTTGATGCCGTCGTTCAGCCGGTTCCAGATCACCCGGGCGACCTTGCCGTAGTAGACGGGCTTGCCGGCCTCGGCTTCCACCAGGCTCGCGACCACGATGACCGCGGCCGGGGTGGTGTGTTTCCGCGCCGCGACGTCCGCCAGGTCCAGGCTCGCAACCTCCTGCTTGTACCGGGCCACCATGGCCTTCAGCACGTCCTGCGCGGTGCTGCCGTGCTGGATCGTGTAGGTCGCCGGGTACAGGTACCCCTCGAGGCTGCCGCCGGCCGACTTGGGCAGGCCGAGCGCGCTGGGGTCCTTGGCCGCCTGCTGGTAGGCGCCCAGCGGGAACCCCGTCTTGGCGGCCAGCGTGGAAAGGATCTTGGTTAGCCGCAGCCCGTCCGGGATGGTCACCTTGGTCTGCAGCCGGGACTTGGGGTTCAGCAGCAGCGCCCAGGCCAGCGCGGCGTTCATGTGCTTGTGCAGCTGGAAATAGCCGGGCTCGAGGCCGGCCGGGTTCTTGCTCTTCTTGGCCGCGCTGATGAACGCGTTGGTGCTGGCCACGACGCCGAGCTTGACCAGCCGCGGGGCCAGCGCGGTGGCGGTGTCGCCCGGCTTTACCTGGACGGTGACCTCGCCGGTGCCCGGGCCGGTGAAGTCCGGCGAGCGCAGCTTGCGCCACTCGTACAGGCCGCCCGCGCCGAGCACGACCAGCAGCACGATCGCGATCAGCGGCGCCAGCACGCGGCCGATCCGCCGCCTGCGCCGGGGCGGCTCGTCGTCCGGGCCGCCGCGAAGGCCCGGGATGAAACCGCCGTGCTCGGCCGAGTCCGCGGGGCCGCGGGCGGGCGACCACGGCGGGCCGCCGCGCGGCCGCGGGCCGCGGCGGCTGCCCGGCGGCCTGCCCGCCTCGCTGTCGGGCTCCACCCCGATGAGCCGGTAGTCGGTGTCGCCGCCGGACTCCCACCCGCCGCGGCTGTCGGGCCGGCTGCGGGCGGGCGGCTGCGGGCGGGCGCCGCTGACCCGGGCCGGCGGCACCGGCTGCTGCGGCCCGGTGGCCCCGCCCGGGGGGCGCCACCGGAACGGGCCGGTGCCGGGACCGCCCTGCGGCCCGGGACCGCCTGGCGGGCCGTAGCCGCCAGCGGGGCCGGCCTCCGCGGGCGGCCCGTAACCGGGCTGGAAGCCGCTGGCCTGGCCGGGCCCGGGGCCGCCGGGCTGGCTGAACGGATCGCCCGCCCCCGGCTGGCGGTAGGGACGGCCGGGCTGGCTGTAGGGATCAGGGCCGCCGGGCTGCCGGTAGGGGCCGGAACTGGCCGGCCGGGGGCCGGGGTCGCCGGCGCCCGGCTGGCTGTAGGGGCCGCCGGCCGGCGGCCGGCCGAACGGGTCGCGGATCCCCGGGTGGCTGTGCGGCCCGCTGCTGCCCGGCCGCGGGTAGGGGCCGCTGCCGCCGGGCGGGCCGTACCGGTCGCCGGCCCCGGGCTGGCTGTAGGGACCGGGCCCGCCGGGCTGGCGGTAGGGGCCGCGGCCGCCGGGCGGGCCGAACGGGTCGCCGGCCCCGGGCTGGCTGTAGGGACCGGGCCCGCCGGGGGCGCCGGCCGGGGGCAGCGGGTCGAGCGGGGCGTAGGAGTCGCCAGCCCCGGGCTGGCTGTAGGGGCCGCCGGCCGGCGGCCGGCCGAACGGGTCGCGGATCCCCGGGTGGCTGTGCGGCCCGCTGAGCCCGGACTGGCCGTACTGGCCGCCCTGGCCCGGCGGGTCATACAAATCCGGCCGACCATATCCGGCCGGCCGGTCCTGCCATGGCGCGGGCGCGCCGGGTTCCGGCGGGCCGGCCGCTCCCGGCGGGCCGTACCGGTCGGGCAGGTCGTAGGGCCCGCTCCCCGGGCCGCCCTGGGTGTCGTAAGGATCGGGCCCTGGCCGCCGCCTTGACCCGGCCCGCCCGTGGGGGTCGGTGCCG
>DATBGO010000139.1:0-109117 GCA_036558005.1 Streptosporangiaceae bacterium | reverse complement strand
GTCGGCTGGCTCGCTGGGCTGACTGGCGGCACGCTCCGGGTGGGGAAGCGGTCGGCTGGCTCGCTGGGCTGACTGGCGGCACGCTCCGGGTGGGGAAGCGGTCGGCTGGCTCGCTGGGCGGAGAGCTGGCTAGCCGGGGTCCGGGCCGGTGGCGACCGGCCGGGCCGGGTCGGTGATCCAGTGCGACCAGGAGCCGACGTAGAGGGCGGCCGGGAGGCCGGCCTGGTCGAGCGCCAGGACCTGCTGGGCGGCGGTCACGCCCGAGCCGCAGTAGGCGCCGGCCGGCTGGCCGGGCCGGACGCCCAGCGCGGCGAACCGGTCCCGCAGCTCAGCAGCGCCCAGCATCCGGCCGTTGGCCGCGATGTTGTCGCTGGCCGGGGCCGACACCGCGCCGGGAATGTGCCCGGCCACCGGGTCGACGGGCTCGTTCTCGGCCCGGTACCGGACCGCTGGCCTGGCGTCGAGCAGCACGCCGCGGCGGGCCAGCTCCGCCGCGGCGGCGGCGTCGAGCACCGGCAGCTGGCCCGGCCTGGCGGTGAACTGGGGCTGGCCGTCCCCGGCGGGCCCGGCCGGGGGCGGCGACGCCGCGGTCAGCGGCAGGCCCGCCGCTATCCAGGCCTTGATCCCGCCGTCGAGCACCCGGGCCCGCTCGTGACCGAAGTAGCGCAGCAGCCACCAGGCGCGTGCCGCCGCGGCCAGGTCACCGTCGTCATAGACGACCACGCGGTCGCCGGGCCGCAGGCCGGCCCGGCGCATCACGGCCTCGAACGCGACCGTGGCCGGCAGCGGATGCCGGCCGCCGGACCCGGGCGGGCCGGCCAGCTCGGTGTCCAGGTCGATGAAGACCGCGCCAGGCAGGTGACCCTCGTTGTAGCTGTCGATGCCCGGCGGGCCGGCCAGCCGCCACCGGACGTCGAGCAGCACCGGAGGGCTGTCCAGCGCTAGCTCCGCGGCCAGCGACCGGGCATCGGTCAGCGAACCCGCCATGACGACCATCCCTGTGTGTAACTGCCGATTTCCTGTGGATAACTGGGTAGCGGACGGTGCGCTTCCCCGTACGCACTGTGGACAAACCCCCGGCGGGAAACTAGCGGGAGCCTGCCCCGTCAGCCGGCCAGCGCTGCAGCCCGCTGCCGTCGGTGTCGGGCGGCCACGCGAGCAGCGGCACCGCCTGGTCGGCGGGCGTCAGCGAGCCGTGCATCCCGGCCAGCGCCGACTCGCGCGGCTCGGTGGTGGTGGCCACCAGCGCCCAGGACCCGGCCATGGCGGCGACGACGTCGCCGATCCTGGCCTCCATGGCCGGCTCCACCGGGCCGAACCAGCCGTCCGCGATCGCCTCGTCCCTGGCCGCGACCCAGGCCCGCGGGCCGAGCACCGCCCGCCAGGCGTCCAGCACGTCAGCCGCCGCGCCGGGCTCGGCGTAGACGTGCCTGGCCCTGGGCTCACCGCCGAGCAGCGCCACGCCCGCCCGCAGCGCGGGCAGCGCGTCAGCGTCGATCTTGTCCTGCGGCGCGATGTCCACCATGCCGTGATCGGCGGTTATGTACAGGATGGTCCCCGGCGGGAGCGCACCTGCCAGCTGCTCGGCCAGCTTGTCCACGTGCCCGAGGTGGTACCGCCAGGCATCCGAGCCGCAGCCCCAGACGTGCCCGGTGGAGTCCAGGTCCCCGTGGTACACCATCGCCAGCGCCCGGTCCCTGCGCCGCAGCGCCGCAGCGCCCTCAGCGACCAGCGCGCCCAGGGTGTCAGCGCCGAAGTACTCGGCCCCGCGCATCGCCGCCACCGACAGCCCGGTCCGCTGCAGCGAACTCTGCGCCACCCGGAACGCGCCGATCCCGGCGGCCGCGGCGCGCTCGAACACGGTCTCGCCCGGCTGCCAGGCCAGCGGGTCCACCTGCTTGTCCCAGCGCAGCGCGTTCAGCAGCCTGCCCGTGCCCGGCACCGCGACCTGGTAGCCGAGCATGCCGTGCTGGCCGGGCGACAGCCCGGTGCCGAGCGAGGTCAGGCTGGTCGCGGTGGTGGCGGGGAATCCCGCGGTCAGCGTCCGCCCGGTGACGGCCAGCTCGGACAGGAACGGCGCAGCGGCCGGGTACTCGCGCAGCAGTTCCCAGCCCAGGCCGTCGATCACCAGCAGGCAGATCCGCTCGGCGGGCCGCAGCCCCAGCGGGTTGGCCGCCCCGGGGACACCGAGCGCCGCGAGCAGCGAGGATGCCAGGTCGGGCAGCGCGGCGGTGCCGTACTGGGGCAGCGAGGGCATGGTTTCCGGCAGCTGTGTCATCTGGTCGTGCAGCCCTTCGCCGGCCGGTCGGTAGGTCACTGCTGGCTGCTGGTGGCCTCAGACAGCGCCTGAGCGAACGCGATCACCTGCCGGACCGCGTCCTGGCCATCGGCGGCCTCGCTCACCCTGATGGTGAGATCATCCGCGGTGATGGTGCCGGTATACCCGTGATCGGCCTCGCAACTCTCATCACCGCAGTGCGCTGGCTCTAGCTCGATGTGGGAGAGCACGTTCCAGCCGATGGTCAGCACGACCTCGCTCGGCATCGTCACGCCTGGCACGTACGAGGCCGGGTCGGAGATGACCCGGGTCACCGCCACCGACGCGATCTGGCCGAACTTGATCGCCTCGGTGCTGGTCTCCGCCTGCGGCCTGGCGTCGCTGTCGCTGGCGTCAGCGGGATGCTCATCGGTGTGGGAGTAGATGAGCCTGCCGGGGGTGAGCGCCAGCACCGTCATGTGCCTGCGCACCTCCATGCCGGGGTCGAACAGGGCGTCGTGCACGACCACGAAGGAAATGACGGGCTCGGAGCCGAGCGCGGACGATACCGCGTCGAAGACCAGGCCCGGATAGTAGCCGCTGCGCTCGATCGCGGCGCGCATGCCACTGACGGAGGATCGCGTTTCCCTCATCCCCCCATCCTGCACCGTCATGTCTGCGCCACTCATTGTGCGGAGCGTAGATCGGTGTCAGCCATGACAACAACAATAATCCCCGCCATCGCGGCGGCAGGCCATTGCGCCGTTGCCGCCCGTTCCGGGCAAATCATGACGCGGCCTGCCCGTGCGCCCCGCCGCGACCGCTGAGCAGGTAACGGGCCAGCACGACGTCGCCGACCTGACGGCTCTCCGCCAGCTCGATCCGGTCAGCGGGCAGATCACTGATCCGCTCCGCTGCCGCGAACCGGGGCGCGGCCGGGTCGCCGACCAGCAGCGGCGCGATCGCCAGGTGCAGCTCATCGGCCAGCCCGGCGGCCAGGAACTGGGTGAACACGCTGTTGCCGCCTTCGACCAGCAGCCGCCGCACCCCCCGGGCCCGCAGGTCGGCGAGGAGGGCCCGCAGGTCACCCCGCTCCCCCGCGGCGATCACGGTCGCGGCCGTGCCCAGCCGGTCCCTGGCCCGCTGCCCGGCCGGCTCAGGAACGTAGACAAGCCTGGTCACATCGTCAGTTATCAGCCCACCGCCCGCCCTCACACCGCCCGCCCTCGCCCCGCCGGCCGGCGGGCCCGCGGTGAAGAACCGGGCCGCGGGGTCCAGGTCCGCGGTCCTGGTCAGCGTCACCTTGACCGGGCTGGCGGGCTGCCCGCGGTCCGCCCGGGCTGCCCGCCGCCGCGCGGACCGCACCAGCAGCGCCGGGTTGTCGCGGCGGATCGTGCCCGCCCCGACCAGGATCGCGTCGCAGCCGGCCCGGACCTCGTCCACCCGGTCGAGGTCGGCCGGGCCGGACAGGATCAGCCGGGTGCCGCTCGCGTCATCGATATAACCGTCGATCGACGTGGCCACCGAGATCAGCACGTACGGGCGTTCTGGCATCTGGCTCCCTGGGCCCGGCCGGCCGCTCCTGGCGGCCGTTTCCTGGCCAGAACGTACCCGGTCGCCGGTCACCGCCGCCCCGGCCAGCCAGCCGCGGGCTGGTCACAGCGGCCCGCAATCAGGGCCAGGGTGAGTTAATCTGCGCATGCCGGGAGGAGACAGGATGGTGCCGCAGCCCAGCTTGCTGCAGCCGCTGCGCCGGTGGGATCCCGAGCGGATCGACGGCTTCGCGCTGATCGGCTGCCTTGGCGAGGGCGCGATGGGCCGGGTGTACCTGGGCCGGTCGGCGGGCGGCCGGCTGGTCGCGGTCAAGACGATCAAGGTCGAGCTGGCCGAGGAGCCGGACTTCCGCACCCGTTTCGCCCAGGAGGTGGCGGCGGCCAGGCGGGTCAGCGGCGCGTTCACCGCGGCGGTGGTCGCGGCCGACCCGGAGGCGGACCTGCCGTGGCTGGCGACCGCCTACGTGCCCGCGCCGTCGCTGAGCAGGCTGGTCCGCGCGCTCGGCCCGCTGCCGGCCGCGGCGGTGCGGTGGCTGGGCGCGGGCTGCGCCGAGGCGCTGGAATCGGTCCACGGCGCCGGGCTGGTGCACCGTGACCTGAAACCATCCAACGTGCTGGTCTCGCCGGACGGGCCGCGGGTCATCGACTTCGGCATCGCCAGGGCAGCAGAACGCATACAGCTCACGGTGACCCGTGGCGCCATCGGTACTCCCGCCTACATGGCACCTGAGCAGGCCAGGGACACCCGGCAGGCGACGATGGCCAGCGACGTGTTCTCGTTCGGGGCGACCATGCTGTTCGCCGCCACCGGGCACGCGCCCTACCAGGGTGAGACGGTCATGGACGTGCTGGTCCGGCTGGCCACCGAGGCACCCGACCTGACCGGGCTGCCGCCTGAGCTCACCGGGATCGTCTCGGCCTGCCTGCAGCGCGACCCGCGCAAGCGGCCGGACCCGGCCGCGGTGCTCGCGCACCTGGCACCCGAGGCGGACCCGTTCGACGGCGAACTGGGCCCCTCGGCGCTGCCCGCCCCGGCGCTCGCGCTGATCGCCGGGTACCGCACGGACCCGCCGCCGCCCGGTAACGGCACCGGTCAGGCAGCAGCCGCCGGCCCGGACGCCGGCGAGGAGACGTTCGGCTCGCACCTCGGTCAGGCCGGGCCCGCCACGGGCGGATACGGCCTCGCGGTACCCGGCCCGGCGCCACCCGGCCCGGCGGCGGGCGAACGCGCCGTGGCCGAGCCTGGGGCGGCTGGGCCCGGCCGGGCCGGGCGGGGCCGGGCCGGACAGGGCCGGGGCGGGCCGGGATCGCGGCGGGCCTGGCTCGGGCTGGCCGCGGTGGCCGCGGCGATCGCGCTGATGGCTGGCGGCGCCGTGGCCGGCGTGGTGATCTCCCGCGCCAGCCGGCCGGCGCCCGCCACCACCGCGGCGGCATCCCGCCCGCTGGGCCTGCCGCCTGGCCCGCCGCCTGGTCCCCCGCCGTTCGGGCAGTCATCGTCCCGGCACGCGGGCCGGCCGGCCGCCGTGATCGCCATGAGCCAGCCGCGCGGCGACGGCCGCACCGGGTTCGTGGTCATCGGGCAGGGCTGGCCGCCTGGCCGGCCGGTGACCGTGACGCTGGCCGGCGTGGGCAAGTCGCCCGAGCATCCCGTCGTGGACCTGGCTGGCAGCTTCAGCTATCTCATCAACCAGGACCACGAGTTCTTCCCCGGCGGGCTGCCGCCTGGCCGCTACCGGGTGAAGATCACCGTCCCGGGCGCGGGGCAGGCGGTGACCAGCTTCCTGGTCGACCCGGTCGCCACGCCGAGCCCCGGCGCCAGCTGAACCGCCCGCCCGGTCACGCGACCGGCGTCCACCACAGGTCCTCCTGCCGGGAGATCCACGCCGGGTTGCCGAGCCGGCTCAGGTCACCGGCGCTGACGATGCCGTGCTCGATCAGCGCGGCCACCGCCACCTCGTCGGACAGCCGGATTCCCGGCCGCACCAGGCCGCGTTCGGCGATCTTGCGGCGCAGCACCTTGACATGCTCGCCGACCCGCGCGGACAGCCGGTCCCGGTAGGCCGGGTCGGAGTCGAAGCAGTCCAGCTCGTGCCGGGCGTCGGTGACCTCCAGCGCGGCACGGGCGATCTCCGGGGTGCGCGGCAGCGGCGAGCCGCGGCCCGGATCGACCAGCCACGGGCGGCACCACATGAGCGCGACCAGGAACAGCTTGGTGTCGGGGTCGAGGTAGAGCGGCAGCACGGTGGCGTCGTCCTCTGCCTTGCCCTTCGTCCCGGCGAGTTCCTGCCCGGGCTGGCCGTCCGCGGCGGCGACCACCAGTCGCAGCGGCTCGCCCGCGTCCAGCATGGCCCGCGAGCCGACCAGCGCCGTCCCCTCGGCCACGAACCAGCCGCCGGCCGGCTCACCGTGCTGCTCCAGCCGCGGCAGCCTGATCCGGTACCCGTCACCCTCGGCGTACAGCGCGTGGGTGTGGCTGATATTGGCCACCCACGCGCCCCCGCCGACCGCGCTGATGACCCCGGCCCGCCGCGACAGCCCGCGCCCGGCCGGGATCACCAGGTCGGTGCCCGGTCCCCGGCCGAAAACCAGCCGCCGCCCGTCCGGAACCGGGAACACCTGCCCGCCCGGAGTGGTGACATGAGCGGTCGCTGGTGCCGGGGGTCGCTGTCGCATCGCCGAATCCTGCTGTCTGCCCGCGCCGCCGCGCTGGCCTGGTAGCGCATTGTAGGTCCGCCGGTTCCGGCCGGGCATCCCCCAGTTCGGGGATGGCCGGGCCGCCCCCGGATGCGGTTGGCTGTGCTCAGCTGGGGCGAGCAGGACCGTGCGGCCTTGGGGGGATGTCCGCTGGGCTCTGAACAGGTGGCCGACCCGTGCCACCGGCCGCCTTCCGGCGGCGCGGTTCGCACCGTGCGCTCCGGGAAGCGAGTCCTCGGGCGCGGGTCCAGTGGGGGGACCTTGTCAAAGCGCGGTCCTGCCCGTCCCGGCCCGCGCGAGCCGGGCGTTACGGCCCGGCGAGCGCGTCAGCGAGCCGCCGGGCGTAGCCCGCCGCCTCCGCGTCGTCGGCGTACTTGCCCCGCGGCCAGAAGAAGCCGCGCAGGCCATCGCCCTTGGTCCGCGGTACCACGTGCACGTGCAGGTGCGGCACGCTCTGGCTGACGATGTTGTTCAGCGCGACGAAGCTGCCCTGCGAGCCGAGCGTGCCCGGCATGATCGCGCTGATCCGCCGGACCCTGCCGAACAGCGGCCCGATCAGGCTGGGCGGCAGGTCCGCCAGCGTCACGTAGTGCGCGCGCGGGATCACCAGCACGTGCCCCTTGAACAGCGGCCTGCTGTCCAGGAACGACACCGTCAGCTCGTCGGCGGCGACCACGTGCGCCGCCAGGGCGCCGTCGGCGATCTGACAGAACGGGCATTCGCTCACCCGGGCACGGTAGCGTGCTCGGATGGCTAATGACGGACGGGCGCACGTGCTGGCGATCGGCGGGCTCGGCGGCAGCCTGGCGCCGCCCGGCAGGGGGGTGCCAAGACTCGTCGGCTACGCGCTGGAGCTGTCTGGCCGGGACGAGCCGCGGGTCTGCCTGATGAACACCGCGATGGGCGACGACCCTCGGGGGCTGGCCCGCCAGTACTCGCTGCTGGCGGCGACCAGGGCCCGGGTCACGCACCTGGAACTGTTCCCGATGCCGAACGTGGCCGACCCCGCTGAGCTGCTGCTGTCCCAGGACGTCATCTTCGTCGGCGGCGGCAGCGTGGCCAACATGGCCGCGGTCTGGCGGGTGCACGAGCTGGACCGGATACTGCGGGCCGCCTGGCAGGCCGGCGTGGTGCTGGCCGGGGTGAGCGCGGGCGCGATCTGCTGGTTCCAGGGCGGCACCACCGACTCGTTCGGCACGGACCTGCGGCCGTTCACCGCGGGCCTGGGGTTCCTGGCGGGCAGCTTCTGCCCGCACTACAACTCCGAGGAGCAGCGCCGCCCGCTGTTCCAGTCGCTGGTCGCGGGCGGCGCCCTGCCGGCGGGGCTGGCCTGCGACGACGGGGCCGCGGTGCACTTCGCCGGCGACACGCTCGCCGAGGTGGTGGCTGACCGGCCGGGCGCGTGCGGCTACCGGGTCGAGCCCGCCGCCGCGGCGGGCGAGGCCGCCGAGCAGGTGCTGCCGACCCGGGTGCTGCCCCGTCCCGGCGCGGCCGGCTGACCCGGGCGCCCGGTCCGGTCAGCCGCAGGCCGGCCGCTGATCAGCCTGCAGGAGGACGAATCCGGTGGCAGGGCCGTCTTACGCTTAGCCCGTGTCCGCCATCTACGCCTGGCTCCGGCGCCATCCGCGGGTGGTCGATGGCTTCCTCGCGCTGCTGCTCGGGCTGCCGGGCGCCAGCTTCGTCGCCGGATCGCACCTGCCGCTGCGGCTGCCGGTCACGCTGCTGCTCGTCGTCCCCGTCGCGTTCCGCCGCAAGGACCCGGTCAAGGCGTTCATCGTCGCGGTCGCGGGCGGCGCCATCCAGATCATCTCCGGCCAGACCGGCCCGGTCCCCGCTGATTTCGCCGTCGTGGTGCTGCTGTACACGCTGGCCGCCTACCGGCCGCGGCGCGAGTCGGTCGCCGGCCTGATCATCTGCCTGGCCGGGTCCGCGGTCGCGATCTGGGTCTGGGACTCGCCGGCTGCCTCCGTCAGCTCCGTGGAGCACCTGGTGTCCCCGGCCGCCTTCATGCTCGGCGGGACCTCGCTGGCCGCCTGGGTGCTGGGCGACTCGATGCGCTACCGGCGGGCGTACTACGCGGCCCTGGAGGAGCGGGCCACCCGGCTGGAGGCCGAGCGCGACGCGCAGGCGAAGATCGCCGCGGCCGCCGAGCGGGCCAGGATCGCCCGCGAGCTGCACGACGTGGTCGCGCACAACGTCAGCGTCATGGTGGTGCAGGCGGACGGCGCATCGTACGCGCTGCGGTCCGAGCCGGAGCGGGCCCGGCAGGCGCTGGCGGCCATCTCCAGTACCGGCAGGCAGGCGCTGACCGAGATGCGCCGGCTGCTCGGCGTGCTCCGCTCCGGTGACTCCGGCGCGGACCTGGCGCCGCAGCCCGGCCTGGACCAGCTGAGGGAGCTGCTCGACCAGGCCAGGGCGGCCGGGCTCTCGGTGTCGCTGAGCCTGGAGGGGGCGCCGCGGCAACTGTCGGAGGGCGCGGAGCTGGCCGCCTACCGGGTGGTGCAGGAGTCGCTGACCAATACCCGCAAGCACGGCGGCGGGCTGGCCGCCGCCGCGGTGACGCTCCGGTACGAGCCGGACGGGCTGGTGGTGCAGGTGACCGACGACGGGAAGGGCGAGTCGGGGCAGCCCGACGGGGCCGGGCACGGGCTCATCGGGATGCGGGAGCGGATCGAGATGTACGGCGGCAGCATCGAGGCGGGCCCCTTGGCGGCCGGCGGCTACCAGGTGACCGCCCGGCTGCCGGCCGCGGAAGTGGGCGGCCGGGCATGACCATCCGCATCATCCTGGTCGACGACCAGGAACTGGTCCGGACCGGGTTCCGGATGGTGCTGGACGCGCAGCCGGACATGACGGTGGTCGGCGAGGCACCGGACGGGCTGGCCGCGATCGAGCTGGCCAGGCGCCAGCCCGCCGACGTGATGATCATGGATGCCCGGATGCCGCGGCTGGACGGCGTCGCCGCGACCCGGCGGATCAGGGCCGCGGGTGACCGGCCGCGGGTGCTCATGCTCACCACCTTCGACCTGGACGAGTACGCGTTCGCGGCGCTGAAGGCCGGCGCCAGCGGCTTCCTGCTCAAGGACGTGCCGCCCGAGGAGCTGCTGTTCGCGATCCGGGCGGTGCACTCGGGCGACGCGGTCGTCGCGCCGTCGACGACGCGGCGGCTGATCGACCAGTTCGCGCCGCTGCTGCCAGCGGGCGAGCCGGTGGCGGCGCCGGGCCTGGCCGACCTGACCGACCGCGAGCGCGAGGTGCTGATCCTGCTCGCGCAGGGCCTGTCCAACTGCGAGATCGCCCAGCGGCTGTTCGTGTCGGAGGCCACGGTGAAGACCCATGTCGGCCGGGTGCTGGCCAAGCTCGGACTGCGTGACCGGGTCCAGGCGGTGGTGTACGCCTACGAGAACGGCCTGGTCCGGGCGGGCGGCCAGGGCTGAAACCAGCGGGGTGATCGGCCCCGGCGGTGAGGCATTAGGCTCGGACCGTGACATTGACGCTTCTCACCAGCCAGGCGCGCCCCCGAGATGTTCAAGCCGACACCATCATCATCGCGATCACCCAGGGTCCCGGCGGGCCCGTGCTCGCTCCGGGGGCCGAGGACATCGATGCCGCGCTGGATGGCAGCCTCGCGGCAACGCTGGCCGCGCTCGGCGCGACCGGCAAAGCCGAGGAGATAACGCGAGTCCCCGGCGGCGGCAGGATCGCCGCGCCGGTCATCACCGCGGTCGGTCTTGGCCCCGGCGACGACCGGGACACCGGGATCAAGGGCGAGGCGCTGCGCCGGGCGGCCGGCGCGGCAGTGCGCGCGAGCGCCGACCGGCAGGCCAGCCAGATCGCGCTCGCGCTGCCGGCCAGGGACGCCGATGAGGCCGAGGCGGCGGCGCTGGGCGCGCTGCTCGGCGGCTACGCCTTCACCCGCTACCGCGGCGCGGGCTCGCAGCGGGCGGCCAGCCTGACGCTGCTGGCCGGCCAGGACGGCAGCCAGGCGGGCGCGGACCGCGCGCAGGTGATCGCCGGCGCCATGATGATGGTGCGGGACCTGGTCAACACCAGCCCGTCGCACCTGTACCCGGCGACGTTCGCCGCCGAGGCGGAGAAGGTCGCCGCGGCGCACGGCCTCGACATCGAGGTGCTGGACGAGCAGGCGCTGGCCGATGGCGGCTACGGCGGGCTCATCGGCGTGGGCCAGGGCTCGATGCACCCGCCGCGGCTGATCCGGCTGGGTTACCGCCATCCGGACGCCACCAGGACCGTGGTGCTGGCCGGCAAGGGCATCACGTTCGACTCCGGCGGGCTGTCACTGAAGCCGTCCAAGTCGATGGAGGCGATGAAGTCCGACATGAGCGGCGCCGCCGCGGTCATGGCGGCGGTGCAGACGGTCGCCGAGCTGGCCGCGCCGGTCAACCTGGTCGGCTACCTGGCGATGGCGGAGAACCTGCCGGGCTCCACCGCGCAGCGGCCCTCGGACGTGATCACGATCTACGGCGGCAAGACCGTGGAGGTGCTGAACACCGACGCGGAGGGCCGCCTGGTCCTCGCCGACGCGCTGGCCAGGTCCGCGGCTGACCAGCCCGACCTGCTCATCGACGTCGCCACCCTGACCGGTTCCCAGCTGACCGCGCTCGGCGCGCGGGTGTTCGGGGTGATGGCCAATGACGACGCGGTCCGCGACGCGATCGTGGACGCGGCGGGCCGGTCTGGTGAGGCGGCCTGGCCGATGCCGCTGCCCGAGCACCTGCGCAGCGGCCTGGAATCGTCGGTGGCTGACCTGACCAATGTGGCTCCTGAGCCCTACGGTGGCATGCTGGTGGCGGGCCTGTTCCTGCGGGAATTCGTGCCGGACGGGGTCCGTTGGGCACACCTGGACATAGCGGGGCCTGCCTTCCACGGCGGCGACCCTTACGGCTACATCGGCAAGGGGGGCACCGGCGCGGCGGTCAGGACGCTCGTCCAGGTAGCGCTGGACGTCGCGGACGGACGGCTGTAGGACAGGGCAGGCACCACCCAGTGCCGGGCTGGCGGCGTCGCCGGGCCCGGGGCGAGGCGACCGGACAAGGAGCATTGCAGTGGCTGACAGCGGCGGCTACGACATCGTCATCCTCGGTGGCGGCAGCGGCGGCTACGCCTGCGCGCTCCGCTCAGCCGAGCTCGGCAAGCGGGTAGCGCTTATCGAGCAGGGCAAGGTCGGCGGCACCTGCCTGCACCGCGGCTGCATCCCGACCAAGGCGCTGCTGCACGCCGCCGAGGTCGCTGACCACACCAGGGACAGCGCGGCGGTCGGGGTCCAGGCCACCCTGGACGGCATCGACATGGCGGGGGTCAACGCCTACAAGGACAAGGTGGTCACCCGGCTGTGGAAGGGCCTGACCGGCCTGGTCAGCGCGCGCGGCATCGACGTCATCGAGGGCGAGGGCGCCCTGGTGTCGCCCACCGCGGTACAGGTCGGCGAGCAGCGGATCGAGGGCGCGCACGTGGTGCTCGCCACCGGGTCGCAGTCCCGCAGCCTGCCCGGCCTGGAGATCGACGGCGCCCGGGTGATCACCAGCGACCAGGCGCTGGAGCTGGACCGGGTGCCCGCGTCGGTGGTGATCCTCGGCGGCGGGGTGATCGGGGTCGAGTTCGCCAGCGTCTGGCGGTCATTCGGGGCCGAGGTGACCATCGTCGAGATGCTGCCGCACCTGCTTCCCGCCGAGGAGGAGTCCAGCTCCAAGCTGCTGGAGCGGGCGTTCCGGCGGCGCGGCATCGGCTACAAGCTCGGCACCAGGTTCGAGTCGGTCAAGGAGACCGACACCGGGCTGACGGTGACGCTGGCGGGCGGCGCGACGATCGACACCGAGCTGCTGCTGGTCGCGGTGGGCCGCGGCCCGGTGTCGGCGGCCCTGGGCTACGAGGAGGCTGGGGTGGCGATGGAGCGCGGCTTCGTGCTCGTCGACGAGTACTGCCAGACCAGCGTGCCGACGATCTCCGCGGTCGGCGACCTCACCCCCGGGCTGCAGCTGGCCCATGTCGGGTTCGCCGAGGGCATCCTGGTCGCCGAGCGGGCGGCCGGGCTCCAGGTCACCCCGATCGACTACGACGGCGTGCCCCGGGTGACCTACAGCGACCCCGAGGTGGCCTCGGTGGGCATCACCTCCGCGATCGCCGCGGAGCGGGGCATCGAGACCGTCGAATACACCTACGACCTGGCTGGCAATGGCAAGAGCCAGATCCTGCAGACGCAGGGCGCGGCGAAGGTCATCGCCACCGCTGGCGGCGGCCCGGTACTCGGCGTGCACCTCGTCGGCGCCAGGGTCGGTGACCTGATCGCCGAGGCTCAGCTGATCTACAACTGGGAGGCCGTGCCCGCCGAGGTCGCCCAGCTGATCCATCCGCATCCGACCCAGTCGGAGGCTATCGGCGAGGCGCACCTGGCGCTCGCCGGCAAGCCCCTGCACACGCATGCCTGACCCTGCCCCGCCCGCGCGGCCGCCAGTTGCGGCGCAGCGCAGCGGCGGGCGCTGAACAAGAAGGAGTAACAGCACGCCATGTCGGTCTCGGTATCCATGCCACAGCTCGGCGAGAGCGTTACTGAAGGCACCGTCACGCGCTGGCTGAAGCGGGAGGGTGACCGGGTCGAGGCCGATGAGCCGCTGCTCGAGGTCTCGACCGACAAGGTCGACACCGAGATTCCGTCGCCGGTGTCGGGGATCTTGCGCGGCATCACGGTCGCCGAGGACGAGACCGTCGAGGTCGGGGCGGAGCTTGCCGTCATCGACACCGACGGGGCCGGCGACGGCGCGGACAGCGCGGCGGGCGGTCAGGCGGCGGCGCCGGCTGAGCAGGCCGGCCCCGGCGGGGACGGGGCGGCCCCGGACGGGCAGCCCGCCGCCCCGGCGGCCGAGCACGACACCGCGCCGAGGTCCGCCGCCGGGTACCAGGAGCCGCAGGCCGCGCCGCAGCCGGGCCCGTCCCAGGGTGACCCGTACCAGCAGCAGGGCTACCAGCAGCCCTACCAGGACCCTTATCAGCAGCCCTACCAGCAGCCGGGCTACCAGCAGCAGGCACCCGCCTACCAGCAGCCCTACCAGGACCAGCCGTCCGGCTACCCGCAGCCAGCCCAGGCGCCGGGCGGGGCGCCAGCGGCCGCCGGGCCCGCCGGTACCGGGCAGGCACCGCCAGCTGGCCCCCGGCAACCGGAAGCCGGGTCAGCACCGCCGCCAGCGGAACCGGCACAACCGCAGGCCGGGCCAGCACAGCCGCAGGCCGGGCCAGCACAGCCGGAGGTCAACGGGTCGGCGCCCGCCGACGCCGGGCCGCCGCTGCCCGGTCCCGAGGGCCCGTACGTGACCCCGCTGGTCCGCAAGCTCGCCGCCGAGCACGGCATCGACCTGGCCTCGGTCGCGGGCACCGGGGTCGGCGGCCGGATCCGCAAGCAGGACGTCCTGGACGCCGCGAACGCCCGCCGGGCCCAGGGCCAGGTCCAGCAGGGCCAGGCCCAGCAGGGCCAGGCCCAGCCCGGCCCGTACGGCGGCCCGCAGGCCGGCCTGCCGCAGGCCGGCGCCGTCCAGCCCGGCGCCACCCTGCCCGGCGCCCCCTGGCCGCCCGCCCGGCCGGGCGCAGCCCAGCCCGCCCCGGCACAGCCCGCTCCGGCCCAGCCCGGCACAGCGCAGCCCGGCCCGGCACAGCACAGCACAGCACAGCCGGGGGCCGCCCAGCCGGGGACCGCACCGCCTGCCCCGGCCCGGCCAGCCCCGCCGCCGGGTCCCGCGCCCGCCGGCCCGGCGGCCGCCGCCCCGCCCGCGCCCGGCGGCCAGGATCGCGCCGCGCCGCGGCCGGAGATCGTGCCCTCCAGCCTGCGCGGGACGACCGAGAAGATGTCCCGCTCCCGGCAGGTGATCGCGCAGCGGATGGTCGAGTCGCTGCAGACCTCGGCCCAGCTGACGACGGTGGTCGAAGCCGACGTCACCGCCATCGCCAGGCTCCGCGACCGGGCCAGGGCCGCGTTCGAGGCCAGGGAAGGCGTGAAGCTATCGTTCCTGCCGTTCTTCGCCCTCGCCGCCGTCGAGGCGCTCAAGGTGCATCCCAAGCTCAACGCGGTGGTGGACACCGCCAGCTCGCAGGTCACCTATCACGACGCCGAGCACCTCGGGATCGCGGTCGACACCGAGCGCGGCCTCATGGTCCCGGTGATCCGCAAGGCCGGCGACCTGAACATCGCCGGGCTGGCCAGGAAGATCGCTGACCTGGCCGAGCGCACCAGGGCCGGGCGGGTCGGCCCGGACGAGCTGTCCGGCGGCACGTTCACGCTGACCAACACCGGCAGCCGCGGCGCGCTGTTCGACACGCCGATCATCAACCAGCCGCAGGTGGGCATCCTGGGCACCGGCATCGTGGTGAAACGGCCGGTGGTCGTCGAGGACGCCGCGCTCGGCGAGGTGATCACCGTCCGGTCGATGGTCTACCTGGCGCTGACCTATGACCACCGGCTGGTCGACGGCGCGGACGCGGCGCGGTTCCTGGCCACGGTGAAGGCCCGGCTGGAAGAGGGCGCGTTCGAGACGGAACTTGGCCTGTAGCAGCCTGGTCTGATGAGGATCGCGATCACCGGCGGGTCCGGGCTGATCGGCACGGCCTTCGCCGCCGCGGCCCGGCAGGCCGGGGACGAGGTGGTGACGCTGGTGCGCCGCCCGGCCCGGGCGGCCGGCGAGATCACCTGGAACCCGGCCGCGCCGCGCGGCGGCATTGACCTGGCCGCGCTCGGCCCGGTCGGCGCGGTCGTCAGCCTGGCCGGGGCGCCGGTCGGGGCCCGGCCGTGGACCGCGGCCCGCAAGGCGGTGCTGCGGGCCAGCCGGATCGGCGCGACCACGAACCTGATCGCGGCCATCGCCGCGATGGACCAGCCGCCGGCCACCCTGGTCAGCGCGTCAGCCATCGGCTGGTACGGCGACACCGGCCAGGACGAGGTGACCGAGCAGGCGCCCGCGGGCACCGGCTTCCTGGCCAGCCTGGTCACCGACTGGGAGGCCGCCGCCGACCAGGCCGCCGCCACCGGCGTGCGCGTCGTCAAGATCCGCAGCGGCATCGTGCTGGCCAGCCGGGGCGGCCTGCTGGGCCAGCTGGCGCCGCTGTTCCGGCTGGGGCTCGGCGCCCGGCTCGGCCCGGGCACCCAGTACCTCAGCTGGATCGCGCTGACCGATCACGTCCGCGCGCTGCGGTACCTGATCGGCCAGCAGGACCTGGCCGGCCCGGTCAACCTGACCGCCCCGGCACCGGTCACCAACGCGGAATTCACCCGCGAGCTGGCCAGGGCGGTGCGCCGCCCGGCGCTGCTGCGGCTGCCCGCGCCGGTGCTGCGGGCCGCGCTGGGCGAGCTTTCCGCCGAGCTGCTGTCCAGCGCCAGGATCTCGCCCGCGCGGCTGCTAGAGGCAGGCTTCGCCTTCCGCTACCCCGATATCGCCAGCGCGCTTGCCGCCGAGCTGCGCCCAGCCGGGCCAGCGCGGCCGCCAGCCGCGGCCTGAGGCGGCCGGCCGCATCCGGCTCAGCGTCAGGCTGGCCGGCTCGGTCCCGAGCAGCGGGATCCGCCACAGCGGCGGCAGCGGCCCGGCCTTGCCGTCGCGCCGCCTCACCCTGGTGATGGTCAGCCGCAGCAGCCGCCGTGCCGCCGTGATCGCCAGCAGGGCCAGCGGCAGCTCGACCAGCACGGCGGTGAGCAGGCTCAGCTCGAAGCCCTCGGTGTTGGAGTCCAGCACCACGTCGAACCACGCGTCGCAGCACAGCAGGGTGGCCAGCACCACCAGGCAGATGATCAGCACCTGGCGCCGCCGCCACGCCGCCCAGCCGGTCACCGCGAACGTGACCAGCAGCGCGATGTCGAACCCGACCCAGGCCCCGCGCCAGCCGCCTGCCCGGTAGAACAGCGGCAGGCTCACCGCGAGCAGCCCGGTCCAGGCCGCCAGGGCGAGACAGCAGATCCCGATCGCGGCCAGCGCGATCACCCGGCGGCGCTGCTGCGCGGCCGTGGCGCGGCGCCGCCGGCTGGCCAGCGCGACCAGCTCACGGCGCAGCGTGGCCAGTTCGTCGGGGCTGATGTTCCGCAGCTGCGCGTCATCGAACAACAGAACACCTCCCAGTAGCACTACTGCTGTCATGCCGCGCCCGCGGCCCGGCAAAACCGCCCATCGGCGTCCTAATTCGGCTGGCCGGTTAGGCTGGCAGGGTGAATCCGTCGCAAGCCGCTGAGCTGATCTACGCCAAGGCCGGCTTCGGCCACCAGGCCGTCCCCTACCTGCGGGGCTGGGACCTGCAGCGGGCGCTGCACGAGCGCCGGGTGAACGGTGACATCCCCGACTGCTGCCTGCTGCTCGAGCACCTGCCGGTGTACACCGCGGGCAAGCGGACCAGCCCGCTGGACCGGCCGCTGACCGACCCGGGCGCGCCGGTGATCGAGGTGGACCGCGGCGGGAAGCTCACCTGGCACGGCCCCGGCCAGCTCGTCGGGTACCCGATCATCGCGCTCACCGAGCCGGTCGACGTCATCGCCTACGTCCGGGCGCTGGAGGAGGCGCTGATCGCGGTGTGCGCTGACTTCGGGGTGACCGCCACCCGGGTGGAGGGCCGCAGCGGCGTCTGGGTGCCAGGGCCCGACCGCAAGGTCGGCGCGATCGGGATCAGGATCGCCCGCGGCGTCACCATGCACGGGTTCGCCCTCAACTGCGACAACGACCTGGCCTGGTACGACCACATCGTGCCGTGCGGGATCAGGGACGCGTCGGTGACCACGCTGTCGGCGGAGGCCGGCCGGCCGGTGACCGTCGCCGAGGCCACCGAGGCGGTGCTGCCGCAGCTGGCGCGGGCGCTGGGCGCGGCCCGCTGGCGGGTGGTCGAGGGCACCGCCGGGCTGCTGCAGGCCGGCCGGGCGGCCGCGGTCAGCTACCCGGCGGGCCAGCCTGGCTGATACACCGTCGCGCCGCCGGCCCGGCCGGCCAGCGAGGCCCGGATCCTGGCCTCGATCCGCGGCGGCAGGTAGCCGGCCAGCCCGGCCGGGTCGGTGAACCGGAACTCGTCCAGTTCCTCCTGCTGCAAGACGATGCCGGCCCCGCCGTCCAGCGTCCCGCCGTCGAAGACGAAGTGCATGATCGGCCGCTGCCCGGCGCCGAACGGCTGCGCCCAGTCGATCGCGAGCAGCGGCCCCGGCGCGAGGGGCACGCCGATCTCCTCGGCCACCTCGCGGGCGCACCCCTGGTGCGGCGGCTCTCCGTGCTCGCAGATCCCGCCCGGTATCGTCCAGTGATCCCGGTAGTTCGGCTTGACCAGCAGCACCCGCGCGGCCGGGTCGGTGATCAGCGCCCCGGCGGCCACCACCACCCCCGGCAGCGACCCGAACCAGGTGTCAGGGTCGAGGAAGTTCGCGGTCATGCCGCGGGCCCGCCGTGGCCCGCCGCGGTGGCCGCCAGCCCGGCCAGGAACTCCGCGAGCTGGCCGGCCGGGACCCGGGTCTGCTCGCCGCTGTCCATGTCCCTGATCGTGACCTCGCCGGCCTCGGCTTCGTCCCGGCCGTAGAGCAGGGTCCACCGCGCGCCGGCGTCACTCGCCCACTTCAGCTGCCGGCCCAGCTTGCCGGACTGGCCGAGGTAGATCCCGGCCCGCAGGCCCGCGGCGCGCGCCTGCGCGGCCCAGCCGAACGACCGCGGCGCCAGCGCCTCGTCAAGCACCGTGACCGCCAGGTCCAGCCGGCCGCGCTGGCCGCCGTCGTCGCCGGACAGCAGCATCAAGATCCGCTCGATCCCGAGCGAGCCGCCGGTGGCCGGCACGTCCGGCCCGCCGAGCTGCGCGATCAGGTGGTCATACCGCCCGCCGCCGGCCAGCGAGCCGGGCATGCCCGGGGCGGTCACCTCCCAGATCGGGCCGGTGTAGTAGCTCAGCCCGCGGACCAGCCGCGGCGAGAACGCCACCCGCCCCGGCGGCAGGGCCGAACCGGTCACCGCCAGCAGCTGGTCGACCTCGTCGATCCCGGCCGCGCCGGTCTCGCTGACCTTGAGCGCGGCCCGGACCTGGTCGGCCGCGTCCGGGCCAGCCACCGTGCGCACCAGCTCGGCGGCCTGCTCACTGGGCAGGCCGCGGCCGGCCAGCTCGGCGATGACCTCCTCCGGGCGCAGCTTGTCGAGCTTGTCCAGGCTGATCAGCACCCCCGGGCCCAGTTCCGGCGCCACCCCGAACGCCTCAAGCAGCCCGGCCAGCACCAGCCGCGAGTTCAGCTGGAGGGTGAAGCCGTCCAGGCCGAGCGCGGCCAGCGTGTCGTGCACCGCGCAGATGATCTCGGCGTCCGCCAGCGCGGACGGCGACCCGAGCGTGTCCACGTCGCACTGCACGAGCTCGCGGTACCGGCCCTTGCCCGGCCGGTCGGCCCGCCACACCGGGCCGATCGCGTACCGCTTGTAAGGCGCCGGCAGCTGGCTGCCGTAGGCGGCGGCGACCCGGGCCAGCGGCACGGTCATGTCGTAGCGCAGCGCCAGGTCGGCCTCGCCGGACGCCTCGTGCTCGCCGCGGCGCAGGATCTTGAAGATCAGCTTGTCGCCCTCGTCGCCGTACTTGCCGAGCAGCACATCGAGCCGTTCGAACGCCGGGGTCTGCAGCGGCTCGAAGCCGTAGCCGGCGAAGACGGACCGGATCACGGCGAGGGCCCGGTCCCGCCGGTCCAGCTCGGCGGCCAGGAAGTCCCTGGTCCCTGACGGCGGATCAAACTGCGTTGGCATACGCCCCATGTTCCCTGACTAGGTCACCAGTCGTCATATCGTTTGCGCCCCGGCCATGTTAACTTGATCTTGTGCCCCCAGACTGACAGCCCGGGCCGCTACGTCCTCGGGCTGGCCATCGGCCTGCAGGTCGCCATCTCAGCGGGCGACGGGCTGGCCATGATCGCGCTGGCCGCGCGCACCTACCAGACCTCGCACGTCTCCTGGGCGGTCGCGGCTGTCTTCCTGGCCATCTCGGTGCCGGTCACCGCGCTGGCCCCGGTCGCCGGGCTGCTGCTGGACCGGTTCCCGGCGCGGCCGGTGCTGGTGACCGCCGCGCTGGCCGCGGCCCTGGTCGCGCTGGCACTGGTCTGGCTGACCGGGATCGCGGCCACCCTGGTGCTGACGGCCGGCTTCGGCATCTGCGCGGCGATCCTGCAGCCGGGCCTGGGGGCGATCGTGCCGCGGCTGGCCGGCCGGACCGGGGTGATCAGGGCCAACGGGTACCTGCAGGCCGCCACCTGGGGCGGGTTCACGATCGGCCCGCTGCTGGCTGGGGTGGCGACCACCACCGGGGGTTACGGGGCCGCGCTGGCCGCCGACGCGGTGCTGTACGGGCTCGGCGCGGCGGGCCTGTGGGTGCTGCGGCTGGCCCCCCGCCCGGCGCTGGACTGGCTGGCCAGCCCGCCGCAGGGGCCGCCCTCGCTCCGCGCCCAGCTGCGGGCGGGCTTCAGCTACCTGACCGCCGACACCGAGGCCGGGCTGCTGGTGCTGACCGTCGGCGTGCTGGTCGCCTTCGCCAACCTGGCGGTGGTCGCCGAGGTCGTGTTCGCCGAGCAGGTGCTCGGCTCCGGCCCGGGCGGCTACTCGGTGCTGGTCGCGGGCTGGACCGCCGGGATGGTGATCGGCACGCTGGCCGGCGGCAGGCTGCCGCAGCGGCTGCTGCTGACCGCCGCGCTGGCCGGCACGATCGCCACCGGGGCCGGGATCACCCTGGCCGGGGCCGCGCTCACGCTGTGGCAGGCGGCGGCCGCCTACGGCTTCGGCGGGCTGGCCAACGGGCTGGAGATCGTGGCGACCCGCAGTTTCCTGAACCACCGCGCCCCGCCGGAGGTGTCCGGCCGGGTGTTCGCGCTGTACTCCGGCGTGCTGTTCGGCGCCGCGTCGCTGGGCATGGCGGGCGCGGCTGGCCTGCTCGACCCGCTGGGCGCCCGCGGCGTGCTCCTGCTGGCCGGCGGCGGCGGGCTGATGACCGGCGTGTCCGGGCTGATCCTGACCCTGCGGCGGCGCGGCCGGCCAGGTGAGAGCAGCTGACCTCCCGACGTAGGCTGGAGGCGTGGTAGTCGCACCGGAGGAACGCCGCCTGCTGCGGCTCGAGGTCCGTAACAGCCAGACCCCCATCGAGCGCAAGCCCCCGTGGATCAAGACCAGGCTGCGCACCGGCCCGCAGTACACCGAGCTGAAGCAGCTGGTGCGGCGGGAGGGCCTGCACACGGTCTGCGAGGAGGCGGGCTGCCCGAACATCTTCGAATGCTGGGAGGACCGGGAGGCCACCTTCCTCATCGGCGGCGACCAGTGCACCAGGCGGTGCGACTTCTGCCAGATCGCCACCGGCAAGCCAGGCCCGCTGGACACCGGCGAGCCGCGCCGGGTCGCCGGGTCGGTGGCCGCGATGGGCCTGCGGTACGCCACCGTCACGGGCGTGGCCAGGGACGACCTGGCCGACGGCGGCGCCTGGCTGTACGCGCAGACCTGCAGGGAGATCCACCAGGCGGTACCCGGCTGCGGGGTAGAGCTGCTGATCCCCGACTTCAGCGGGGACCGCGGCCAGCTGGCCGAGGTGTTCTCGGCCCGCCCCGAGGTGCTGGCCCACAACATCGAGACGGTGCCCAGGATCTTCCGCCGGATCAGGCCGGGATTCCGGTACGAGCGCTCGCTCGAGGTGCTCTCGCTGGCCCGCGAGGCCGGCCTGGTGACCAAGTCCAACCTGATCCTCGGCCTGGGCGAGCGGCGGGACGAGATCAGCGCCGCGATGGCCAGCCTGCGCGCGGCCGGCTGCGAGCTGCTGACGATCACCCAGTACCTGCGCCCGTCGGCGCGGCACCACCCGGTGCAGCGCTGGGTGCCGCCGGAGGAGTTCGGCGAGCTGGGCGCGCAGGCGCGCGAGCTGGGCTTCGCCGGGGTGATGTCCGGTCCGCTGGTGCGCTCGTCCTACCGGGCGGGCCGGCTCTACCAGCAGGCGATGGACCTGCGGATCAGCTGACCGCACGGCGCGGAGCCGGCCGCCCGCGGCCCTGCCGGGATCGCCATCAGCGGGGGGGATTTCGCGCGAGCGGCCCGGTACTCGTATCCTCACCTGCATGGTGAACAAGCCCGGAGCTGGCGCGGGCAAGAAGGCCGCGGCAGCTGACTCCCCCGGACGTATCAAGCAGTTGCGCATGGTCGCGGGCATCGTCCGCAAGTCCAACCCGAAAGCGCTGCCGATCGTCGTCGCCACCTTCGCCGGGATCATCGCGCTGTTCGTGATCCTCGGCCTGGTGCTCGGCCTGGCCCCGGTGCTGATCCCGCTGGGCGTGCTGATCGGGCTGTCCACCGCGATGATCATGTTCGGCCGGTTCGCCCAGTCCGCGCAGTACGCGACCATCGCCGGGCAGCCGGGCGCGGCCGCGGCGATCCTGCAGACCATGCGCGGCAACTGGGTGGTCACCCCGGCGATCGCGGCCAACCGGAGCATGGACGTGGTGCACCGCGCGGTCGGCCGGCCCGGCGTGATCCTGGTCGGCGAGGGCTCGCCGTCCCGGCTGCCGAGCCTGCTCGCCGCGGAGAAGAAGCGGATTTCCCGGGTCGCCTACGACGTCCCCATCTATGACCTCCAGGTCGGCGACGAGGACGGCCAGATCTCGATCCGCAAGCTGCAGCGGCACATCATGCGGCTGCCGCGCAACCTGAAGCCGGCCGCGGTCTCCGACCTGAACTACCGGCTGAAGGCGCTGCCCCAGTCGCTGCAGATGCCCAAGGGGCCGCTGCCGAAGACCGGCCGGATGCCCAAGCCGCCCCGGCCCAGGTTCCGCTGACCCGGCACCGGCCGCGCGCGCGCCGGTACCGCCCGGGTCAGCCCTCGCCGAGCCAGCTGCCGACCAGGTAGCTCTCGATCGAATCGCCCCGGTCGGGCTGGCTGGCCAGCAGCGCGGCCAGCTCTTCCCTGCTGAACCAGCGCGCCTCGGCGACCTCGGCCTGGTCGACGCTGATCCCGGTGCTGACCGCCTCGGCCCGGAAGCCGATCATGATCCCGGACGGGAACGGCCACGCCTGCGAAGCCTGGTAGCGCACCTCGCCGACACCGACCCCGGTCTCCTCGGCGACCTCCCTGCGGACCGCCTCCTCCAGGCTCTCCCCGATCTCCACGAACCCGGCCACCGTGGCGTAGCCGCCTGACACTGACCGGCGGTGCCGGGCCAGCAGGGCGCGCGCGGGCGGGCCGGGCGCCTCGACCAGCACGATCACCGCTGGCTCCAGCCGGGGGAACAGCAGCCGCCCGCAGCCGGGGTCGCGGCACTGCCGCTGGGTGCCGCCGCCGCGGCTGACCGTCGGCTGCCCGCACGCGCCGCAGTAGCGCTGCTCCCGGTTCCACCGCAGGATGCCGCGCGCGTAGCCGAGCGCCGCGGCCTGCGCCCGGTCCAGCGTCCCGAACAGCGCCCGCACGTCGGCGGCCGCGCCGGCGCCGGCCAGCGCCACCGCGTCCGGCTCGGCCAGCGGCGACAGGTCGGCGGCGAACACCCCGGCCGCGCCGTCCAGCCCCAGCAGCACCGTGTCCGCCGCCGCGTCCAGCACGCCCGCCGCCTGCGGTGCGGGCAGCATGGCCGGCTCGCCGCCGCGGACCAGGCACTTGTCCCGCCAGAACGCTATGACACTGGAATCGGTCCTGGCCGCGACCTCCGCCACCCACGCCGGGTCGTCGCGCTGCCCGGCCGCCCGGTCCAGGGCCAGCCCGTTGTAAGCGAGCTCGGGCTCGCCTGCCTGGCTGGTGCTGACGCTCACCACCGTGCTCAGATCCGCACGACGACCGTGTTGGCCGCCTTGTCGTGCAGGCCGCGCAGGTCGGCGTCCATCATCACCGCCGGGATCACGGTCAGGAACAAGAGCGTCCGCACCAGCGCCCAGCCCAGGCCGACCGGCTTTCCGTCCAGCCGGACGACCCGGATCCCCAGCAGCCGCTTGCCGACGGTGAACCCGGTGAACGCGGTCAGCAGCGTGACCTCGGCCGCGAAGATCGCCAGCGTCCACCACGCCGAGTGCAGCAGCGCCATCGCGATGACCTCGCACAGCAGCCAGTCGATCAGCAGCGCGCCGAACCGGCGGCCGGTGCCCGCGACCGAGCCCGCGCCCGCCTGCGGCAGCCCCAGGCCCTGCCCCGGGTACTGGCTTTCCTGAGCGGGCGAGCGCACGCCTGACATCCACCCGCCGGTCCAACGTCGGTCTGCCACGAAACCACGGTATCCGGGCGGCGCGAGCGGCGGGACCGGGCCCCGATAGCGTTCGGCATCCTGGTCTGCCCCGCGGCCCCGCCCCGCCCGGGCTTAACACGGGTGAAACATTCGGGACACGGCCGCGAAACGGGTGCCCGCTACGGTCGTGTGGATGCCAGCCGGCGGCGCTGGCCAGGCACCGGCAGATCACCGGCAGCGTCAGAGGGAGGCTGGATGTTCAGCAGCGGCGAGGAGATCCTGCGGTTCATCGGGGCTGAGTCGGTGGAGTTCGTCGACGTCAGGTTCTGCGACCTGCCCGGGATAATGCAGCATTTCACGGTCCCGGCCCAGTCTTTCGACGACCGGGTCTGCACCGACGGGCTGATGTTCGACGGCTCGTCGATCCGCGGCTTCCAGCAGATCCACGAATCGGACATGCTGCTCATGCCAGACCCGTCGACCGCCGTGCTGGACCCGTTCCGTGCCCGCAAGACGCTGAACCTGACGTTCTTCGTGCACGACCCGCTGACCGGCGAGCCCTACACCAGGGACCCGCGCAACATCGCCAGGAAGGCACAGGACTACCTGCGCGGCAGCGGCGTCGCGGACACCGCGTTCTTCGGCCCCGAGGCCGAGTTCTACATCTTCGACTCGGCCCGGTTCGAGACCGCGCCGCAGGCCGGCTACTACTTCCTCGACTCGATCGAGGGGGCCTGGAACTCCGGCCGCGACGAGCCGGGCGGCAACCTGGCCTACAAGCCGCGCTACAAGGGCGGCTACTTCCCGGTCCCGCCCACCGACCACTACGCCGACCTGCGGGCGGAGATGGCCAGTGCGCTGATCGACTGCGGGATCACCGTCGAGATGCAGCACCACGAGGTCGGCACGGCCGGCCAGGCGGAGATCAACATCAGGTTCGGCGGCCTGCTGGAGACCGCCGACAACCTGATGCTGTACAAGTACGTGATCAAGAGCGTGGCCCGGGCGGCGGGCAAGACCGTGACGTTCATGCCCAAGCCGCTGTTCGGCGACAACGGCTCGGGCATGCACTGCCACCAGAGCCTGTGGAAGGACGGCTCGCCGCTGTTCTACGACGAGGTCGGCTACGCGGGGCTGTCCGACACCGCCCGCTACTACATCGGCGGGCTGCTCAGGCACGCGCCGTCGCTGCTGGCGTTCACCAACCCGACCGTGAACTCCTACCACCGCCTGGTGCCCGGCTTCGAGGCGCCGGTCAACCTGGTGTACTCCCAGCGCAACCGGTCGGCCTGCGTCCGGGTGCCGATCACCGGCCCGAGCCCGAAGGCCAAGCGGATCGAGTTCCGGGTGCCCGATCCGTCCTGCAACCCGTACCTGGCGTTCTCGGCGATGCTGATGGCCGGGCTGGACGGGATCAAGAACAAGATCGAGCCGCCGGAGCCGGTCGACAAGGACCTGTACGAGCTGCCGCCGGACGAGGCGCGGGCGATCCCGCAGGTGCCCGGCTCGCTGGACAAGGTGCTCGACACGCTGGAAGCCGACCACGAGTACCTGATCGAGGGCGGGGTGTTCACCCCGGACCTGATCGAGACCTGGCTGGACTTCAAGCGCTCCAGCGAGATCGACCCGATCCGGCTGCGCCCGCACCCGCACGAGTTCGAGCTGTACTGGGACGTCTGAGCGCCGCCGCGCCGCCGCGGCCTACCGCACGGCACCTGGGAACCAGGGCGCTTGACCCCGCGGCGCCCTGAGGGCTGGCGGGCCGGTAATGGCGGATCCCCCCGCGCCGTTACCGGCCCGGCCAGGCCCCGCTTCCGCGCCGGTGAGACCGGCGTTGCCGGCCCGGCCTGGTTGTTGCCAATGTGAGCACAAATCGTTGCCGTCATCAGGTCAAGAACGGGTAACGTGAGGCTCGATCAGGCGAGCGCTGGAGGCACGGGTGAGCGGGGACTTTCCTTTGGCGCCAGGTGAGCCAGCGCCGGTCGGCGCGGGGTCGCAGGTGGCTGGGTACCGGCTGATCGAGCAGATCGGCCGCGGGGGGATGGCGGTCGTCTACCGTGCCACGGACGTCCGGCTGGACCGGACGGTGGCGCTCAAGGTGCTGGCGCCCGAACTGGTGGCCGATGACGCGTTCCGGCACCGGTTCGTGCGCGAATGCCGGGCGGCCGCCGCGGTCGACCACCCGCACATCATCCCGGTGTTCGACGCGGGCGAGGCCGACGGCGTCCTGTTCATCGCGATGCGCTATGTCAGCGGCAAGGACGTGCGCACGCTGCTGGACCGCGAGCGCACCCTGCCCGCCTGGCGCGCGGTCAGCATCACCGAGCAGGTGGCGGGCGCGCTGGACGCCGCGCACGCGCGCGGCATGGTCCACCGCGACGTCAAGCCGGCGAACATGCTGCTGGACGCGGCGACCGGCAGCGGCCAGCTCGACCACGTGTACCTGTCCGACTTCGGGCTCACCAAGCAGGCGGTGGCCACCTCCAGCCTGACCTCGACCGGCCAGTTCCTCGGCACCCTGGACTACATCGCGCCCGAGCAGATCGAGAACAAGATGGTCGACGGGCGCGCCGACCTGTACTCGCTGGCGTGCGCGGTGTTCGAGATGCTTTCCGGCGGCCCGCCCTTCCAGCGCGACCAGGGCCTCGCCGTCATCTGGGCGCAGGTGTCCGACCCGCCGCCGCAGCTGACCGGCCGCCGGCCCGATCTGCCCGCGGCCGTCGACGCGGTGCTGGCCAAGGCGCTGGCGAAGGCGCCCGCGCACCGGTTCCCGACCTGCAGGGAATTCGCCTCGGCGCTGCGGGCCGCCTGCGGCCTGGCCGGTGAGCCGGCGGTGCGGGGCGCGAGCAGCGTGCCCGGGCCGCCGACCGAGCTGTCGGGCTGGGCGGCCGACCCGGGTCTTGGCGCCGGGGGGCCAGCTGCCAGGGCCACCGCGCCCGACGCGGGCCTGGCCGCCGCGGCGGGCCTGGCCGGCCTGGGCCTGGGCGACCTGGGCCTGGCGGCCGGGCAGGCCCCCGGCGGTGCGAACCCGGGCGGTGCGGTTCCCGGCGGCGCGGCGGTTCCTGGCGGTGCGGTTCCCGGCGGTGCGGCGGGCCCCGGCGGCAGCGCGTTCCTGGCCGAGCCGCCGACCGAGTCGGCTGAGCCGGTCCGGCCCACCCGGGCTGACCGCAGGGCGCCCTCCTCCTACGGCCCGGCCGGCTACCCGGCGGCGGACCAGCCACGCTCCCGCGACGCCAGCCGGTACCAGCCCGGCCAGCCCCCCGCCAGCCGGTACCAGCCCGGCCAGTACCAGTCCAGCCAGCGCCCGGCCAGCCAGTACCAGCAGGACCTGTACCGCCCTGGCCAGTACCCGGCCGGGCAGCGGCCACCCGGCCGTCCGCCGGCGGGCCGGCGCCGCAGCTGGTGGCGCGGTCCCGCCGGGCTGCTGATGGGCGTGCTGATCGTGGCCGCCCTCGCGGCCGGCGGGTACGCCCTCGTGCACAACCGGCCCGGCCAGGACACCGCGCAGTCCGGCGGCACCGGCACCTCCGGCCAGACCGGGGCGGGCGGCCACACCGGCACGCCCACCGGCTCACCGAGCCCGGCCAGCCCGGTCGTCGCCAGCCCGTCCGGGACCGTCAACGCCTACTTCACCGCGCTCAACAACCACCAGTTCGGCCGCGCCTGGCGACTGGGCGGCCGCAACACCGGCTCGACCTACACCGCCTACGTCAACGGCTACGACACCACGCAACAGAGCACCGTCCAGATCCTGTCGGTTTCCGGCAGCGTGGTCAGCGCGCGGGTCACGGCGCTGCAGACCGACAGCACGGTCAAGACCTTCCAGGGCACCTACACCGTGACCGACGGCGTCATCACCGCGTTCAACGTCCACCAGGTCAGCTAGCCCTCCAGGTCAGCGAACCCCCGCCGCCCAGCCCCCCTCCTCCTCCCGCGGACCGCGGGCAGGGCGGTTCACCGGCGTGGCGGCGCGCCGGGCTGGGCCGAAGCACCGGCCGGGGCGGCCGTTCAGTCTTATCCTCAGCACTGACTTACCCTCAGCACTGACCGTGACGGCTTCGTTACTACGAAGAGAGTAATTGTGCCCGGACTATCCCGTTTAGCCGCCGTCTTCGCCGCGACCGCCGGCCTCGCGCTTGTCGCTTTGCTCGCTCCAGGCGGGGCAGAAGCCGCCAGTGCGGCGGGACCCACCAACGACACGGGACCTTCCGGCGGGCCGGAAACCCCGGGCGGCCCAGGAAGCCAGGGCGGCCCAGCGGCCACCCGTGGCGCGGCCGGCGTGACCAGCCCGGCGATCCCGGCGCTGAGGATCAGGGCCTCGTCCGCGCTGCCGCGGGTCTCCGGCCACGTCCTGGTGCTGTTCGAGGGCGGCAGGTACGCCACCGCCAGGATCCGCGCCACCATCACCGGCGCGGCACCGGGGGACGTGGTCAGCCTGATGGCCTCGCGGTTCCCGTTCCGCCGGGCGCCCGCCGTGATCGCCAGCCGCCCGCTCACCAGCGCCACCGGGTCCTACTCGTTCACCGTGCGTCCGCGCATCGCCACCCGCTACCGGGTGCAGCTGTCCCGGCCGGGTGCCGGGCTCACCCCGCTGGCCAGGTCCGCGGCCCGGACGGTCTACCTGACCCCGGGCGGCCGGGTGATGCGCAAGCAGGGCTGCGGCACCGGGCCGTTCTGCCGCCCCGCGTACCGGTTCTACGTGTACCTGCCTGGCCGGCTGGTCCGCGGCTACCTGCGACGGCACTGGTTTGTCTACGTCGGCAAGAAGCGCAGCGCCCGGCGTGTCCCCCGCCAGCCCTACTGGCTGAGCGTGGACCAGGCGGCGACGGTCAGCGCGCCGCGCCGGATCACCCGCCGCCAGTACGAGGTGACGGTCGGGTTCTCGTTCTACCTGGGCCAGGACGCGGCCAGGTGGAACGTGCTCACCTGCGAGCAGGACACCGAAGCGGCCGACGGCATCGGCCTGCCCGGCCGTCATGGCTGCGGCAGCCACCGGATCCGACGCACGGTCGCCTACCTGGGCTAGAGACCGCGGCCCTGCCCTGACCTGGTCCCGGCCAGCTCAGCCGTCGAGCTCCCGGGCCAGGGCGGCGGGCGGCAGCCCGGCCAGCCTGGCGCTCTCCCTGGTGAGGTGCGCCTGATCGGCGTAACCGGCGTCGGCGGCCAGGCTTGCCAGGCCATCCGGGCCGCCCGCGCCCAGCCGCCCCCCGTGCAGGCTGGCCAGGAAGCGGCGGAACCGGAGCACCCGGTGCAAGGTCCTCGGCCCATAGCCGACGGCGGCCTGGCACCTGCGGCGCAGCTGCCGCTCGCTGATGTCCAGCCGGGCAGCGACCTGCTCCGCCCGCGCCCCGGGCCGGGCCAGCAGCCGCGCCGCTTGCACCGCCACCGGATCCGGCGGCCGGTCGGTGACCAGCGAGGCGGCGAGCTGGGTGAGCGCGCGCACGGCGAGGTCAAGGGGCAGCGATCCGGGCAGCTGCCGGGCCGGCAGGCCAGGCAGCTCGCTGGCAGGCACCCGCTGGTTCAGCAGTTCGCTCAGCGGCAGCCCGAGCGCCGCGCCGCCGGCCCCCGGCCGGAACCGCACCCCGGCCATCACCAGGCCGGGCGCGTGCGACACCGGCGCGGGGCCGGTGTCCGGACCGGCCACGTACGCGCCCACCCCGCGCTGCCAGATCAGGTCCGCGCAGGCGTCGGGCAGCACCAGGGTGCGGCCGCCCGGTTCCGGCGGCTGGACCCGGACCCACACGCAGTCGATCTGATGCCCGAACGCGGCGCCCGGGGCCATCTCCCGGTAGCCCGGCGTGACGTCCATACCGCCAGTGTCGCATCCGGTGGTGTCCGTTTCGTTCAAGGCAGCAGCCAGCGGCGCTGCTTGGGTGGGGGGATGAGCAAGCCAGACATCGACGCCGCTGCCCAGTTCATCGCCCGTTCGGCCCGGGTGCTTGACCGGCGCAGGTTCGACCGCCTGTTCGGCGGCGGGCCCGCAGGCCCGGTCCGCGACGCGGTCGCCGCGTACCGCAACCCGGACGGCGGGTTCGGGCACGCGCTGGAACCCGACGGCCGGTCCCCTGGCAGCCAGCCCGCCGCTATCGAGCTGGGCTTGCGGATCCTGGACGGCGCCGATGCCTGGGACGCTGACCTGGTTGAAGGCGCTTGCGACTGGCTCGGGGCGAACGCCCCGGCTGAGGGCGGCGCGGTGTTCGTGGAGCCGAGCGTGCAGGGCTGGCCGCACGCGCCGTGGTGGGCGCCGACTCCGGGGCGGGCCCCGTCGCTGGTGTCCACCGGCCAGA
This sequence comes from Streptosporangiaceae bacterium, assembly GCA_036558005.1. Classification (GTDB taxonomy): domain Bacteria; phylum Actinomycetota; class Actinomycetes; order Streptosporangiales; family Streptosporangiaceae; genus DATBGO01. The sequence continues at coordinate 79,171 of DATBGO010000139.1, read as the reverse complement.
TCGCGGGCACCCTGCACAAGCGCGGGGTCAGCCACCCCTGGCTGGACCGGGCCACCGAGCTGCTCTGGTCCCTGATCGGCGAGCTGGACGATCCCGGCCCGTATGACCTGCGCGGCGCGCTGCGCTTCCTGGACCACGTGCCCGACGCCGGCCGGGCCCGGCAGGCGCTGGCCACGGTCAAGCCGATGGTGGACAGCGTCGTCACGCTGGACCCGCGGGCACCCGGGGAGACCCACTCACCGCTGGACTTCGCGCCGGAGCCGGGCACCCGCTCCCGCGAGCTGTTCAGCCCGGACGTCATCGAGGCTCACCTGGACCACCTCGCCGCCAGCCAGCAGGAGGACGGCGGCTGGATGTTCAACTTCCCGGTCTGGTGCGCCGCGACCGAGCTCGACTGGCGCGGCCACATCACCGTCGACGTCCTCCGCATCCTCCGCGCCCACCGCTAACCGCCATATCTCGCGTGCGGTCCGTCATGCCCGGTCGCCAGCATCCGGGCGGGCTAGCCGTAGAAGAGGCGTTCCATCACGGTCCTGGCCCGGCGGGCGGTGCGGCGGTAGTCCTGGACCAGGTCCTGGGCGGACTCGGGCGGGTATCCCAGCAGCATGGCCACCGCGGTCAGTTCCGGGTGTGCGGTCGGCACCGTGTCGGCGGTCCGGCCGCGCACCAGCATCACCGCGTTCCTGATCCGGGCGGCCAGCCGCCAGGCATCGGCCAGCGTCCGCGCGTCCGCGGCCGGGATCAGGCCGGCCTCGCTGGCCGCGCCGAGCGCCGCCAGCGTCCTGGTGGTCCGCAGCGCGGGGGTCGCGTGCGCGTGCCTGAGCTGCAGCAGCTGGGTCACCCATTCCACGTCGGCGAGCCCGCCGGGGCCGAGCTTGAGCTGCAGGGCCGGGTCCTGGCCACGGGGTATGCGTTCGGCCTCCATCCGGGCCTTGAGGCGGCGGACCTCGCGCACCGCGTCGCCGGACATCCCCCCGGCCGGGTAGCGCAGTTCGTCGGCCATCGTGATGAACGCCGCGCCGAGGTCAGGGTCGCCGGCGACCGGTTCGGCCCGCAGCAGGGCCTGCGCCTCCCAGGGCAGCGACCAGCGCCGGTAGTAGGCCAGGTAGGAGGCGAGCGTGCGGACCAGCGGGCCCTGCCGGCCCTCTGGCCGCAGGCCCGCGTCAACCGGCAGCGCCGGATCGGGGCCGGGCTGGCCGAGCAGGCCGCGCAGTTCCTCGGCGACCGCGTGCGCGGCCCTGGTCGCGCGCTCCTCGTCCGCGCCGGGCAGCGGGTCGTGCACGAACATCACGTCCGCGTCGCTGGAGTAGCTCATCTCGTGCCCGCCGAGCCGGCCCATCGCGAGCACGGCCATCCGGGTCGGCAGCGGACCGGTGTCCTGCTCGGTCCTCCTGATGGCCGCGTCCAGCGCGGCGCTGACGGTCACCGCCGCGACCGTGCTGAGCGCCTCGCCGGCCTGCTCGACCCCGGACAGGCCGAGCAGGTCCGCGGCCGCGGTGCGGAGCAGTTCGCGGCGGCGCAGCGCGAGCACCGCGGCCACCGCTCCGGCCGCGCCGGAATGCCTGCGCACCGCGGCGGCGGCCTCGCCCCGCAGCTCGCTGGCCGGCCTCGGCGCGAGCTGCGCGTCGTCGGCGAGCATCGCGACCGCCTCCGGCGCGCGCAGCAGCAGCCCGGCCGCGTACTTGCTGGACGCCAGCAGCCTGGCCATCCGCTGCGCCACGCTGGTGTCGTCGCGCAGCAGCCGCAGGTACCACGGCGACTGGCCGAGTGCCTCGCTGACCTGGCGGAACGCCAGCAGGCCCGCGTCCGGCCTGGCGGCGTCAGCGAACCAGCCGAGCAGCACGGGCAGCAGGGTGCGCTGGATCGCGGTCTTGCGGGACACCCCGGCGGTGAGCGCGGCGATGTGCCGCAGCGCGCCCTCGGGATCGACGTAGCCGAGCGCCTCCAGCCGGGCCTGCGCCGCTTCCGGGGTGAGCCGCACGTCCTCCCCCGGCAGCCGGGCGACCGCTTCGAGCAGCGGGCGGTAGAACAGCTTCTCGTGCAGCTGCCTGGCCGCCCTGGCGTGTTCCCGCCAGCTGGCGGTCAGCTCGGCCGCCGGGTCGGTGCCCGGGGTGGCCAGCCGCAGCGCGCGGCCGACCCGGCGCAGCACCGCGGGATCCTCGGGCAGGGTGTGGGTGCGCCGGAGCTGATGCAGCTGCAGCAGGTGCTCGACGCCGCGCAGGAACCGGTACGCCCGGGCCAGGCCCGCCGCGTCCTGGCGGCCGACGTACCCGCCGGCCGCGAGCGCGTCCAGCGCGTCCAGGGTGGCGGTGACCCGGAGCACCTCGTCGGTCCGGCCGTGCACCAGCTGCAGCAGCTGGACCGCGAACTCGATGTCGCGCAGGCCGCCAGGGCCGAGCTTGAGCTCGCGCCCGGCCGCGTGCGCGGGCAGGCTGTCCAGCACCCGGCGGCGCATCGCCTGCACGTCGGCGACGAAATGCTCGCGCTGCGCCGCCTGCCAGACCATCGGGGCCAGCGCGGCCAGGTACTCATCGCCCAGCCCGGCGTCACCGGCCACCGGCCTGGCCTTGAGCAGCGCCTGGAATTCCCAGGTCTTGGCCCAGCGCTCGTAGTAGGCGCGGTGGCTGGCCAGGGTCCGCACCAGCGGCCCGTCCCTGCCCTCGGGGCGCAGGTTCGGGTCGACAGGGAACAGCGGGCTCTCGACACCTGGCTGTGAGCAGATGCTGATCATCGTGGTGGCCAGCTGGGTCGCGGCGCGCAGCGCCTGGTCCTCGGTCGCGCCGCCGGCCGGCGCCGCGACGAAGATCACGTCGACGTCGCTGGCGTAGTTCAGCTCCCTGGCCCCGCACTTGCCCATCGCGATCACCGCCAGCCGGGCCTGGCTGGCCGCGGGCCCGAGCCGGGACGCGGCGACGGACAGCGCCGCGTCCAGCGCCGCCGCCGCCAGGTCGGCCAGCTCGGCGGCGGTCTGCGCGATGGTGATCACGCCGGTCAGGTCCCTGGCCGCCAGGTGCAGCAGCCGCCTGCGGTAGGCCACCCGCAGCGCGGTGACCGGGTCCGGGCTGGCCCGCGGGCCCGCCGCCGCGGCCAGTTCGGCCCGCAGCTGAACGGCACCGGGCCGGGCCAGCGCGCCGGGACCGGTGAGCACCCGCCAGTGTTCCGGGTGCCTGGCCAGGTGCTCCCCCAGGGCAGCGCTGGCACCGAGGACAGCGGTCAGCCTCGCCCTGGTGCCCTGGTCAGCGCGCAGCGCGGCCCGCAGGTCGGGCTGCGCCGGGAGCCTGGCCAGCGCGGCCAGTGCCAGGTCGGGGTCCGCGGCGGCGGCGATCGCGTCGAGCAGGGCGGCGTCGGCGCCGCCGATGTCGAGCCCGAGGTCGGTGCTGAGCAGCCGCTGCGCCCTGGCGGTGTCCGCGAAGCCGAGCACCGCGAGCCGCCCGGCCAGCGTCGTTCCCCGCGCCATGTCCACCCCAGCACGGTAGCGAGCCCGCGGTGCCCGGCGCGGGCGAGCGGGCGGGCGAGGGCCAGGAGGACGGGCGGGCCGGGCTGACGGGGACGGCGCCGCCGGTCAGAGCACGCCGAGGTAGCGGTCCAGCTCGAACTCGGTGACCTGGCGCCGGTAGTCCTGCCATTCGTCCCGCTTGTTGCGCAGGAAGAAGTCGAAGACGTGCTCGCCGAGCGTCTCGGCGACCAGCTCGCTGCGCTCCATCACGTTGCAGGCGTCAGACAGGCTCTGCGGCAGCGGATCGATCCCCAGCGCCCGCCGCTCCGCGCTGGTCAGCGCCCACACGTCGTCCTCGGCGCCGGGCGGGAGCTCGTAGTCGGCCTCGATCCCCCGCAGGCCCGCCGACAAGATCACCGCGAAGGCGAGATACGGGTTGCAGGCCGGGTCGATCGAGCGGAACTCGATCCTGGTCGCGTTGCCCTTCTGCGGCTTGTACATCGGCACCCGGATCAGGGCAGACCGGTTGTTATGCCCCCAGCAGACGTAGGCGGGCGCCTCTCCCCCGGCGCCGGCGATCCGCTCGGTGCCGCCCCACAGCCGCTTGTAGGAGTTGACCCACTGGTTACACACAGCGGTGATCTCCGCGGCATGCCGGAGCAAACCGGCGATGAACGCCCGGCCCAGCTTGGACAGCTGGTAATCGGCTCCTGGCTCGTGAAACACGTTCCGGTCGCCCTCGAACAGTGACATATGGGTATGCATGCCCGAGCCAGGGTGCTCGGTGAACGGCTTGGGCATGAAGGTCGCGTAGACCCCCTGCTCCAGCGCCACCTCCTTCATCGCCAGCCGGAACGACATGATGTTGTCGGCGGTGGTGAGCGCGTCGGCGTAGCGCAGGTCGATCTCCTGCTGCCCCGGCGCCCCCTCGTGGTGGCTGAACTCGACCGAGATGCCCATCCGCTCCAGCATCACGATCGCGTTGCGGCGGAAGTCGTGCGCGATGGTGTGCGGGGTGTGGTCGAAGTACCCGCCCGCGTCGATCGGCTGCGGCTTGGCGTTCGGCTCAGGCTTCTCCCTGAGCAGGAAGAACTCGATCTCGGGGTGGGTGTAGAAGCTGAACCCGAGCGCGGATGCCCGGGCCAGCGCGCGCTTGAGCACGTGCCGCGGGTCGGCGTAGGAGGGGGTGCCGTTCGGCATCAGGATGTCGCAGAACATCCGGCCGACCCCGGCGGCGTCGCCGCGCAGCGGCATCACCTGGAACGTCGACGGGTCCGGTTTAGCGATCATGTCCGCCTCGTAGACCCGGGCGAACCCCTCCACCGCCGACCCGTCGAAGCCGATGCCCTCCGCGAACGCGCCTTCGAGCTCGGCGGGCGCGACCGCGACCGATTTGAGGTAGCCGAGCACGTCGGTGAACCACAACCGGACAAAACGAATATCGCGCTCCTCGAGCGTCCGCAGCACGAACTCTTCCTGCCTGTCCACGGCGCCAGTCTGCCTCGCCCGTGTTTCCGGCGCGTTACGCGGGGGGCGGCCAGCTGCCGCGCCCGCCCTAAGCTGGAGCCGTGGCTCAGCTTCGGATTGCCCTCGCGCAGGTGAACGCCACCGTCGGGGACCTGGATGGCAACGCGGGCCTGGTCAGGGAGTGGACCACGCGCGCCGCCGGGCAGGGCGCGCGGCTGGTGGTATTCCCCGAGATGATGCTGACCGGCTACCCGGTGGAGGATCTGGCGCTGCGCGCCTCGTTCGTGCAGGCGTCGGTGCACGCCCTGCACGCGACAGCGCGCCGCCTGGCCGCCGACGGCCTCGGCGCGATCGCCGTGGTGACCGGGTACCTGGACCGGCGGGCCGGGCTGGCGCCCCGGGTCGGGCTGCCGGCCGGCGCGCCGCTGGACGCCGCGGCGCTGCTGTATGACGGCGAGGTCGTGGTCACCTCGGCCAAGCATCACCTGCCGAACTACGGGGTTTTCGACGAGTACCGGTACTTCGTGCCCGGCGACAGCGTGCCGGTGTTCCGGCTGGCCGGGCGGGACGGGCAGCGGGCCGACGTGGCGGTCGCGATCTGCGAGGACCTGTGGCAGGACGGCGGCCCGGTGGCGGTGTGCCGGGATGCGGGCGCGGCGCTGCTGGTCGTGCCCAACGCCTCGCCGTATGAGCGGGGCAAGGACGACACCAGGCTGGCGCTGTGCCAGCGGCGGGCCCGGGAGGCCGGGGCGGTGCTGGCCTACTGCAACCTGGTGGGCGGCCAGGATGAGCTGGTGTTCGACGGTGACTCGATCATCGTCGACGCGGCCGGGACGCTGCTGGCCCGCGGGCCGCAGTTCGAGGAGGCGCTGATCGTCGCCGATCTCAGCCTGCCGGCCGCCGACCTGGCCGTGGCCGCGGCCGGCAGCACGGTTGTGGACGCCCGCGACGGCACGATGATCAAGCTTCAGCGGCTGGAACTCGGCCCGGCCGCGCCGGACCAGGCGGCGCCGGACCAGGCGGTGCCGGACCAGGCGGTGCCGGACCAGGCGGCGCAGCCGGGCCGGTGCTGGCCGCGGCTGCCCGACCTGACCGAGGTGTACGCGGCGCTGGTCACCGGGACCAGGGACTACGTCCGCAAGAACGGCTTCCGCTCAGTCATCCTCGGCCTGTCCGGCGGGATCGACTCGGCGCTGACCGCGACCATCGCCGCGGACGCCATCGGCCCCGGCCAGGTGCACGTGGTGCTGATGCCCAGCCGCTACAGCACCGAGCACTCCGTCGGCGACGCCGAGGACCTGGTCAAGCGGCAGGGCCTGCAGGCGAGGACCGTCCCGATCAGGCCGATGGTCGCGGCGTTCGACGCGGAACTGGACCTGCACGGGCTTGCGGCGGAGAACCTGCAGGCCAGGATCCGGGGCATGATCTTGATGGCGCTGTCCAACGCCGAGGGCCACCTGGTGCTCACCACCGGCAACAAGAGCGAGCTTGCCACCGGGTACTCCACCTTGTACGGGGACTCGGCGGGCGGCTTCGCGCCGGTCAAGGACGTGCCCAAGACCCTGGTCTGGGAGCTGGCCCGGTGGCGCAACCAGCAGGCTCGTGACCGCGGCCAGGTGCCGCCCATCCCGGAGAACTCGATCACCAAGCCGCCGAGCGCCGAGCTGGCACCCGGCCAGCTGGACAGCGACTCGCTGCCCGACTACCAGGTGCTGGACGCGCTGCTCGACGACTACGTGGAGAAGGACATGGGCGCGGCGGCGCTGGCCGCGGCCGGCCACGACCCCGAGCTAGCCGAGCGGGTGATCCGGCTGGTCGACCGGGCCGAGTACAAGCGCAGGCAGTACCCGCCCGGTCCCAAGATCAGCATCAAGAACTTCGGCAGGGACCGGCGGCTGCCGCTGACCAGCCGGTGGCGGGAGCCGACGCGGCCGGCCGGAGCTGACGAGCCGTCCCCGCCGGGCGGTGCCAGCGAAACGAGCGGTGCCAGCGAAACGAGCGGTGCCGGCCGGGACGGCGGCTAGATCTCCACGCTGGTGCCCGGCTCCAGCCTGCTGAACGTCCCGCCGCCGGACCCGGCCGCCATGCCGAGCAGCCGCTGCGCCAGGGCCAGCCCGTTCTCGTTCAGCAGCCCGTCGTGGATCGCGTAACCGCGCGATGGCGCGACCGCCCGGCCGTAGTCGATCATCTCTGACACCTTCAGCCAGGGCGCGTTGACCGGGATCAGCAGCACCGGCACCGGCTCCCGCGGCACGGTCAGCGAGTCGCCCGGGTGAAAGACCTGCCCGTCGACCGCGAACCCGGTGTTCACCACGACCGGGACGTCCGGGTGGATCACCGCGTGGTCGTGGCCGTAGACATGCACGTCGAAGCCGGCCGCCTGGAACACGTCGCCGTCATCGACGGTGTGGATCCGGCCGCCGAACTCGGCGAACTGCCCGGCGACCGTGGCGCTCGCCCACAGCTCCAGGTCCTTGCGCCCGGTGAGCGCGGTGGCGACCCTGGCCCCGTCGACGTGGTCGGGATGCTCGTGCGTGATCAGGATCGCGTCGGCGCTGGCCGCCGCGTCCGGGCCGCTCCAGACGCCGGGGTCGATCACCAGCGAGCCGCCGTTCTTCTCCAGCCGTACGCATGAATGGCCGAGCTTGGTCAGTCGCATGCTCACTCCTCAGCGCGGATCCTGCGACGACCCTACCGGAGCGGCCCAGGGCGCCCTGGGTGCCGATCCGGCCCGGCGGTCACCGGGACGCCAGGCCGCGCAGCAGCTCCTCGACCACCCGCCGGGGGTAACCGTCCTCGGCCGCCGCCTGGCCCGACCTGGTGCGCGCTAGCACCGCCCCGACCAGCATGAACATCGCGGCCTCGATATCGGTGTCCTCGCGCAGCTCGCCGGTGCCCACGCCGCGGCGCAGCACCGACCTGACCAGCTCGCGGCGCGGCTCGATGACGGTCTGGACGTGCCGGGCCACCACCCTCGGGTACCGGTCGCCCTCGCCCTGCAGCAGCGCCAGCTGCCGGGCCAGCCGCGGGTCGGCCGGCTCCCGGCACATCGCCTCGAGCAGCGCGGTCAGGTCACCGCGCACCGACTTGCCCCTGGGCTGGGGCAGCGGGAACCGCAGCTGGTCCAGCGCGTCCAGGAGCAGGTCTTCCCGCCCCGGCCAGCGCCGGTAGATGGTGGCCTTGCCGACGCCGGCCCTGGCGGCCACCTTCTCGAAGTACAGCCCGTCCGGGCCGGCCTCGGCGAACAGGCTGAGCGCCGCCTCGATGATCGCCCGGTCGGCCGCCACGCTGCGCGGGCGGCCAGGCCGCCGCCGGGCCGCGGCCCGCCCGGCCAGCGCGCCGTCGAGCTCGCCGGCCGCGTCACCGGGCTCGCCGGCCGCCCCGCCGGGCAGGCCGGCGGCCGGGCTGGCCTCGGCGGGCGACGCGCCACGCAGGCCGGTGACGCTGCGGGCGAACTGCCGGATCGGCGTCGCTTGCGCAATCTTGGCGGCCCGCGGCCGCACCCGCGCAGCACTCATCGCCGCAATACCCTCCCCCAGGCCGGAACCGGCCTCATTGCCATTTACCAGCCTAACCGGACTTGGCGCCCAGTCCGTACGCTCAGCGCAACTCGGCCGGGCCCAACCCGGTCCGCCGCAGCGCGGGCAGGGCCGGCCCGGCCGCCCCCTACCGGCCCGGGGCAGGTCGTGCGATTATCGACATGTCCGGGGACGCCACGGTGGCGCCTCGAGGCATGGAGGCCCGGCATGACTTCACGTCACGATGACGCGCTGGCCGCAACCAGTATGCGGACCACGACCCCAGCACAGCAGCAGCCCGGCGGGGACACGCCGCCGCCCGACCCGCTCTACGGCGGCCGCGGCACCCGCCGCGTTACGGTCCGCGACATCGCCGCGGCCAAGCGGCGCGGCGAGCGGTGGCCGATGCTCACCGCCTACGACGCGCTGACCGCCCGGGTCTTCGACGACGCGGGCATCCCGGTGCTCCTGGTCGGTGACTCGGCCGGGATGGTGGTGTACGGGCACGACACCACGATCCCGGTGACGGTCGACGACCTGATCCCGCTGACCGCGGCCGTGGTGCGCGGCACCAGCCGGGCCATGGTCGTGGCCGACCTGCCGTTCGGCTCCTACCAGGCGTCGCCGCAGGCGGCCCTGGTCGCGGCCACCAGGTTCCTGAAGGAGGCAGGCGCCCAGGCGGTCAAGATCGAGGGCGGCTACCGGGTGGTCCGCCAGGTCGAGGACCTGGTCGCGGCCGGCATCCCGGTGATGGCGCACCTGGGCCTGACCCCGCAGTCGGTCAACGCCTTCGGCGGTTACCGGGTGCAGGGCCGCGGCGAGGACGGCGAGAAGCTGCTGCAGGACGCCAAGGCGCTGCAGGCGGCGGGCGCGTTCGCGCTGGTGCTGGAGGCGATCCCGGGCGAGCTCGCGGCCCGGGTGACCGCGGGCCTGTCCATCCCGACGATCGGCATCGGGGCCGGCCCGGCCTGCGACGCCCAGGTGCTGGTCTGGCAGGACATGGCCGGCCTGACGCCGCGGACCGCGAAGTTCGTGCAGCGCTACGCCGAGGTCGGCGGCGTGCTGCGGGACGCGGCCCAGGCGTTCGCGGCGGACGTGGTGTCGGGCAGCTTCCCGGACGAGCAGCACTCTTACCGCTGACCGGGCCGGCCAGCCTGGGCCGGCCCGGCCGCCCGCGGCCTACACGTCGGTGACGCGCAGCCCCGCGTGCGCCTTGTACCGGCGGTTGACCGAGATCAGGTTCGCGGTCAGCGCCTCCACCTGGGCGCAGTTGCGCAGCCGGCCAGCGTAGATGCCGCGCATCCCGCTGATCCGGCTGGCCAGGGCCTGGACCAGGTCGGTCGCCCGCCGGTCGTCGCCGAGCACCATCACGTCCAGTCCCACCTCGGCGACCTCTGGGTCGAGCAGCACGGTCGCCGACACATGGTGGAACGCGCCGACGACCGTGCTGCCCGGCAGCACCCGCGCGGCCTGCTCGGCGGCGCTGCCCTCCTCGACCCGGATCGGGTAGGCGCCGCGGGCGTCGAAGCCGAGCGGGTTCACGCAGTCGATGAGGATCTTGCCGGCCAGCGGGCCGGCCAGCCCGGCCAGCAGTTCCCGGTGGCCCACCCACGGGATGGCCGCGATCACCACGTCGCCTGCGCTGGCGGCCTCCTCGTTGGAGGCCCCGGTGACCAGCGGCGGCGATCCCACCGTGGCGGCGGCGCGGTCCGCCCGCGCCGGGTCGCGGGAGCCGATGATCACCCGGTTGCCGGCCAGGCCCAGCCGCCGGGCCAGCCCGCGGCCCTGGTCGCCGGTGCCGCCGAGGATCGCGATGGTCAGGGCCGCCGCGGCCGCCGCCGGGTCATCCAGGGCCGCGCGGGCGGGGGGTTCGTGAGCTGCCATGCGACCGATCCTGCCAGAATGCCGCGGTCCGTCCCGGCCGGCGGCCGCCCGGGCCGGGCGGGCCGGCCGGGCGTAACCGGTTCGTCACGGCTGCTGCGCCAGCCCGGCCAGTCAGGCACCATGGCACTATGAACGCCGATCAGGTCGCCGCCCTGCGCGAGCTGCTCGGGCCGAGCAGCTGGCTGGACCGGACCCGGTCGTTCGCCCGCGCGCTGCGCGGCAGCGCCCGCACCCCCGGCGGGCTGCTGGTGGTCGGCACCCCGGCGGAGGAGCCCTGGCACCTGGCCGCGCACCTGGACCAGGAGGCCGGGCTGGCCGGGCTGGCCGGGCTCGCCCCCACCCTGGTCCGGTGGAACCCGCCGCCGGGCAGCCCGCCGCACCTGAGCGTGGGCCTGTCCCGGCTGGAGGCGGCCCGGCGGGGCGAGACGCTGTTCGTGGTCAGCCCGGACGGCGCGCCCGCGCCGCTGCTGGAACGGGTGCAGGACGCCAGGAAGCTCGGTGCCACCGTGCTCGCCCTGGATCAGGAGGACCCGGAACTCGACCAGCTCGCGCACGAGGCGCTGGCGATCACGCCGCGGCAGGCGCCGTTTTCCTTCGACGCGGCCCAGCACCTGGTCAGCATGGCCGCGGGCGAGCCGCAGCGGCCCGGCGCGCCCGGCCTGCGCGGCCGGCTGGCCCGGCTGCTCGACGCGGTCTCCGGGACCAGCCCGCGGTAACGGCCGCCGGGCTCAGGAGTCGAGGCTGAGCACCATGGTCGGCCGCTCGATCACGTGGTCGTCGCGCAGCGGCCGGACCGCGGTGCCGATCGCGAAGAACTCGGTGGTGTGCGAGCCCCAGGTGTGGCTGTGCTGGCGCAGCTGCACGCCGACGATGCCCTCGGCGTGCAGCTGCTCGGCCTCGGCCTGCATCCGGCTCATCGCCAGCTCCCTGGCGTCGTAGAGGGCCTGGGTGAACTGCTCCAGCTCCACATTCCGGCCGATGTTGCCGATCTTCCCGCCGAGCCGCTGGTGGGCGATGTGGTAGACGCACGAGCCCATCACCATGCCCAGCGGCGCGTAGCCGGCCCGGATCAGGGTCCAGAAATCCTGGCCGGACAGGTCCGAGGTGAACGGCAGCTTCTTGTTGTTGCGCCAGTCGGTGACCCCGCCGCCGCCCGCGCCCGGCTCGGCCATGACCGCGGTGCCGACCGCGATGAACTCGGCGATGTCGCTGCCGAACTCCTTCATCTCCACATCGAGCCTGACCCCGACGATGCCGTCCGCGCCCAGCTCCTGCGCCTCGGCCTCCATCCGGGTCATGGCCAGCTCGCGGGCGTGGTACATGGCCTGGGACAGGACATCCAGCTCCTGGTTCCTGCCCCAGCGGCCGATCTGCAGCCCGACGTGGTAGATCGAGCTGCCCAGCACCAGCCCCAGCGGCCGGAACCCGGCCTCGCGGACCAGCAGGAACTCGTTGACCGACAGGTCGGAGGTGAAGATCGACCCGGGCTGGCCCGGCCGCAGCTCAGCCAGCCGCCGCATCGCGTCCTTCGGGACGCCGGACGCCTGGAGGTCGGTGCTCTTCTGGTCAGTCATGTCGCTCCTTGGCTGCCATCTGGTGCTGGTCGGGTGGCGGTCATCGGCCGAGCCGTACCCGGGCGGCCTGCCTGCGCTGCGGGTCCAGCGACAAGATCGCGAGGCTGGGCTCGCTGGCCGGGCGGGAGGTGGCGAACTGGGCGATCGCCGTCCCGATGATGGTGACCTCCACGATGTGGTCCCTGCGGTGCTCCTGCATCGTGCACTCCCGCTCCCGGATCCTGGTGTCGATGGAGGACACCACGACGCCGTCGGCGCCGACCCTGGCGACGTCCTTCTCCAGCTGGATCCTGGCGTCGTGCCTGGACTGGTGGACCAGGTCGGTGTAACCGCTCACCTCGGCACTGCCCGAGCCCCAGCTGGTCTGGGTGACGGTGAGCCAGTCGTCGTGCCTGGCGCCGATGGAGATACCCAGCACCAGGCCGGCCGGCACCCAGCCGGCCATGATCAGTTTGGCGAAGTCCTGGCCGGACAGGTGCGAGGTGAACGGCCGCCGCGGCCCCGCCGCGCCCGGCGCCCGCACCGCGGTGCCGATCGCCTTGAACTCCAGCCCGCCGGCCGGGAACGCGCCGATGCTCAGCCGGACGCCGACGATGCCCTGCCCGCCGAGCTCGGTGCACTCGGCGCGCATCCGGGAGATCGCCTTGCGGCGGGCCTCATACAGCGTGGCCACCATCGGGCTGAACGAGCCGCCGCCGGTCCCCGACACCGAGGTCACGCTGCGGTAGGGCGAGGCGTAGCCGCCGTACCCGGCCCAGGCGCCCGGGCAGTTGAACCCGCCGGTGTAGCCGATGTTGTAGACAGCGGCCCCGAGCACCTGGCCGGCCGGCTCGAACCCGGAGCTCTTGATCGCGGTGAACTCGTCGGCGGACAGAGCCGACCCCCAGGTACCGCTCTGGCGGATCTCGGCCAGCCGCGATTCCGCCGCAGGCGGCAGCCAGCCGCCAGACTGCCTCTCAGTCACCCGCACGCCCCTTTCGGCCGGTTAGGGCGGTTACGGCTCACGATACCGGGCGGCCGGCCGGGCGGCCCTAGTCGGCGGCGTCCCATTCCTCATTCCGCCGCCTGGCCGTCTCCAGCGCGCGGGCCGCTTCTTCCCTGGTCCGGTACGGGCCGAGCCGGTCCTTGGCCCGGCAGCCCGCATCCGGCTCCACGGTGCGGTGCTTGAGGCAGAACCACCAGCGACGCTCATCGTTCATGGCAACTACACTCCCAGATCATGGCGACGATGCTCCAGCCCGGCCGGATATCCCCGAAGCGACAGGTCCCAGCCACGATCGAAGCACCCGAATATGTCGGAAAGAAATACCCGAAAATTGGCGAACCTGACATTAAGGATGCCGGCACGATCGAGCGGATGCGGGTCGCGGGCCGGATCGCCGCCCAGGCGCTCGCCGAGGTCGGCCGGCACGTCGCTGCCGGGGTGACCACCGACGACCTGGACCGGGCCGGCCACGAGTTCCTGCTCAGCCAGGGCGCCTACCCGAGCACGCTGGGCTACCGCGGCTACCCCAAGTCGCTGTGCACCTCGGTCAACGAGGTGATCTGCCACGGCATCCCGGACGACACGGTGATCGCCCGCGGGGACATCGTGAACGTGGACATCACCGCCTACATCGGCGGCGTGCACGGCGACACCAACGCCACCTTCCTGGCCGGCCCCGTCGACGAGGAGTCCAGGCTGCTGGTCGAGCGGACCCGCGAGGCGATGATGCGGGGCATCAAGACGGTCGCCCCCGGCCGCCCGCTGAACGCCATCGGCCGGGTGATCCAGTCCTACGCCCGCCGGTTCGGCTACGGGGTGGTCCGCGATTTCACCGGGCACGGCATCGGCACGACCTTCCACTCCGGGCTGATCGTCCCGCATTTCGACGACCCGCAGGTGACCGTGACCATGGAGCCGGGCATGACGTTCACCATCGAGCCGATGCTCACGCTGGGCACGATCAGCTATGACATCTGGCCCGACGGCTGGACCGCGGTCACCAAAGACCGCAAGCGGACCGCCCAGTTCGAGCACACCGTGCTGGTCACCGCCGACGGCTACGAGATACTGACGCTGCCGTAGCCGGGAAATCCGGACAGGTAATGGGCTCGGAGCGCTTCGCGCGCCTGCCGGGAATCACCGGAAAGCACCGCGCCGGAAAGATCCCGGTGCCGCTGCACGGCTCCGCCTGGCCCGGTGCCGCGGCGTTCTATTTCCGAGCGCAGCACCGCGCCCATCTGGCTGTCCAGGATCGACCAGAGCTGCGCCAGCCGCTGCCGCCCCGATAGCCCGACCAGATGACGGTGAAAACGGGTGTCGCTGGCCACCAGCGCGTCCAGGTCATTGGCCTGGACGGCGGCGTCCATCTCGGCCATCGCCGCCGCCAGCTGGCCGGCCAGCTCACCAGGCTGCGCCCGGACCAGGCCCTGGCTGAGGCTGGCGTCCTCCAGGATGTACCTGGCGTAGCACACGTCCTCTGCGTCGCCGGCCGACATCCTGGTGACGATGCTGTACCGGCGCGGCACAATCTCGATCAGTCCCTCGGACTGGAGGGTGCGCATCGCATCCCTGATAGTCCCCCTGCTAACCCCGAATTCAGCAGCGAGATTGGCCTCCACAAGGCGGCTTTCCGCCGGAATATCGTTATTCAGGATCCGGTGCCTCAGCGCCCGGGCGACCGCCTCGGGAAGTGAGACATGCTCCAGCATCGGGCGCCCCCTGCCTGCCTTTTGCGCTTACTGCCAGTCGTTGGTCACTTTAGCTTCAGCAATGATGAGGAGCCATGGGCGAGCTGATTCTGGTCCGGCACGGCCAGACCGAATGGAGCGCGGCCGGCCGGCACACCGGGCGAACCGACATCCCGATGACCGCCGGCGGCGCGGCGTCCGCCGCCGCGCTCGCGCCGCTGCTGGCCAGGTACCGGGTCAGCGCCGCGTTCACCAGCCCGGCGTCCAGGGCAGCCGCCACCGCCAGGCTGGCCGGGCTGCCCGCCGCGCAGCCCGACCCGGACCTGAGCGAGTGGGACTACGGCGGGTACGAGGGCCAGACCACCGGGCAGATCAGGGCGCGGCAGCCAGGATGGCTGCTGTGGCGCGACGGCGTCATCCCCGGTGACGCCGCCCACCCCGGCGAGCAGCTGGCCGAGGTCGGCGCGCGGGCGGACCGGGTGCTGGCCCGGGTCAGCCCGCTGCTGGCGGCCGGGAACGTCGCGCTGGTCGGGCACGGCCACCAGCTGCGGGTGCTGACCGCCAGGTGGCTGGGCCTGGAGCCGGCCGCGGGCGCGCTGTTCCGGCTGGAGAACGCCACCGTCTGCGTGCTGGGCACCGAGCACGAGCAGCGGGTGCTCGGCGCCTGGAACCTGCCGGCCGGTTACCAGGGCTAGCTGACGTTGGTTTCCTCGTCGATCCAGCCCAGGTAGGACGGCGCGCCGGCGACGATCGGGGTGGCGATGATCTCCGGCTCGTCGTAGCTGTGCCGCTGAGTGAGAAAATCGGCGACCGCCTGGTAACCGCTGGCCGGGAGCTTGAGCTGGAGCAGCCATTCCTCGGCCCGCTCCACCCCTTCCTCCCACCAGTAGGTGCTCGCTACCGGCCCGGTGACCTGCGCGCACGCGGCGAGCCTGGCCGCCACCGCGGCGTTGCCCAGCTCGATCGCCTCAGCCCGCGAGTCAGTGCTGGTCTGCACCAGGAGGTAACGGGCCTGCCCGGCTGGCACCTCGCCCTGGCTCGCCATGACTCCCGATCGTAGTCTTCGGGAGGCAGGCGCGCGCGACCCCTGTCCGGGCGAGGAGTCAGAGATGATCGGTCCGTTCTGCATCGTGGTCAACCCCGCGGCGGGCCGGGGCCGGTCGCTGCGGGCACTGCCCGCGGTCACCGCGGCCCTGGACGCGGCCGACGCGACCTACCACGTCAGCCAGTCAGCCAGCATGGACGAGGCAAGGCAGCTCGCCGGGCGGGCGGCTCAGCTCGGCCATGTCGTGGTCGCGGTGGGCGGCGACGGCACCGCGGGAGTGCTGGCCGGGGTGGTGGCCAGCACCGCGGGGCGGTACGCGATCATCCCCGCCGGGCGGGGCAACGACCTGGCCCGGGTGCTCGGGATCCCGGCCGATCCGGCGGCCGCCGCGGCGGTCCTGCTGCACGGGCAGTTGCGCAAGATCGACCTGATCGGGGTCACCGCGCCCGGGTACCCGGAGATCATGGTCGCGGGCAGCGTGTACGCCGGGGTTCCCTCGGTGGCCGGCCAGCTCGCCAACCAGGCCCGCTGGCTGCCCGGGCCGCTGCTGTACCCGGTGGCGGCGCTGCGCGCGCTGGCCCGCTGGGCGCCGGCCACGTTCCTGACCGAGATCACCGGCCCGGAAGGCGGCCCGCCCGGCGGCGCCCGCCGCCAGGTCCGCGGCTACGCCATCGTGGTCGCGAACGCCGCGTACTTCGGCGCCGGGATGCAGGTGGCGCCGGGCGCCAGCATCGACGACGGAATGCTGGACATCGTGATCATGCGGGACGGGCCGAAGCTCGCGTTCGTCCGCGCGCTGGCGCGCATCCGCGGCGGCGGGCACCTGGCGCTGCCGCAGGTGAGCCTGGAGCACGGCACCGAGGTGATGCTCAGCGTGGACCGCGACCTGCCCGCCGCCGCCGACGGCGACACGCTGCCGTGCGCCGACCCGCTGCCGGCCGGGGCGCCGCTGCGGCTGCGCGCCCTGCCCGGCGCGCTGAGCGTCGTCACGCCACGCTGACCAGCCTTGATGTCAGGAACCCTGTGCGGGCAGATCACGGCGGCCCGTCCCGCGGCTACTACAGGACGGACCGCCGTGACGTCAGTGGGTCACAAGACCCAGTGGATCAGTAGCCGTAGCCACCGCCACCGCCGCCACCGGAACTCGACGGAGACGGCCCGGGCTTGCTGGTGAGCTTGGCCCCGCTCGGGGTCTGCGCCCACCACAGGCCGCCGGAGATGTTGATCCCGTTACCGGTGACCTTGCCAGGCTGGTCAGCCGCGTAGGTGTACAGCGGATGACCGTTGTAAGTGGCCTGGGTGGTGCCGTCGGGACGGGTGATCGTGCCCCACTTGCCCGACAGGTTGGCGCCGGAGGCGGGGCTGGGCTTGCCGGTCAGCGGCGGCCAGTACTGGAGGCATGCGCTGTCCGTGCAGTTCGACTTGTTCGGGGTGTCAATCGCGAACCAGTAGATCGTCTTGCCCTGGGCTGTCGCGAGCACCGTGCCGCCGGACACCTTCATGGTCTTGATCCCGGCGGCCGAACTCGAGCTGCTGGAACCTCCAGAGCCCGAGGATGAGGCAGCACCCGACGACGAGCCGGAGCCGCCTGAGCTGCCGGAACCGCCCGCCGCGCTGCTCCCGCACGCGGCAAGGAGGACCACGGCGGCGGCGGCGCCAGACACCGCCCACCATCGACTACGCATCGCATTTACTCCGTTTCGTCACTATGGGAAGTTTCGCTATACACCTGATCACGGAGCGGCGGCCAGTTTCGTTCAGTCTGCTTTCGCGCCGTCCATTCGCTGGCACAGCCAGGCCAGCGCCAGCGGGTACCGGTAATCGATGGCTGCGTGCGTCCCGTCGAAGATCTCGTACCGGATCACGTCCTCAGCGACGCCGATCTGCCGCAGCGCATCGCGGAACGCCTGGGCGCCGAGATCAAGGTAGAAGTCATCCCGGTTTCCGGCGTCGATCCAGATGGCCCGCAGCGACCGCAGCGCGCCGGCGTACCTGGGCACCATCCGGACTGGGTCCCAGTCTAGCCAGCGCTGCCAGACCTCCGGCCTGAGCACCCCGCTGCGCGGGTCGAACGGCAGGTCCACGGTGGCGTCATCGCGGGCGGAGAAACAGGCCGAGACGCCCAGCAGCATCAGCAGGTGCCGGTCGGCCTCCTTGGTGAAGGAGATCCTGGACTGGAAGTCGTCCCACCACCGCCAGATGTCGCCGTCGTAGTCGCGCAGCAGCCGGGTGGCGCCCGCGAAGCCGGCGACGTAGCAGTACTCATACAGGGCATCCCCGGCATGGGTGGCGAGCGACCCGAACAGGTCGGGGCGCAGCATCGGGGTGATCATCGCGCCGAACCCGCCGCTGGACTTGCCCATGATCGCCCGGTATGCCGGGTCCGGCCTGGTCCGGTACCGCTGGTCCACCCACGGCACGATCTCCTCGCACAGGTAGGAGTGGTACCGGCCGGTGCCGGGCGAGTCGACGAACTGGCTGCCGCCGTACCTGGTCCACGCGTCGACGTAGACCACGATGGCCGGCGGGGCCTCGCCGCTGGCGAACACCGCGTCGGCGGTCTCGGTGAACGGCTGCCGGTAGGGATTCCGGTTGGCCCACATCACCACGTGCCCGGTGTAGCCCTGGATCACGTACGCCACCGGGTACCGCCGCTCCTGATCCTCGTGGTAACCCGGCGGCAGGTACACCCACAGCGGCCGCTCGTGCGGGTCGCCGAGCGGGTTGCCGCGCAGCAGTTCGCTGGTGATCACGTGCTCGTCGAGCTGACCAGCCAGGTCGGCGGACCAGGGCAGCATGGGGTCTCCTTCGCCATGAGGTCGGTGCCTCGCTCACCCTCTCACAGCGGATCGGCCACCCGGGCGGCGAAAAGCGGCTCCCCGGTGGCGGTGTCGGTGATCAGCATCAGGTACGGCCGGTCGAACGTGATCGCGGGCGAGGGCGCCTGCGCCGAGGTCGGCATCAGCCCGACCGCGGTCGCGGCGCTGGCCAGGGTGCCCTTCTCGGTGACCTTCAGGGTGGCCGCGTGCCGCACCAGCTTGATGCAGCAGGCCTGCGGCGACAGCCGGCTGAAGTCAGCGCCGCCCGGGCTGAACGCCACGCCCATGCCCAGCGAGCTGAGCAGGCCGTTCATGTCCAGCTTGGTCCTGAGGCTGACCTTCGGCAGCGCGATCTCGGCACGTCCCTGGCCGGCCCCGCGGCCGGCCGGCCCGTGCGCCGCCAGCCTGCCGGTGACCGCGCCGAGCGTGGCCGGGCTGAGCGCCGGGCAGCTCCCCCGGCCGGATCCGGGCAGCAGCGCCAGCATGGTCAGCTTGCCGCCGCGGTAGGGAATCGCGACCGCGGTCCAGCCGTCCGCCCTGACATACCTGAAGTTGCCCCCGTGCAGGTACCTGGCGCTGACGACCTGCCCGGACGCGGTGGTGAACGGCCCGGGGGCGGTCGCGCGGGAGTCGAACGGCATCTCCCACCCGGCCCGCAGGTACAGCGCGTCGGTCAGCACCCAGCCGGTGCCAGCCAGCGAGCCGGGCGCCAGCAGCCGCGGGATCTGCCCCCTGGTGGCGGCCGCGATGGCCGTGTTGATCTGGCTGGTCGCCTGGTCGGGCCGGGTCAGCAGCGGCACGCTGGCGACCCCGGCGCGATAGCCGGTGGCGACCGCGTCGAGGAAGCCGCGCCGGGTGACCAGGGACGGATCGGCCCATACCTGGTCGGCGCCTGCCACCGTGACGCCCGGGCCGTCCAGGCCGCCCAGCGCGGCCGTCCTGGCCTGCAGCCCGGCCGCCAGCCGCTGCCCGCCGGCCGCGGGCAGGTGCAGCACCCGCCCGATCGCCCGCGCGGTGCTGCCGCCCGCGCCCAGGTAGGCCATGCCGAGCCCGCTGGCCAGGCTGGCCGGGGAGAACACGAAGCTGGACCGGGGCTGCGCCCGGCACCAGGCGGCGAGCAGGTCAAGCCCGAACGCGGCGTCGGCGGCGCCGTACGGGCGCGGGTCGGCGGCGGGCTCCCTGGCCGCCACCCCCCGGGTGATGAGGCCGTGACCGGGCGGGCGCGCGGTGCCGGGCGCGCTGGCGCAGCCCGCTGCCAGCGCCGCGGCCATGGCGGCGCTGGCCACGGCCAGGAGCGGGATTCTCATGCCGGTCAGACGCACCGGGGACGGCAGCGGTTGCATCGGGCGGATGAAACCTGCCAGGTGCCGTTCGCCCGGCGGCCCGTTACGGTCAAGGCATGAGCGCCCTCTCGTCGAGCCCGCGGGCCTGGCAGCGGCCCGAGCCCGGCCAGGACCCGGCCGAACAGCATTTCCTCGCGGCCGTGCGGGACCTGCGGCCGGCCGGCGACGGCCAGGCCGCCGGGCGGCTGCCGGGCGGCGGCGGCCTGGCCGGGTCCGGGCTCGACCCGGACCGCTGCCTGGCGCTGTTCGAGGCCCAGCTGGCCAGCCGCCACCTGGACGCGGCCGCGCGCTGGCTGCGCGCCCGCGGGGCCAGCTTCTACACCATCGGCTCGGCCGGCCACGAGGGCAACGCGGGCGTCGCGGCGGCCCTGCGGCTGACCGACCCTGCCCTGCTGCACTACCGCTCGGGCGCGTTCTACCTGGCCAGGGCCGGCCAGGCCGGGGCGGGCGCGGACGGGATCAGGGACGTGCTGCTGGGCCTGGTGGCGGCCGCCGAGGAGCCGATCGCCGGCGGGCGGCACAAGGTGTTCGGCAACCGGGCGCTGAACGTGATCCCGCAGACCTCGACGATCGCCTCGCACCTGCCGCGCGCGGTCGGCCTGGCGTTCGGCCTGGCCCGCGCGGCGAAGCTGGGCGCGCCCGCGCCCTGGCCGGCCGACGCGGTGGTGGCCTGCAGCTTCGGCGACGCCTCGGTCAACCACTCCACCGCCGCGGGAGCGCTCAACACCGCCGCCTACTGCAGCTACCAGGGGCTGCCGCTGCCGCTGCTGCTGATCTGCGAGGACAACGGCCTGGGCATCAGCGTGCGGACCCCGCCGGGCTGGGTGGCGGCGGCCCAGTCCGGCCGGCCGGGGGTGCGTTACTTCCACGCCGACGGCGCGGACCTGGCGCAGGTGTATGACACCGCGCTGGCGGCCGCGGACTGGGTGCGGGCCCGCCGGGCGCCGGCGTTCTTGCACCTGTCGGTGATCCGGATCGGCGGGCACGCGGGCTCCGACGTCGAGTCCGGCTACCGGGCCAAGGCCGAGCTGGCCGCCGACCTGGACCGTGACCCGCTGGCCGGCACCGCGCGGCTGCTGGTCGGCGCCGGGCTGCTGACCCCCGGCGAGGTGCTGGACCGGTACGAGGCGGCCAGGGACCGGGTCCGGGCGATGGCCGCCGAGGTGGCAGGCTCGCCCCGGCTCAGCAGCGCCAGCGAGGTGATGGCGCCGCTCGCCCCGCGGTCGCCGACCGCGGTGGCCGCGGCCGCCTGCCGGGCCGCCGGGGCTGACATCCGGCGCCGGGCGTTCGGCGGCCGGCTGCCCGAGGAGGAGGGCCCGCTGACCCTCGCCCAGGCCATCAACGCCACCCTGGCCGACGCGCTCGCCGCGACCGGACAGGGCGCCGGGCAGCTGCTGGTCTTCGGCGAGGACGTGGCCCGCAAGGGCGGCGTCTACGGCGTCACCAGGGGGCTGGCCGCCAGGTTCGGCGCCGGGCGGGTGTTCGACACGCTGCTGGACGAGCAGTCGATCCTCGGCCTGGCGCTCGGCGCGGGCCTGGCCGGCCTGCTGCCGGTCCCGGAGATCCAGTACCTGGCCTACCTGCACAACGCCGCCGACCAGATCCGCGGCGAGGCGGCCACGCTGTCGTTCTTCTCCGCCGGGCAGTACCGCAACCCGATGGTGGTGCGGATCGCGGGCCTGAGCTACCAGCAGGGCTTCGGCGGCCATTTCCATAACGACAACGCGGTGGCGGCGCTGCGCGACATCCCCGGCCTGATCGTCGCCTGCCCGGCCCGGCCGGCCGACGCGGCCGCGATGCTGCGCACCTGCCTGGCCGCCGCGGCGCAGGACGGCAGCGTGTGCGTGTTCCTGGAGCCGATCGCGCTTTATCACCAGCGCGATGCCCTGGCCGCGGGGGACAGCGGCTGGCTGGAGCCCTATCAGCCGCCGTCGCGGTGGGCGGCGGCGCACGTCCCTGTCGGCCGGGCCCGGCGGCACGGCAGCGGGACCGACCTGACCATCATCACCTTCGGCAACGGCCTGCTGCTGAGCCTGCGCGCCGCGGCCAGCCTGGCCGCGGACGGGATCGGCTGCCGGGTGCTGGACCTTCGCTGGCTCGCGCCGCTGCCGGCCGCCGACATCCGGCGGGAGGCCGCGATCACCGGCCAGGTCCTGGTGGCCGACGAGACGCGGCGCAGCGGCGGGGTGTCCGAAGGCGTCATCGCCGCGCTCACCGACGCCGGCTTCGACGGCCGCATCGCGCGGGTGACCAGCGAGGACAGCTTCATCCCGCTGGGCGACGCCGCGGCCACGGTGCTGCTGTCGAGCCAGGCCATCGAGGCGGCCGCCCGTGAGCTTGTGGACGGCCAGGACGGCCAGCCGGCCAGCCGGGCGGACCGGTGACCCCGGCCGCCAGCCGGCTCGCCGAGTGGGCCTGCGGCCTGCGGCCCAGCCGCGATGACCTGGCCCTGGCGGACCGGTCGCTGCTGGACACCACGGCCGTGGCGCTCGCGGCCCGCGAGCACCGGGTGACGGCGCTGGCCGGCGGCCTGACCGAGGCGGCCCGCTGGGCGGTCGCCGCGCACGTGCTGGACTTCGATGACCTGCACGTTCCCTCGACCACGCACATCAGCGCGGTGTGCGTGCCCGCGGCGCTGGCGGCCGACGGCGGCGCCCGGGCCTACCTGGCCGGGGCCGGCCTGATGGCCCGGCTGGGCACCGCCCTGGGCTGGCCGCACTACTCGGCGGGCTGGCACGCCACCTGCACCGCCGGGGCGCCGGCCGCGGCCGCCGCGGCCGGCGTCGCCCTCGGCCTGGATCCCGGCCAGCTCGCCACCGCGATCGCGCTGGCCGTCCCCGCGGCCGGCGGGGTGCAGCGCTCCTTCGGCACCGACGCCAAGTCGCTGCAGGTGGGCTTCGCGGTCGAGGCCGGGCTGCGGGCCGCCACGCTGGCCGCCGCGGGCGCGCGCGCCGACCCGGCCGCCCTGGACGCCTGGCTCACGCTGGTCGGCGGCGACCCGGCCGCAGTCAGCCTGGACGGCCCCGCGGTGCCCGGCGGGCTGGCGATCAAGACCTACCCGTGCTGTTACGCCCTGCAGCGGCCGATCAGCGCGGTCGCCGCGGTCGCGGCCGGCCAGATCGACCCGGCCCGGGTCACCCGGATCGTGCTGCGCACCCCGGAGGCGACCCTGGTGCCGCTGATTCACCACCGGCCAGGCTCGGGGCTGGAGGGGAAGTTCAGCCTGGAGTACGGGGTGGCGGCGGCGGTGCTGGACCGCCATCAGGGCTTCGCCAGCTTCACCGACGCCGCGGTCGCGCGGGAGGCAGCCCGGCGGCTCACCGCGCTGGTGGAGGTCAGCGCGGAGCCGGGCGGCAGCTGGCTGCTCGACGGCAGGCTGGAGGCGGAGATCCACACCAGTGACGGCGCGGTGCTCGGGGTGGCGCAGCGGTTCCCGCCCGGGTCGCCGGCCCGCCCGGCCACCGCCGGGCAGCTGGCCGCGAAGCTCGCGGACTGCGTCAGCGGACTGGACACCGACCCGGCGTCGTGGCGCTGGCCGGACGCGGCCGGGGTGCTGCGCCGGTTCCTGCCCGCGCCGCCCGCGGCCGCGGGCTGACCGGCGGAGGAGGGATGGCGGCATGCTCGGGCTCGACGGCGTGACCGTGGTCGCACTGGAGCAGGCGGTGGCGGCGCCGTTCGCCACCCGCCAGCTCGCCGACCTGGGCGCGCGGGTGATCAAGGTGGAGCGCCCCGGCGGCGATTTCGCCCGCGGCTACGACCGCTGCGTGCACGGCCAGGCCAGCTACTTCGTCTGGCTCAACCGGGGCAAGGAGTCCATCGAGCTGGACCTCAAGACCAGCGACGGCCTGGCGGTGCTGGCCGCCCTGCTGGCCAGGGCCGACGTCTTCGTGCAAAATCTTGCGCCCGGCGCCGCGGACCGGCTCGGGCTCAGCCCCGGGCAGCTGCGGGCCGCGCACCCGCGGCTGATCTGCTGCTCGATCTCCGGGTACGGCTCCTCCGGCCCTTACCGCCACAAGAAGGCCTACGACCTGCTGGTCCAGTGCGAGGCCGGGCTGCTGTCGGTGACCGGGAGCCCGGGTGAGCCGGCCAAGGCGGGCATCTCCGTCGCCGACATCGCGGCGGGCATGTACGCCTACAGCGGCGTGCTCGCCGCGCTCTACGAGCGGGAGCGGACCGGCCAGGGCAGCAGCTTCGACGTCGCCATGCTGGACGCGCTCGGCGAGTGGATGAGCCAGCCGTACTACTACAGCGTCTACGGCGGCAGGCCCGCCGCCCGCACCGGCGCCAGGCACGCCTCGATCTCCCCGTACGGGCCCTACGCCGCGGCTGACGGGCAGGTCTTCCTCGGGGTGCAGAACGAGCGCGAGTGGGCCGTGCTGTGCGAGCAGGTCCTGGCCCGGCCCGGACTGGCCGCCGACCAGCGGTTCCGCACCAACACCGGCCGGGTCGCCCACGACGGCGAGCTGACCGCGATCATCGAAGAGGCGTTCGGGCAGCTGCCGGCCGCCGAGCTGGTCGCGCGGCTGGACGCGGCCGGGATCGCCTGCGCGCGGCTGCGCACCCCGGCCGAATTCGGCGGCCACCCGCAGCTGGCCGCCAGGGACCGCTGGCGCGAGGCGGACTCCCCCGGCGGGCCGGTCCGGGCGCTGCTGCCGCCGGTGAGCGTGCACGGCAGGGAGCGGCCCATCGGCGCCGTCCCCGCCCTCGGCCAGCACACCGCGAGCATCCTCGCCGAGCTGGCCGCCAGCCGGCCGCCGCCCGCGCCGGGGGCCACCGCCGGCTGAGCCGGCCGGGCGCTGCGGCACCAGCCTGGCGGTCAGGTCCGCGGCCCCAGGTGCGCCAGCAGCCGGGCGGTCACCTCGGCCGCCGCGGACACGCTGGCCAGGTGCGATGCGCCGGACACCACCCGCAGGGCCGCGCCGGGGATGCCGGCCGCGATCGCCGCGCCGTGCGACGGCGGCGTGGCCGGATCGCCGGCGCCGGCGATGACCAGCGTCGGCGCCGCGATCGCGGCGAGCGAGCCGCGCAGGTCCATCGACCCGATCGCCTCGCAGCAGCCGGCGTACCCTTCCGGCTCGATGCCGGCCAGCATCGCGCTGAACCGCTGCGCCTGCGCCGGGTTCCGGTCCAGCCAGCGGCCGGGGAACCAGCGCTGCAGCGAGGCCTCGATGACCGGCGCCAGCCCGCTGGCCCGCACCAGCGCCGCCCGGTCCGCCCAGCCCGAGGCCGGCGGCAGGTAGGCGGAGGTGCAGCACAGGCCGAGCCCGGCCACCCGCTCTGGCGCGTTCGCCGCCAGCCACATCCCGATCATGCCGCCGAGCGATATCCCGGCGTACAGCACCCGGTCCAGGCCGCGGGCGTCGAGCAGCGCGAGCACCTGGCGGCCCAGCCCGCTGACCGTGTACGGCCCTGGCGGGCCCGGCGACCAGCCGCCGGCCGCGCTGCCGTGCCCTGGCAGCTCGTAGCGCAGCAGCCTGAAGTGCCGCCGCAGGACGGGCACCTGCGGTTCCCACACCTCCCGCGAGGTGCCCAGCGAGTTGCCGAGCACCAGCACCGGCGCGCCGGGCGGCCCGTCCAGCCAGGCCAGCAGCCCGGCCCCGGGCCGCCCCGGGTCAGACATCAAAGAAAACAGTCTCCCGGCCGCCCTGCAGCCTGATGTCGAACCGGTACCGGCCAGGCTCGCCGCCCGGCTCCGGGGTGGCGATCAGGGTCTGCGCGCGGTCTTGGTCACCCAGGCCGGCCAGCACCGGGTCGGCCGCGTTCGCCGCGGTCTCGTCGGCGAAGTAGATCCTGGTCACCACCCGGTCGAGCAGCCCGCGGGCGAACACCGACACGTCCAGGTGCGGCGCCTCGGTGCCGCCGTCGGGGCTGGGCAGCGCCCCGGGCTTGAGGGTGACGATCTGGTACCGGCCGTCCGGGCCGGTCGGGCACCGGCCGAACCCGCGGAACGCCGCCAGCGGGCCGCCCGGCCCGGCGGGCACGGCCGCCCCGCCGCGCGGATCGTCGGGGTGGGTGAACCGGCCGTCCGGGCCAGCCTGCCAGGTCTCGACCAGCGCGTCGGGCACCGGCTCGGCGGCCCCGTCCAGCACCCGCCCGGTGATCGTGATCGCGCCTGGCGTGCCCTCGGGCACCACGAACGGGCCGTCGGGCCAGGGCAGCCCGATCGCCAGGAACGGCCCGACGGTCTGCGAGGGGGTCAGCTGCCCGGTCACCGGCCCGGCTCCCGCGGCTCGAACACGGCGGCGCCCGGCCCGCGCAGCGCGATGTCCCAGACGTAGCCGAGCGCCCAGTCCGGCTGGGTCACCTCCAGGTCGAACCGGGCGACCATGCGCTCGCGCGCCTTCGGGTCGGGCACCGAGTTGAAGATCGGGTCCTGGGCGAACAGCGGGTCGCCGGGGAAGTACATCTGGGTGATCAGCCGCTGGGTGAACGCCCGGCCGAACAGCGAGAAGTGGATGTGCGCGGGCCGCCAGGCGTTGAGGTGGTTGCGCCACGGGTAGGCGCCCGGCTTGATCGTGACGAACCGGTACCTGCCCTCGGCGTCGGTCAGGCACCGGCCAGCGCCGTCGAAGCTGGCGTCCAGCGGCGCCGGATGGTCGTCGACGCCGTGCGCGTACCGGCCGGCCGCGTTGGCCTGCCAGATCTCGACCAGTGTGCCGGGGACGGGCCGGCCACCGGAGTCCAGCACCCGGCCGGTGACGATGATCCGCTCGCCGAGCGGCTCGCCGCCGCGGCCCGCGGTCAGGTCCGCGTCCTCCGGGCTGACCCGCTCCGCGCCGAGCAGCGGGCCGGTGACCTCGGTCAGCCGCTGCGGCAGCGGCACCGGCCGCCGTTTCGGCGCCCGCAGCAGCGACGACCGGTAGCCGGGGAAGTCCAGCGGCGGGTGCACGCCGGTGGCCCTGGGGTAGGACGGCAGCGTGAAGGCTGCCGTGCCTGGCGGCACTTCGGTCGTCATGAGGCTGCTCCTTCGGTGGCCGGCATGGTGGCGAGCAGGCCGCGCAGCGCGGTCAGCTCCGCCGGGGTGGGCGGCGGGATGCCGTGCAGGCTCGCCGACACCGCCAGCGGCCATCCGGTGCGCTCTTTCACTTCCTGAACGGATATTCCGGGGTATACCCCCGTGAGCACCAGCTCGGACGTGTCCGGGTCCGGCTCGAGTACCCCGAGGTCGGTGATGATCTTGCGGGGGCCAGCGCCGGCCAGGCCGAGACGCCGCCTGCTGTCCGGCCCGTCCCCGAAGCCCACGGACGTGACGAAGCTGACCCGGTCGACGAACGTGCGGCGGGTCTGCCGCACGATCACGATCACTTCCCGGCAGGACGCGGCGATCTCCGGCGCGCCGCCCGCCCCGGGCAGCCTGATCTGGGGCCGGCCGTAGTCCGCGCCGATCACCGTGGTGTTGATGTTGGCGAACCGGTCGATCTGCGCCGCGCCGAGGAAGCCGACGTCGATCCGGCCCGGCTGCAGCCAGTAGTTGAAGATCTCCGGAACGCTGACCACGGCGTCGGCGGTCTCGGCCAGGATGCCGTCCCCGATGGACAGCGGCAGCGCGGCGGGCTTGGCCCCGATGGTGCCCGACTCGTAGATCATCACCAGCCCGGGCGCGTGCGTGGCCCTGGCCAGGTTGGCCGCCTCGCTGGGCAGCCCGATCCCGACGAAGCAGGTCATCTGGTCGCGCAGCGCCCTGGCCGCGGTGACGGTCATGATCTCGTCCCCGGCGTACCCGGTCATGGCCGGCCGCCAGGGAGGCCGGCCTGGGCGGGAACCTGGGCGGGGACGGGCCCGGCGCCGCCCGCCGCGTAGACGTGCCGGCGAAGCCACTCGGTGAACCGCTGCCGGTCCCGGCTGATCGCGTCCCACCCGACATAGAAGTCGTTGTCGCGGGTGGTGTAGCCGAGCGCGTAGGACGGGTGCGCGCCGCCGGGCGCCAGCGCGACGTAGCTGACCGCCCAGGACGGCAGCACGACCGCGTCCGGGCGCGGGTCGAGCACGTCCACGATCTCCTCGACGGTGACCACCGACCGGCGGGCGGCGAGCACCGCCTCCTTCTGCACCCCGGTGATCCCCCAGAGCTGGACGTTGCCCGCCCGGTCGCTGCGCTGCGCGTGGATCACCGTCACGTCCGGCCGCAGCGCGGCCACCGCGGTCAGGGTCTCGCCGGTGAACGGGCAGCTGATCTCCGCGATGTTCGGCGTCTGCGCGGTCAGCCCGGTGCCGCGGTAGCCGCGCAGCACGGCGAACGGCAGCCCGGACGCCCCGGCCACGTACCGGTTGGCCATCCCGGCGTGGCTGTGCTCCTCCAGTTCCAGCGGCACCGGCCAGGAGTGCTCGACCGCGTCCCTGAACCGGTGCAGCGAGCCCACGCCGGGGTTGCCCGCCCAGGAGAACACCAGCTTGCTCGCGCAGCCCGCCCCGATCAGCTGGTCGTAGATCACGTCGGGGGTCATCCGGATCAGGGTCAGCCCGCGCCGTCCCTGGCGGATCACCTCGTGCCCGGCGGCGTGCGGGATCAGGTGGGTGAAGCCTTCCATCGCGACGCTGTCCCGGTCATGGACCGCCCGCGCTATGGCGTCCGGCAGCGACACGATCTGCGCCATGCCTCACCTGCTTCCTCGCAGCGCTTTCCCGAAACGATATCGAGTACCGGTCGCTGAGTGCACACCTGTACGGATAACGAAATACCGGGGTCAACGTGCCGCTTCCCCGGCGGCCGGGCTACTGCGACCCGGCCGCGGCCTGCGCCAGCACCCGCTGGGCGATGGCGAAGCCGCGGTTGGCCGCGGGCACCCCCGCGTACACCGCCACCTGCAGCAGGACCTCGCTGATCTGCGCCGGGGTGAGCCCGTTACGCAGCGCGGCGTGCAGGTGCATCTCCAGCTCGGCCTCCTGGCGCAGCACCGCCAGCGCGGTCAGCGTGATCATGCTCCGCTCCGCCCTGGTCAGGCCGGGCCGGTTCCAGATCTCGCCCCACGCGTACCGGGTGATCAGGTCCTGGAACGGCGCGCTGAACTCGGTCGTGCCCGCCACCGCGCGGTCGACGTGCTCGTCCCCGAGCACCTCACGGCGCACCCGCATGCCCTGCTCCGCCCGGTCCGCGTCGGTCACTGCGCCCGCTCCTCTCGCTGGCCTGCTGGTTACCTGCCTGCCTCGTCCATCTTGCCGTCCCGCTGGTAGCGCTGGTGCGCGGCCAGCGCCCTGGCCACGAACCGGCCGCACCCGCCGAGGTAGCCCGCCGGGTCCAGGGCGGCGTCGAGCTCGGCCGGCCCGATGCCGCTGGCGGCCAGCTGCGGTCCCGGCCCGTCCGGCCCGAGCAGCTCGTCCCGCAGCGGCCGGCCCGAGTCCGCCGCGGCCCGCGCGGCCCTGGCGACCGCGTCGTGCGCGGCGGCCTGGCCGAGGGCGGGCGCCAGCAGCGCGGCGACGCGCTCGGCCAGCGGCAGCCCGCGGGCGGCGTCCAGGTTGGCCCGCATCCGGGCCGGGTCAGGCGCCAGGCCGCCGAGCAGCTCGGCCGCCCAGGACGCCGCCGAGCCGGTCAGCCCGAGCAGCGCGGTGAGCGGCTGCCATTCCGCGTGCCAGCCGCCCGCGGCCCGCTGCAGTTCCTGCTCGCCGGCCGCGGTCAGGGTGGCCAGCAGTCCTGGTGCCTGCCGGGCGCAGCCCACGATCACCACCGCCGCGACCGGGTTGCGCTTGTGCGGCATCGTCGACGACCCGCCGCGCCGGATCCCCTGCGCGCCGCTCTCGCCCACCGGGCCCTCGCTCACCTCGGCGACCTCGGACTGGGCGAGCAGCGTGACGTCCCTGGCGATCTTGCCGAGCGCGGCGCAGGTCCCGGCGAGCGCGGCGGCGAGCTCGATCACCCGCAGCCTGCTGGTGTGCCAGGGCAGCACCGGCTCGGCCAGGCCGAGCTCGGCGGCCAGCAGCCCGGCGACCCTCGGCCCGTCCGGCCCGAGCGAGGCGAGGGTGCCCGCCGCGCCGCCGAACTGCACCGCGAGCCGCTCCCGCGCCACCCGGGCCAGCCCGCCGCGCGCCTCGTCGATCGCGGTCAGCCAGCCGGCCGCGACCAGCCCGAAGGTGACCGGCACCGCCTGCTGCAGCAGGGTCCGGCCGATCATGACCGTGCCGGCCTGCCCGCTGGCCAGGGCGGCCGCCGCGGCCGCGGCACTGGCCAGGTCCTGCTCAGCGGCGGCCAGCACCCGGCTGGCCAGCAGCATGGCCGCGGTGTCGATGATGTCCTGGCTGGTCGCGCCGCGGTGTACCGCGGCAGCCGGGCCCGGCGGCAGCATCCCGGCCAGGGCCCGGGCCAGCGCGGGCACCGGGTTGCCGGCCCGGGCCGCCTGCCGGCCCAGCTCAGCCGGGTCGAACCGGTCCGCCCTGGCGGCGGCGCTCACCTGCGCGCCGGACCCCGGGGCGGCCAGCCCGGCCCGCTCCAGCGCGCGGGCCAGCGCCGCCTCGGTGTCCAGCATCGCCTGCAGCCAGGCCTGGTCGCCGGTCCCGGCCTGGCCGCGGCCGAACAGGCTGCCGAACAAGCCGTCACTGCCGATGCCGTTCACGCAGTCATTGTCCCGCCCGCCCCCAAGCTCGTCCCGCCAGCCCGCCGCCCGCCCGCCGCCCGCCCGGCCGCGCCGCGCCGGTGTCACCGCGGCCGCGGCCCGGGCCGGTCAGCGCCGGTCCAGCCCGACGTAGTTCTCTGCCAGCGTCATCGACGCGGCCTCCGAGCTGCACACGTAGTCCAGGTAGGACAGCTGCAGCCGCTGGTCGTAGGGGTCGTAGCTGTCGAAGGTATGCAGCAGCGTGGTCATCCACCAGGAGAAGTGCTGCACCCGCCAGACCCGCCGCAGGCAGCTGGCCGAGTACCCGTCCAGCAGGTCAGCGGACCCGCCGGCGTACCAGCCGCCGAGCGCCTCGGCCAGCAGGGTGACGTCGAACGCGGCCAGGTTCAGCCCCTTCGCGCCGGTCGGCGGGACGATGTGCGCCGCGTCGCCGGCCAGGTACAGCCGGCCGAACTGCATCGGCTCGGCCACGAAGCTGCGCATCGCGGTGATGCTCTTCTCCAGCACCGGCCCGGTGGCCAGCTGCCAGTCCGGCACCGTCTCCAGCCTGGCCCGCAGCTCCGGCCAGATCCGCTCGTCCGGCCAGGCGGCGAGCTGCTCGTCCGGCGCGACCTGCAGGTAGAACCGGCTCACCCCCGGGCCGCGCATGCTGTGCAGCGCGAACCCGCGGTCGGTCCTTGAGTAGATCAGCTCGCTGGCTGACGGCGCCACCTCGGCCAGCACCGCGAGCCAGGCGAACGGGTACTCCCGGTCGAAGTAGCGCAGCACCCCGGCCGGGATCGCGTCCCTGCAGACCCCGTGGAACCCGTCGCAGCCGGCGATGAAGTCGGCCTGCAGCAGCTCGCGCCGCGAGTCCTGGCTGAAGCTGACCTCCGGGTGCTCGGTGTCGATCCCGTTCAGCTCCACGTCGCTGATCTCGAACCGGACGTCGCCGCCGGCCGCCAGCCGCGCCGCGATCAGGTCCTTGACCACTTCCTGCTGACCGTAGACGGTGATCGCCCGGCCGGGCACCAGCCGCTCGAACGCGATCCGGTGCCCCTGCCCGCCGAACCGCAGCTCGATCCCGTGGTGCACCATGCCCTCGGCCAGCAGCCGCTGGCCGGCCCCGGACACCACCAGGGTGTCCACCGTGCCCTGCTCCAGCACCCCGGCCCTGACCCGCTGCTCCACGTACTCGCGGCTGCGCGCCTCCAGCACCACCGAGGAGATGCCGCGCAGGTGCAGCAGATGGGACAGCAGCAGCCCGGCCGGGCCCGCGCCGACGATCGCCACCTGAGTGCGCACTCACCCGCTCCTTCCGCTGCGGCCCGCGAGCGCTGGGGTTTTCGCGCCGAACGGGCCGATTGAGAGGATAGGCCCGGCTGGCCGGGGGTCGCGCGCAGGCCCGCCGCTACCGGGATCCGCGCCCGGCGCCGCGCCGGGCCGCCGGGCCTGCGAGCCCTGGGTCTATTGTCGCCGTATGGAGCTGCACACACCCTCTGCTGGCGGGCCGGGGCTCGCGCAGCAGCGCCACCTGGCCACCGAGATTCCCGGGCCGGCCTCCAGGGCCCTGCTGGAGCGGCGCGGGCGCAGCGTGGCCCGCGGGCTCAGCCATGTCCTGCCGGTGTTCGTCACCGCGGCGGGCGGCGGCGTGGTCGTCGACGCGGACGGCAACTCGCTGATCGACTTCGGCTCAGGGATCGCGGTGACCTCGGTCGGCAACAGCGCCGAGCTGGTGGTCGAGCGGGTGACCCGGCAGGTCGCCCAGTTCACCCACACCTGCTTCATGGTCGCCCCTTATGAGGGCTATGTGGAGGTCTGCGAGGAGCTCAACCGGGTCACCCCGGGCGAGCACGAGAAGCGGTCGGCGCTGTTCAACTCCGGCGCCGAGGCGGTCGAGAACGCGGTCAAGATCGCCCGGCACGCGACCGGCAGGCAGGCGGTGGTGGCGTTCGACCACGGCTACCACGGCCGGACCAACCTGACCATGGCGATGACCGCGAAGAACATGCCCTACAAGCAGGGCTTCGGGCCGTTCGCCGCCGAGGTCTACCGGATGCCGATGGCCTACCCGTTCCGCTGGCCCGGCGGCCCGGCCCGGTGCGAGGCCGACGCGCTGGACGTGATCACCGGGCTGATCCACACCCAGGTCGGGGAGCAGAACGTCGCCGCGGTCGTGATCGAGCCGATCCTGGGCGAGGGCGGCTTCGTGGTGCCGCCGGACGGGTTCCTGCCGGGGCTGGCGGCGTTCTGCCGCGAGCACGGCATCGTGCTGGTCGCCGACGAGATCCAGTCCGGGTTCTGCCGGACCGGGGACTGGTTCGGCTGCGACCACGAGGGCGTCGTCCCCGACCTGATCACCACCGCCAAGGGCATCGCGGGCGGGCTGCCGCTGGCCGGGGTGACCGGCCGGGCCGAGATGATGGACGCGGTGCACCCGGGCGGCCTGGGCGGCACCTACGGCGGCAACCCGGTGGCCTGCGCCGCGGCGCTGGGCGCGATCGAGACGATGCGCAAGGAGGACCTGCCCGCCGCGGCCCGCCGGGTCGGCGACATCATGCTGCCCCGGCTGCGCGCGCTGGCCGAGGCGAACCCGGTCATCGGCGACGTCCGGGGCCGCGGCGCGATGCTGGCCATCGAGCTGGTCGAGCCGGGCACGCTGGTGCCCGACGCCCCCGCCACCGCGCGGGTGGCCAAGGCCTGCCATTCGGCCGGCCTGCTGGTGCTCACCTGCGGCACCTACGGCAACGTGCTGCGGTTCCTGCCCCCGCTGGTGATCGGCGATCAGCTGCTGACCGAGGGATTGTCGATCCTGGAAGAGGCGGTCACGGGCCTTTAGCGTTCAGCAGCAGCGCGGTTCCCTATTGACCGGCCAGCCGGCCGATGTTACTGCTAAGTAAGGTCGGTTTCCGTGCTGCGCCGCTCTGAGGAGAATGCCCGTGCTGCGTCCCGCCCTTTCTCGTCATCGTCTTGCTCTCGCGGCCATTACGGCAGGCGTCGCCGTCCTGCCATTAGTTGCCTCGGCCGCCCCCGCCTCGGCCAGCAGCGTTCACTATGTCGCGCTCGGCGACTCCTATTCATCCGGGGTCGGCGCGGGCAGCTACATCAGCTCCAGCGGTTCCTGCGACCGGAGCACGAACGCCTACTCCCAGCTGTGGGCCAACGCCAACGCCCCCGCCTCCTACACCTCGGTGGCCTGCTCCGGCGCCACCACCAGCGACGTCGTCAGCAGCCAGGTTTCCGCGCTCAGCGCAGGCACCACCCTGGTGTCGATCACGATCGGCGGCAACGACGTCGGGTTCAGCTCCACCATGGAGACCTGCGTGCTGGACTCCACCAGCACCTGCGTGAACGCGGTCCACTCCGCGGAGAGCGAGATGAGCGCGCAGCTGCCGGGCGAGCTGAACAACGCGCTGTCCGCGATCGCCTCGCACGCGCCCAACGCCAGGGTCGTGGTGCTCGACTATCCCGCGCTCTACGACCTGAGCAAGTCCAGTTCCTGCATCGGGCTGAGCACCACCGACCGCACCGACCTGAACCAGGCGGCGGCCCAGCTCGACAGCCAGATCCAGGCCGCCGCGGCCCGGTTCGGTGACGTCTTCGCCGACGTCGCGAACCAGTTCAAGGGGCACCAGATCTGCGATTCGGGCAGCTGGCTGCACTCGGTCAACTTCCTCGACCTCGGCGAGTCCTACCACCCCACCGCCACCGGCCAGTCCAGCGGCTACTACCCCGTCTTCAGCGAGTTCGCTTAATGTAACCCGCGAGGGCCCGGCAGCGCCGGGCCCGAGCGGGTTGCATGCGGGGGGCGTGGGGGGTTGGTCTTTACCCCCCACAAAAGCACTACATCCCGCAGAGAGAGATCAGCCCTCGCTAGGCATTAACGGGGAAACCCAGATTTACCCCGCCGTGGCTGGGGTCGAGCCAGCGGGAGGTGACCGCTTTCCCGCGGGTGTAGAAATGCACGCCGTCGGTGCCGTAAACGTGGGTGTCGCCAAACAGCGACGACTTCCACCCGCCGAATGAGTAGAACGCCATCGGCACCGGGATCGGCACGTTGACGCCGACCATTCCGACCTCGATCTCGCGGGTGTACCGGCGGGCCGCGCCGCCGTCGTTGGTGAAGATGGCCGTCCCGTTGCCGTAGGGATTGGCGTTCACCACCCCGACCGCGTCGGCGTAGCTGCCCGCGCGCACCACCGAGAGGACCGGGCCGAAGATCTCGTCGGCGTAGCAGTTCATCGCCGGGGTGACGTGATCGAGCACGCTCGGCCCCAGCCAGAACCCGTCCGGCTCCCCGCCGGTCACCGGGTGCTCGCGGCCGTCGATGGCCAGCACCGCGCCCTCGGCCACGCCGGTGTCCAGGTAGGAGGCGACCTTGTCCCGGTGCGCCGCGGTGACCAGCGGGCCCATCTCGGCGCGCTCGTCGTCGCCGGGGCCGACCCGCAGCCGGGCGACCCGCTCGGCGATCCTGGCCATCAGCTCGTCGCCGACCGGGTCGACCGCGACCACGACCGAGATGGCCATGCACCGCTCGCCGGCCGAGCCGAACCCGGCCGACACCGCCGCGTCGGCGGCCAGGTCGAGGTCGGCGTCGGGGAGCACGACCATGTGGTTCTTGGCCCCGCCGAGTGCCTGCACCCGCTTACCCGCCGCGGTCCCGTTCTGGTAGATGTACCGGGCGATCGGCGTCGACCCGACGAAGCTGACGGCGGCCACCTGCGGGTGCGCCAGCAGCGCGTCGACCGCGTCCTTGCCGCCCTGCACCACGTTGAACACCCCGTCGGGCAGCCCGGCCTCGGCCAGCAGCCCGGCCAGCAGCAGCGAGGCGGACGGGTCCTTCTCCGACGGCTTGAGCACGAACGCGTTGCCGCAGCCGATCGCGATCGGGAACATCCACATCGGCACCATGGCCGGGAAGTTGAAGGGGGTGATGCCGGCCACCACGCCGAGCGGCTGCCGGATCGAGTACGCGTCCACCCCGGTCGACACGTTCTCGGAGTAGCCGCCCTTGAGCAGGTGCGGCAGCCCGCAGGCGAAGTCGACCACCTCCAGGCCGCGGGCCACCTCCCCGGCCGCGTCCGAGGCCACCTTCCCGTGCTCGGCGCTGATCAGAGCGGCCAGCTCCCCGGTGCGGGCCCGGATGAGCTCGCGGAACGCGAACATCACCGCGGCCCGCTTGGCCAGCGAGGTATCCCGCCAGAGCGGGAACGCCGCGGCGCCGGCCCGCACCGCCGCGTCCACCTCGGCCCCGGCGGCGAAGTCGACGGTGCCGGTCACCTGGCCGGTCGCCGGGTTGTAGATGTCGCCGCGGGCGGCCGGGCTGGCCCCGGTCCACGGCTTGCCGTCGATCCAGTGCGAAACGTGCTTCATCGTCGCCCTCTCCGGTCCGGGTCCGCCGCGATCAGCTGTCCTGGCCGGCGGCGGCGGCGCTGACGTGGCGCAGCGCGTCGGTCAGGATGCCCAGGCCCTCCCTCGCCTCGTCCTCGCTCAGGGTCAGCGGCGGCGCCATCCGCAGCGAGTGGCCCTGCAGGCCGCCCTTGCCGATCAGCAGGCCGCGTTCCC
This sequence comes from Streptosporangiaceae bacterium, assembly GCA_036558005.1. GTDB lineage: Bacteria > Actinomycetota > Actinomycetes > Streptosporangiales > Streptosporangiaceae > DATBGO01. Next base: position 43,324 of record DATBGO010000139.1, on the reverse strand, counting down.
TGGCCGCCTCCAGCGTGGCGGCGGCGAGCGCCGGGCTCGGCACGCCGGTGGCCGGGTCGATCAGGTCGACGGCGAACATCAGGCCCTTGCCCCGGACCGCGCCGACCGCGGCCAGCCCGGCGGTGGCATCGCGCAGCCCGCTGATGATCAGGTTCCCCTGGGCGGCCGCGTTGGCCTGCAGCTCGTGCGAGAGCACGTAGTCCAGCGCGGCGCCGGCCGCGGCGGTGGCCAGCGGGTTGCCGCCGAAGGTGGAGATCCCGTTGCCGCCGAGCCCGTCGAGCAGGTCGCCGCGGGCGACCACGCCGCCGATGGCGAAGCCGTTGCCGAGGCCCTTGGCGAAGGTCATCGCGTCCGGCACCACCCCGTGCGCGCTGATCCCCCAGAAGTGCTCGCCGGTGCGGCCCCAGCCGGTCTGCACCTCGTCGGAGATGAACAGGATGCCGCGGGCGCTGAGGATCTCCTGGTAGGCCGCGAACAGCCCGTCCGGCGGCATCGAGAACCCGCCGACCCCCTGGATCGGCTCGGCGATCAGGCAGGCGACGTCGCCCGCGGTGGCGGTGGCCAGCAGGTGCTCGAGGTCGCGCGCGCAGGCGTCGATGTAGGCGGCGTCCGGCAGCCCGGCGAACGCGGGCAGCTGCCGGTCGGTGCCGTGCAGGTAGCTGACCGCGTACGGGCTCAGCTGCGAGCTCTTCCAGGCGCCGTTGCCGGTGAGCGCCATCGCGCCGAACGACCGGCCGTGGTAGCTGTTGCGCATCGCCAGCACCTGGTTGGAGCGCCGGGCGGCGGTGGCGATCAGCAGCGCGGTCTCGTTCGCCTCGGTGCCGGAGTTGGTGAAGAACACCTTGGCGTCGCTGATCCCCGACAGCCGCGCGATCTTCTCCGCGAGCTCGACCTGGTTGCGGATCAGGTACAGCGTCGAGGTGTGCACGATGCCGGCGGACAGCTGGCGGTCGACCGCCTCCCGGATCTCAGCCAGGTCGTAGCCGAGCATGTTGGTCAGGATGCCGCCGAAGAAGTCGAGGTAGCTGCGGCCTGAGGCGTCGGTGACCCGGCTCCCCTTGCCGCTGACCAGCTCGATCGGTTCGTCGTAGTACAGCGCGACCCAGCTGGGGATGACCCGCCGGTGTCGGTCAAGAAGCTCTCCCATGATGGCCAGTCTGCCGCGCCTGGCCCGGCCGGGCGCCAGGCATGATGTCAGGCGTTCGCGCTGTAGCCTGACAGGATGTAAGGAGCGTTCGCTGGCCGGAGGCCGACGCCGGCCAGCCGGGCCGTCAACCTGAGCGGAGGTGCCGCGCCGGTGCTGCCCACCCTGGCCGAGGTGCTGAGCCTGGACGCGGTCCGGGCGGGCTCGCCGCGGGTCGTCGCCGGCCAGGGCGGGCTCGACGCGGAGGTCCGCTGGGTGCACGCGATCGAGCTGGCCGACGCGGCCCGCCTGCTGCATGGCGGTGAGCTGGTGCTGAGCACCGGGATCGGGCTGCCCGACGATCCCGGGCTGCAGGCCAGGTACGTGCGGGAGCTGGCCGGGGTGGGGGTGTCCGGGCTGGCGGTCGAGCTGGGCCGCCGGTACCGCGGCGCGCTGCCGGCCCCGCTGACCGGCGCCGCGGCCGGCTGCGGCCTGCCGCTGATCGTCTTCGACCGCGAGGTCAGGTTCGTCGAGATCACCGAGGCGGTGCACGCCCGGATCATCAACAGCCAGCTCAGCGAGCTGCGCGCGGCCGCCAGCCTGCACGAGGTGCTGACCGAGCTGTCGGTCGCCGGGGCCGGGCCGCAGGAGATCATCGGCGCGGCCGCGCAGCTGGCCGGGCGGCCGGTGATCCTGGCCGACCCGGCGCACACCGTGCTGGCGTGCGCGCCCGCCGGGGCGGCCGAGGCGGTGCTGGCCGGTTTCGCCGCGCGCTCGCGGCAGGCCCGCGGCGGGCACCGGACCAGCTACGACCCGGCGGCTGGCTGGCTGATGACCGGCGTCGGGGCGCGCGGCGAGGACTGGGGGCGGGTCATCCTGGTCTGCCCGGAGCCGCCGGTCCCGCTGGACTACGTGCTGGTCGAGCGGACGGCCACCACGCTCGCGCTCGGGCGGCTGCACGCCCGCCAGCGGGAGAGCCTGGAACGGCAGGCGCACCGGACGCTGATCAGCGCGATCCTGGCCGAGCCCGGCGCCGGGCTGCCCGAGGAGGCGGCCACCCGGGCCAGGGCGCTGGGCCTGCCGGTGGCCGGGCGCCAGCTGATCGCCCTGGTGGCCCGGCTGCCCGCGGCCGGGCCCGGGCTGTCAGCGCAGGCCCGGGTGCTGGAGGTCGCCGACGCGGTGGCCGACGCGTGCCGGGCCGAGCCGGTGCCCGCGATCGTCGGCTCACTGGATGACCTGCGCGCCGCCGCGCTGCTGTCCTTCGATGCCCGGGCCGACCCGGACCCGCCGCTGACCTCGGTGTGCCAGCGGATCAGGCAGCTCGCCCCGGCCAGGGCACGCCCGCACCAGGGCGCCAGCCAGGCCGCTGACCTGGTGCTCGCGGCAGGCTCGGCGGCCGGCTCGATGGACGGCGCGCGGCGGTCGTTCAGCGAGGCCCGGCAGGTCGCCGACGCGGCCGCGGCCAGCCAGGACCCGGCCGGGCCGGCCGGCCAGCCGCCGCGGCCGTTCCTGCGGCTGGCCGACCTGCGCCTGCCCGGCCTGCTCCAGCTGCTGCGCGGCGACCCCCGGCTGCAGAGCTTCGCCGAGCGCGAGGTCGGCAGGCTGCTGGCCTACGACGCCAGCCACGGCACCAGCCTGGTCAGCGTGCTCGCCGCGTTCCTGGAAGCCGGGGGGAACAAGGCGGAGGCCGCCAGGCGCGCCCACCTGGCCAGGCCGACCCTGTATGAGCGGCTGGGTCACATCGAGCGGGTGCTCGGGGTCAGCCTCGACTCGGCCCTGTCCCGCACCTCGCTGCACGTGGCCCTGCTGGCCCAGCCGCCCGGCTAGCTTTCCAGGCTGCTCATCACGTGCTTGATCCGGGTGTAGTCGTCGAACCCGTAGCCGGACAGGTCCTTGCCGTAGCCGGAGTGCTTGAACCCGCCGTGCGGCATCTCCGACACGAACGGCACGTGCGTGTTGATCCACACCACGCCGAAGTCAAGCTGCCGCGCCATCCGCAGTGCCCGGCCGTGGTCGGCCGTCCACACGCTGGCGGCCAGCCCGTACTTGACCCCGTTCGCCCAGCGCACGGCCTGCTCCTCGGAGCTGAACGGCTGCACGGTGATGACCGGGCCGAAGATCTCGTCCTGGATCATCTCGTCATGCTGGCCCAGCCCGCCCACCACGGTCGGGGCGTAGCAGTAGCCGCGCTCGCCGACCCGGTGGCCTCCGGTCAGCACCCGCGCGTACTCGGGCGTCCGGCGCAGGAAACCCTCGACCCTGGCCAGCTGGGCGGGGTTGTTCAGCGGCCCGTAGTTCGCGTCCGGGGTGTCCAGCCCGCCGGTCTTGGTCGCCTCGGCCTGCTCGACCAGCGCGCTGGTCAGCTCGTCGGCGATGCCCGGGCCGGCCAGCACCCTGGTGGCGGCGGTGCAGTCCTGCCCGGCGTTGTAGTAGCCGGCCTCGGCGATCTGCACGGCCGCCCGCTCCACGCTGGCGTCGTCGAAGACGATCACCGGCGCCTTGCCGCCGAGCTCGAGGTGCACCCGCTTGAGCCCGGCCGCGGCCGCCTGGGCCACCTCCCGGCCCGCCCGCACCGACCCGGTGATCGACACCATCTGCGGTATCTCGTGCGCGACCAGGCCGCGGCCGGTGTCCCGGTCACCGCAGATCACGTTCAGCACGCCGGGCGGCAGGAACTCGGCGGCGATCTCGGCCAGCAGCAGCGTGCTGACCGGGGTGGTGTCCGACGGCTTCAGCACCACCGTGTTGCCCGCGGCGATCGCCGGGGCGAACTTCCACACCGCCATCATCATCGGGTAGTTCCAGGGCGTGACCTGGGCGCAGACCCCGACCGGCTCGCGCCGGATCATCGAGGTGAAGCCGCCCAGGTACTCCCCCGCGGCGCTGCCCTGCAGGATCCGGGCGGCCCCGGCGAAGAACCGGAGCTCGTCGGCGCACGGCGGCACCTCGTCGGCAATGGTCATGCTCAGCGGCTTGCCGGTGTCGCGCGACTCGGCCGCGGCCAGCTCCGCGGCCCGGTCCTCGACGGCGGCGGCGATCCGCAGCAGCGCCAGGCTGCGCTCGGCCGGGGTGGCGTCCCGCCAGCCCGGGCCGGCCGCCGCGGCAGCCCGCAGCGCCGCGTCGATATCGGCAGCGCGCGATACTGGTGCCTGTGCGTAGGGCTCACCGGTGCTCGGGTCGACCACGTCGCTGACCTGACCGTCGCTGGCCGGCCGGTAGCCGCCGTCGATGAAGTTCTGTAGCTGCTGCATCTGCCGGTCCTGGTCTGGATTCGGGCCAAGGCTACGACACTGGCAGATAAAGTGGCCATGTACAAGTGAATCAGTTGCGCATCCGGCCTAGATCAACGAAATCGGTAGAGGAGTGCCCATCAAGCGGGACGGTAGCCCGGCTAGCCTCGACGAGGTGTCCAAGCACATCATCGAGCAGCTGCAGGCCGATGGCCGGCGGTCCTACGCGGCCATCGGCAAGGCGGTGGGGCTGTCCGAGGCGGCCGTGCGGCAGCGGGTACAGCGGCTGCTGGAGGCCGGCGCGATGCAGATCGTCGCGGTGACCGACCCGATGACCGTCGGCTTCCGCCGCCAGGCGATGATCGGCATCAGGTGCCGGGACGACCTGGAGCAGGTCGCCGACCAGCTCGCGGCGCTGGACGAGATCGACTACGTGGTGATCACGGCCGGCTCCTTCGACCTGCTGGCCGAGGTCGTCTGCGAGGACGACGACCAGCTGCTGGAGATCCTCAGCCGGGTGCGCGCCCTCGCGAGCGTCACCAGCACCGAGACGCTCGTCTACCTGAAACTCCGCAAGCAGACCTACAGCTGGGGGACCAGATGACATCGACTCCGCAGGAACCGGCCGCGGGCGGCGGCACTGACATCTCCGGGCTGCAGGCCGCGGCGAAGCGCAACCTCTGGCTCCATTTCACCCGGATGTCCACCTATGACCGCGCTGACGTGCCGGTCATCGTCCGCGGCTCGGGCCAGTACGTGTACGACCAGCACGGCAAGCGCTACCTGGACGGGCTGGCGGGCCTGTTCGTCAGCCAGATCGGGCACGGCCGCAAGGAGGTCGCCGAGGCGGCCGCCCGGCAGGGCAGCGAGCTGGCCTACTTCCCGCTCTGGTCCTACGCGCACCCGCGGGCGATCGAGCTCGCCGAGCGGCTGGCCGACCTGGCGCCCGGGGACCTGAACCGGGTGTTCTTCACCACCAGCGGCTCGGAGGCGGTCGAGTCCGCCTGGAAGCTGGCCAAGCAGTACTTCAAGACCATCGGCGAGCCCGGCCGGTACAAGGTGATCAGCAGGGACATCGCCTACCACGGCACCTCGCTGGGCGCGCTCGCGATCAACGGGGTGGCCGACATCAAGATTCCGTTCGAGCCGCTGCCGCCGGGCGGGGTCAAGGTGCCCAACACCAATTTCTACCGGGCGCCGGAGTTCGTGGCCGGTGACCTGACGGCGTTCGGCCGGTGGGCGGCCGACGAGATCGAGCGGGCGATCCTGCGCGAGGGGCCGGCCTCGGTCGCCGCGGTGTTCCTGGAGCCGCTGCAGAACTCCGGCGGCTGCCTCCCGCCGCCGCCCGGCTACTTCGAGCGGGTCAGGGAGATCTGCGACCGGTACGGCGTGCTGCTGGTGTCCGACGAGGTGATCTGCGCGTTCGGCCGGCTGGGCTACTACTTCGGCTCGCACCGCTACCACTACCAGCCCGACGTGATCACCATCGCCAAGGGGCTCACCTCCGGCTACGCGCCGCTGGGCGGCATGATCGTCAGCGACCGGCTGATGGAGCCGTTCGGGCACGGGCAGGCCACGTTCCTGCACGGGGTCACCTTCGCCGGGCACCCGGTGTCGTGCGCGGTGGCGCTGGCCAACCTCGACGTGTTCGAGAAGGAAGACCTGCTGGCGAACGTCCGGGCGAACGAGGCCGGGTTCCGCGCCACCCTGGAGAAGCTGCTTGACCTGCCGATCGTGGGCGACGTCCGCGGCGACGGCTACTTCTACGGGATCGAGATGGTCAAGGACAAGGCGACCAGGCAGACCTTCGACGACGACGAGTCCGAGCGGCTGCTTCGCGGCTTCCTGTCCCCGGCGCTGTTCGACGCCGGCCTGGTCTGCCGGACCGATGACCGCGGCGACCCGGTGATCCAGCTGTCCCCGCCGCTGACCTGCACCCAGCAGCACTTCGACGAGATGGAGCAGATCCTGCGCAGCGTGCTCAGCGAGGCCTGGACGCGGATCTGATCACGGCCCCGCCCGCGGCCCGCCCTGGCCGCGGGCGGCTCAGGACCGCTGGCTCGTGACCAGGTGGCTCAGCCGCGCGACCGCGTCCGCGGCGGGCACCCGCTCCTTCTCCCCGCTGGCCCGGGTGGTGACCTCGACCACCCCGTCGGCGAGGTCCCTGCTGCCGACGCTGACCCGGTAGGGAATCCCGGTCAGCTCGGCGTCGCGGTACTTCACCCCCGGCCGCTCGTCCCGGTCGTCGATGAGCACGTCCAGCCCGGCCTCCCGCAGCCCGGCGTAGAGCGACTCGGCAGCCGCGGTGACCGCCGGGTCCCGCGCGGACAGGGTGATCACCGTCACCTCGGCCGGGGCGACCCGCACCGGCCAGGCCAGCCCGGCGTCGTCGTGGTGCGCCTCGGCGATCGCGGCCATCGCCCGCTCCACCCCGATCCCGTAGCAGCCCATGACCGGCGTGATCGGCGCGCCGTCCGGGCCGAGCACCGACACCCCGAGCACGCTGGTGTACTTGCCGCCCAGCTTGAAGATGTGCCCGACCTCGATCGCCTGGATCAGCTCCAGCGCCATCCCGCAGGCCGGGCACGGCTCCCCCGCGCTGACCTCGCGCAGGTCGGCCCACTGGCCGACGGTGATGTCCCTGGCCACGTCGACCCCGGTCAGGTGGACGTCGTCGGTGTTGGCGCCGGTGGCCATGCCGGTCCGGCCGCGCAGCGCCAGGTCGGCGATGACCGGCAGGCCGGTGTCGCCGACCGCGCCGAGGCTGCCCGGCGACGCGCCGAGCGCGGCCCTGATCTCGTCCGCCTGGGCCGGCCGGATGTCGCCGGAGCCGGTCGCGTCGGCCAGCTTCTGGTCGGCCAGCGGGTGGTCGCCGCGCAGCAGCACCAGGTGCAGCCGCCCGCCGATCACCTGCACCAGCGTCTTGATCTGCCGGTCGGCGGCCAGCCCGTACTGCTTAGCCAGGTCGTCGATGGTGCGCACGCCCGGGGTGTCCAGCCGCCGCGGCGCGGCCGGGCCGGGCTCGTCCCGGACCGGCGCGAGCGCCGCGGTGGCCTTCTCCAGGTTGGCGGCGTAGCCGCAGCCGGGGCAGCGCGCGATCAGGTCCTCGCCGGCCTGTGACGGGCAGACGAACTCGATCGAGTCGCCGCCGCCCATGGTGCCGCTGGAGGCCTCCACCGCGATCGCCGGGATGCCCAGCCGGGCGAAGATCCGCTCGTAGGCGCCGCGGTGCGCGCTGAACGACGCGTCCAGGCCCGCCTCGTCCAGGTCGAAGCTGTAGGAGTCCTTCATGGTGAACTCCCTGACCCTGATCAGGCCGCTCCTGGGCCGCGGCTCGTCCCGGAACTTGATCTGGAACTGGTACCAGGACTGGGGCAGCTCGCGGTAGGACGCCAGCTCGAGCGCGAGCGAGGTGAAGACCTCCTCGTGCGTCATGCCGAGCACCATGTCCGCGCCCTTGCGGTCGGTGAGCCGGAACATCTCCTCGCCCATGACCGCCAGCCGGCCGCTGCGCTCCCAGATCTGGGCCGGCTGCATGGACGGGAGCAGGAACTCCTGGGCCCCGATCCGGTTCATCTCTTCCCTGATGACCTGGATGACCTTGGCCCGGACCCGCATCCCGAGCGGCAGCAGGCTGTAGTGGCCGGCCATCAGCTGGCGGATGAAGCCGGCCCGGAGCAGCAGCCGGTGGCTGGCCGCGTCCGCGTCCGCGGGATCAGCGCGCAGGGTGGGGATGTGGAGCTGTGACCAGCGCATGCCTGGCTGCCTTCTGCTTGACCGGACGGGATTGCTGCCGAAGTCCGCAATTCTATGGCGCGGGCCCGGCCCGGCCGAACCCGCTGGCCGCCCGGCTTCGCGTTCTTACCTCACTTGCCGTAAGCGCGCTGAAACTGGCAGTCATATTGGTCTAGGGTGGCGGGCCATGACTCCCATCCTCCGGTTAACCAGCGCCGCGGCCTGCGCCGCCGTCGCCGCCGCCGTGCTCGCCGCCTGTTCCGGCCCAGCCGCGCCGTCCTCGGCCGGCCCGGCCGCCACCTCCAGCCCGATAGCCCAGCTGGGGAAGGGCGTCACGTTCCACGCAACGATCCAGGTCACCGGCGCGGTACGCTCGTCAGCCCGGTTCGGCTACCCCGTGCCGAACGCCAGGACCTGCGCCGGCGCCGTCGCCCGCGGGGACACCCCCGGCGGCGGCTTCGTCGTGCCGACCCCGCCAGGCGGCCGCTTCCCCAGGATCGACATCACCATCGCCGGGTACCACGGGGCCGGCACCTACCCGCCGCCGGGCCTGCGCCGGGACAAGTCCGACTCGATCCAGCTCAAGGCCGGGCAGCCGGAGACCAGGTACGTGCTGACCGCGCACCCGGCCCGCGGCCGGGCGGCCGGAAAGGAAGTGCTGTTCCTGTACAAGAACGGGTCGGGTCAGCTGGCGTTCTCCCTGGCGCACCGGCAGGGCCGCAAATCGGCCCCGGCGATCAGCGGCCTGATCAGCTGGAATTGCACGGATTAGCCAGGGTTTGGCCAGCTCAGCCGGTTGTTTCGGGGCAGCCAGGGCGGGCACTGATCTGCTCATGCGGACGGACAGGTCAGCGCGCCGCGTGCTCGCCTTCAGGCTGGGCATCGCCGCGATCTTCGATCTGACCGGCGCCGTCACCTACCGGCTGCTGCACCCGATCCTGCCCGAGCCGCCCAAGCGGGACGTGGACCCGTTCCAGGCGGCGATGCGCACGATCACGTCGGCGCGCCGCGACGCGGTAGCCCGCGCCCGCGGCAAGAGCAGCGTGGCGTTAGCCGCGTGAGCGACGGCGACCGGACTCCGGGCGGCGGGGACCAGCCCGACCCGCCGGGGCCCGCCAGGGCCTCGCACATCGGCGGCTCGGCGGGCCCGGCGGCCGGCCGCGTCCCGGTCGGGGCGGCGGACGTCGATCAGGTGGCCGACCTGCTGCTGGAGCGGATCAGGGGCAAGCTGGACGACGGCCGCGAGCAGGCCGCCGACATCCCGTCCGCCGAGCAGGCCATCGCGCTGCGGGAGCAGGCGCCCGAGCTGTATGACCTGTGGCTCAAGATCGCCAAGGAGAAGGCCGCGACCGAGAACTACGTCGACCGCGCGCCGTACGAGGTGCCCGAGCGGCTGGCCCAGAGCGGGCGGCCCAGGGCGCTGGGCGCGCTCATCATCGTGCTGTCGTTCTGCGGCTACCTGGCCTGGCTCGGCGGGCCCGGGCCCTACATCGGCGGGCTGATCGCGATCCTGGACCTGGCCGCGATGTTCGGGATGTTCTTCGGCCTGCGCCCGGAGTCGCTGGAGGACCGCCGGCGCGCCGAGCGCACGCGGCTCTTACCGCCCCCGGCCAGGCCGGCATAAGCTCGGGCAAGCCAGGCCCGGCGAGGCGGCCGCCTCCGCCGGGCGGGCCCGCGCCCGAGCCGAACGGCCCGAAAGAGAGCTGTCCTGACTCCGCCCGAACCCGTCCTCAGCCGCCGCCGCGAACTCGGCGAGGCGAGCGCGCGCTCGCTGCTGATGACGCTGCTCGGCGAGTTCGTGCTGCCGCGCGAGCCGGGCGTCTGGACCTCGCAGCTGGTCACCGCGCTGGCGATGTTCGGGGTGGAGGAGAAGTCCGCGCGCCAGGCGCTGGCCCGCACCGCCGCCGAGGGCTGGCTGACCGCCCGCAGACAGGGCCGCCGGGCGCGCTGGGTGCTGACCGCGGCCGGGCAGCGGCTGCTGACCGCGGGCGCGGACCGGATCTACTCCTTCGGGGCCGGCCAGCCGGACTGGGACCGCAGCTGGCTGGTGCTGGTCATCACCGTGCCGGTGGCCAGGCGCGAGCTCAGGCACCGGCTGCGGACGCGGCTGGCGTGGGCCGGGTTCGGCTCCCCCTCCCCCGGCGTCTGGATCACCCCGGCGGCCGGCCGTGAGGCCGAGGCCAGCCAGATCCTCAGCGAGCTGGGGCTGGCAGCCGCGGCGATGTCGTTCCGGGCCAGCTTCGGCTCGATCGGCGCGCCGGAATCGGCCGCCGCGCAGGCCTGGGACCTGGCCGCGGTGGCCGCCAGGTACGAGGAGTTCATCGCCGCGTTCGCCGCGCTGGCGCCCGCGACCGGGGACGAGGTGCTGATCGCGCAGACCAGGCTGGTGCACGAGTGGCGCAGGTTCCCGTTCCTGGACCCGCAGCTGCCCGCGCAGCTGCTGCCCGAGCAGTGGAGCGGGACCACCGCGGCCCGGCTGTTCCACGCCAGGCACGCCGAGTGGGCGCCGCGGGCACAGGCCCGCTGGGACGAGCTGGCGCCAGCGTGAGAACCTGCTACCCAAGGCCAACCTTCTACTTAACGACCTCAGGTTGCGCGGTCTGGTGTAGCACGTCAGTATGGAGGTGACAGGCCAGCGCCTTTGATCACCCGGCCGCCGAGGAGCCTGCGATGACGATCACCGGCAACCACGCCAGCACCAGCCACGGGGAGCCCGCCGCAGCAGGAACAGCCGCGCGGCCCGAGGTGTCCTTCGACACCAGCCCTCAGCAGTACCGGCACTGGCAGCTGTCGGTCGACGGCCCGGTGGCCACGCTGACCCTGGACGTCGACGAGGACGCCGGGATCAGGCCGGGCTACGAGCTGAAGCTGAACAGCTACGACCTCGGCGTGGACATCGAGCTGTACGACGCGGTGCAGCGGCTGCGGTTCGAGCACCCGGCGGTCCGGGCCGTGGTGATCACCAGCCTGAAGGACCGGATGTTCTGCGCCGGGGCCAACATCAGGATGCTGGCGCAGGCCTCGCACGCCTGGAAGGTGAACTTCTGCAAGTTCACCAACGAGACGCGCAACGCGATCGAGGACGCGGCCGCCAGCTCCGGCCAGACTTACATCGCGGCACTGAACGGCACCGCGGCCGGCGGCGGCTACGAGCTGGCCCTGGCCTGCGAGCAGATCGTGCTGATCGACGACGGCGCATCGGTGGTGGCGCTGCCCGAGGTGCCGGTGCTCGGAGTGCTGCCGGGGACCGGCGGGCTGACCAGGCTGACCGACAAGCGCGGGGTGCGCAGGGACCGGGCCGACGTGTTCGCCACCACCGCCGAGGGCATCCGCGGCGCGAAGGCCGCGGCCTGGCGGCTGGTCGACGAGACCGTGAAGCCCAGCGGCTTCGCCGCCGCGGTCCGGCGCCGGGTGCAGGCGGCGGTGGCCAGCTCGGCCCGGCCCGCGCGGGCGGCAGGCGTCCCGCTGCCCCCGCTGCGCCGGGTCAGCGACGGCGACGTGACCAGCTACGAACACCTGCGAATCGAGATCGACCGCAGGGCAGGCGCGGCCACCCTGGTGCTGCGCGGGCCGGACCAGGTGCCCTCCTCGGTGGCCGCCCTGCACGAGGCGGGTGCCGCGGCCTGGCCGCTGGCGCTGGTCCGCGAGCTCGACGACGCGATCTTGCGGCTGCGGGTCAACGAGCCGGAGATCGGCACCTGGCTGCTGACCACCCAGGGTGACCTGGGCAAGGTGGCGCAGGCCAGCGCGCTGCTGCTGGACGGTGCCGGGGACTGGCTGGTGAACGAGATCATCCAGTACTGGAAGCGGACCCTGCGCCGGCTCGACACCACGTCGCGGAGCCTGATCGCGCTGATCGAGCCGGGCAGCTGCTTCGCCGGGCCGCTGCTGGAGGTCGCGCTGGCCGCCGACCGCCAGTACATGCTGGACGGCACGGGCGGGGAGGACAGCACGGGCGGGCAGGACAGTGCGGGCGGGCAGGACAGCACGGGCGGGCAGGACAGCACGGGCGGGCAGGACAGCGGGCCGGCCGCGGCGATCAGGCTGGACGCCTTCAACGCGGGCGCGGCGCCGATGAGCAGCGGGCTGACCCGGCTGCAAGTCAGGTTCCTGCGCAGCGACGCCGACCTGGCCGCGGCGCTGGCCGCCGCCGGGCAGGACCTGACCGCGCCGCGGGCGGCCGGCCTCGGCCTGGTCACCGAGACGCCGGACGCGCTGGACTGGGCGGACGAGATCCGGCTGGTGGTCGAGGAGCGGGCCAGCTTCTCCCCCGACGCGCTGACCGGGATGGAGGCCAACTTCCGGTTCGCCGGCCCGGAGACCTCCGAGACGAAGATCTTCGGCCGGCTCTCGGCCTGGCAGAACTGGGTCTTCCAGCGGCCCAACGCGGCCGGGCCGGACGGCGCGCTGTCGCGGTATGGCACCGGCCAGCGCGCCGACTACGACTCCGGGAGGGTCTGAGATGGACAACTCAGGCGACCAGCTGACCGGCGCGGCGCCGGCCCCGCGGGGACCGGTCAGCGTGATCGACTACTCCGAGCGGATCCCGAACAACGTGGGGCTCGCCACCGACCGGCGGCTGCAGCGCGCGCTGGAGTCCTGGCAGCCCAAGTTCCTTGACTGGTGGTCGCTGCTGGGCCCGTCGGTCCCGACCAGGGACGTCTACCTGCGCACCGCGACCGCGGTCGGCCGGGACGGCTGGGCGAACTTCGCCCGGGTGCCGATGGAGCAGTACCGGTGGGGCATCTTCCTGTCCGAGCGCGACCCGGGCCGGCGCATCGGCTTCGGCGCCCACAAGGGCGAGCCGGCCTGGCAGGAGGTGCCCGGCGAATACCGCAGCGACCTGCGCAGGCTGGTGGTGATCCAGGGGGACACCGAGCCGGCCTCGGTCGAGCAGCAGCGGCACCTGGGCGCGACCGCGCCGAGCCTGTACGACATGCGCAACCTGTTCCAGGTCAACGTCGAGGAGGGCCGTCACCTGTGGGCGATGGTCTACCTGCTGCACGCCTATTTCGGCCGGGACGGGCGGGAGGAGGCTGAGCAGTTGCTCCGCCGCCATTCCGGTGACCTGGACAGCCCGCGCATCCTCGGCGCCTTCAACGAGGAGACAACCGACTGGCTGTCGTTCTTCATGTTCACTTTCTTCACCGACCGCGACGGCAAGTACCAGCTCGGCACGCTGAAGGAGAGCGGGTTCGACCCGCTGGCCCGCACCTGCGAGTTCATGCTCAGGGAAGAGGCGCACCACATGTTCGTGGGCACCACCGGGGTGCAGCGCACGGTCGAGCGCACCGCCAGCCTGCTGGCCTCCCACGGCACCGACGACCTATGGCAATATGGCGGCATCCCGCTGGCCGTGATCCAGAAGTACCTGAACTTCCAGTTCTCGGTTTCGCTCGACCTGTTCGGGTCCGAGACCTCGACGAACGCGGCCAGCTACTACACCGCCGGGCTGAAGGGCAGGTGGATGGAGACCAGGCGGCCCGATGACCACCTGCTGACGGACGCGGCCACGGCCGTCCCCGAGGTGGCCGGCGGCGTCATCGGCGCCCGCCAGGTGCCCATGCTGACCGCGCTCAACCTGGACCTGCGCAACGAGTACATCGCCGACTGCGAGCGCGGGGTCCGGCGCTGGAACAGGGAGCTGGAGCAGCGCGGGCTGCCGCAGCGGCTGACCCTGCCGCACGCGGGCTTCAACCGGAAGGTGGGCGCGTTCGCCGGGCATCACGTCAGCCCGGACGGCCAGCTGCTGGACGGGCAATCCTGGTCCAGGCAGGCCAGCGGCTGGCTGCCGGAGCCCGATGACCAGGCGCAGGTGGCCGGGCTGATGCGGCCCCACCACGAGACCGGCGAGTTCGCCAGCTGGATCGCCCCGCCCGCGGTGGGCATCAATGACCTGCCCGTCGAGTACGACTACGTGCGGTTCTAGATGCTCGACGGCAAGCTGCTGGTGGACGCGCACACGCACGTCTCCAAGGTGCCGTCCTCGCCGGACTGGCATTCCTGGGTGAACCAGTTCGGCGGCGGCCTGGTGGCCGAGCTGTTCGACCACGACGGCTACCCGCGGCCGGGGCCGTTCGACGATTACTTCGCCCGGCAGGGCGCCGACCACGTGCTGCTGTTCGCCGAGTACAGCCCGAAGGTCGCCGAGCTGCAGCCGATCGAGGACGTGCTGCCGCTGGCCGAGCTGAACCCGGTCAGGTTCAAGCCGGTCGCCAACATCAACCCGCACCTGCACTACCCGGTCGCCCGCGAGCTGGCCCGCCAGGTCGGCCTCGGCGCGGTGGCCTGCAAGATCCACCCGGTGCACGGGGGGTTCGAGGCCAGGGACCGGATGCTCTACCCCGCCTACTCCTGGGCCGAGGAGCGCGGCCTGCCGCTGATCGTGCACTGCGGCACGTCGGTCTTCTCCGGGTCGTCCAACGGCTACGCCGACCCGGCCCTGCTGGAGGACGTCTTCCGCGACTTCCCCGGCCTCACCGTGGTGCTCGCGCACGGCGGCCGCGGCTGGTGGTATGACCAGGCCGCCTTCCTGGCGCTGTCGCGGCCGGACGTCTGGATCGACGTGTCCGGGCTGCCGCCGCGGCGGCTGCCCGACTACTACGGCGGGACGCTGCGCCGGCTGGGCTCCCGGTTCATCTTCGGCACCGACTGGCCGGGCGTGCCCGGGGTCGAGCGCAACGCCAGGGCGCTGGAGAAGGCGCTGCTGGAGGCCGGCTGCTCCGCCGATGACGTGGCCGCCGCGCTGGGCGGCAACGCCGCCCGGGTCTACCGGCTGGCTCCCTGACCCCCTGGGGGCCGGCTATACGGTGACGGGCATGACGGGGTACATCGAGGTGGTTTGCCGCGCTGCCCGAGGCACGGCTGGCGGTGCTACCGGGCACGCACAGCCTCCCGATCGAGCATCCAGAGCTGGTCAATCCGCTGATCCTCTCGTTCCTGAGCGGCACCGATCCAGCTCCGGACTGGAACGCCTTCACCGGCTGAACACGGCCGCCGGCCGGGTCGCCGATGCCCGCGCTAGCGGCCCGCGCCGAGGGCGAACGCCAGCAGCGAGGTGGCCGTGTAGTCGTCGGCGGGCTCGACCGACGGCCAGCTGACCACGTTGTCCTCGTACCGGACGGCCTTGGTGTCGAACGGCCTGAAGTGCCCGGCGTGGCAGGCCCGCATCCCGTCCACGGTGCCCAGGCCGGTGAAGTCGCCCGCGCTGCCCGGTCCGTCGGTCACCGCGCCGAGCTGGATGTCGCCGGTCCCGGTCAGCGACCCGGCCAGGTTGGCGATCTCGCTCTGCATGCAGTGCGGGTAGGTGCTGCCCGCCCCGACCACGAACGAGCTGCCCCAGGCGTTGGCGCCGAGCGCGAAATCCAGCTGCTGCTGGCCGAACGCCTGGTAGCTTGCCGTCCCGCCGTAGCGCTGGTACAGCGCGCTGGTGATGTACAGCCCGAACGCGTGCGGGGTGGCGTCGCTGTCGCCCAGCGCGGCGCCGAGCCCGAACGGGTCACCGCGCGCCTGCCGCTCCCCCAGCCGCAGCTGCGCGGCCAGGTCGGCGAGCAGCGCCCGCGGCGCGATCACCGGCCGCTGGCCGGCCTGGCGCATCGCCTGCAGCAGTTCCGCCTCCCCGATCGCGCCGTTGTCGTACAGGTTGAAGGTGTCCCCGTCCGCCGGGTGGCCTTGGACGAGGTAGGCCCGCGCCCACCGGGCGGCGGCCCGCAGGTCGGCCCGCAGCCGCCGGGCCGGGACGCTGGCCGCCTCGTCGGCCAGCGCGATCTCCGCGGCGCCCCAGAGCATGTCGCTCTTCCACTCGGTGCCGCCGTAGAAGTCGTTCGGGAGCGTGGTGACGATCGCGCCGACATGCCGGGTCTTCGCCATCGCGAATACCCCCCTGGCCAGCGCCAGCAGCCGCCGCGCGCTGGCCCGGCCCGGTGCCAGCTGCGCGCCGAGCGCGAAGTCGGCGGCGAACCGCCCGGCCAGCGCCGGGCTGACCGGCTGGCCTGGCGGCGCGGCCTCGAACACCGGCCGGTGCTCCACGAAGTAGTCCCGGCTGCCGGGCCTGGCCCCGAGCCGGTCCTCGCGCTGCGGCAGGAACCAGAAGTCGTAGTCTCCGGCGATCGAGTCGCTGGGGTTCCCGTTGCCGATGCCGGCCTGGATGTACATGACCTTGCGCTGGGGCCGCCACAGCTTGCGGATCCAGCGCAGCCCGAACTCCGCCTCCGGCGCGAGCGTGCCGTACTGGCCGGTGAAGTCCCGCGCGGCCAGCAGCATCAGGCCGTCGGCGTAACTGGCGGTGTAGGCGAATTTCTCGTAGCCGCCGCCCGCGTCGAACCACCCGCCCGCGACGTTCACCGGGCCGCCGATCCGGGTCAGCTTGCCGAGGAAATCGTCGTCGCTGTTGAACCTCGGGCTGGCGTAGACGTAGGCGTGCCGGTCGCTGAGATTGGCCGGCTCGCGGCTCAGCACCGAGTGGACCACGCCGCCGCCGTCGCGTTCGGAGGTGAAATAACGCACCGCGTTCAGCACGAGCTGGTGGTAGAGCGCTCCCGGCGCGCCGATCCGGAATGGCGGCGAGATGGCCGTGGCGGGCCGCTCGACCTTGATCCGGTATTGCCCGGCGCGCTGGAGCGCGGTGAAGCTGATCCGGTAGACCGCCTGGTAGCTGGCGTTCCAGCGGCCGACGTCAGCCGCCGACCAGCCGCGGTAGACCACCCCGCGCCGCCCGGTGACCACGAACGCCACCCCGCGCACCCGCCTGGGCAGCAGCACGTACGCCGCCTTCGGGCCGCCCGCCGGGTAACCCACCTGGTTCACCCGCACCGCCGGCGCCCGCCCGCCTGCTCCGGCAGTGCCCGCTGCGGCGCTACCCGAGTGAGCACTGGCCGGGTGAGCACTGCCCGGGTGAGCACTGCCCGGGTGAGCACCGCCCGGGTGAGCACTGCCCGCGGCGGGCGGCAGCAGCACCGCGGCGCTGATCACCCCGGCGAGGCCGGCCAGCACCGCGCCAGCGGTGATCCATCGCCGCGGCCGCCAGCTCATGCCTGACCTCCCGTTAGTTAGGAAAGTTACCAAACAATTAGGGACCGGACAAGGCTGGCCGGCGACCCGGTATTATCTCGATATCAAGCTAATTCAGGAGAGGCCGAGATGATCCATCACGTGCAGCTCACCTGCCCGCCGGGCAGCGAGCCTGCCCTGCGCGCGTTCTACGGCGGCGTGCTCGGGCTGGCCGAGATCGCCAAGCCGCCGGCCCTGGCGCGGCGCGGCGGCTGCTGGTTCCGCGGCTCGGGAATCGAATTGCACCTGGGCGTCGAGCCGGGCTTCCAGCCCGCCCGCAAGGCCCACCCGGGGCTGCTGGTGACCGGCCTGGACGACTGGGCGGACCGGCTGCGGACGGCGGGCTACCCGGTCGAGTTCGACGGCGACTTCCCCGGGATGCGCCGGTTCTACAGCCGCGACCCGCACGGCAACCGGCTTGAATTCCTGGAGCCGTGCGCCCGGGCCGGCCAGCCGGAGGCGGCAGGCTAGGGTGACCCGGATGGCGGACCGGGCCGGGCGGGCGATGTCATTCGGGGCGATCGCGGCCGACTACGACCGGCTGCGGCCGGCGCCGCCGGCCGAGGCGGCGGACTGGCTGCTGCCCCGGCCGTGCGAGACCGCGGTCGACCTGGCGGCCGGGACCGGCCTGCTGACCAGGCTGCTGGCGGGCAGGGCCCGGCAGGTCATCGCCGTCGAGCCGGACCAGCGGATGGCGGCGGTGCTGCGCGCCCACTCGCCAGGCGCGCGGGTTCTCGCGGGCACCGGCGAGGCGATCCCGCTGCCGGACGCGAGCGCCGACGCGGTGCTCGTCTCCTCGGCCTGGCACTGGCTGGACCCGGACCAGGCCGTCCCGGAGATCGCCCGGGTGCTGCGCGACGGCGGCCGGCTCGGGCTGATCTGGACCAGCAGGGACCGCCAGGTCAGCTGGGTCCGTGAGCTTGGCCGGCTGGCCCGCGGCCCGGGCCAGCCGGGCCACTCCCCCGGGCCCGATCAGGCCGCGCCGGATGACGCCGGGCAGGAAGCGGAACGGGCCAGCCGCGGGCTGGCCGGCCGGCGCGAGATCAGGCTGCCCGAGCCCGGCCCGTTCACTTCGGTCAGCACCGCGTCGTTCGCGTTCAGCAAGCCGATGACGGTCGAGGACATCGTCGGCATGCTGGGCACCTACAGCGGGGTGATCACCGCGAGCCCGCGGGACCGGGCGGCCGGGCTGGCCCGCGGCAAGGCCGCGCTGCGGGCCAGGTTCCCCGGCGCGGGCCTGATCGACGTGCCGATGCGGTCGTGGTGCTGGCGCGCGGACCGGGTGTCCCGCGATCATGACATTGACCGCTAAACCGATCTCGTTTTAGCTTGCTCTCGAAGAGCCGCTCCGTGGCTGACCAGCACCGGAACCGAAGGAGAGCGCGAATGCCCGGTATGGAGACCGCATGACGCCCGGCACGGACCGGGACATGGCAGAGCAGCAATCAGCAGCGCAGCAGACCGCGGACCTGGCGCTGGCCGGCGCGCGGGCCAGGTTCAGCTCACTCGGCGGCGACTTCGTTTTCCTCGACGCGCCCGGCGGGACCCAGACGCCCGATGAGGTAGCCGCGGCGGCGGCCCGGGTGTACCGGGACGCGAGCGGCAACCTGGGCGCGCCGTACGCGACCAGCAGGCGGCTGGAGGCGCTGGTCAGCGAGGCCCGCGCGGCCGCGGCCAACTTCCTCGGCTGCACCCACGAGGAGATCATCTTCGGCGCCAGCATGACAGCGCTGAACTACACCCTGACCCGGACGCTCGGCCGCGAGCTGCAGCCCGGCGACGAGATCATCGTCACCAGGCTGGACCACGACGCGAACGTGGCGCCGTGGCTGGACCTGGCCATGGACCGGCAGCTGGAGGTCAGGCTGGCCGACGTGCACGCCGACACCACGCTGGACCTGGCCAGCCTGGAGCGGCTGATCGGGCCGCGGACCAAGGTGGTGGCGTTCCCGTGGGCGGCGAACTCGGTGGGCACGATCGTGGACGCCCGCGCGGTCTGCCAGCTCGCCCACCAGGCCGGCGCGCTGGCCTGGGTGGACGCGGTCCAGTACGCGCCGCACGCGCCGATGGACACCCGCGAGATCGGCGCGGACGTGCTGATCTGCTCGGCGTACAAGTTCTGCGGGCCGCACCTGGGCATCGCCTACGGCCGCCGTGAACTGCTCGAATCGTGGCAGCCCTACCGGGTCAGGCCGGCCCCGGTGGACCCGGTCGGCCGCAGGTTCGAGACCGGCACGCTCCCCTATGAGCTGCTGGCCGGCCTGCTCAGCGCGTTCGACTACCTGGACAGCCTGGGCGGCTGGGCGGCGGTCACGGACTGGGAGAATCAGCTCGGCGAGCGCCTGCTGGGCGGCCTGCCGCCGAGCGCCCGGCTGTACGGGCTGCCGACGATGACCGGGCGGGTGCCCACCTTCCTGGTGAACTTCGATGGAGTACCCAGCGAAACGCTAAGCTCCCAGCTCGCCGATCTCGGCTTCGGGGTCTGGAGCCACGGCAACTACTACGCCCCGGGGCTGCACGACCGGATCGCCTGGGGCGAGGCGCTGCGGATCGGGCTGGCGCACTACAACACCCTGGAGGAGATCGACCGGTTCAACGCCGCGCTCGCCAGCCTGGTCGAGGCGTACCAGCCGGCCGCCCGGTGAGAGGAGCAGCCAGATGACCGGACCCGCCGTCGTCCAGGCGGTCGAGGTGACGGCCGAGCACGCCGCGGGCGGCGGCCGGGCGCGGACGCTGTTCGCCCCCGCGGCGGGCGGCCTGCAGCTGGGCCGGCGGATCGTGGACGTCCCGGCCGGGGCCTATCTCGACGGCGCCGGCGCACCCGGCGGCGAGCTGTGGTTCGTGGTCAGCGGCGCCGGCCGGCTCGAATCCAGCGGCCACCTGGGCCTGCCGGTCGGCCCGGACCGGGCGGTGATGATCCCGCCCGGCACCCGGTACCGGCTGCACGCGGCCGGTCCCGACCTGCACCTGGACGCCGTCGCGCTGCCCGCCGCGGCACCGCCCGGCGGACCCGGGGCAGCCGGTACCAGCGCGGGCACGGACGCAGGTACGAGCCCGGACGCGGGTACGAGCCCGGACGCGGATGCGGGGGCGGGCGCGGACCCGGCGGGCCCGCCCGTCGCGGCTGACCTGGCTGACTGTGCCGCCGAGACGACCGGCGACCGGACGTTCCGGGTGCTGTTCGGCCCGGCCCGCGGCTGCGCCGCGGCGACCCAGTTCCTCGGCGAGATCCCGCCGGGCCGGGCGCCGTCCCACAGTCACCCGTATGACGAGGTGGTCCTGGTCCTGGCCGGGTCCGGCGTGCTGCACCTGGGCGACGACGGCGCGGCCGGGCACCAGCTGATCCCGGGCAGCTGCGTGCACCTGCCGCCCGGCCAGCCGCACTGCCTGGAGAACACCGGCACCTCGACGATGCGGGTCCTCGGGGTCTTTCACCCGGCCGACAGCCCGGCGGCCAAAATCGCCGCCACCCAGGACCCCTGACACCACCCGGGACCCGACACCGGCCTGGCAGAGCAGCGCCCGGGTCAGCGCGCGCCCTGCGCTGCCTCGTTCTCCTGCGCTGCCTGCCGCCCGGCCGGGTCGTCCGGCCCGGACGCGAGCGCCTCGCCGGTCTCCAGCAGGGTCTTGAGGCTGGACAGGATGGCGGGCCAGCCCTGGCTGACGCCCTGCAGCATCTCGCTGCCTGGCTCGAACCCGTCGTGCACGACGGTCAGCTTCACCATCGGGCCAAGCTGCTCGATCTCGAACGACACCTTCGACCGGGGCTCGGCGGCCAGCCGGGTGACCATGTCCTCGCTGAACCCGAACGCCTGCCCGAACTCAGCGGTGACGGTGTGCCAGGTGTAGGCGAGCCGCCGGCACGGCTCGGCTTCCAGCACCACCTGGGCCGGATCAGCGATCCGCACCCCCTGCTGCTCCCAGGTCACCGGCGCGCCCGCGGTCCAGTCGGTGGTGAACGTCACGCCCCAGTACCGGCTGGTGAAAGCCGGGTCGGTCAGCGCCTGCCAGAGTCGCTCCGGCGTGGTCTTGATGTAGGTCCGGTAGACGAACTCCGTGCTGGTCATCGGCATCCCCTCCAGGGCTGTCTTCAGGTCGGCGAGCGCACGCACCCGGTCGCGGTCGTACTGGCTGATCCAGCGTTCGGCGATGGCGTTGATCGGCTCCGCGTTGAGGTAGTGCAGCTTCTCCCGGCCGCGCCACAAAGTGGCCACCAGGTTGGCGTCCTCCAGCACGGCTAGGTGCTTGCTGACCGACTGCCTGGCCATGTCCAGTCCCGCGCACAGCTCGCGCAGGCTCTGCCCGTTCCGTGCGTTCAGGCTGTCCAGCAGCCGGCGGCGGCTGGGGTCAGCCAGCGCCTTGAACACCTCGTCCAATCGCGTCATCTCCTGATCATGCAGCCATCTGGCTGCATGAATGAATATATGCAGCCCGTTAGCTGCATGTCAATCGGCCCGGTAACGGTTTAGCCCGGAACGCAACATTCCCCCTGCTGGAGCGTGTCTGTTGCGTGAAAGACGATGAGGCCTGGCACTCCGCGGCCGCTGGCCGCCCCCTGGGAACCGTCATTGCCCTCCCCGCTGAGCGGCAGCGGCCCGCCGCCCGGCCGGCCGGGACCAGGCTGGGCATACCCGCGCGGTTGCCGCTGTGGCTGCTGCCTGCGCTCGTCACGCTGGCGGCGATGGCGTGGCGGATCGGGCAGCCCTCGTATTCGCGGGACGAGGCCGCGACCTTGTCGGCGGTGCAGCGCCCCTTCCCCGCCCTGCTGCGGATGCTGACTCATGTCGACGTGGTGCACGGCGCCTACTACCTCGCCTTGTGGCCGGTGGTGCGGCTGGCAGGTGCTGGCGAGCTGGCCACCAGGCTGCCGTCCGCGCTGGCGATGGCCGCCGCGGCGGCGGCCGTCACCGGGCTGGGGCGGCGCCTGCTCACCCCGCGGGCTGGCCTGGCGGCCGGCCTGGTCTTCGCGACCCTGCCGTGCCTGAGCCTGTACGGGCAGACGGCCCGGCCATACGGGATGGTGACCGCGCTGGCGGTGGCGGCGAGCTATCTGCTGATGCGAGCTATGCAGGCCGCGGCCGCCGGGTCGCCAGCGCGCGGCTGGCTAGCGAAGTACGCGGCCTGCCTGGCGGCCCTGGGGTACATGCATCCGTTCGCGCTACTGCTCGCCGCGGCGCATGCGGTGCCCATCGGCCGGGCCTGGCTGCGCCGGGCCGGCGACACGGCGAGGAGGTCGCTGGCGGCTGGCTGGCTGGCCACGACGGCAGCCGCTTTCACGCTGGTCAGCCCGTTGCTGATCGAGAGCACGCGGCAGCGCGTGACACTCGCCTGGGCCCGGACGCCGGCCATCCGCTCGATCACCGGCCTGACCGGCCTGATCGGCCCGCGCCAGATGGCGGTGGCCGTCGGCCTGGCCATGCTGCCCGCGATCGCGGCCCGCGGGCTGGCCAGATGGCGGCCGCCAGCCAACCACCCCGGCGGACGGAAGAGCGACGGCTGGGCAGGCGGCGGCCCGGCGGGCGAGGGCCACGGCGCCCTGCTCGCGCTGTGCCTGCCCTGGCTGGTCCTGCCCCCGGCGATCCTGATCGCCTGCTCGCTCGTCACGCCGGTGTACGTCTTCAGGTACGTCGTCTTCTGCGCTCCGGCGGCCGCCTTGCTGGCCGGCGCCGGGCTGGCGGCACTGGGCTGGGCTGGCGGCGCGGCGGTGCTCGCCATCATCACGATGCTCGCCGTGCCAGCGCAGTTGCAGCTGCGCTCTGGCAGCGGCCACGGCGATGACATCCGCGCGGCAGACCAGATCATCGCGCGCGACATCGAGCCCGGCGACGTCCTCTGGTACAACACGATCCAGGAGTCCATCGGCCCGGCCTACCCGTACGGGCTCAGGCAGCTCAGGAACGTCGCGGTGGCGCTGCCGCCAGCTCAGGCCGGGACACTCGGCGGGACCTGGGCGCCGGGCCCGGTGGTCCGGCATCGGGTCGCCGTGGCATCCCGGGTCTGGCTTGCCCAGCTCGCCCAGCGAGGAGGACGGGTCTCGCCGCGGTTCTCCCGCGAACTGCGCGCGCTTGGCTTCAGACTGAACCGGACCTGGCTTACCCGTGGCGTCGAGCTGAGCCTCTACCAGCGCGTAAGCCCTCAGGCCCCGCGGGGCTGAGCCTGTTGAGACTGAGGGACCCCGGGACGGAGCACCGCACGCGGAACGGAGCACCGCACGCGGAACGGCCCGCCAGGCGTTCGGTCAGTCCTGCAGCGGGAGCAGTCCGGCCGCGAAGCCGTCGATGAACCGGGCCAGCGAATCGGGCGTGCCCGCTGGCCTGATCACGAACTTGGTCAGGCCAGCCGCGACGTACTCCCCGATCAGCGTCCTGGCGGCGGCCCAGCTGCCCGCCGCGAGCGCGGCCGGGTCGATCCCCGGCCGCCGCCGGGTCACCGCCTCGGCCAGTTCAGCCGGGATGCCGTCCGGCCCGACCGCCAGGCTGATGCCGTAGTGATCCGGCTCGATCTCCCGCCCCGCCTGCTCGGCCGCGGCCTGGATCGCGCCGCGGGCGGCACCCGCCTCGGCCGGGGTCAGGAAGCTGCCGAGCCAGCCGTCGGCCAGCCGCCCGGCCCGGCGCAGCCCGGCCGGCGCGCTGCCGCCCAGCCAGATGTCCAGCGGCCGGGCGGGCAGCGGTCCCACGCTGGCGTCCTGAACCGAGAAGAACTCGCCGCTGAACGTGACGCTCTCCTTGGTGAGCAGCAGCCTGAGCAGCTCGATCGACTCGTCGAACACCGCGGCCCTGCGGCCGGCCGGCACCGGGAACACCGGCAGCTCGGCGGCCCTGGCGGGCTTCAGCCCGAAGACGGGCAGCACCCGCCCTGGCGCGAGCCCGGCCAGCGTGGCCAGCTGCTTGGCGACCAGCACCGGGTGCCGCCCCGGCAGCACCGCGACCGACGTGCCCGCCTTCAGCCGCCGCGTCCTGGCCAGCGCGTAGGTCATCCCGATGAACGGCTCCGCGAGCGGCCCGAACACCATTTCCGGCAGCCACAGCGAATCGACCCCGGCCGCCTCCAGCTGGTCAACCGCCGCCGCGAACTCCGCGAACCCGCCCGCGGCCCCCAGCGCGATCCCGATCCTGACCTTCACGTCCCCATCCGATCACGCCAGCAGCACTCGCCACCGACCGGCCCGCAGGCCGCCAGCCCTATGGTCAGCGCGGGCCGAGGCCGGGAGCCGGGGCGAGGACTCCGGCCAGGATGCTGGCGATGCGGTTAACGGTCTCGCCGGGGCTGCGGGAGTGGTGGCATTCCCAGGTGAACGTGCCGTCATCCCCGATGCGCACCTCGCCCCGGCCGGGCCGGCCCGGGCGGGTGACCACGATCTGGGTGCAGACTTCCAGGTTCTTCTCATCGGCGAGCACGTTCAGCCTGACCGTGAGCCCGGCGGCGCGCAGCGCCAGCCCGGCCCGGCTCAGCAGGGTCAGGTCGGGGTCGGTGACCGGGTCGCCGGGCTGCCAGCCCTCCCGGTCACCGAGTACCCGCATGGCGGTGGCCGCCAGCGCGCTGGCGCGGGGTGGCGGGGGGCTGGCGCGGGGTGGCGGGGGCCCGGCGGGCCAGCAGTCGGCCAGCACGTATCCGCTGTCCTCGGCGATCACGGTGCAGTACCGGCTGGCCAGGCCGGTGACCCGCAGCAGGCCCTCGTCCTGGTCGTGTGAGTACCGAATGGGCAGGTTGCGGGCGGCCAGGCCGGCCGCGACCTGGCTCAGCAGCCCGCCGGGCCGGGCTGGCTGGGTGTGTTGTGGTGTGCTGGGGTTCACGGAAGGGGTCCTGTCGGGGGGGTGGTTTCCCGCCGGCCTTATCTCGTAAGAATGTGGGTGCTCGCGCACCCATATTCCTTCCAGTTAACGGCGCGGGCGGCCGTGCCGGGGTTCATGTCAGGGCGAGGGCGGCGAAGTTGAGGTCGTTCACCGGCTGCCCGACCCGGCTTTCCCGGTAACCCGTCACTGTCGCGCTGTAGGCGTCAAGAGTGTCTACGAATGCCGGGATGATGTACCCGCCGTGGGTGAAGTCGTCTTGCTGCATCCGGTAGGCGATCTCCTTGCGGGTGCTGGTGTTCAAGGTGGCGTTCGCCTCGTGATACAGCCGGATGTAATCCGGGCTATCCTCGTGTGTCTCATTCCATGGGCTGGTTGGCAGCATCGAGAGGGTGGCCTGCACCAGATACGGGCTGTAGGAATAAAAGTCCTGCGCAAACGGCCATTGCAGGTACTGGGGGCCGAAGAACGTGCCGGGGTCCACCTGCCGCAGCCGGATGCTGATCCCGGCGGCGGCGGCCTGCTCGGCCAGCACCGTGGCCATCGCGACCGCGCCGGTGGCGATCGGGGAGGTCACCAGTTCCACCCGCAGGTCTTCCTGCCCGGCCTGCTTCAGCAGGTGCTTGGACTGGGGGATGTCCTGCTCGCGGCGCAGCGCATGATCATATTCCGCATCCCAGGGGGAGAACACGTCGGAGGCGGGGGTGCCATACCCGTCCAGCGCGGAGTCGATGAGCTGGGGGCGGCTGGCGGCCAGCCGCAGCGCCTGCCGGACCCTTACGTCGTCAAAGGGGGCCAGGTCGGTGCGCATCGTGAACGGCACGATTGTTCCGGCTTTGGAGGCGACCGCGTGGATGCCGGTGGTGGTGGCCAGGCTGGTGAACTGCGGGCCGTCCAGCGTCCCGGCGGCGTCGATGACCCCGGTGCGCAGCGCGTCGGCCAGCGACACCGGGTCGGGGAAGTCCAGGATCTGCAGGGTGTCCGCCCACGGCAGCCCGTCCCGCCAGTAACGCGGGTTGCGGGTGAACACGCTGCGCTGCCCCGGGGTGAAGCGGTGGTAGGCGAAGGGGCCGGTGCCGTTGGGCTTACCGGTGGCGGGGTTGAGCCCGTCGGGCAGGATCTGGGCGGTGAGGATCCCGGCGAGCTGCTCGGGCAGGGTGGCGTAGGGGCGGGTCATCGGCACCAGCACGCTGTGCTTGTCCAGTGCCCTGATCCCGGCCGGGTCCACCGGGCCGAGCACGTTGATAGCCGAGTACTTGTTCGTGATGATCCGCCGCATCGTGTAGATGACATCAGTGGCGGTGAGGGCCTGCCCGTCGTGGAACTGAACGCCGGGGCGCAGCCGGATCACCCACTGGGTGGCCAGCGGGTCGCGCGGGCTCATCTGGGTGGCCAGCACGTATTCGATCCGGGCGTCGGCGTCGAGCTGGACGAGGGGCTCATACAGGGCCTGCGCCCGCGCGGTGTCTAGGTAGTTCAGTCCCTGGTGCGGGTCCAGGGTGTCGCTGGCGCTGCCGCCGGTCAGGCCGACCCGCAGCACCCCGCCGCGCCGCCCGGTCACCGCGGCGGGCGCGGCGCGGCTGCTGGTGCCGCACCCGGCCAGCAGGCCGGCCGCCAGGGTGCTGGCCGCGCCGGCCAGGACCGTGCGGCGTGTGGGAAGTTGTTGCCTGGTGCCGGGCAGGGCTCCAGCAATGGGGAGCATAATCAGAAACCACCTCTCGGTAGGGAGGCGAAGGCCCGGCGGCGGTTTGGCGACTACACGCCGGGCCTTCACACTGCGCAGCAAGACTGCGCGAGGGCTAACAGGTAACGATCACGACAGCCGCGTGATCACGGGTCATTCATGGCTTGGTCGCTGGTGCTGGCTGGTGACCGGGCGGCCTGCTCAGCCCGGGTGATCTGATCGGCCAGCCCGGCGGCGGTCGGGTCGCTCAGCGCGGTGTCGCGGCGCGCGCCGGGCAGCCGCCGGTAGGCACGGAACCGCCCGGCGGGGGCCAGCCATATCACCACCCACTTCGGGTGCTCGCCGCGCAGCTCGGCGGCCTCCCGCCACCGGGCCGCGTCATCGGGCTCGCTGCTGGTCACCGGGGCCGCCGCACTACGGCCACCCCGGCGTACAGGTCGCCGCCGTGGCCGGGCCAGCCCGCGTGCCCGGGCCGCCATTCGGTGACCGGCACCACGCCGGGCGGGACCAGTCCCAGACCGCCGAGCAAGGCGCTGACCTGGGCGTGGCTGCGGGCGGTGATCCCGGCCGGCACCCGGGCGTTATAGGCCGTCACCCCGGCGGCCACCTGCTCGGGGGCGAAGTCCGCCGTCAGGTGGGACAGGGCGATGAAGCTCCCTGGGGCTAACCCGGCCGCCAGCGCCGCCACCACCCCGGCCGGGTCATCAGCATCAGCCAGGAAATGCGCAACAGCAAGCAGCAGAACCGCGACCGGGCGGGTGAAGTCCAGCGTCCGCGCCGCCTCCTGCAGGATCGCCTTCGGGTCGCGCAGGTCAGCGTCCACGTAGTCGCAACGGCCTTCGGGGCTGCTGGTCAGCAGCGCGCGGGCATGGGTGAGCACGAGCGGATCATGGTCAACGTAGACGACCCGCGCCCCGGGGGTGATGTCCTGGGCGACCTGGTGGGTGGCCTCGGCGGCCGGCAAACCCGCGCCAATGTCAACGAACTGGGTGATCTCCCGCTGGCCGGCCAGGAACCGAACTACCCGCGCCCCGAACGCCCGGTTCGCCCGCGCACTTGCCACCACCTGCGGACGGCGCGCCGCGACGTCCTCGGCGGCCTGACGGTCTGCTGGATAGTTGTCTTTGGACCCCAGCCAGCAGCCGTAGACACGGGCCGGGTGCGCCACATCCGGATCAAACCGCTGCACCCCCCAGCCGGCAGCCGTACGCCTTGCCGGGGCTGGCGGTGCGCCGGCCAGCACCGCGCGCAATTCTTCCAGGTCATCGGTGATCACCAGATGCGGGTGCTGGCCCGGCATTCGGCGGCGCGCCACATACCGGACCCGGCCAGAGCAGTCCTCACGCCATACCTGGAACTGCGGGAAATCCTCGCACAGGGCCGCAAGTTGATCATGGCCCATCGTGCCGCTACCTTGCAGCTCGGGTCCGGGAGCGGAAGTCGTGTGTGCGGGGTTGATCGGAGGTGGCAAGTCGGTGGGCATTGCGTGGCTTACCTCGTAGTGGGTGTCGGACGTTGATGGTGAGCGTGCCGTCCACGAGCTGGTGGACGCGACCCTGGCAGGCATGGATCTGGCGGCCTGGTTTATGCGGGAACGTATGAACTGCGCACGCCACGTGAAAGGGTTGTAACCATGAGCAGTTCTCGGGCATGCGCCCGGTGCGGGGGAATGCTGAGCCGTTACACCAGCGGGGACGTGTGCAACCCGTGCCTGGTAACCGACCGCGAGCATCCAGAGCAGGCCGGGCGGGTCATACTGCCGCTGGAGTTCTGGTTTGAGCCGAAGGTGCGCGAAGCCCTGGCGCGGTGGCAGTGGGATCTGGTGCTGGCAGCGATCTACCGGGAGACCGGGGCTGCTCAGGCGCAGCTCGCGTATACCGCTGGCGTGTCGCAGGCCCAGATATCACGGCTGATACACGCCAAGAGCAAGACACCGACGATACAGACCGTGCTGGGGATCGTGGACGGGTTCGGCGTTCCCCGGCTGCTGGCCGGATTAGCCCCCCAGGGCCTGGACGATCTGGTCAAGCGCAAGCCTGCCGGAAACGGCGACAAGACGCGGCCGGGAGGTGCGGTGCGGCGGCGGGAGTTCGGGAAGGCGATCGTGATCAGCCTGATTCCGGGTGTTGCTGGCGGCGCGGAGCCGGGTCCGGTCGATGTGACGAGGCTGGATCCTGCTGACGTGGTGTCTGACCTGTACGCGCTTGATGACCGGTACGGCGGCGGGGCGCTTGCCGACCTGGCCGAACGGCGGGTACGGAGCATCGCTGACCAACTCGGGAATGTGTCGCTGTCCCCGTGGGCTGAGACTCGGGTTCACCGGATCCTGGGTGAGCTGAACGCCTGCGCCGGCTGGGTCGCCCATGACGCCGGCCAGCAGGCGCGGGCCGCGCGGTTGTACAAGGACGCGCTGTATTTCGCGCACGTTGCAAATGACAAGCGAATGCGCGTTCATGTCCTGAGCAATATGAGCATGCAGGCCACCCACTTGGACCGGCCAGACGAGGCTGCCCACCTGGCCGAAGCGGCGCTGTCGGATGCGAGCGGAACCGATCCGCGGCTGCACTCGCTGCTGACGATGCGTATCGCGCGGGCCGCCTCGCAGCGCGGTGATCGACAGGCGCTGCAGGACAGTCGCCGGAGCGCGTGGCGGTTGATTGAGCGGGCCAGTCCGAGCACCGAGGCGCCCTCATGGTTCCGGTTCTTCAACGAGCTGGAGTTGACCGGGCTCGACGGAATCTGCGCAGCTCGCATAGGTCAGCATGACCGCGCTGTCGCAGCCTTCCGGCAGGTCGTGGACCATCCAGGAACTTACGCCCGGAACAAGGCGGTGTATACCGCGCTGCTGACTGAGTCACTGGCACGGTCGGGTCAGGTAGAGGAATCGCTGGCCGTTGTACACGGGGCGCTGCCGCTTCTTACCCAGGTCACGTCGGTGCGGATGCTCGAACGGCTGGCTGATGCCCGCGATGCCCTCCAGTCATACATGGATGTATCGGGCGTGGCCAGGTGCCGTGAGATCATGGCCGGGCTGTGCGGCCACTGATCCTGGAGGATGTGTGCCTGATCTGCGCCTGCGGCGGCACGACGGGAATGGTGCCTCCGAACTGCTGGACACCCTTGCCAGCATCTACGAGACCGAATATGCCGAGGAACCCTACGAGGGCAACCCGGTTTTCAGCAGGCAGGCGTTTACCGAGCGGACGCAGCGCCAGGTGAGCGCGGACGGGTTCACGCTGCTGGTGGGCAGCGTAGATGACCAGCCGGCCGGTTATGTCTTCGGCTACACCTATGGCCCTGGCCAGTGGCTGCCAGGCCCCTGCGACCCGCCTCCTCCGGAGGAGATCGTGCAGTCGGCGATGTTCTTCGTGGTCGAGCTGATCGTACGCCGGCCCTTCCGCGGCAATGGGTACGCCAGGCAGCTGATGGAAGGCCTGCTGGCTGGGCGCACCGAGCAGTTCGCGACGTTGTGCGCCCACCCCCAGGCGAAAGCACGGGACATCTACCCGCGATGGGGCTGGCAAGAAGTGTGCAAGATGTCAGCCGGTGCGATGACATTCGACATCATGGCCAAGCGCCAAGAGAACAAAGCTTAGCCGACGACCTGTGGCACGCTTTGCCCCACGTAGCGGGGCCCGCCTGGACGGCTCGGAGGGGATAAGGATGGGGGTGCCGGGGGAACCTCGGGGGAGCCTGGGGTGTGGATACGGGCAGCCCAGGCGAGGGTAGGAGGTTACACGTTCGGCTGAGGCTGCTGAGGAACTGTACCCAGATAACCCGGAGCAAGATCCTAGTTTCCTCTACGCAGAATTCACCTCGGCGTCGCTGACACTAGAACGAGGACTTGCATTCGTGGCGCTGGCCGAGCAGTATCCCGGTCGCAGCTACCAGGACAGGGCGGCAGAGATATTCGGGCAGCTCAACGGCATGACAGTATCGGTGCCCGAGCGCATCTGCTTTGAGATTATCAACCATCAAGCTGCGACTGCAGTCCTCCGTAATGACCTCGAAGCGTTTGAATCGTATATCGAGGGTGCCGCTATTATCGCCGGAACCAGCAAACGCGAGGAATTCGAGCAATGAGGCAAGAATCGCCATCAGCGGTTATAAGATGCTGGTGAATCAGCATATCTATGGAATGTACGGTTATATGGCCCCCATTCTTCATCTGCGCCGAATGGACGGAGGGGACTTTTTCGATATGTACCTTCATAGTTTTGGGCGCGTATGGGAGGTTTCCTCGTCCATCGAGCAATCGAACTTCTGGCGGCAGAGGTCTGCAGCGATCAAGGCTGCTGTTGCGAAAGCTAGCGCCTAGCTCCTGAAAGCCGTGACCGCCTGCACAAGGGCGTCCGTGCTCCGGAGATCGGGCAGTACAATGTCTGCACCCTCTGCCCGCAACGCATCCATGCTGTCAGAGCCGGACGCGACAGCTATCACATACGCGCCGCCGTTCTGGCCTGCTTGCACATCGCGGGGCGTATCCCCGATCAAGATCGTATTTCTCTTATCGAACTTAACGCCGTGCTTGACAGTAGCTCGTTCCTGCGCAACACGAACTAGATTAGCTCTTACGTCATCGTCGGAACCATACCCGCCAATCTCGAAATCTATGAATTCCGTAAGACCGAATACAGATAGTTTTGCGATGGCGTTCGGCCTGATGTTCCCGCTCAGCACCGACTGAAGAATTCCCGGAAAAGCCTTTAGCGCGGTAAGGGCATCGCGTGCGCCCGGCAATTCGTGGCCATATTCGCGGAGCGTATTTGCCGTTGACAGCGTAGCGGACTCAAGAACTGCCGGGAAGCGGGAAACATAATCGGGAGTCGGCTCGATTCGATGAGCAAGCAACATATTCCGCATTATTTCCGGTTCGGTGCGTCCTTCCGTGCGCGCGGGGTGTTCCGCACGCTGACCTGTCAGCAGCTCAAACGCCAGCGCGTACGTCTTCTTATTGACGCCATGATTCTCGATCAGAGTATGATCGATGTCCCACAGGACCAGGAGCGCGCACATGGCGTCTAAGCCTAGTGCCACTTAGTTGCACGCCAGGGGGCCTTGTGCCCCTGATCTGGGCCACCATACGCCCAGGACATACCTCCCCGATCAGCCTCGCGCCGGGCGGTGTGCAGGCACAGTTCCAAGCCAGTCCGTGACTACGGGCACCGTTGGCAAGACTTTCGCCATCGTGGTTCCGCGTCCGCTTAGCTGCCTACAGCACCGTTCATGATGGGCGGGCTCGGAGAGGGGCGGCGGCATCCCGCCATGGTGCGAGACCGTCTGCCGTCCTTTCGGTCCAGCCCTTGCTTCACCTATCGAAGTTCGATAGGTTCCCATCGCAGCTCGATAGAAGGGTGAGCCATGGGAAAACTGACAGTGCGCGCGCTGCGCGGCGTGCTCGTGGTGGTGCTCACCGGCACCGTGTTCGTACAGGCATTGATGTTGTGGGCGTTGGTCAGCGGGAACGACCCGGAGGACGGGTCGCTCCCGCTGACCCCGCTGCGCGTGATCACGATCCTGGGCATCGGGGCGGCCCAGGTCGCCCTGGTCTGTGTGTGGCGACTGGTAACGATGGTGCGACGCGGAACCGTCTTCTCCCACGCCGCCTTCCGGTACGTGGACGTCATCATCGGCGCGATCGTTGCGGCTGCTCTCGTGTGGTTCGCGGTCACGGCCCTGAATGCGCCCGGCCAGCGGGACGACCCGGGTGTCACCCTCATCATGGGCGGGATTGGCCTGGCCATCCTGGGAGTCGCGCTCATCGTGCTCGTGCTGCGGATGCTGCTCGCCCAGGCCGTCGCCCGCGACGTCGAAGCGGCGCAGATGCAGGCCGAGTTGGACGAGATGATCTGATGCCGATCATCGTCGACATCGACGTGATGCTGGCCAGGCGGAAGATGTCGGTGGGCGAGCTCGCGGACCGCGTCGGGATCACGCCCGCCAACCTGGCGGTGCTCAAGAACGGCCGCGCCAAGGCGGTGCGCTTTACGACGCTCGCCGCGCTCTGCGAGGTGCTCAAGTGCCAGCCAGGCGACCTGCTTCGCTGGGCGGCCGAGGACACCGCGGGCGAATGAACCACGCGTCATCGCCGAGGCCGGTCCGGGCGGTCGCCGGTTATTTCTTCGGGCGGTAGCGCAGCCGCTTGCGGGCGGTCTCGGTGCGGCCGGTGCGCTCGTTCTCGACCGCGAGCTTCTTGGCCTGGTCCAGGTCGGCCGGGCCGATCAGGCCGTTGGCGAGCAGGAACTCGGGCAGTTCCCGCTGGTGCCGCTGCTCGTTCCAGATCCGGCGCTGCAGCTCCTTCTTGTAGTCGGAGACCGCGCCGTCGCCGCTCAGGTCCAGCGCGATGGCCACGTCCATCATCGGCACCGCCTGCGGTGCCACCGCGCCGAGGATGAAGTCCTGGTAGAGGTAGGCGATCGCCAGCCGGGCGGTGCTGTTGCGGTCGAAGAACGCGCGCACCCGCGTCACCGCGTCCGCCAGCGGCGGGCTGTCGGGGCTGCCCTGGCCCGCCGCCCGGGCGCCTTCCTGGGTCCGGGCCTGCCCGCCGCTGATCGGTACCGTCGGCTGGCCGCGCCGCGGCGAGGGCACGTCCACGCACAGCGGCAGTATCCACTTGCCGACGCTGATCAGCCACTGCCCGGCTTCGAGCCGGACCGGCACGGTCTCATACCGCTCGGGCGCCATCGGCAGCACGTGCCTGGCCGTGGTCCGCACGCTCTGCGGGTCCACCCCGGACCCGCCCGGGTACGGTGCCAGGTACACCCGGTGGGTGGTGTCCCGGCTGAATAGCTCCCACCGGTAGTGCACGTAACGCAGCCCAGGGCAGCGCGGCGAGCGGTGCAAGGTGGTGTCCTTGCCCTCACTCAGCAGCTGCCGGTCCAGCCAGGTGATCTCATCAGGTGAGCAGTTCAGCCATTCCCGGCGTGCGGCTGACCAGATAGCGAGCTGGGCCATCCCAAGTAACTGCCCCCGGGCGCGTTATCGACTCAAGTTCTACGATGTGAGCGACGATAACACCCAGGCGCGCCTTAGTTCGCCGACCAGGGGTGCGCGGGCAGGTTCGTGTCCTTGCCGATCTCCACCCGGGACCGCGGCACGCCCTGCTGGGTGCCCCAGCCGATCATGTCCCCGTCCCTGATGACGTGCTGCTGGGTCAGCCGGTTCCCGTTCAGCGTCAGGCCGTTGAGCCCGAGGCTGGTGATGTGCCACTCGCCGCCGGTGAAGGTGAACTCGGCGTGTACCCGGGACACGGTGGGGACGGGCGGGAGCGGGAACTCCGCCTCCCTGGCCCGCCCGGCCCGGGCGGGCGAGGTCCGGGTCTCGCCGACCCGGCCGTCGGTGACCAGCCGCAGCAGCGGGATCGGGGCGAGCGCGGCCACGGTCGCCGTCTCCGCCACGATGGTCCGCGCCTTGGCCTGGCCCGCGCCCGCGCCAGATGGCGCGGGCGAGGGCTGGGGGGAGGGCGGGCGGGAGGCCGGCAAGCCCATCCAGGACGGGTGCTCGGCCGGCGGCGGCGGGCCGAGCGGAGGCAGCGGGGGCAGCGGCGCGCGCAGCCCGGCTGGCTTGCCCTGCCGCAGCCGGTAGCGCCCTGGCGCGACGTCGGGGTCGGCCAGGACGTTCACCTCGACCCGGCCGGCCCCGGCGAGGCTGGCCGAGCGTGCCCTGATGTGCCCCTGGTAAGCCTCGGTGGCGCTGGCGTTGACCAGCTCGATGTCCATCATCTCGGTCAGTGCGTCCAGGTCGGCCTGGTTCATCCGGATCTCGACCGAGTTCGGCGCGAGCAGCCGCCCGCCCGGGGTGATGATCAGCACCTCAGGCAGGTGCCGCAGCGCCAGCTGCAGCACGTCCCTGCCGTCCCGCCATGGCCGGGCCGCCAGCCACTGCACCCACGGGTGGTCGCGGTTGATGCCCAGCGAGCGCAGCGCCACCATCAGCAGCACGGCCGCGGCACCGATCAGCACCAGCAGCAGGGTGCCCGCCAGCACCGAGCCCGCCTTGATCGCGAAGAATGCCCAGATGACCGCCACGCCCGCGGCGGCCAGCCACCGCTTGCGGTTGCGTGGTTGCAGCGGAACGCGCGCCTGCCGGTTCATCCCGTCGCGTCCATCGGACAATCGTGACACCATCCCCTGAAGTGCCAGGCCCATCGCCGGCCCGGCCCGCCCGACGAGAATGCTGCCCGTCGCGCGCGCCCGTCAACGAATCTCGTGATCTTCCCAGATATCTGGAAAACCGCCTGCTGTCCGGCAAGAATTCCCAGCTAGGGCACCGGATGCTCCGGCCGGCCCGGCCGGAAGGGCGCCGCCGTCAGCTGACGTTCGCGCGCAGCCGGTCCAGCAGGTCATCGAGCCTGCTCAGGTCGTCGTCGGTGAGGCCGGCCCGCAGCCGCCGGTCGAACGCCAGCGCCGCCTCGCGCAGCGCCGTGAACAGTTCCTCGCCCGCCGGGGTCAGCTCCACCAGGTGGACCCGGCGGTTGGCCGGATCCCGGCGCCGGGTGAGCAGCCCGGCCGATTCCATCGCGTTCAGGTGATGGGTGAGGGTGGCGCCCTGGATGCCGACCGTGCCGGCGATCTCGCGCTGGCTGGCCCGGGGCGCGCTCTTCACCGAGATCAGCACCAGCCAGGCTGGCAGCGACCCGCCAGCTCGCGCCAGCGCCTCGTCGAAGGCGCGGCTGACGGCCCTGGCGACCTGGGCGAGGTGCAGGCCGGCGGGCGGCCGGGCGGGCGGACCGGACATGACCGCAAGGCTAACACACAGATAGCGTTCTAACCATTTGACATCTAACGGTTAGCTGCCTAGCCTCGGACACGACCGCTCGACCACAAGGACGGGAGGAAGTCATGACGGACCTGCCACTGCACGGCCGGGTGGCCCTGGTCACCGGGGCCAGCAAGGGGATCGGGGCGGCCACCGCCCAGGCGTTCGCGGCCGCTGGCGCCGCCGTCGTGCTCGGCGCCAGGGACACCGCCGCGCTGCAGCGGGTCGCGGGCCAGATCCAGGCCGGCGGCGGCCAGGCGATCGCGGTCGGCACCGACGTCACCGACGCGGAGTCGGTGCGGCACCTGGTCGAGGCGGGCCTGTCGGCCTTCGGCCGGCTCGACGCCGCGTTCAACAACGCCTCGGCCGGCCCGATGCCCGCGCCGCTGGCCGACATCGACCCCGCCGAGTTCGACCAGGGCATCGCGACCAACATCCGCGGCACGTTCCTCGGGATGAAGTTCCAGGTCCCGGCGATGCTCGCCAGCGGCGGCGGGGCGATCGTCAACATGGCCTCGATCGCGGGCCTGAACGGTATCGCCAACCTGGCCGCGTATGTCGCGGGCAAGGCCGGCATCATCGGACTGACCAAGGTCGCCGCGCTCGACTACGCCGACCAGGGCATCCGGGTCAACGTGGTGGCGCCGGGCCCGATCCTGACCTATCACCTGGAGGCGGCGGGCCCGCAGGCGCGGCGACTGGCGGCCCAGTCCGCCCCGGCCCGGCGGGTCGGCAGCGTCGCCGAGGTGGCCAGCGCGGTGCTCTGGCTGTGCTCGGAGCAGTCCTCCTACATCACCGGGACCGTGCTGCCGATCGACGGCGGCCAGTCCGCGGGTAACAAGCCGCCGCAGATGTACCGGCAGGGCCAGGGCATGAGCCAGGCCGGCCAGTCCTGACGCCGGTCCCGCGGGCACCGTATCCCCCATCATGCCCATTCATTACGCGCTGCTCATGCGGCGGTCTCCTGATGGTAATAAAAGTATCGCGGTCGGCAATCTGGCTAGTTATTCATCCAGCACCGATGATGTCGTTGTAGGCCGGTCACTGTCCCTGAGCGTAATGGCGGGATCATGAAAATCCGCACTGACATCCTCATCGCTGCCCTGGCGGGCTTACTTCTCGCCATCGTCACCCACGGCGGATCCACCAGCTCATCATCTCCCGCAGGCCAGCCGGCCTCCATTCACGCGAGCGTCTCCGCGGACTCGGGCAAGCAGGCCGCCGCCCGTCATTCAAGCCATAAGCGGCGCGCGCACCACCGTAAGTCCGCGGCGAAATAACGGGCCCGGGCCCCGTGCAATCTCACCGGGCGGCAGCCCGGTAAAAGGCGGCGGCGCCGCGCCGTTCAGCCACCTTTGACGTTCACGATCTGGCGGAGCGTGTGCCGAATCTAATGGCCGGGATAACTGACCGTTTTTCCCGGTATGCAGGATTTAACCGGCGGCCGGGCCCTTAGCCTCGGTCCCGATGGTGGTGTCGTCGCCATGCCCGGTGTGCACGACAGTTTCCGGCGGCAGCGTCATTAGCACGCCGCGGATCGACTCCATGATCGTCGGGTAATCCGAGTATGACCGGCCGGTCGCGCCGGGCCCGCCATGGAAGAGCGTGTCCCCGGAGAAGACCGCCCGCAAGGACGGCGCGTACAGGCAGACGCTGCCCGGCGAGTGCCCGGGTGTGTGCAGCACCCGCAGCGGGGTGGCGGCGATCTCGATGACCTCCTCGTGGCCGAGGTCACCGTCGGGCGCCTGGTCCGGGTAGATCATCCGCCACAGCACCTGATCGGCCGGGTGCAGCAGGACCGGCGCGCCGGACCGCTGCGCCGTCCGCGGCGCCGCGTTGACGTGATCGTTGTGCCCGTGGGTGGAGACGATGGCCGCCAGCCTGCGGTCGCCGACGGCGGCCAGGATCGCGTCCGGGTCGTGCGCCGCGTCAATGACGATCACCTCGTGGTCGTCCCCGACCAGCCACACGTTGTTGTCGACCGCGAAGTCCTGCCCGTCCAGCGAGAACGTCCCGGACGTGACGATCCTCTCGATGCGCGCGGTCAATGCTGCCTCCCGTGGGGTCAGGTGTGCTACCACGCAGGGTAAGCGGAAATCGCGGCTGCGCGCGGCCGCGACCACCCGCAGCCGGCGCAGGCTGGTGGCCAGCAGGCTGACCGCGCCGTCCAGCCGCTCCACCCGTCCGAGCACGACCAGCGCGCTCGCGGTCATGGCCAGCTTGCGGTGACGTTCCCACACCTGCGGCGGGCAGATCACGTTCGCCATCCCGGTCTCGTCCTCCAGGCTCAGGAACACCACCCCGCGCGCGGTCCCCGGCTGCTGCCGGTGGGTGACCAGCCCGGCCACCGCCACCCTGGCGCCGGGCCCGGCGGCCTTCAGCTGCGCCGCCCCGATCACGCCCCGGCCGGTGAGCAGCTGCCTGATGTGCTCGACCGGGTGGGTGCCGTAGCTGCCGGTCGCCCACAGGTCCGCGAAGGTCTCCTCGGCCGGGGTCATGGGCGGCAGCGGCGGGGCGGCCAGGCCCAGCGTGGTGCCCGGAAGCTGGCCGACCCTGATGGTCGCGGCCGCCCCGGCGGCCCACAGCGCCTCCCGCCTGCTCATCCCGAAGCAGCCGAACGCCCCCGCCGTGGCCAGCGCTTCGAGTGCCGGGACGGGCAGCCGGGTCCGGCGGGCGAAGTCCTCCAGGTCCCGGTAGGGCTGGCCGGCCACGATGGCGGCGGCCGCATCGGCGCCGAGGTTCCGCACGTCGGACAGGCCGAGCCGGATGGCGGGCTGGCCGGATGCCGGCGGGTCTTCCAGGCCGGCCAGGACGTCGCTGGCGTTGACGTCGACGCCGCGCACCCGCACGCCGTGCCTGCGCACGTCGCTGATCAGGCTGGCCGGGGCGTAGAAGCCCATCGGCTGGTTGCGCAGCAGGGCGGCGGTGAACGCGGCCGGGTAGTGGCACTTCAGCCAGGCGCTCGCGTAGACCAGGTAGGCGAAGCTGATCGCGTGTGACTCGGGGAAGCCGTAGCTGGAGAAGGCGAGGATCTTGACGTAGATGTCCTCGGCGACGTCCGCCGGGATGCCCCTGGCGGCCATCCCGCCCAGCAGCCGGGCCCGGAGTTCCTCGATCCGCTCGGGGGCGCGCTTGGCGCTCATCGCCTGCCGGAGCTTGTCGGCCTCGGTGGGGCTGAACCCGGCGCAGTCGATCGCGATCTGCATCATCTGCTCCTGGAACAGCGGCACCCCCAGCGTCTTGCCCAGCGCCGGGCGCATGGACTCGTGCGGCAGGTCGGCGACCTCGTCCCCGTGCCTGCGCCGCATGTACGGGTGGACCGAGCCGCCCTGGATCGGCCCCGGCCTGATCAGCGCGACCTCGATGACCAGGTCGTAGAACTTCTCCGGGCGCAGCCGCGGCAGTGTCGCCATCTGGGCCCGCGACTCCACCTGGAACAC
Source organism: Streptosporangiaceae bacterium (assembly GCA_036558005.1). Taxonomy (GTDB): domain Bacteria; phylum Actinomycetota; class Actinomycetes; order Streptosporangiales; family Streptosporangiaceae; genus DATBGO01. The sequence continues at coordinate 4,517 of DATBGO010000139.1, read as the reverse complement.
CCCGACGGTGTCCGCCTCCTGCAGCATCGCGTAGACCCCGGGATCCTCCTGCGGGATCGACGCCAGGTCCCAGTGCCGGCCGTGGTAGCCGGCCACCAGCTCGAAACAGTCCCGCAGCGCCGACAGCATGCCCAGGCCCAGCAGGTCGAACTTGACCAGCCCGGTGTAGGCGCAGTCGTCCTTGTCCCACTGCAGGACGGTCCGGCCGGGCATCCTGGCCCACTCCACCGGGCACACTTCGCCCACCGGCCGGTCGCAGATCACCATCCCGCCCGAGTGGATGCCCAGGTGGCGCGGGAGCCGCTGCATCCGCCCGGCCAGCTCGACGACGGCTCCGGGGACCTCGGCGTCGGCCGGGACCGGCTGGCCGGGCCCGTACTGCCGCGGGCCGACCTGCCGCGACCAGGCGTTCAGCTGGTCGGGCTGGTAGCCGAGCGCGCGGCCCGCGTCGCGCAGCGCCATCCGCGGCCGGTAGGTGATCACGTTGGCGACCTGCGCCGCCTTGTCCCTGCCGTAGGCCTGGTAGACGTACTGGATCACGTCCTCGCGGCGCCGGTGCTCGATGTCCAGGTCGATGTCGGGCGGCCCGTCCCGGCCCGCGGACAGGAACCGCTCGAACAGCAGCCCGTGCCGGAGCGGGTCCACGCTGGTGATCCCGAGCGCGTAGCAGACCGCCGAGTTGGCGGCCGATCCCCGTCCCTGGCACAGGATGCCCCGCTCCTCGCAGTAGCGCACGATGTCGTGCACGATCAGGAAGTAGCCGGGGAAGTCGAGTTCCTCGATGACCGCGAGCTCGCGGGCGATCTGGGCGTAGGCCCCCGGTTCCCGCTCGGCGTGCGGCGGCCCGTACCGGCCGGGCGCCTTCTCCGCGACCAGCGCGCGGAGGAAACCCGCCTCCGGCCCGCCGCCGGGAACCGGGAAATCCGGCAGCTTCGGGGCGATGACATTCAGGTCGAACGCGCATTCCCCGCCCAGCGCCACCGTCCGCTCGAACACCCCGGGATACCGGCGCAGGCGCCGGGCCATTTCCGCGCCGGACCGGATGTAGGCGCCGCCAGACGCGGCCAGCCACCCGTCCATCTCGGCCAGGCTCCTGCGCGCCCGGACCGCCGCGAGGACCTGGGCCAGCCGGGCGTCCCGCGGGGTCGCGTAGTGCACGTTCCCGGTGCCGACGACCCCGATGCCGACCTCGCGGGCCAGCCCGAACAGGGCGTCGTTGCGCTCGTCATCGTCTGGCCGGTCCCCGGTGACCAGCTCGGCCATCACGTTCTGCCGCCCGAACATCTCGATCAGTGCCCGCAGCTCCGCAGCAGCCCCGCACCGGCCGTCCGCGCAGGCCGGGCCGTCCGGCCAGCTGGTCCCGGACCAGCCGTCTGCGCCTCCCCGCCGGCCGTCCGCGCCTCCCCGCCGGCCGTCCGCGGCCACGCCTGCGGCGCTGGCCAGCGCCGCGGGGACCGCGCCCTTCCGGCATCCGGTGAGGACCACCCAGTGGCCGTCGTGCGCCCCGGCGAGCGCGGCCTCGTCGTAGACCGGGCGCCCCTTCTCCTTCCCGGCGAGCTGGGCCTCACTGATCACCCAGCACAGCCGCCGGTAACCTTCCGGATCCCGGGCGAGCACCAGCAGGTGCCGGCCGACCGGGTCAGGAACCCCGCCCTGCCCGCCCGGCAGGTCCAGGCTGAGCTCGGCGCCGAACACCGTCTTGATCGGGATCCCGTTCTCCCGCATCCTGGCGGCCGCCTGAGCGAACTGGGGCACCCCGTACATGCCGTCGTGATCGGTGATCGCCAGCGCGCTCAGGCCGCGCGCCGCCGCCTCGGCGATCAGGTCAGCCGGGCTGGAGGCGCCGTCGAGGAAGCTATAGGACGAGTGGCAGTGCAGTTCCGCCCAGGCGAGGTCCTGGCCCGGCAACCGAGTCACCGCTGCCGGGGTTACGGACGCCGGGGCCGCCGGGCGTGGCGGCTGGGCTCCCGGCGCACGACTCTCCGGCGGGCGGTTCACCCGGGTGCGGCTCACCGGCAGCCGGGTCACCGGCCGCGCCGCGCCGCCGGCCCCCTCGTCCCTGACCGGCCGGGACCGGCCCCAGGAAAGGGACCGCTCCAGCTCCCGCCACGGCACCGGCGGGTTGTCCCAGCCCATGGACCTCCTCTGCCTAGGTGAGATGGGTTCCGGGGAAGGCCAGGTAACGACGGCCAGCCGGGGTCGTCCACTGGAAGACACCTGGTTCCGGCTGGGCCAGCCGCCAGCCAGGGTGCTGCTTGAGTACGTGGTGGGTACGGCACAAGCCACCGAGGTTGCAGCCGCAGGTCAGGCCGCCGTGCTCATAGGGCCGGGTGTGGTCGAGGTCGCCCCGCCAGGCAGGCTGCCGGCAGGTCGGGAACCTGCAGGTCAGATCCCGCGCCGTGACTTGCTCTTTCAATCGCGGCGGCGGCCGGTAGGCGGGCGTGGCAGCGGTATGGGCACATCCCCCGGCAGCCCGGTCAGCCACCGCCTGGGCAGCGGCACGCGCGGCGGCCCGTTCCGCAACCCGCAACGCCCGGGCGAGAATGCCCCCAGCACTCCCCGGACCAGCACTCCCCGGACCAGCACTCCCCGGACCCGTGCCGCCCAGGCCCGTGCCGCCCAGGCCCGAGCTACCCGGACCCGTGCCGTCCAAGCGGGCCAGGAGATCTCCGGGAATCGTCAGGGTGACCCTGCCGACTACCCCCGTCCACGCGCCCGGTTCTCCTAGCTCAGTGGGCCCTCCCGGCTTATCCAGTCCATCCGCCCCCCTCCGCCCAGCTGGGCCTCCCCGTCTGCCCACTTTCCCCGGCTTGTCCAGCTCCCAGCGTCCACCCCGCTTGCTGCGGCGCCGCGGAACACGGCTGACAGCCAGAGCCTCCCCCGCGGCGTTGGTCAGGATGATCCGCCACTGTGCCGCAGGGTCGACGGCGGCCATGCTCGCGAGCGCACTCGCCTGGCTGGGGGTGATAGGGCCAATCCGGCTCAGCTGACCCGGTTCCCGGGACAGGCCGGCCAGGGTGGCCCAGGGCAGGGTGAGATCCAGCGTCCCGAGGGCCGGCCGCCCTGGCTGGTGCGCGACAGAGGTTCGCGGGATCCGGGCAGGCAACGCTGGCCAGCGCGGGATCACCACAGGGCTCAGCCAGTCGTCGTCTTCGCTAGAGCCCGCCAGGGCAAGCCGGTCCGCCACTGGGTCGCCATCGGGATAACAGTCCGGGGGTGCGTCCTGGTCGAGGGGCCCAGGCCACCCCTCCCACGGCCCGCCCGCCTGTTCTCCCGGCCGACATAGATCAGGCAGGCGAGCGCGCCGATCAGGCGGACCAGGGCCCAACTGCCCGGCACCCGACTGCCCGATGCCCGACTGGCCGATGCCCGACTGCCCCGCACCCGACTGCCCCGCACCCGACTGCCCGATGCCCGACTGGCCGATGCCCGACTGCCCCGCACCCGACTGGCCGATGCCCGACTGGCCGATGCCCGACTGGCCGATGCCCAGCTGCCCGGCCCCCGGCCGCTCAGCTCTCGGCCATCCGATGCCCGGCGGCCCAGTACCCGGAGGGTCCATATCCCGCGGCGCGCCCGGACGGGCGGGTGGCGTGCTGCCATCGGGCCACGACCGTCCCCGCGTCCGGTTGCTGCCCCGCGGAGGGTCAGGTGGTGACACTCCATCAGGCGGGTCGCCGCCAGACGGGTCACCAGGAGGTGGGCTCTTGCCAGGCTGCGAGTCCCCGGACGGGCCGGTCCCGGACAGGCCGTGACCGGGCGGGCCGTGACCGGGCGGGCCGTGACCGGGCGGGCCATCACTCGGTGGCGGCTCCTCGGGTGGTGGGTTGTCGGGCGGGGCACCGGGTGGCGGAGGGATGAACGGGAGGGTGCCAGACAGCAGGCCGAGGAAGACCTGGGCGCGCAGCAGGTCGATGCCGGCACCGGCGCCGGATGCTTTCAGAGCCCGGGCCAAGGCGCCGATCCGAGCCATCGCGGCGGCAGCGCTAACCCCGGGCAGGCTGTAACCAGCCAGCGACGCGGTGCCCTCCGAATCGGGTGACAGCACCACCTTGGCCCGCGCTTGCGCGGCCCGCCGCCGTTCCTCCGCGCCTTCGGGATCGACAGCGATCACCGCGCGACGCAGCGCCGCGCGTAGCCCAGCTGACGTCAGGTCCGCCGCGCGCGGCAGCACCTGTTCCTCCACGATCCGAGCGTTGTCGTCACTGAGCAGCGCGGTGGCCTCGGCGATCAGCTTGGCCCGGCTCAGGTCAATGACCCCCGCCGCCAGCGCCGCGCCCGTCCCCGCCAGCCGCCAGCCCAGTACCACCGCCAGATCCGCCCAGCACGACGCCTGAACCGACGACATCACCAGTGCCAGCGACACCTGCCCACAGGCCTCACCAGGCACCCCCAGCGGACAACCCCGCTCATCCACCCCCACCCGCCTATCACCGGCCGCCGACCGCGCCACCATCTGCGCCACCACCGCCAACTCCCCCGCCTGCGCCCACGACGCCAGCCGCCGAAACCCAGCC
>DATBGO010000138.1:0-68166 GCA_036558005.1 Streptosporangiaceae bacterium | reverse complement strand
TGGACAGCCTGGAACTTGACCTGTCAATGGTCGAGTTCGCCGATTTCGGTGCGCTGGCCCGGGCGCTACTCTTAGTCGACGCGGCAGTGCGCTCGCATGCTGCTACGTCAGTGACACTGCCCGCAGTGCCCGCCCGCACCTTATCCGGAGGACACCAGGGCGGGCACGGACCAACCGGCAGCCTGGACGCGGACGGTCCATTTAACGCCGATGCCTTACATGCCAGGGCTCGCGCAGACGCCCTTGCTTTCATGCGGCAAGTCGGGTTCATCGACTCCTTGCGAGCACCACACTGGGGCCCGGACGCAGTGAGAATCCAGTCTGGCATTCCGGCCCGGGTCAATTACGGTGCGCCCGGTCAAACCCCGGCCATCCCGGGCCAGGACCGCGACGCGCCGTACCGGCGGCGCCGGGTATTCCCGCTCCGCTGGCTGGAGCCGATGCCAGCGGAGCAGTTGCGGCAGGCCGAGTCCTTCCTCGCGGTCACGACGGGTCTAGAGGAACTCGGCCTGTCCCTATCCGACGCGCAAACACTGAGTCAGACAGTGCTCACCGAACTGGTCGAGAACGTCGCAGAGCATGGCAGGGTCGGCGAGCAGACGCCGCTGGCCCTCATCGGGGCGCTCCTGCTCGGAGCGGAGACCTATGCGATGCGGCAGAGTGGCATGCATGCCCGGCTGGCTGAGATCGCCGAGCGCGCGATCTCCGATGGCAGCTACGTCCTGCGCCTGATCGTCGCTGACTCTGGGGCCGCGCTCGCGGATCCGCACGCACCAGCAGCCCTGTCGCCGGGATTGGCGCTGACCTCTAAGTCCGCGCGGCCTGAAATCATCGTGCTGAGCGTTCTCGGCGGCCCTCCTGGTCAGGCTCCCGCCGACGCCGCACCCCCGGCTGGCACCGGTGGCCTGCCCTGGGTCAGTCGCGTCGTGCGCACCTATCGTGGCGGCATCCTCGTACGAAGCTCAGACTGGCTGGCCGGGCTGTTGTTCGGCAAGTCCGCTGAGGGTGCCAGCGTCGCCGAAGCAGGATTGAGCCGCACACCGGGCATGCTGCTGGAACTCACGCTGCTGACCGGATCTCACCCGCCCCGAAACGGGGCACCTTGGGGAAACCCGTCTCCCGTCGCTGACGTGTCCCACCTGCGGTGGCTGAACTGCGAATTCAAAGTCGGCCATGGCCTTGGTGAGGCTGACAAGTCTCGCCTCACCGCGCAGATAGGCGGGACGCTGCCGCAGCGCAACGCCGCTGGACTGGTCGTCACCATCCCGGTTCAGCCCGGGGAGAACCCGATCGACGACCGGTGGCATGCGGCAATGAACAACGCGCTTCGGCTCGTCACCTCGATCGCGCGCTCGGCCGCCATCGTGCTCATATTCCCTGACGCCGAGCCGCACCTACTGCACCCGAGTATTGCCGCGTTCGATGAACAAGTCACTGTGGCCGCGTACCGGCCGGAGCACACGTCGGCCGGGGGCACCGAAGCGCCGGAGACCTGCAGTCCGGTGTTGGTGCTCGGCAGTCACGGCAGTCCGGTCTGGTGCGGCGGCTCACCGCCGCTGCGAGCTGTCCTCAACGCGCTCTCAGGGTCGGAGGGCTCACTCGGTATCGCCGCGGCGCGAGATAGGTGGCAGGCAGCAGGCGGCGAGCCAGCGCAGTTCCTGCGCCGCCTGCACGAGCACAGCCACTTGATCAGCACCACTCGTGACCAGCTGGACCTGCGGATCTCGACCTTCAGCGTGCACGGCACCATCGAGCGGGAAATAAGCCACGACCTGGCGGAGGCGATCGAGCAGGGCAGCGACGGGGTCGAGCGAGGCATCTTCCGCGGGCCCACGCTCCGCATCACCAACCGATGGATCGATGTGGAGCGGCTGCTGGCCGGGACGGTGGGCGTCCAGCTGGCCGCCTTCGTGCTCGCGCACAAGGCCCGAAGGACACTCAGGGCCGCCTATCAGCCTAGGGAACCCACCGGAATTGTCCAGGTTGGCAGCCTGTCTCGGACGTTCATCCGGCATGTCAGCGAGTGCATGATGCTGGCAGGCGATTATTACCAGCAACAGTCTGAGATCGATCCCAACCAGCCACCCATCGGCGGGCGCATTCCGCCCAGCGCGCAGGTTGTATTCTGCACCGATCTCATCTCCACCGAGAATACAGTCCTGCGGGCCGTCGCCAGCGCGATTGCGGCAAATGCTCAGCCGCTAGCCATCGTCTGCGTGGTGGACGCCAGGCATACACGCAGACCGGTACGGCTGCTCGACCGTACCATCCCGGTCGTCTCCCTGGTTGAAGTGGATATCAGCGTCAGCGACGAGACAGCTAAGGACCTTCCCGTAACCGATATCGACCCGCTGCTGAAGAGCCCGGCGGAAACAGCTCCGGCTTCGCTGGCAGAGGTGCAGGAAGCCGGTTTGCTGCGCTGGTGTGCCGCAGACCCGGACGTGCTTCGCCTCGGTCACATCGACGGGCAGCCGCAACGCCATTTCAGCGCCTTCATCCGGCTCCACGCACTGCGTAGCCAGCAGATTCGCGAACAGATTACCGACGAATTCCTCGCTACCATGGAGCAGGCTCTCGCCGATATCGGCGCAGCCAGCGAGCCACGTCTCGACCTCGCGCTCTGGTATGTCAAGTCTGACGGCAATGCTGAACGGCTGGCCACCGCGGTAAGAGAGCGTCTCACCGCCCGTGGCACCACGGTCAGCGTGGTACCTGTCCCGAGATGGGCGGCGGGAGATGAGTGGGCCTTTCCCGGCCGGCTGAGCACCGCGGGCAGGACGAACCTCGTTGTGATCATCCACTGGTGGGCGCTGACCGGGAGCACGATCCTGCAGCTAATCCGGCTGGCCGCCAAGAGCGGCGCTCGGCAGATCGCCGCAATCTGCCTGCTTAACCAGTTGAATGCCCAGGACACCGAAGTACTTCACATGCTGCGGACGGTCAGCGCACCTAGCGATGGTGCCATCGGCGGCCACCGCGTAACCGGACACGCTCAGCCCATTCCGGTCGTCATTCGCTTCGTCACCGTCAATAGCACTTCCGACCTCGACGCGCGTTCCTGCGCTATCTGCGCCACCGGAAACCGCTACGCTGAGCTGTCCGGGGACGCGGTTCCGCACCGGCTGCGGCAGCATGCCGAGTTGCTGCATCACATGCTGCGGCTGCGAGATCTGGACGAGGTCTCCAGAGACGCCGCTGCTGACCTGTTCACCGTGCCGGTCAGCAGCGATGAGGCACTCGACTATCTGCGCTGGCGCGGCTTGCTGCTCAGCGCGCTGCGCCGGGTTCCTGAACGCCAGGAGGCCATTAACGCCCTCGGCATGCTGGCCGCCGGCACGACGCGAACAACCCTGAGACGCGATGGTCTGATCCGGCTGCTCGCGGCCGAGCAGCAATGGCTCCGGCTCCCGCCGCTAAATTTCGGAACGGCCAGAGATCTCCTCGTCCAAGTATGCGTGCTTAGCCTTGAGCAGCCGGCCCGGCCACCCTGGCTCCGGGTGCAAGCGCTCATGGTGCTCTCCGCCGCCGCTCCACAGGACCTGGCAGAACTCTTGCGCCATCTCCTCAACCTGGTCGTAGATGAGGCCATCCTCGTCGACCAGCTCTTCCTGGACTGCTGGCGGCTGCTGCTACAACCGCCGCCTGGATCGCCGTTCGACATCGGCAAGCTGCGCCACAGTCTGGTGGGCTGCCGCGATTACCTGGAGGAGCGGGACTCATCCACCGGGATTCCGGTAGATGAGCATCTGCATGTCGTGGGCGAACTGATCACGATCACCGACTACCAGATTCTCCGCAAGCCGAAAGACGCACAGGCAGCGTGGGACCGGCTGCGCGAAGATCTGGTCCGTCCGGTGGTCCGGCATCGGCTGGAAACCGAACTGTTGCTAGTGCGCAGTGTCGTTGAGGACATCGAGGACATCTCGCCACCCGCCCCGGCCGTTGTCGAGGTCCGGGCGCGATGGAATACCTGTGCCCGTCAGCTCGAAGAGCGGGCCCTGGCCAATCTCCCTGCGCTGCGTGACATCCTCGCCGGGGATTTCGTCGCCGATTGGTTCGGCCCGCCGGATCAGCGGCGGCTGCTCGGCCTGGCCCGGCACGACGTCAGGGAACTACGCGCGGTGGCCGAGCGGCTGCACCGGCTTATCGACGGGCCGCCGCGCCCCGGCGACCACGCCAGGCAGGTGCTCCGGCGGGAACTGCTCGACCGGATCAACTGGTGGAACCGGGTCTTCCTGGCCGCGCATCTCCCCGACCGGCACGCCCCCGCGCTGCTGGTGGACCTGGTCAGGTCTGCGCCAGTCAACCTGAGCCTCCGGGTGACCAGTATCCTCGCGCTGCATCGCGCCCAGGCCACGGTCAGCAGCCCGGACCGGGGCGATGTCGCCGTTTTCTGCCCGGAGCGGCTGCTCGATCAGGTCCTCGGCCATCTGCTTGAGAACGTGCGCAAACACCAGCTACCCGGTGCCGCTTGCCGGCTGGGAGTGGACTATGCCCCGGCGGGCCCGGAGGCGGTCCGGCTGGTGCTGCGCAATTCCGGCACGGCGCCGCGCCAGTTGCCCGGCAAGGGAATCCGGGCGCTCAACGACAAGCTCCGGCCGTTCGGCGGCTCAGTGAACGGCCTGGCGCTGAGTGACGACGGCTGGACGTTCGCCGCCGTCGTCACGCTGCCACTGTGGTACGGAGGATAGCCATGCCCAGAATCCGCGCGCTGGTCGTCGATGACATGCCCGCGGTCATCGAGAGCACCACCGCCCGGTTCAGCCGGGCATTCGCCGGGTTCGGCTGGGACATCGACTGGGCCACCGCGACCACCGTCGACCAGGGCCAGCAGTTCATCACCGCGTCGGCACCGCCGTTCGACCTGGTCATCGCCGACCTGATGTTCCCCAGGGAGGACGTCGCCGACCTGTTCGAAGAGCGCGGGCTGGACCTGATCAAGGACGCCAGCGAGCGATCACCGCACACCTTCATCCTGGTGATCAGCACCGGCCGGGACTACCTGCCTGACCTGATGGACGAGGCCAGGCGCCTTGGCGCTCATGATGTGGTCCGGCGGGTCGATTTCAGCACCGGGTCGCAGCTGCACAGCCCGGCGGCCATCGCGGCCGAGATCCGGGCGCACCTGCTCGACAACGGCACCGTGCCGGTCTGCGCCGTGTCGGCAAACCGGCAGGACCCGGCCGTGCAGACTCTCTTGCAGCACGTCGGCGAGCCGACGATCGCGCGGCTGTACGGCATGCTCCTGGAGGCCAGCAAGCACGCGCCGCAGCGGATCGAGCTGACCGCGCTGACGCCCGGCGCGTCCGGGGCATGGGTCTGCGCGGCCACCGCCCAGGTCGAGTCGATGAGCCAGATCAGCCACGTGCTGAAGCTCAGCCGGGCCAGGGACCAGCTGGCCGAGGAGGCGAGCCGGGGCCAGTGGGCGGCCGAGATCCTGCCGCCGTCGCTGCTGGTGCAGCACCGTCCCGGGCATCCGGTCGGGCCGGCGAACGGCTGGTATGCGCTGGGCGGGCCGCTGGTCAAGCGGGCCAGCACGTTCCGGCAGTGGCTGTCGGCCGGGCCGGATGAGCGGGATGTCGAGGACGTGCTCGAAGCGCTGCTGGTGGATGGCATGGGGCCGTCCTACGCCGAGGGCCAGTTCGAGCCCGGCGAGCCGCTGGCCGCCTTCGCCTTCCCGCACCACCGGCAAAGATCGGTGCTGGAATCACTGGGCGAGCTGCGCGGGGCCCTGACCCGGCCCGATGGCGGCGGCCTGGACACCGAAGCCGAGGACCAGCTCGTGCGGGACGTCACCCAGTTCGTCGCCGAACGGCACCTGCCCCGGGTGCTGAAGTGGTCCATCCCGCAGCAGACCTACAGCTGCTACGGGCACGGCGACCTGCACGGCGGGAACGTGCTGGTCTCCGCCGGGCGGCACCCGCAGCCTCAGCTCATCGACCCGAGCATGTTCGGCATGATGCACTGGGCCACCGACCCGGCGTGCCTGGCCGTCGACCTGATCATGCGCAGCGTCGACGCGGGCGCGGAATCGATGTTCTTCACCGGGTTCAGCACCTGGCGCAAGCTCGCCTACAGCCTGAGCCTGGGCGACAGCGACCTCACCAGCGTGACCAGCACCGCCGCGACGAAGGCGGCGCTGGCCGCGCTGTCCTGGATCGCCGCCAGCCTGGACCGGATCCAGCCGCGCGCGCAGGACGAGCTGCGCTGGGAATGGCACGCTGGCCTCGCCCGTCAGTTCCTCCGCTTCACCTATCACGTCGACATCCCGCCGCCGAAACGCGCGCTCGCGCTCGCGGCAGCTTATGACCAGCTGAACGCGGCAGCCACGGCGATCGAATCGGTCAACGCGCCAGCCAGTGCCGCCCGCCGGACCAGTCAGCCCCGGCCGCCGTTGACCGCGGCCGACGCGGCGATCATCACCGTCCTGCCAGAAGAACTTCAGGCGGTGCTCGACGTGTTCGGCATCGAGCCGGAGCCGCAGGCCGGGCAGCCGTTCTACCGGTGCCAGCTGCCCTGCCGCGCCCGCCAGGACCAGCCGCTGGAACTAGTGATCACCAGCACCCTCAAGCCGCTGAACGTGCATGCCGGCGCGCCCATAGCCCAGCTGCGCAGCAGGTACGCGGTGCGGGCGGCCTTCCTGGCCGGCATCGCCGGCGGGCGGCCGGGGAAGACGAGCCCCGGTGACGTGGTCATCAGCCAGCGGGTCTTCTACTACGAGCCAGGGCGGGTGACCAGCGAGGGCACCGTGCCACGGCCGCAGATAGCCGAGCCAGCCGACGGTTACGGGCACGGCCTGCTCGGCTACGGCTCGGGCGAGCCGGCCTTCCGCGGCCAGGTCAGCGCGTTCATCGCCAGCCTGCCAGCACAGCGCCGGCCGGCCGGGCTGACCGACGATCATGACCCGGCGGTCTGCCACGCGACGATCGCGTCCGGCGAGAACGTCCTGCGCGATGGCGCCGCGCTCAGCGCCCTGGCCAGCAGGTTCGACGACAGCATCGCCGCGGTGGACCAGGAATCGTACGGGTTCGCTGACTCGGTCCGCGACCTGTCCTGGGCCGTCTTCCGCGGCATCAGCGACAACGCCGGCCCGGTCCAGGATGACCGCTGGAAGTATGCTGCCGCGGGCATCGCGGCCATCGCCCTGCGCGACTTCCTGCAGACCCGTTACGTCCCGCCGCCGGCCGGCCAGTAGCAGCCCGGCCAGCAGCGGGCCAGACGGCAGCGGGCCCGGTCACGTGCGGCAGCGAGGAGCCTCACTCGTGACCGGGCCCAGTACCCGGGCCAGCCGGGCTCGTCCCCCCACGGCAGGCGGCGCCGGCTTACCGCAGCTGGTCGCGGATACCGCATCAAGCCTGCCGCGTCGTTCTACCGGATTTCTTCCTCGCCGTACCGAAAGTCGCCCCGCGGACCGCCCCGGCTGACGCCAGCGCCAGCCTCGGTCGCCGCGACCAGGACCGCGACCGCACCGCTGCTGATCGCCTGGCGCCGTCGCGGCAGGAAGACCCGCAGCCCGCTGGCCGCGTCATCGGCTCGGATCCAGCCCAGATCTGGCCCGGCCGATGGCAGCGCCAGGGCTCCCTCGGTGATCAGGTGCACCACGATCAGCGCCCGCACCTGATGGCGCGGCGGCAGGGTCGCCCGCCAGTACCGGACCGCGGCCAGCAGCGGGCGGACTGACTGCCCGGTGTAGGCGCCGTCGCAGTAGATCCGGCCGTTCGCGGCGGCGGCGTACCGGCCCGGCGGCCACGCCACCGACTCAACGAGCAGCAGCCGCCGTCCGGCGCTGACCGCGTGCGCGATGCGCGGCAAGTCGCCGTCCGCGGCGCGGACACCCTGGAAGATCCGGACGCCGGGAACGGCCGCGAGGACGGCGAGTAACGCCCCGGTCCGGACCGCCACCTCGTAGGCACTGAGGCCGATCGGGCGTAACGCCCGCCGCTCGCTGTCGGTGATCGCGTCGAGGCTCCCGTGGTACCGGCTGGGCGATAACGCGGCCTGGCTGACCTGAGCACGGTTCCGGCGAGTCAGCAGCCTGATCATGTCGCTTCCACCGTCTACCGCCGTCACCATTAGTTGCTGTTTGATCACCAATGGCAATCCCAGCACGGAAAACTACCGGTAAACTTCCGTCTTGCTTCCTGTGCGCGCGGACCGGCGTCGCCGCGCGCGCACCTTCGATGAACCCTGTGAGGACGGCATGGTGCGTCCCGGCGGGAGGCGCTCGTGATCTACCGGCTGCTGGGGGAACTGCAGATCGGGCAGGATGGCCAGTTAACCGACCTGCCCGTGGGCCTGACGCTGGTCGTGCTGGCCGCGCTCCTGATCAACGCCAACCGGCGGATCTCCAAGGCCGACCTGATCCGCACCGTGTGGGGCAGTGATGACGTCAGGGAAGCGCAGCTGCACAAGCGGGTGATGGCGGTGCGCGACGTCCTCGGCCAGGCCGGCCGCCGGGACGACCTGCGGACCCACTCCAGGTTCGGCTACGAGCTGAGGGTCGCCGACGACGACGTCGATGCCCTGCTCTTCCAGCGGCTGGTGCGGCAGGCGCAGGAGGCCGCCGCCGAGCATCGCGGCGCCGATGAGATCGGCTGCCTCCGGCGGGCGCTGGGGCTGTGGCGCGGACCGCATCCGCTGTCGAATGTGCCCACCGAAGCGTTACGCCAGGAAACCCTGGCGCTCGAACAGCGGCACCGGCGCGCCGCGGTGCGGCTGTTCGGGCTGGAACTCGGGCGAGGCAATCATGAGCTGGTGCTGGACGAGCTGATCTCGGTGGCCGGCTTCTACCCCGCTGATGGCCGGCTGGCCGAGCAACTCGTGCTGGCCCAGTACTGGTGCGGGCACCTGACCGACGCGGCCACGGCCTACGAGCGGCACCGGGAAGCACTGGCGCAGGAGACCGGCGGGACGCCGGAGGCGCTGCTGCGCACCTTCCATTTCGCGATCGCACGGGGTGACCAGAAGGCGGCCGCGGCCGCCGAGTCACAGCTAGCCAGGCGTGCCGTGCCGCTGCCGCGGCCGCCGTCGCCGCGCAGGCCGGGCGGCGTGCCCAGGCAGCTGCCCCGGCCGCCGGAGCTGGTCGCGCGGGACGACCTGGCCGCCGAGGCCACCTGGCTGCTGCGCCGCGATCCCGCTCCGGCGGTGCCGGTCGTGGTCATCTCCGGGCCGGGCGGGATCGGCAAGACGGCACTGGCCGTGCGCGTCGCGCACGACTCCATGGACCACTACCCCGACGGCCAGCTGTACCTGGAGCTGCATGGCAGCCGTGACGGCGCGGCCGCGACCGGGGAGATCCTGGCTCAGATCCTGCGCGCGTTCGAGGTGTCGCGGGTGCCGGAGACCAAAGCCGAGCGGCTGGCGGCATACCGGACACTGCTCGCCGACCGGCGGGTGCTGGTCGTCCTCGACGACGTCGCCGACGGCATGCAGGTCAGCGAGCTTGTGCCAGCCAATCCCGGGTGCGCGGTGCTGGTCACCGCGCGCCAGCGGCTGCCCGAGATCAGCGACGCGCACCACATGGCGCCGCTGGAGCCGCTGGAGCCGGCGGCGGCGACCAGGCTGTTCCTGAGCGTGGTGCAGCGCTCGGGCCTGCGCCTGGATCATGAACTGGACGCCGTCGGCCAGGTGGTCGCGCTGTGCGGGGGACTGCCGCTGGCGCTGCGTATCGCGGGCGCGCTGCGGGTCCGTGACCAGCACCGGCCGACCGCGGACCTCGCCCGCCGCCTGGCGGCGCAGGGACCGGCGGCGTTCGAGTACCGGGACCTCAACGTGGCCCGTACCATCGGCGCCGGGTTCGAGCGCCTGGACACGGACGCTGGACGGCTGTTCCTCGGGCTGGGCGCGCTGCCGCTGACCGGGTTTGGCCTGTGGACGGCCGTGGCCGTGCTCGACGGCAGCGCGGACGACGCGGCCGCGGCGCTCGCCCAGCTGGCCGCCAGTTTCATGATCACCTCAGGGCCGGCCGAGGCACGGCACGGGCTGCACGATCTGACCAGGGAGTACGCCAGGCGCCGGGCGCTAGCCGGGTTGCCCGGTGACCATTCCGCCCTGGCCGCACAGGTATACCGCGCGCTGCTCACCCTGGTCCGGCGGGCGCACGTGCGGCTGTACAAGGGTGACTTCGAGGTGATACACAGCGCGGTCGCTGACTGGCGGGCGCCACCCGAGGTGCTCAGCGAAGTCGACGCGGATCCGCTGGAGTGGTTCGAGAAGGAACTGCCGAACATCCGCACGGCCGTCGACCACTGCGCCGCGCTCGGGCTGACCGACATCTGCTGGGACCTGGCCGTATCCGCGCACGAGTTGTACAACGTCGGCGGCTATTTCGACGACTGGTACGCCACCCACGAGGTGGCGCTGGCCGCCTGCCAGCGCTCGGGCAGCCAGCGCGGCGAGGGAATCGTGCTGGCCTGCCTCAACCAGCCGGCCCTGGTCGCCAGCCGCCGGGCCGCGAGCACCTCGGGCCCGGCCGAACTGGAGCGCGCGGTCAGCCTGCTGGCCGCCGCCGGTGACCAGCACGGCCAGGCCATCGCGCTGCGCACGCTGGCCAACGCGCTGCGGCGGCGCGGTCACCTGACCCGGCCGCTCCGGCTGCTCAGCGAGGCGCTGGCCTTGTACGCCGCCGCTGGTGACGTGGTCGGGCAGTGGCAGGCGCTGCGCTTCATCGGCCAGTCCCATCTCGAGCTCGGCAACGACCAGGACGCCCGGCGGGCGCTCGCGGACGCCGCGGTCATCGCCGACGAGCTTGGCGTTCCGCGGCTGATCGCGCAGGCACAGTACTGGGTCGGTGCGGCGTGCCTGGCCGTTGATGACCTGGCCGGCGCCCAGATAGCGTTCGGCAAGGTCCTTGAGGTCTGCTCCGGCAGGCCCGGCATCGGGCTGGCCTATGCCCAGCACGGCCAGGGCGAGCTGGCCCTGCGCCGGGGCGACTACGACGCCGCGGCGCGTCACCTGGCCATGGCGGCCGAGCGGGCACAGGCAGGCTCGGACGCGGTGCTTGAGGGCCGGGTCCTGATGTCGGTGGCCAGCCTGGAGGGTGCGCGGGGGCAGCCAGCCGGGCAGGTAGCCGCGCTGAACCGGGCGGTGGCCGTGTTCACCGGCTGCGGGGCGGCGCGGCAGGCGGCGCGGGCGCTGGCCGAGCTGGCCAGTTTCCTGTCCGGGCGGGGCGATGCCGTGGCGGCCAGCGCGGCGTGGGCGCGGGTCGAGGCCCTGTATGAGGAAGCAGGGCTGCCCGCCGAGGACCGGCTCCGCCGTCCCGGCGGCTAGGAGGCGGCCCGTTCGGGGTTGCGCATCAGCGGCGGGCTGAGCGCCTCCGCGGGGCCGCGCCGGTAGAGCAGCGCGGGACGGCCGGTGGCGGGCACCCGCCTGCCGCCGGTCGGCTGGACGAAGCCCTGGGTGTGGGCGACCTTCCTGCTGAAGTTCCGCGGGTCGAGCGGGGTGTCCCAGACCACCTCATAGACGTTGCGCAGGTCGCCGATGGTGAAGCTGGGGCCGCAGAACGCGGTGGCCAGGGTGGTGAGTTCCAGCCTGATCCTGGCCCGCTCGATGGCCTCGTCCAGAATCTGGTTGTGGTCGAAGGCGAGCCTTCCGCGGGCCTCGCTGGCCGGCATCCAGCGGGCGCTGCGCGCATCTGAGCCCGCGGCGGGCACCGGCAGGTCCGGGGCGATCGCCAGGTACGCCACGCTGACGATCCGGCCCCGCGGGTCGCGGCCCGGGGCACCGTAGGTGGCGAGCTGCTCAAGGTGCAGGGCACCGCCATCGAGGCCGGTCTCCTCGCCCAGCTCACGCTCGGCGGCCGCGCGCAGGTCCTCGCCCGCCCGCAGGAATCCCCCGGGCAGCGCGGCCTGCCCGCGGTAGGGCTCGTTGGCCCGCTCGATGACCAGGACCTGCAGCCGGTTCTCCCGGACGGTCAGGATCGCCAGGTCAACGGTGAGATGCAGGAGCAGCCGGTCGCGATCGATCATGCGCCGAGCATAGCTTACTGTCGCCTTGACATAAAGGCGTAGAACTAGTTAATGTCTAGATGACAGTAAGGTTCTTGCCGGACCGTGGCGTACGACCGGACCGTGCAGGCCTTACGGACCGGCTGGCCGCAGGCTGGCCCGCCGGATTCCAGTCGCGCGCGCAAAGGCACTGCGCGGGAGCCGGCCAGCTCCTGCTCCGCCCCTGGCCAGGCGGCGGAGAGCGCGTGTGCCTCCCTTCACCGATGTGCCCGCTCCCAAATCCCGAAAGGAAAAATGCCATGCGCGCACTCTGCCGTTACTGCCTGACCCCCGTCCTGCTGACCGCGGCCGTCCTGGCCGCCGGCGGCTCGGCCCCCGCCTCCGCCACGACGGCGCACCAGGCGAGCTCCGCGGTCGCCAGCCAGACCTGCCCGTTCGGAACGAACTGGGACGACGTGCTGCACGCGTGCGTCTGACCTGCCGGTAGGCATACGGAAGACCGACGTCGCAGGCTGAAACCGCAGCTACCGGTTCCCAGCTTCGCTGCGACGGGGGCGTCGGCGGGCCCTTCGCGGGGCCCGCCGGCCGCCGCTCAGGGCGGCCGGCCGCAAGCCGCGGCGGCGCCGGTCCCCCGGCAGATCCCGGCAGGCCCTAACTGGCCGGCGCGGCGACCTGGGTGAAGTGACGGGTCAGCAGGTCGTCGAACTCCCCGGCGCACAGGGGCTGGGAGAAGTAGAAGCCCTGCGCGACCTCACAGCCGAGCACCCGGAGCCCGGCGACCTGGTGCTCGGTCTCCACCCCCTCGGCGACCGCCGCGATGCCCATGGCGTTGGCCAGGTCGATGATGGCGCGGACGATCGCCGAGTCCACCTGGCTCTCCGCGACCCCCTGCACGAACACCCGGTCCACCTTCACCTCGTGCACCGGGAACTGCTTGAGGTAGGCCAGCGACGAATGGCCGGTGCCGAAGTCGTCGATGGCCAGCCGGACTCCCAGCCGGCTGAGCTTGCGCATGATCTCCCCGGCGCCAGCCGGATCCTCCATCACCATGGACTCGGTGATCTCGAATATCAGCAGTTCAGAGGGCAGCCCGATGGCGTCCAGGGCCCGTGTCACCTGGGCGAGGAACCCGTTCTCCTGGAACTGGCGCGGGGACAGGTTCACGCTGATCGGCAGGTCCACGCCGAGCCGGTCCCTGATCGAGCGGACCTGGCGGCACGCCTTGTCCAGCACGCACTGGGCCAGCGGCAGGATCAGCCCGGTCTCCTCGGCCATCGGGATGAACCGCATGGGCCTGATCAGGCCGTTGGTGGGGTGCCGCCAGCGCACCAGCGCCTCCGCGCCCACGATGCGCCGCTCGGCCAGCGAGTAGAACGGCTGGTAGTGCACCTCCAGCTCGTCCCGCTCCAGGCCCTTGCGCAGGTCGGCCTCGATCTGCAGCCGGGCCGACGAGCGGCTGCCCATGGATGCCTTGTCGAACACCCTGCAGGTGCCGCCGCCGCCCTTGACCTTGGCGTCGTACATCGCCACGTCCGCGTTGCGGAGCACGTCGTCGGCCGCCTTGCCCGGCTCGGTCAGCGCGATGCCGACCGACACGCTGGCCACCAGCTCATAACCGTCGGGCAGCACCATGGGCTGCTGGATGGCGACGCAGATCCGGCGCGCCGCGGCGAGCGCCTCCTCCACGCCGGCCACGTCTTCCAGCAGCACCACGAACTCGTCGCCGCCGAACCTGGCCAGCAGGTCATCGCTGCGCACCACCGCCTTCATCCGGGCCCCGACCGCTACCAGGAACTCATCGCCGGTCACGTGCCCGAGACTGTCGTTGATGCTCTTGAACCGGTCCAGGTCGAGGAAGATCAGCGCGTGCGTCTTGCGGTCCAGCGCCGACCGCCGCAGCGCCAGGTCGAGCCGCTCCACCAGCAGCCGGCGGTTCGCCAGGCCAGTCAGGCTGTCGTAGCAGGCCCGCTGGTGCAGCTCGACGGTGATCGACGACAGCCGCTCGCGCTCCAGCCGGACCTGCTGGAACAGCTCGGCGTTGCTGAGCGCGCCGCTGCCCACCGCGGCCAGCGCCCGCAGCAGGCTCAGGTCAGCCTCGTCGAACGGCTCATCCCGTCGCCGGCCCGACGCCACCAGCCAGCGCTGCTGGCTGCCCACGGTCATCGGCGCGGCCAGCTCGCCCTGCCCGGGGACGTCCGATGCCAGGTTGGCCTCCGGGCTGCGCAGCAGCCGCCGGACCGAGCCCAGGATGGTGTCCAGCACCGCCTGCTCCCGCAGCCCGCGGTTGGCCGCGAGGGTCACCTCGTACAGCCCTTCCATCCTGGCCCGGTCATACAGCGCCGCGAACCGGGCGCTGATCAGCCTGCGCTCCACCACCAGCCCGGGAATCGCCAGCGCCAGCACCCACAGGTGCGCCTGGATCGCCAGCGCCAGCACCACGCCGACCAGCGCGCCCGCGCCCGCGTGGGTCAGCTGGCCACGCAGGTCGCTGATGAAGTCATGCCACCTCGTCCCCATCGAGACCACGACGCAGCCGACCAGGAGCGTGTTGATGACGACGTACACCGCCACCCCGGCCAGGACCGCGCCTGCCTGGCCCGCGGTGGGTGAGCCCGCGGGGGCCGCGATGCCCCGGCTGACCGCCAGTCCCAGGCCGGCCGCCGTCAGCACCTGCCCGGCGTTGAACGCCGACTTGACCAGCGGGCGCCGCCGGGCCGCCTGCGCCACGACCGTCGCCAGCGCCAGCGTCCCCAAGGTGATCAGCGGCGGCTCCAGCAGGGCGAGGACCACGAAGAAGCCCTCGTCCATGTGAAACGCGGCCGACTCGCCGCCCCGGTACACCACCACCGGCCACATCCAGCTGCCGAGCGCGAGCGCGCCGACCGCCGCCGCGACCATCCACTGGCCGCTAGTGACCTGCGCTAAGCCCTGCTGCCGCGCGGCGGCGGCCAGCAAGCTCAGCACTCCGCCTGCCACCGACACCGCGACGATGGCGGCGGTGGCGCGCGGCACTCTCATCGGCTGGCTCCAGGCGCGGGCATGTCAGCTCCAACCCGAGCTGTCCCAGGCCGTGCCGCTCCAGGCGACGCCGGCCCAGGCCGAGCCGGCCCAGGCCGCGTCGTTCCAGGCCCAGCCGCTCCAGTCGGCGCCGTCCCAGGCGGCGCCGCTCCACGCGGCGCTGTTCCAGGCCCAGTTGTTCCAGGCCCAGCCGTTCCAGTCGGTGCCCTCCCACCCGGCGCCGTTCCACGCCCAGCCGGTGAATCGCGCCGGATCCGGGGACAGGCCCGACCACAGGCTCGCGTTCCAGGTGTCGGCGGGGCCCGACGGTGACAGCGACACGGTGGCCCGCAGCAGCGCCGGGATCAGGCCGGCCACCGACTGGCTCAGGTTCATCGGCCCGGCGGCCGCGGCGGCGTAGGCGTTGAGCGCCCCGTGCCCGTCGACGAACGGGTTGCCGACCGGGCCCGGGCTGGCGGTGCCGAGCAGGCGCGCCTTGACCTGGTCGGGGGTCAGGCCAGGGTGGCTGGCCAGGACCAGCGCGGCGGCCCCGCTGGCGATGGCCGCGCTGAACGAGGTGCCGGAGCCGACGAAGTCCGCCGCGCCGACCCGGGCCGACGGGTTGGCGTCGTAGATCACCGAGCCTGGCGCGGCCAGGCTGACGACCGACCGGCCGGAGGTGACCAGGTCGGGTTTCGCCCAGCCGTCGGGGTTGGTGGGCCCGGCGCTGCTGAAGTCGGTCATCTCGTCGTCGGCTGGGGACGGGGTGCCCATGTCGTCCACGGCGCCTGCGGTGATCACCAGCGGGTCGTCGCCCGGGGACAGGACCGTGCCGTTGAACGGCCCGGCGTTGCCCGCGGACGCCACCACCGTGATGCCCGCGTTCCACGCCGCTTCCGCCGCCTGGTCCAGCGGGTCGGCCATGCTGGACTCGTCTGGCTGGTACCCCAGCGACAGGTTGAGGATCTTGATGCCGTACGCCTGCTGATGATCAACGGCCCACTGCAGGCCGGAGATCAGCGTGCTCAGCCTGGTCATCCCGTCCGGGCCCGCCACCTTGACCGACACGAGCCGGGCACCTGGCGCCTCGCCCTGGTAGGTCCCGCCGGAGGAGGCGCCGTTGCCGGCGATCAGCCCGGCCACGAAGGTGCCATGCCCGTAGCTGTCCTGGAACGGGTTGCCTCCGCCGGTCAGGTCCACTCCGCCGGCCAGCCGCCCGGCGAAGTCCGGCAGGTCGCTGATGCCGGTGTCGAGCACGGCGACGGTCACGGACTGCCCGGAGTCACCGGCCGCGGCCAGCCGCGCGGCCCCGGTCTCGGCCCGGAACGCATCCGACCCCGGATGCGGGCCGTCCGACTCGGGCGGCCCGGCCGCGGACTGCACGCTGACCGGGGCGTCCGGGGTCACCGTGATCCCTGGCAGCGCTGCCAGCAGGGGTTCGGCTGCGGCGAGGATGGTGGCCCGGACCCCGTTGATGATGTGGTACTGCGCCAGGACCGCACCGCCGGCCTTCAGCGCCGCGGTGACCGGGTTGAGCAGGCCGGTCGCGGTGATGATGACCGTCTCGGTCAGGCTCGCCGACGCCGCGGGAGCGCTGGCCAGTGACGCGCCCGCGAGCGCGGCGGCCGCGGCCAGGCCGGCCGTGGCGGCCCGCCCCTTCCGCCGCCAGCGCCTTGCCCGCCATCCGGCACGCCCTGGCCGGCCTAACCGCCCTGGCCGGCCTAACCGGCCTAACCGCAGCCGTCCTGGCCGGCCGCCATTATTTGTGTCAAATAAGCCAGTATGCCGCATCTGGCCAGCCCTCCCATGGGTACCTTTGGGGGTTCTAACCGTACGCGAGCGACCGGCTTTAGGAGTACATTTCCGCAGCACTGGTATTGATATATTGCACAACTGCAGACGCAATTTAGTCAGCGGCTTCCGGAAAGCCGGGGCAGGCCAGCGCCGGGAGCTAAAGAAGCGGCCCGGGACTTTACCTGGCGGGCTTCACCGCCTCAGCCAGCAGGTAATAGCCGAGGTGACTGAACGGCGGGATGTCCGCCAGCACGGCCTCCGCCCGCCGCACCGCCGACCGCACGCCAGCGTCGGCGAGGACGGCGTCGGCGAGCCAGGCGGAGATCGGGGCGTTCCCGCGCAGGTGGACCAGGCTGAGCCCGGCGACCGCGGCCAGCGCGGCCAGCTCGTCCGGGCTGAAGCTGTGCCACGGCGCGACGACGTCCGCGCCGTCGCGGGTGCCGGTGAAGGTGAGCTGCTCGGACTCCGCGTCGGTGACGTCGGCCGCGGCGAACCTGTCGCCGCCGAACATCCGCTCGAACAGCGAGTTCTTGACCCCGGCCAGCAGCCGGCCGCCCGGCCGCAGCACCCGCGCCGCCTCGGCGAAGACCTGCTGCCGGTCTTGCCTGGGCACGTGCATCAGCGTCAGCATGCTGACCACCGCGTCGAAGCTGGCGTCCGGGAACGGCAGGCTGACCATGTCGCCCTCGCGCAGGTCGGCGGTCAGGCCGCGGGCCGCCAGCTTCCCGCGCGCGGCAGCGAGCATCGCCGGTGACATGTCCAGGCCAGAAACCGACCTGGCGCGCCCGGCCAGCGCGATGGTGAGCCGGCCGGTGCCACAGCCCAGGTCGAGGACATCGTCGCTGGCTCGCACCTTCCCCAGCAGGAAACCGGCTTCCGTTTCGGTGAAGATCTCGTCGGCGGCGGTGTTCCCGCCGATTCTCTCGTCGTACTCCCCGGCAATGCTCTCGTAGGCTTTCCTGACTTGCGCGCGCTCGCGCTGGCCGGCCTGATCACCGGCCACTGTCTCGGCACCGGGATCGCCCCGCGGACTCTCCACTGCTAATTCGCCTCCGGCCGGGCCAGTGGCCCTGAGATCGGATGCCACAATACCGGCCGAATCGGGTCAATGACTGAGAGAATGACCGTGCCGGGATCGCGGTAAGGACGACTGGTTCCGGGACGGTGCCTGCGGGGGCTCCTTAGCTGGCTGATACGGGGGTGCACAGGGTGATCCGCATTGAGCTGGGACCGGATGGGCTGGCTCACGCCAGGTTCGCGATTTCGCCGCTGCGAGTGGCCATCGGCCTTATCTATAACTTGCGGCGCTCCCCTGGCGTGCTCAGCGGGGAATGGCGGGGGCGGGCCGCCGAGGTCATCGCCGCCCGGCGGCTGAGCGTGCTGGCCTGTGTCGCCGCAGGCGGGCCGCATGGCTACGCGCCCGACTTTCTCGCCCCGGAGCCGGAGGGCTACGAAGCCGCCCTGGACGAGGAGTTGCACCTTGTTGCCCGCACCTCGGCGGAGCGAGTGCGCTACGAGATGTCGTGCCTGGTCAACGGGCACCCGTTAGACCCCGCGCCGGCCAGGATGCCGTCGGCCAGGCTCGCCCCCGCGATCGACGGCGGCGAGCAGATGCTGGCCGGCCGGCTGGCCGACGAGCTCGGGCAGTTCTGCCAGCTGGCGATCGCGCCGCAATGGTCCCGGTTGCGGGCCAGGATGGAGGACGACATCGCCGCCAGGACCGAGGTGATCGCGCGCTGCGGCTACCTTGCGATGATCAGCGAGCTAGCCCCCACTGTGAGCTGGTGCGGCGGCGGACTCGACCTCGCACTCGGCTGCCAGGGCCGGATCACCGCCTCGACGCTGATCCTCACTCCGGCCCCGTTCGGCCTGAAGCCGCTGCACAGCCTCTACCCCGCCGACGCTCCCGGCCGCCGGGCGCCACTGATCATCTACCCGGCGGTCGGCCGGATGGCTGGCCGCCCGGCCGCGCCGGACGAGCTGATCGGCGCGACCCGGGCCCGGCTGCTGGCCGCGCTGAGCACCCCGCGCTCTACCCCGGAACTGGCGGAGTTGCTGTTCCTCAGCCCCAGCACAGTCTCCTACCACCTGCAGATCCTGTACCGGGCCGGACTGGCGCGGCGGTTCCGGCGGTCCCGGCAGGTGCTCTATCAGCGCGCCGGGGCGCTGCCGATGGCCGGCGAGTCCGGTCCGGGCAGCTGACCGGCGAGATCTGACCGGATCATGCCGCTAGCGGGCCAGCACCCTGATGGCTGCCGAATAGCCGCGTGCCCGCATGACCTGCCAGGTTCGCAGTGCGCTGAGCTGATCGGCGGGCAACGACGCTGCCACCTGCCTGATGGCGGCCAGGCCCGCCTGGTTGAGGCGCGCCTGGCTGGTGCAGGCGGCGTCCTGGCGCGCTGTGCGTAGCTCAAGCCGGTGCACGCCGCGCAGCCTGGCTCCGGCGGCCTGGTAACGCGCGGAGAGCCCGTGGACGACGCCCGCCTCGGTGGCATACCTGAAGCCGTGACTTGACATGCAGCGGGCCCAGCCTCCCTGCGCTGAGCGCCACTCCGGCGACCACAGCGCTTCTGTCGTCACCTTGGTCTCGATGTCAGCGACATAGGAATCCACCGCCCGCCACTTTTCGTAGCTGCCGTAAATCTGGTTGTAGGACTGGGCCGAGCATCCGCCTAGCTGAACAGCTGACTGGCTGCCATCGGGGATGGTCATCGACAGCTCCGGCCCTGACGAAAGGGCAGTATTCCAGCGCTGACGCTGCGGTGGCGTTCGCGATTTCAGGTAGGCAAGGTTCAGGTCCGGAGGACCCAGCGGCTTTTTCTGCCGCCCGGCCGCGACGGCATCGTACAGTCCGTAACCGGCCCGCCGTAGCGCGTCGATGTCGGTGTGCAGTGGGGCATTGGATTGCGCAGGAGCGGGCTCCCAGGCCGCCCTGTGATAAGTCAGGTGCTGCCGGATCATGCAGCCCTGGATCAGTTTCTGCAGCGCCGCGTAAACCACCGCGCCGTGACCGTAGCTATCTCCGGCAAGGACAATCCCGGTGACATCCGGGCGTGATGTGGCCGGCGGTCCGGCGGCCCCGCTCCCGAGCACGTGCCTGAGATAACCGTAGTCGTGCTCTACCTGGACGTCATCCTGGAGAATAGGCCAGGACGCCACCACCTGCTGATACTGCGGAAGTGTCCGGACAGCGTGGACCATCTGCAGTGAGGCCGCCGCCTGTCTGGCCGCTTCGGCCAGGTCAGCTGACGCGTACCTGGCCGGTCCGGGCACCGGGGTGGCGGCCACGGTCCTCGCCAGTTGCGCGAAAGCCGCGGCCAGCTGGCTATCTCCTTGTTTCAGGCAGCGCAGCCTCACGGCCGGGGCGCGGCAGTCGCGCACCCGGGTGGCGGTCACCGCGGCGGCGCGGGAGAACGCGGCGTACGCGGCGCGGGAGCGTGCCAGTGCCTGTGCGCCGGACTCGCCGCTAGCTGGCCTGGTCAGGACCAGCACCAGGGCACCGACGGCGATGACCGCGAGCGCGGCGCACAGGCCGGCCAGGCTCTTGGCATAGCCGATCTTGACGGTCCTCATCAGTCTGCCTCCGGTTTGCTGAATTACCGTGCCTGGTGCTGGGCACGAGCGCCAGTGCGTCCCAGCACCAGGCCGGTCACTGTGCAGAGGCGCTAGCCGCTACAGCGCCGGGAGCGCGGGCTGCCACGGCCCCGTTCGCGGCAGCGCCGTCATTGGACCCAGCCGCACCAGCTGGACGAGCCCTGGTAGACGACATCTGAACTAGCGGCGTCGTTGAAGTTGGTCATGACGGTGATGTGAACGTTGGCGAAGTTCTGCGTATCGGCAGTGTTCGCCTGATAGTTCAGGCAGAAGCTGAAGTTAACGTTTTTCGACTGATTATAGAATCCGCCTGGATTCACGAACAACGCCACCTGATGCGCAGCGGCGAGATTGTTATAGGCCGAACTGACCGAGTTATTCCAGAAGTTCGCTGGAGTAAAATCAGTCGCCCAGTTGCTATTGTCGCCAGAGAACTCACCCGGCGGGTTGGGGCTGGAGTAGTTGCTATTGATATAGATGCAGACCACCCCGGACGGGCAGTTACCCGGTGCTCCGACGGCCAACGCGGGCCCGGCGGTTCCGGCAACGGCTCCGACGGCCAGCGCGGCGGTGGCCGCTACTTTGGCGGCCTTGAAATGACCTAACACTTTTGTCTCCTTCGCCTTGTCCTCGTACCCCCGTTTGAGTACGCGTTTCGTATGTACCTGAAGGAGAACAGGCGGGTATGGCGCAGGGCCAATGATTTGATGAGATTCGAAGATGATCAAGTCGCGACGGGCTGAGCCCGGCTGGTCACATCTGGATGCGCTTGCTGCCCGGGTCGTACATCGGGCGCAGCGAGGCGAGCGCCGGGTAGGAGCGCCCGGCGATCTGCACCGTCCAGTCGCCCGCGTCCAGGTAGCCCTGGGTGACGGGCTCGTCCGCGTCGATCATCGCCAGGCCGACCGCGCCGCCCAGGGTGAACCCGTAGGACGCGGACCGGATGTAGCCGGCCGGCACGCCGTCGCGGCAGACCACCTCGGCGTGGAACATCATCGGCCCGGGATCGGTGAGCAGCACCTGGACCAGCCGGCGCCGCAGCGGCCCGCTGGCCTTCTGGGCGAGCACGGCGTCGCGGCCGATGAACCCGCCGGGCTTGTCCAGCGCGACCGCGAAGCCGAGCCCGGCCTCCAGCACGGTGTCGGTGTTGTCGATGTCGTGGCCGTAGTCCCGGTAGCCCTTCTCCAGCCGCAGGCTGCCCAGCGCCCGCAGGCCGGCATGGCGCAGGTCGACGGCCTGGCCCGCCTCGGTCAGCCGGTCGTAGACGTGCACCGCCTGCTCGGCCGGGATGTACAGCTCATAGCCGAGCTCGCCGAGGTAGGTGATGCGGATGCACAGCACCCGGGCGAACCCGATGTCGATCTCGGCCGCCGCCCGGTAGCCGAACGCCTCGTGCGACATGTCCGCTGAGGTGACCGCGGCCAGCAGCTCCCTCGACTGCGGGCCCTGCACGTTGAGCTGCGCGTAGCCGGATGTCACGTCGGTGACGAAGGCGCGGGAGTCGCCGGCATGGCGGCACAGCCAGGTCTGCGCGTGCCGGTGCGCGGTGTCGGAGGCGACCACCCAGAACCGGTCCTCGCCGAGCTTGGTCACGGTCAGGTCGGCCTCCAGCGTGCCCGCCGGGTTGAGCCACTGGGTGTAGGTGATCCGGCCGGGCTCCTCGTTGACCCGCCCGGCCGAGAGCCGGTCCAGTACCTGGCCGGCGTCCGCGCCGCGGACATCGAATTTGGCCATGAACGCCATGTCCATGAGGATCACGCCGGTCCGCGCGGCCTGATGCTCGGCTTCCCAGTGCCCGAACCATTCCGGCCGTCCCCAGGAAAGCTCGCCCGCCTTCGGCTCGGCGCCCTCCGGCGCGTACCAGTCAGCGCCTTCCCAGCCGCTGACGTCCCTGAAGTAGGCGCGCTGCTGCTCCAGCCGGTGATGGACCGGCGACAGCCGCGCGCCGCGCGCGGTCCGCATCGCCCGGCCCGGGTAGTGGGTCTCGTACACCATCCCCAGCGACTCCACCGTGCGGGTCGCGCGGTACTCCGGATTGGCCTGGTAGGGGTGCAGCCGGTCGATGTTGATCGCGGTGACGTCGATGTCGGGCCTGCCGTCGGCGATCCACTGCGCGATCACCCGGCCGATGCCGCCGCCGGTGAGGATCCCGATCGAGTTCAGCCCGGCCGCGACGAAGTAGTTCCTCAGCTCTGGCGCCTCGCCGACGATCGGCTGCAGGTCCGGGGTGAAGCTCTCCGGCCCGCAGAAGAACTTCTTGATCCCGGCCTGCTCCGCGGCCGGCACCCGGGACATGGTGCGCTCCAGGTAGGGAGCCATCCGCTCCCAGTCGGGCGGCAGCTCGCCGAAGGAGAAATCGCCGGGCACCCCGTCGACCCGCCACGGCGCGCAGGCCGGCTCGAACAGGCCGAGCATCAGCCCGCCGCCCTCCTCCCGGTAGTAGCCGTAGTTCGCCGGGTCCTCCAGCACCGGCCAGCTGGCCTGGACCGCCTCGATCGGCTCGGTCAGCAGGTAGTAATGCTCTGCGGCCTGCAACGGGATGCTCACCCCGGCCAGTTCGCCGAGCTGGCGCGCCCACATCCCGGCGCAGTTGACCACGTACTCGGCCTCGATGTCACCGTGCGGCGTGCGCACCCCGGTCACCGCGCCGCGGGCGCGCAGGAAGCCGGTGACCGCCGCGCCCTCGATGATCCGCGCCCCGGCCATCCGGGCCCCGCGGGCCAGCGACATCGTCACGTCGACCGGGTTCACCCGGCCGTCGGCCGGGATGTAGAAGCCGGCCAGCACGTCATCGACCCGGGCGAGCGGGAACAGCTCGCGCACCTCGCGCGGCGAGATCTCGTGCACCTCGACCCCGCACAGCCGGTTGAACGCGGCCACCCGCCGGTACTCCTCCAGCCGCCCGGGCTCGGTGGCCAGCTCGATCAGCCCGACCTGCTTGAGGCCGGTCGCCAGCCCGGTCTCGGCCTCCAGCCTGGCGTACAGGTCCCTGGTGTAGATCCGCAGCTCGGTGGAGGTCTGCGAGGTGGAGCCGAAGGTGGCCATCAGCCCGGCCGCGTGCCAGGTGGTGCCGGAGGTGAGCCGGTCGCGCTCCAGCAGCAGCACGTCGGTGAGGCCGGCCCGGGCCAGGTGATAGGCGACGGAGGTCCCGATGACGCCGCCGCCGATGACGACGACGCGGGCGCGATCGGGCACGGCAGCGGGGGCAGGTGCGCTCATACCACACAAGTTACGGCGCGGCCCGCTCCTTGGGGACCCGCCGGGGGCAGGCCGGGCCCCGGCTACTCCTTCACCGCGCCGTCGCCGGTGCGCACGATGTACTTCTGGAACACGAAGAAGACGACCGCGACCGGGATGGTCATCAGCACCGCCGCGGCGAGCTTGAGCGGGTACTGGGTGGCGGTGCCCAGCTGGCCGCTGACCAGCCGGCCGATCCCGGTGGTGAGCGTGTCCAGGGACGGGCTCTGGTGCGCGATCAGGAGGTCGGAGAAGTTGTTCCACGAGCCCTGGAACGACAAGACGGTCAGCGCGATCAGGGCCGGCCTGGCCATCGGCAGCACCACCGACCAGAAGGTGCGGAACGTCCCGGCCCCGTCGATGTGCGCGGCCTCCTCCACGCTGGCCGGGATCGACTCGAAGAACTGCTTCATGATGAACACCCCGGTCGCGTCCGTCAGCAGCGGGACGATCAGGCCCGGGTAGCTGTCATAGATGCCGAGCTGCTTGATGACCAGGAACTTCGGGATGAGCAGCACCACGCCGGGCACCGCCATCACGGCGATGACCGCGGAGAACAGCGCCCGCCGCCCGCGGAACCGCAGCCGGGCCAGCGCGTAGCCGGCCATCGAGTCGAACAGCAGCCTGCCGATCGTCACGAAGACGGCGACGATCACGGTATTGGTGAGCCAGCGGGCGAAGTCCTGCTGGCCGAGCTCGGTGAACGCGGTTGTCACCCAGTTGTGCGGCAGCGGGCTGGCCGCGTTGTTCGCCGCGTCCGCCTCGGTCTTGAAGGCGGTGCCGACCTCGATCAGGAACGGGTAGATGTAGAGCAGCGCGAACCCGGCCAGGATCAGGTAAGCCAGTCCGCGCAGCCACGGGTTGCGCCGCCCCGCCATCCGGCCGGTCATCATCGCTGCCGCCAGCGGCTCACCAGGCCGGCACCGGCGGTGCGCTCGCGCAGCACCAGCCGTTGCAGCACGGTGAGCACGATGATGATGGCGAACAGGATGAACGCGATCGCCGCCCCCTGGCCCCACTGCTGGTTGCTGAACGAGACCTGGTAGGCGAGGTAGGCGGGGGTGAGCGTGGTCTCGGCCGGGTTGCCCTGCGAGATCAGGAAGACCTGGTCGAAGACCTCCCAGGTGGCGATCAGGCCGAGGGTGAGCACCAGGAACAGGGCCGGCCTGATCAGCGGGAGGGTGATCCGCCACAACCGGGTCCAGCCACCCGCACCGTCCACGATCGCGGCTTCCTCGATGTCCCCGGAGATGCTGTACAGCGCGGGCAGGAACAGCAGCATGAAGGTGCCCGCCGTGGTCCAGATGGCCAGGATGATCAGCACCATCATCGCCACGCTCGGCCCGGCCAGCCAGTCCCACCACGACATCCCGAGGAAGCCGTGCGCGGCTAGCAGCCCCGGTGCCCTGGTCACTCCCAGGCCGCGCAGGATGAGGTGCAGCAGCCCGTCCGGGTCGCTGAACCAGTTCGGCCCGTGTGCGCCCAGCGCGCCGACCAGGCCGTTCACCACGCCAGCGTCGGCGAACAGGAACAGGAACACGATCGAGACGGCGACCGAGCTGGTCACCGAGGGGAAGTAGAAGGCGGTGCGGAAGAAGCCGCGGCCGCGCAGCGCCCTGCGGCTGACCAGGATCGCCAGCGACAGGGCGAGCGCGGTCTGGGCCGGCACCACCAGCACCACGTAGTAGACGTTGTCCCGCAGGCTCTGCGCCAGGTCGAGCTGGGGCAGCCCTGGCTCGGTCAGCAGCGCCTTGTAGTTCGCCAGCCCGACGGATTTCACCCCGGCCGAGAACGGGCTGCCGATGCCGCCCCAGTCGCTGAGGCTGACCCAGGCCGCCATCACGATCGGCACCACCAGGAACACGATCAGCAAGATCACCGCCGGCGCGCTGAACAGCCAGCCCGCGGCGGCCTCCCGGCGGCGGGCCACGCCGCCGCCCCGGCGCGCCCGCTGGGTGGCAGGGGCGCGCCGGGTCAGCAGAGCGGGAATGGTCACTAGCGTCAGTGCGCCGGCCCGGCTACGGCCTGGAGGTTGCGCTGCGCGGTCGACAGGATCGTGGCCGGGCTGCTGGTCTTCAGCTGGGCCAGGGCGGAGTCGAACGCGGACAGCGCCTGGGCGTCGTTGGGCAGGGCGATGTCGGGGTGCGCGTACGGCAGCTCCTGGGTGTGCACGGCCAGCGCCGGGAAGTCCTGCTGCCACTGCGACTGCAGCGACTGCAGCGACGGGATGACGCCGAACGCCTTGGAGAAGGCCATCTGCTGCTGCGGCGTGGTCAGGAACTTCACGAAGTCCATCGCGCCGGCCGGGTTCTTCGAGGTGCCAGGGATGCCCCAGCAGTTGGTGAACGCCAGCGTGGCCTTGGTCCCTGTCGGGCCGGCCGGCAGCGTCGCGACCTGGTACTTGATGCCCGGGTAGTCGCTCTGCATAGCGCCGACCACCCAGTTGCCGACGATCGCCATCGCGGCCTTGTTCTCGCCGAACGCCTGGCCGCTCCAGCCCGAGTCCAGCTGGGAGGGGAACTTCATGACGCCCTGGGTCATCATGCCCTTGAGGAAGCTGAGCGCCTGCACGTTCTGCGGGCTGTCCAGGTCGACCTTTCCGCCGCCGCCGACGACGCTGCCGCCGTTCTGGTAGAGGAACTCATCGATGCCCGAATGGGTCTGGTCGAGCACCAGGCCGGTGGTCTTCGCGGTGGTCAGCTTCTTCGACACCGTGGCCAGCTGGCTCCAGTTCGTCGGGATGTCGGCGCTGGTCAGGCCCGCCTGCTGCCAGTCATGGGAGTTGATGTAGAGGGCCAGGGTGCTGGCGTCCTTCGGCTCGCACTCGAACTTCCCCTGATAGGTAAAGGAAGAGCGCAGCGCCGGGTAGAAGCCGCCTGAGTTCGGCAGCTGCTGCGGGTAGGAGGCCAGCGCGCCTTGCTTGGCGTAGTTCTGGAAGCTGCCGGGGTCGAGGTAGAACACATCCGGCGGCTGCCCGCCGGCGAAGCCCTGGGCGAGCTGCTGGGTCAGGTTGGAGGCGGCCACCACCTTGACCTTGATCCCGCTCTCCTTGGTGTACGCGGCGGCTGCCGCCTGGACCGCTCTGGTCTCGGCCGGCCCGCTGGAGCCGAACATCAGGGTCAGCGGTGTCTTGTTGGGCTTGGCGGATGCCGCCTTGGTGCTGCCGCCGCCGCCGCTGGAGCCGCAAGCGGTGGCGAGGGTGAGCAGGCCGGCCGTGATGACGGCTGCTGCGAACTTGAGTTGCTTGGTCCTCATCTGTCTTTCCGGTTCTTCTCGGGGCCTCGGGGGCCGGGCTGATGATGCGGGTGTCCCGGTAAGTGGCCAGAGTTGCCGGGCTATGCGGAACTGCGGAGCACGAGCCGGGGCTCGAGCAGCACGCGGTCGTGCGCGCGGGGCCGGCCGCCGGCGGCGGCCAGCAGCTTGTGCAGCGAGTCAAGGCAGGCCCTGGCGACCTCGGCCAGCGGCTGGGCGATCGTGGTGAGCCCGGTCACCGCGGCGGCGGCCGAGTCGTCGAAGCCGGTCACGGCCACGTCCTTGCCGGGCATCAGGCCGCGCGAGGTGAGCTCGGTCCAGGCGCCCAGGGCGATGTGGTCGCTGACGCAGACGAACGCGGTCGGCGGGGCCGGCAGCGCCAGCAGCGCGGCGCACGCGGCCCGGCCGGTGGCCAGGCCGTCCAGGATCTGCCGGGCCAGCCCGCCGGTGTCCAGCCCGGCCGCCTGGCAGGCCTGCTCCCAGCCGGACCTGCGGTCGTCGCCCACCCCGGAGCCGTCTGGCCAGCCCAGGAAGGCGATCCGCTGATGCCCGGCGGCGATCAGGTGACCGGTGGCGGCCCGCACCCCGCTGGCACCGTCCACGTCCACCCAGGAATGCCGGGCGGCGCTGCCCCAGGGCCGGCCGAAGGTCACGAACGGCACGTGCTCGCGGGCCAGCCAGGCGGTCCGGCGGTCGGCGGTGTGCGTCCCGGTGACCACGAACGCGTCCAGGTCGTACT
Source organism: Streptosporangiaceae bacterium (assembly GCA_036558005.1). GTDB lineage: Bacteria > Actinomycetota > Actinomycetes > Streptosporangiales > Streptosporangiaceae > DATBGO01. Next base: position 40,608 of record DATBGO010000138.1, on the reverse strand, counting down.
CGCTCAGCAGGGCGCTGTAGACGCCGACCTCGGCGCCGTCGTCACCCGCGGTGAACAGCAGAATGCGGTAGCCGCGCTGCTGCGCCTGCTCGGCCAGGGCGTGCAGGAACCGGTCCAGTACTTCCCCCCGGCCCTCGCCGGGAGTGGGCACGCCCACGGCGATCAGGTGCGACCGCCGGGTGCGCAGCGTCTGCGCCGCCTTCACCGGCCGGTAGCCGGTCGCGGCGATGACCGCCTCCACCCGTTCCCTGGTGGACGGCCGGACCAGGTGCGGCGCGTTCAGCACGTTGGAGACGGTCTGCCGGGACACCGCCGCGGCCGCGGCGACGGTCTCCAGGGTGGGGCGCTGCTGCATCCACACCTTGGGATCACCCACTGAAAGCTTCCCTGCCGGGCTGGGGAAAAGACCCTGGTTGTCGGTTTGAGCGTTCCATTTGAGCGTTCAAATTAGTGTTATCGTGGACTTTGTCCGGGCGCATGTCAAGTACCGGTCACGGCCGGTAACCACGCAGGAGAGCGAGGGGATGCATGTCAGCCTCAGCCCAGCCGTGGCTGCACGAGCTCGTCACGGTGCTGGGCGCGCCGACCGTCGCGCTCAGCGAGCACAGCGGGCAGATCCGCCCCCGCGGCGCGCAGGGCGTGCTGCACGCGGACGCCCGGGTGCTGTCGGCTGTCGTGCTCGAGGTGGGCGGCGCCGAGCCGGCCCCGGTCAGCAGCGGGCTGCTGGGCGCGGGCCGGGCCCTGTTCATCAGTGCGGCCAGGCAGCTCGGCGAGGACATTCCCGACCCGACCGTCCGGATCGAGCGGGAGCGGGTGGTCAGTCCCGGCCAGGTACGCGAGCGGATCAGGGTGATCTCCGCGGCCGGCGCGCCGGTCAGCACGGAGCTGACCGTGCGGCTGGCCGCTGACCTGGCGGGCATCGGCGTGATCAAGGCGGGGCAGGCCGGGCTCGCGGGCCAGCATCCAGCCAGGATCACGGTGCTGACCGGCGGCAGCGGCGCGGCGCCAGGCGGGCAGGCCCCCGGCAGGCAGCCCCCGAACGGACAGGCCGGGGCCGGGCAGGCCCAGCACGGGCAGGCCCAGCACGGGCAGGACCAGCACGGGCAGGACCCGGACGGGCAGGACCCGGACGGCCCAGACCCGGAGGGGCAGGATTCGGGCGGCCACCCCGCGGGCGGCCACCCGGTCGCTGACAGCGCCGAGCTGGCCTGGGGAGACGGGCCGCTGCGGGTACGGCTGAGCGCGCCCGGCGCGGCCGCCACGACGGCGGACCACGGCCGGACGGCGCTGCTGCGCTGGCCGGTCCGGCTGGGCCCGAGGGGCCGGGCCGAAGTCGGCTGGGAGATCACCGTGCGGGACCCGGCCGCCGTCGTGACCGCCGCCGCTGACCTGGCAGCACGGGCCACCTCGTGGTCAGGGGTGCGGGCCGGGGGCGACGATCCCCGGCTGGGCAGGCTGCTGGCCAGGGCGCTGCCCGATGCCAGCGCCCTGCGGATGGCCACCGCCCGGTCGCCCGGTGACGTCTTCCTGGCCGGCGGCGCGCCGTGGTACCTGACCTTGTTCGGGCGCGACAGCATCTGGGCGGCCCGGCTGATGCTGCCGTTCGGCTGGCGGCTCGCGGCCGGGACACTGCGGGCGCTGGCCGCCCTGCAGGGCACCCAGGTCAACGGCGAGACCGGTGAGGCGCCCGGGAAGATCCCGCATGAGCTGCGCACCGCGGGCCGCCAGGCGGCCGGCGGACTGCCGCCGCTGTACTACGGCACCATCGACGCCACCCCGCTGTGGGTCTGCCTGCTGCACGACGCGTGGCGCTGGGGCATGCCCGCCGCCCAGGTGCGCGAGCTGCTGCCCAGCCTGACCGCCGCGCTGGCCTGCCTGCGGGACTACGGCGACGCCGACGGCGACGGCTTCCTCGAGTACATCGACCAGAGCGGGCATGGCCTGGCCAACCAGGGCTGGAAGGACTCCGGCGACGCCATCAGGTTCGCCAGCGGCCAGATCGCGGCGCCGCCGGTGGCACTGTGCGAGGTGCAGGGGTACGCCTACGAGGCGGCCAGCCGGGGCGCTGACCTGCTGGAAGCGCTCGGCGAGCCGGGCGCTGGGCAGTGGCGGTCGTGGGCGGCTCAGCTGGCCGCCGCGTTCCGGTCCGCGTTCTGGGTAAACGGCCCGGCCGGCGCCTACCCGGCGCTCGCCCTGGACGCGGCGAAGCGGCCGGTGGACTCGCTCACCAGCAACATCGGCCATCTGCTCGGCACCGGCCTGCTCACCCCGGCAGAGGAGAGCCGGGCCGCGGCCCGGCTGGCCGGGCCGGACATGGATTCGGGCTACGGGCTGCGCACCATGTCGGCCGACAGCGGCGGCTACAACCCGCTGAGCTACCACTGCGGCTCAGTGTGGAGCCACGACACCGCGATCGTGATCCGCGGCCTGGCCGTCAGCGGCCACCCGGCCCAGGCGGCGCGGCTGGCCGGCGAGCTGCTGGACGCCGCGGGCGAGTTCGGCTGGCGGCTGCCCGAGCTGTTCGGCGGCGACGCCCGCGCCCTGGTGCCCTGGCCGTCCCCCTACCCGGCCTCCTGCCGCCCGCAGGCCTGGGCCGCGGCGGCCGCCGGCGCGCTGGTGCAGGCGCTGCTCGGGCTCGACGCGGACGTGCCGGGCGGGCGGGTCAGCATCGCCCCGCCGCCGGCCCGGCCGGACGGGGCCGGCCAGCGGCTGCACGTCGACGGGCTGGTGGCCGGCGACGACACGTTCAGCGCCGGTATCGACGCCGACGGGGAGGGGTACCTGCGCGGTCTCAGCCCGATGCTCGCCGCGGTCAGCCGGTGACCGCGGCCGGGACCGGCCGGGCTCACCCCATCGCGCTGGTGCGGCAAGGGCCAGGAATGGCATCCTGCCGGATCCTTCACTCGCTGGTGAGGGTGAGTGTGGACACCCCCGACAGCTCGGTCAGCCCGCCGGGATTGTCGCAGCCGCCCAGGTCGGTGAGTTCGATGGTGATGACGTTCACCACGGTGTCGCCGGCGAACTCGCCGCTGGTCACGGACCCGGTGGCGGTCAAGACCTCCGCCGACACCTCGGTGGAGATGTCGATGACGCTCAGGCCCATCGTGGAGGTCTGGCCGTTGCTCCAGGTCTCGGTGACGGTGATCGGCGAGGTGATCAGCGGCACGCAGTCGTCGGGCCCGGTCAGCGGCTGCACGGTGCCCTCGGCGGAGGAGATCGTCAGGTCGGCGAGCGAGAGGCAGGTCGGGTAGCTGTTGGCTGCCGTGATGGTGACGGTCTGGGTCGTGCCGGTCAGGCCGGGGCTGTACTGGATGGTGGTAATGCCCTCGCACTGGGCGTCAACTACCCCGGCGCCGGCCGCGGGTGCGGCGGCCACGATCGTTCCGGCGGCGATGACTGCCAGGCACGCGATGGCGGCTGGTAACTTCGGGAGGCGCATGTGAGACCCTCTCGTGCGGGAGCGCGGTTTACCGTGCGGAACCTGGCGCTCTGGCCTGAATGCCGCGAGGAAGTTATCACGCCGCCCGTTTTACGGCACGAGCCGGCAATGATTCGGATGATGTGGTCCGGGTTTCGGGTCACCGGGCCAGCGCCCGGCGCACCGCCGCGCCGCGGCGCCGGGAAACCGGCACCAGCCTGCCGCAGCCGGGGTCCATCACCAGCGCCAGCTGGCCGCGGAACCCGCGGGTGATCTCCCGCACCCGCTGCGCGTTCACCACGAAGTGGCGGTGCACCCGGACGAAGCCGCTGCCGCTCAGCTCCGCCTCGAGCCGGGCCAGCACCCGCTCGCGGGCCCGGAGCCGGCCGCGGTCGGTGGTCAGCCAGACGGTGTTCTGCTCCGCCTCGGCGAACAGCACCTGCTGCGGGTGCAGCATGATCAGCCGGCTGCCCTGCACCGCGAGCACCCGCCGCGGCGGCCCGCCGGGCGGCCTGGCCGGGACGGCCGGGACGCTGAGCTGCTCGCCCTCGGACTCCCCGGGAGCGGCCAGCACGCCGATCACCCGGTTGCCGGTGATGACCGGCCGGATGGTGAGCGGCACGACGTCACCGCCGGCCTGGAGGAACGGCTCGGCGAAGCCCACCCAGGACCGGTCCGCCCTGGCCCTGGCCACCCCCCGCCGGGCGAGCTCGGCCAGCGCGGCACCACCGGACAGGCCCGGGCAGCAGGTTCCGGTCAGCGGCTCCCCGCCGCCGCTGGCCGCGACCACCCCGCCGCCGGCGTCCAGCGCGACCAGCGGCCCGCCGCCGCGGCGGTCGGCCCGCTCCAGCGCTGCCTCCAGGGCGGCGGCGTCGCGCGCGGCCAAGTCGTGCAGCTCCCGCTCGATTCCCCGCACCGCCCGGCGCAGGGCCGGCAGGACCGAGTCCGGCAGCGGCTTGCGCCAGGACGACACGTCCAGCACCGCGAGCGGGCTGCCGGTCACCGGGTCCCTGATCGTGATGCCCGCGCAGCACCAGTCCCGCAGCCCCTCGCACCAGTGCTCGCTGCGCCGGACCAGGATCGCGCTGGGGTACTCCAGCGCGGTACCCATCCCGTTGGTCCCGGCCGCCCGCTCCGACCAGGCCGACCAGGGCGCCAGGTTGCTCTGCTCCCCCCGCCGGCGCGCGCCCCGGTCGCCCACTGCGGACAGCAGCCGGCCCGCCCCGTCGGTGATCGCCACCAGCCCGCCGGCCGCCTCGGCGTCCGCGGCCAGCGACCTGCCGACGCTGCCCAGCTCGGTGACCACCCGGGCGCTGGCCAGCGAGTGCGCGCAGTCGTCGTCGGCGGGCGGGGCGCAGGCCTGGGCCGGGTCGATCTTGTAGTCGTCCCGGCACCGGTGCCAGGAACGCAGGATTTCCGGCCGCACGATGGCATCGCCGACGTCGTTCCCGGTGGTGAAGCGCTCCCAGGCGTCCGCGGTGGCCCAGTCGCGCGCCTCCCACGCCGATGTCCCCCGCATGGACCGCGCCTCCCCCGCCGCGCGGCAGACGCCGTTCGCACCGGGTTTCGCGCCGCCTGCCGCGCACCCCTCGACAGCCGATGGCCCGTTCTGTCCATCATGGCAGTTCAGCACCTCTTCCAGCGCCAGGGGGGTGCCCTCCGCCCGGGCCTGGTCGCTCCGGGCGGCTTGCGGCATGAGCAGACAGGTGCACGGCTGGAGGGAGGCCGCGTCATGCGCGCCGTCGTCTACAAGAGGCCATTCGAGGTAGCCGTCGAGAACGTGCCCGATCCGGTGATCGAGCATCCCGGCGACGTGATCGTCCGGATAGCCGCGACCGCGATCTGCGGCTCTGACCTGCACATGTATGAAGGCCGGACGGCCGCGGAACCGGGCCTGGTGTTCGGCCACGAGAACCTGGGCACCGTCGAGGAGACCGGCGCGGGGGTGGTCACGCTGCGGCCGGGCGACCGGGTGGTGATGCCGTTCAACGTGGCCTGCGGGTTCTGCAAGAACTGCGTGGCCGGTTACACCGGGTTCTGCCTGACGGTGAACCCCGGCTTCGCCGGCGGGGCCTACGGCTACGTCGCGATGGGCCCCTACCCCGGCGGGCAGGCCGAGCGGCTGCGGGTGCCGTTCGCCGACTTCAACTGCCTCAAGCTGCCGCCAGGGACCGAGCGTGACGCCGACTACGTGCTGCTGGCCGACATCTTCCCCACCGGCTACCACGGCTGCGAGCTGGCCCAGGTCTCGCCGGGGGAGACCGTCGCCGTCTACGGCGCGGGACCGGTCGGGCTGATGGCCGCGTACTCCGCGCTGATCCGCGGCGCGGCGAAGGTGTTCGTGGTGGACCGGGTGCCCGAGCGGCTGGACAAGGCGGCCCAGATCGGCGCCATCCCGGTGAACTTCCAGCAGGGCAGCCCGGCCTTGCAGATCAAGGACCAGCTCGCCGGCGAGGGCACCGACAAGGGCGTCGACGCCGTCGGGTACCAGGCGCAGGCGCAGCAGGGCGGCCGGGAAGAGCCGGCCGTGGTGCTGAACTCGCTGATCGACACGGTCCGGGCCACCGGCATGCTCGGCGTGCCCGGGCTATACGTCCCCACCGATCCCGGCGGGGTGGACGAGTTCGCGTCCCGCGGCATGCTGCAGGTCGCCGTCGGGCGGCTGTTCGAGAAGGGGCTCCGGCTGGGCACCGGGCAGTGCAACGTCAAGCGCTACAACCGGCAGCTGCGCGACCTGATCAGCGCCGGGCGGGCCAGGCCCAGCTTCGTCGTCTCCCATGAGCTGCCGCTCGACCAGGCGCCTGGCGCGTACCAGAAGTTCGACCAGCGAGTGGAGGGCTACACCAAGGTGGTCCTCAGGCCGGCCGCGTAGCCAGCGGCCCTGGCCCGCGCGGGCCAGCGAGAAGGGGGGCAGCATGGTCACCCAGCAGCCGACGATAACCCTGCAGAACGCGCAGACCGTGGTCAACGCCGCCCGGCACAAGGCGCAGCAGATCGGCGTGCCGATGAACATCGCCGTGGTGGACGAGGGCAACAACCTGATGGCCTTCGCCCGGATGGAGGGCGCCTGGCTGGGCAGCATCGACATCTCGCAGGGCAAGGCGTACACCGCCCGGGCCTTCGACATGCCCACCAAGGACCTGGCCCCGCTGTGCCAGCCAGGCCAGCCGCTGTTCGGCATCCAGGCGAGCAACCAGGGGCACCTGGTGATCTTCCCTGGCGGCATCCCGCTGACGCAGGACGGCATGGTGGTCGGCGCGGTCGGGGTCAGCGGGGGGTCGGTAGACCAGGACCAGGAGGTAGCCGCGGCGGGCGCGGCCGGGCTCGGCTGAGCCCGGGCGCGGCTGGGCCCGCGGCGGGCCAGCAGACACTTACAGGGGGATGAAGTCAGATGGCTATCGATTTCACGCTGAGCGAGCAGCAGCGGGAACTGCAGCTGAACGCGCGGGCGTTCGCGCAGCGGGTTCTCGCGCCGGTGGTGCGGGAGGCCGATGCCGAGCCCGACCCGCTGCGCGGGTTCCAGCTCACCAAGCCCGCCTATGTCGAGGCGTATAAGCAGGGAATAGCGTTCTGCATGCTGCCCGCTGAGTACGGCGGGGGCGGGCTGTCCAATGTCGACGTGATCCTCGCGGCGGAGGAAATCTGCGCGGTCGACCCCGGCTTCGCGTGCACGATCCTGGTCAACGGGCTCGGGCTGATGCCGGTCTGGTACTGGGGGACCGACGAGCAGAAGGACCGGTTCCTGCGGGCGGCGACGTCCGACCCGAGCGGTGAGTACATCGTGGGCTACGCGGTCAGCGAGCCGGCCGGGTCGCCGGGCGGCACCGCGAACTTCGACGCGCCGCTGCCGCACCCGGTGGGGATCGGGGTGACCGCCCGCCTCGACGGCGACCAGTACGTGCTCAACGGCCGCAAGTACTGGCCGTGCAACGTGGCCGGCTGGGACGGCCAGGGCGCGAACGTGAACATCGTGGTGGTCCGGACTGACCCGGCCAGGGGCGGCACCGAGGGCCTGTCGGCGATCATGGTCGAGCGGGGCACCCCGGGGGTGTCCTACAAGCTGATCAGCACGCTCGGGCACCGGCTCACCCCGAACGCGGAGATCGTCTTCGACAACGCCAGGGTGCCGGCCGCCAACCTGGTCGAGGGCACCAGGGGCAACGGGGACCTGCTGATCAACCGCAACTTCGCCTGGTCCGGGCCGGTCGCGGGGATCGCCGCGGTGGGCGTCGCCCGGTCGGCCTACGAGGCCGCGCTGGAGTGGGCCAAGACCAACACGGCGGGCGGCCCGACGCCGATCATCGGCTACCAGAACGCCGGCTACGTGCTCGGCGACGTGGCGGCCCGGATCGAGATGTGCCGGTACTTCTGCTGGAAGACCGCGCACTACATGGACAAGCACGAGTACCACGGCGAGCTGATCGGCGCCATGTGCAAGATCCAGTGCACCGAGCTGATGTTCGACGCGGTCTACAAGTGCATGCAGGTCGTCGGCGTGAACAGCGCGGACAAGCTGCACATGTTCGAGAAGTACCTGCGTGAGGCGGCGATCTTCCCGATCTACGACGCGGGCAACTTCGGGATGCAGCGCCGGCGCGTGCACGGGGTGCTGGCCAGTCCTGACTTCGACCCGCGGGCGCTGATGGACGACACCGCGATCGAGTTCACCAAGGCGATGGAGACGATCGACACGCTGCCGACGCCGGCCGGCGTCTGACGGCCGCGGCGCTCAGGTCATCGCGCGCAGGAAGGCCAGGATCGTCGCGGCCAGCGGCGGCCTGGCGGCGCCGGGCTGGTCCGGCCTGACCAGGTCCCAGCCATGCCCGGCGCCGGGCCCGAGCACGACCAGGCGGCTGCGGCCGGACCTGGCCGCGGCGAACAGCCGCCGGGTCGCGGGCACGCCCACATACGGGTCGGCCGCGGCGACGGCGAACAGGGCCGGCCGCGCCAGCCGGGGCGCGGCGGCCGTCGCGGTGACCGGGTAAGGACGGGCGGCCAGCGCCGTGGTGAGCTCGTCCGCGGACAGCGAAACCACCGCGGTCACGCCGGGCGGCGGCCTGGTGGCGGCGATCAGGGCCTCGGAAGCGCCCTGGGACGCGCCCGTCAGCACCACCCTGGCGGCGCCGGCCCGGCGCAGCCAGCTGGCCGCGGCACGGATGTCGGGCATCAGGCTGCCCGCCGCCGGGCCGGACGGGCAGGAGCTCTCCCCGGTGCAGCGGTGGTCGAACGCGAGCACCCGGTACCCGTTCGCGGCCAGGTAGGCGGCGAAGTCCCACCAGCCGCACTTGCCGGACCGGCCAAGCTCGGGAATCAGCAGCACGCCGCGCGGGCCGCTGCCCGCGGTCAGCGCCGCCAGCCGGACCCGGCCCGGCGCGTGCACCGTGACCAGGCGCCCCGCGGCCAGCGGCGGGCCGCATACCCCGGCGACCGGGGCGGCGGCCGGCCCGGGGCTGGCCGGCCCGCCCGGGCTCGCGGTTGCCGGCGGCGACGGCGGGCGGGCCCGGGGCCGGGAGGGGGGTGGCCCCGGGCCCGCACAGCCGGCCACCACGACGGCGGCCGCGGTGATGATCGCGGTCACGGCAGCGGATCGCGTTCGCATGCTCGGCTATCCCCGCTTCGCCGGTAATGGGTGCCGCCGGTGAGGGCTGTGCCATATGGCTATGTCTATTTTGACATAGTGCGAGAATAGCCTCATGGTGACGCGCGCGCTGGTGATCGTGGATGTGCAGAACGACTTCTGCGAGGGCGGGTCGCTGGCGGTGGCCGGCGGCGGGGCGGTGGCCAGGAACATCAGCGCCGCCCTGGCCGATGGCGGCGATGACTGGAAGTACGTGGTGGCCACCAGGGACTACCACATCGACCCCGGCGCGCACTTCTCCGCTGAGCCCGACTTCGCCGGCACCTGGCCGCGGCACTGCGTGGCCGGGACGCCAGGCGCGCGGTTCCACCCTGACCTCACGGTCAGCCACCTGCAGGCGGTGTTCAGCAAGGGCGCGTACGCGGCCGCCTACAGCGGCTTCGAGGGCAGTTCGGACGACGGCCAGCCGCTGGCCGCCTGGCTGCGCGAGCGCGGTGTCACCGAGGTCGACGTCGCCGGGATCGCCACCGACTACTGCGTCCGGGCGACCGGGGTCGACGCGGCGCGGGCCGGGTTCGCCACCCGGGTGCTGCTCTCGCTCACCGCGGGAGTGGACCCGCTCACCACAGCCGAGGCGCTCACCGCGCTGCGCGAGGCCGGCGCGCAGCTATCGGGCACCCCGCTGCGGCCCGGGTCTGACTGACACAGCCTGACCGCGGCACTGCCTGACCGCGGCACTGCCTGACCGCGTCGCGCGCCGCGGGGCGGGCCCTTCCGTTGCCGGGGCGGTGACGGCATGCTGGAAAGGTACGCCGCCACCCAAACGGGGGCTTGCGGCATGAAAAGCGGCAAAGGACGATCTTGAAGCACGCGGTCCGGACGGCTGATGGCAGGAGACTTTCCACCCAGATGTACGGGGATCCCGACGGACGGCCGGTATTCCTGCTGCACGGAACGCCTGGCAGCAGGTTAGGCCCCCGGCCGCGGACCGCCATCCTGTACCGGATGGGCGTCCGGCTGATCTCCTTCGACCGGCCCGGCTACGGCGGCTCGGACCGGCACGCGGGCCGCCGGGTCGCCGACGTGGCCGCGGACGTGCTGGCCATCGCCGCCGCCTACGGGCTGGACCAGTTCTCGGTGGTGGGCCGGTCCGGCGGCGGCCCGCACGCGCTGGCCTGCGCCGCGCTGCTGCCCGAGCACGTCATCAGGGCGGCGGTGCTGGTCGGGCTGGCGCCGCACGGCGCGGACGGGCTGGACTGGTTCGACGGGATGGCGCACTCGAACGTCATCGAGTTCACCGCGGCGGCGAACGGCTACGAGGACATCGTCGCGCACACCAAGGTGGTCGCCAGCGCGGTCCGGGCCAACCCGGCCAGCCTGATCTCCCGGCTGCAGGCCGAGCTGCCCGACCCGGACCGCCGGGTGGTAGCCGACCGGGGCATCCGGTCGATGCTGATCGAGACCTACGCCGAGGCGCTGCGCACCTCCGACTACGGCTGGATCGACGACGCGCTGGCGTTCTGCTCGCCGTGGGGGTTCGACCCGGCGGCGGTCACCGCGCCGGTGCTGCTCTGGCACGGCGCGGGTGACGTGTTCTCACCGGCCAGCCACGCCCGCTGGCTGGCCGACCGGATCCCGAACGCGGCCGTCGTGGTGCAGGCGGGCGCGGCCCACTTCGGCGCGCTGGACGTGCTGCCCGACATCCTGCGCTGGCTGTCCTCCGAGCGGCCGGCCGGGCACGCCTCCGGCCGGCACCCGCGGCCAGGGACTAGATCTGCTGCGGCTCCAGATCACGGTTGATCCGCTGCCATTTCTGCAGCTGGACCACGTCTGGGTGGGCCGCGCCCAGGACCCGGGCGAAATCGGTGATGACCCGGGTCCGCAGCTCGTCGGCGTCTTGCTCGCGGCCGGACTGGCGCAGCGTGACGGCGAGGTTCGCCTCGCAGACCAGGGTGTCCGGATGGCCGGCGCCAAGGGTCTGGGTAAGCAGCACGATCGTCTCCCGCTGCAGCTCCTCAGACGCCGCCAGGTCGGCTGAATCACCGCGGCAGTTGGCCAGGTTGACCGCGCAGGACAGGGTGAGCGGGTGGCTGGAGCCGAGCTTGCGGCGCAGCCGCCGCAGCGTGTCGTCGGTCAGCGCGAGCGCCTCGCCGAGCTCGCCGGTGACGCGCAGGTAGCAGGCCAGGTTGTTGGTGGCGACCAGGGTGTTCGGGTGGTCGTCGCCCAGGCTCACCTGGAGCACCGTCTTCACCCCTGTGATCAGTTCCAGCGCCTGGGGAATGTCGTCGACCGCCGCGTAGTCGCAGGCCAGGTTCAGCGCGCAGGACTGGGCGTCGGGCGCGTCGCTGCCGTAGCGGCGCTTGTACCGGTCGTAGATGTCCTGGGCCAGGTTCATCGCCTCGGCCTGCTCGCCCGCCTTGCGCAGCGACAGCGCCAGGCTGGTCGCGGTGCGCAGGGTGTCGGTCATGTCGTCGCCGATCACCTCGCGGTACTTGTCCCAGGTGTCGCGCAGCAGGTTCACTGACTCGCGGAACGCGCCCGCCGCCCGCATGTCGTGGGCCAGGCTGGCGGCCGACAGCAGGGTGTTGGGGTGGTCGCGGCCGAGCACGGCGAGCTGGCGGTCGAGCGTCTCCTCATCCAGCCTGCGCGCGGCGAAGCAGTCGCCCATCAGCCGCAGCGAGCAGGCCAGGTTGTGCGCCGCCGCCAGGGTCCGCGGATAGTCGTCGCCGAACTGGTCCTTGAAGCTCTCGTAGGTCTGCCGGTCGATGCCGAGCGCCTCAGAGAAGTCACCGAGCGCGCGCAGGTCCGCGCCGAGCCCGTTCGCGGTCATCAGCGCGTGCGGGTGGTCGGTCCCCAGCACCGCGCGCTGCCGGTCCAGGACATAGGTGTCCAGGTCGCGCGCGTCACCGAAGCGGCCCAGCGACCGCAGGATGTTCGCGATCTGGAACTGCAGGTGCAGGGTCTGCTGATGGTCGGGGCCGAGCTGGTGGGTCCACACCGTCTCCAGCCGCCTGGCCAGGCTCAGGCCGGACTCGAACTCACCGTGCTTCCACTGGTACCGCACCCAGTCGATGAGCAGCTGGCGGGTCCGCGGGTCGTCGCAGTCCTCGGCCCTGGACGGGCCCAGGTGCGGCCAGATGATGTCGTAAGTGGACCAGTTCGCCGGGTCATCGGTCTCGCCCTGCCGGGGCCGGGCGCCGGCCAGGATCTTGTGTACCTCGTGCCGGGCCCCCTCCTGCTCCTGCTCGCTCATCTGAGACCTGATCACCGCCTGCACCAGCCGGTGGATCTGCAGCGAGTTGCTGCCCTGGTCGACCTTGACCAGCGCGAACCGGCTGATGTCCCGGATCACCCGGCCGAGCATCAGCTTCTCGCTCAGCGTCTCGTCGAACGGCAGCAGCGACTCGTTCATCTCATCGCTGTAGAGCAGGTCCATCGAGATCGGGCCGGGCGAGAAGAACGCGCACAGCTGCAGCAGCCGCACCGCGGCCGGCGAGCGCTCCTTGAGCCGCTCGAACGACAGGTTCCAGGTCGCGACCACCGGCATCGGGTAGTCAGGCGGCTGGTTCAGCGCGAGGATCTTGGTGGACTGGGTCGCGAGCTGCTCGACGTAGGCGCGCGCGGGCATGCCGGTCTGCTCCAGCCACGCGCTGGCCTGCTCGACCGCCAGCGGCAGGTGGCCGAGCGCGTCCGCGACCCGCTTCGCGTCCGCCATGTCCAGCTCGGGCACGTGCCGCAGCAGGTGCGCCACGCTCTCGTCCCTGGTGAAGACGTCCACCTCCAGCGGCTCGGCCGAGTGCGACCAGGCCTGGTTCCTGGAGGTGATGAGGACGTGGCCAGCGCCGGCCGGCAGGTAGGGCTCCAGCTGCTTGGGGTCGTCGGCGTTGTCGAAGATCAGCAGCCAGTGCGGGCTGGTGTCGCGGCGCAGTTCCTCCAGCGCCGCCTCGGCGGCCTCCGACACGTTGTCGCCGACCTTCAGGCCCATCTTGCGGGCCAGCTCGGCGAGCGCGCCGATGGTCTCCTCGGCCCGCTCCGATGGCACCCACCAGACCAGGTCGTAGTCGGCCATGAACCGGTGCGCGTACTCCAGCGCGAGCTGAGTCTTGCCGACCCCGCCCAGCCCGTAAAGCGCCTGCGGGACCACCACCGCCATGCCCGTCCCGGCCAGCTTGTCGCGCAGCAGTTCCAGCATCGCGCCGCGCCCGGTGAAGTCGGCGTTCCTGGCCGGGACGTTCCAGATCGGCGGGATGGTGCCGGGGAACCGGGGTTCGGTCGCCGCGCCGCCGGCCCCGCCCGCTGACTGCGGGGCCCGGCCCAGCGCCCACAGCAGCTTCGCCGTGGCCTGGGCGGCGTCCAGCCTGGCCAGGTCGGCCATGGGGTGGTCGGTGAACGGCTCGCTGATCCGGACGTCGCTGACCCGGACCGGGACCAGCTGCCGGTGGGTGCCCGCCGCGTCGGCCGCCGACAGCGTCTTCCAGATCGACCGGGCCGCGGGCGAGTTCAGGTAGGCGAGGGAGAGAATCGCGATCGCCTGGGGAGCCGCCGCGAGCTCGCGTTCGGCCTGGATGTTGCCCCGGGCATCGCCGCTGAACGCCGCGGTCGTCACCGTGCTGCGCGGCAGCACCCGGAAGCCCGCGCGGGTCAGCACCGCCTCGATCCAGTCCGCCCACATCCGGTCCTCCGGCACGTAGCTGAGGTAGACCTGGGTGGACGACGCGGGCTGGCGGCGGGCGTAGGCCTCCTTGTACTGCAGCCGCAGGTTCTCCGGTATCGGCCGCATCGTGGTGACCCGGCCCTCGGTGAGCGCGTCGGTGATCCGCTCGAACGAGGACAGCAGCGAGGCCGGGGAGCCCGGGTCGTCGCCGAAGGTCGCGAGCGTCTCCTCGAACGCGTAGAACGGCTTGTACGGGACCTCCACCGACGCCCAGTACATGGCCGAGCTCTCCGGGGACATCCCGGCCGGGAAGCCCTCGAATCTCATCCGGGCCAGCGACCGGCCGATGTCGAGCTTCTCCTTCTCGCCGTCCTCGATCCGCATCGGCACCGGCAGCACCCGGATGTTGCGGTCCCGGTAGCGCCCGCTGATCTGGCGGGCCACGTTGGCGGCGCCCTCGATGCTCTGGTCGCTGAGGGTGAAGCAGATGGTCAGCACGTCGGGCAGCTCGATCGTGCAGATGTCGGCCACGTCGCTGAGCCCGGTCCGGCTGTCGATCAGCACGTAGTCATACTTCTGCCGCATGTCCTCGCGCATCGCCCGGAAAAACCGCCCGCCGCCGAGCCGGTCGTAGAAGTTATCCCAGTCAAGTGAGCAGACCGCGGCGGAATAATCGCGGTTCTGCCGCCCGGCGGACAGAAAATCGAGCTTGCCATTATCAGGGAAGACCCAGTCGAGCGATACCGCGTGCCGCTCGACGTGGGCGTACTGCAGGTGCCAGTCATTGTCGCGCGGCTCGGGATCCAGCGCGGCCGAGGCATAATCATTGATTATCTCGATCACGCCGGGCGTCGCACTGACCGTTGACTGGTCCAGGAACGGGTGAAAGAACTTGTGTAATCCCGGCGATTCCAGGTCCCAGTCGACAATCAGGACGCGCTTGCCGTTGCTGGCCAGTATCCAGGCGACATTGGCCAGCGCCATCGTGCGGCCGGTGCCGCCCTTGTAGGAGTAGAAGGTAATGATCTGGCCCTGGCTGGACTCGCTCATCGGGTGTCTCCGGAGTCGGTGGGGTCGGCTCTTCTCAGCCGCGGCCGCTCGATGACCGGACCTGCGGGCGGGTGGGCAGCGGCTTCCTTGCGGAAGCGCTTCATCATGATCATCGTCATCTCCGGCAGGAGCTGGCTGAACTCCTGCAGGGTGGGTATCCCGCGGGCGGCCATCTGGCAGCGCCTGGGCACGCCGCCGAGCTTGCGGCCCAGCTGCTGCTGCAGGGCCGCGCGCAGTTCCTCCCTGGCCACGTCCATCCCCCGGTCCTGCCTGTTCCAGGGCACCAGCACGCTGACCCAGGGCGCGCTGACCGCGTTCAGCCGGCTGAGCTGCTCGGCGTGCTTGGCGGACAGGCTGACCCAGGCGTCGACCAGGCACAGGCTCGGCGGCACCGGCCGGCCGTTCGGCGCCCAGCTGGCCATCTCGTCCTCGAACGCGCCGACCTGCGGCGTGCAGTCCAGGCACTTGCGGGCCAGTTCCTGGGCGTAGTCGGCGACCGGCTGCAGGTAGTCGGGCCGGTACGGGCTCCAGCCGCTGGGCGTCTCGGCGTAGTAGTCCGGTGCCCGGCCCGGCGGCAGCGTCGAGGTGTCGTGCGCCAGCACCGAGATCTGCAGCTTGCCGTTGGCCGTCCTGCTGGCGCTGGCCGGCCCGAAGGCACTGGGCAGCGAGTCGAAGTCGGCCTGGCTCAGGCCGTGCACGGTGGTCTCGTCCCCGGCGGCGGCGCTCTCGTCCCCGATCGCGATGATCCGCTCGGCCAGCCGGTGCACCGCGCGCTGATAGTCGCCGCGGTAGTTGTGCAGCTTCATGATCCCGTAGAAGCCCTCGGTGCAGTACCGCTCGCCCAGCACGTTGTGGTCGAACTGGACGGACTGGGCCACCTGGGGGAGCTTGTCCCGGTCGAGCCTGGTCCACAGCGCGGGCATGATCGCGTCGACGACCTGGCTGCCCAGCGCCTTGCGGGTGAGCTCGCGGCGGGCGAAGGCGAACCATTCCCGCCCGCAGCTGTCGCTTTCAAAGTACCGCCGGGAGTAAAGCGGGACGAACACCCGGCAGCGCGCCAGGGCGGTGATGAGCTCGGGTGACCATTCGGTGCCGAGCTTGTTTTCGAGGTCCATGAATCCGGCCTCTTCAGGCCGCGCCTCGGTCATTTGTAAAATTTCATTACACAGGTCTTTGTACAGCTTGTGGACCCAGCGATCCGGGTCATCGCGATCGGCTGGATCACGCTTGGGCGTCCGCGCGTAACTCAGGAAGAAGTATGGCCGCTCATCGCGCCCTGAATCCATCGGCGCCGTCCCCCTATCACGCCACACGCTGGCCACATCAGCCTCACAGTGAAACCGGCGGCAGCCATTTGTGCCTGGATACGCCCGGGAGAATTGATGATATAGGAGATTGCAGGGCGTGGCCAGCGGGCGCCGGGCCGCCTGGCCTGGCCCGCCGCCGCCGGCCACCGCGGGAGGCCGGCCGGCGCCGCTGGCCTGGCCGGGGCTGACGTGCTAGGACGCCGAATCGCGCATTTCCCGCACGAACCAGGTCCCGAGCGGGGTGAGCAGCCCGGAAGCCGCCAGGGTCTCAATCGCGTCACGAGTTGACGCGCGCCAGCGCGCGAACCGCTGGCCCGCCTGCTCGGCTTCTGGCCCGGCCGCGGCCTGCTGGCGGGCCCGCCAGAAGCCGGTCACCGCGAGCCCGGCGTAAGCGTCGTGCAGCAGTGCCCCGAGCGGGTGCTGCCCGGGCTGCGACGCCACCGGCAACTGGCCGTCGCCGGCCCGGTCGTACAGGTCATACAGGTCCGTGACCGCGGCCAGCTTGACGTGCTGGAACTCGCGGATCAGCCGCTCGGCCAGGGTAACCGGGCCGGCCGGCAGCGCGAGCGCGACCGCGCCGAAGGCGGGCCGGCAGGCTCCGGGGCCCGTGTCGGCCGCGGCGCCCCTGGCCGCGGCGCCCCTGGCTGTGGCGCCCCCGGCTGTGGCACCCCCGGCTGTGGCACCCCCGGCTGTGGCACCCCCCGCGGCCCCGGCGGCGGCGCCCCGGCCGGCTGTCCTGGCCAGGGCGGGGCCGGCGAGCGGCACGATCGTGCTCAGGCCGGCCGCGAGCGCGGCCCCGTAGCCTGGCTGGCCGGCCCGGATCTGCTGCCACGCGGCGGTGAAGCAGCGCTGCCAACGGGCGAACTCGACATCGGTCAGCCGCGGCGCCGCGGCCTCCGGCTGATCGAGCAGGCAGGGGTCGGTGTCGTCGAGGGCCACCCGGATGCCGGGCCCGGCCAGCGTCCGCACCGGCTGCCAGCAGGCCTGCCTGCCGTCCGCGGCAGTGAACCGGAGGCCGGCCAGGTCAGTGCCCAGCTGGGAGCCGGCCAACTGGGGGCCGGCCAGCACGGGGCCGGCCAGCACGGGGCCGGCTAGCACGGGGCCGGCTAGCGTCCAGCGGCTGGGGCCTAGTCGCACGCTGACCGCATTCCCGGCCACCTCGATGACCGCCCGCTCGTGTTCCCCGCCCGGCCCGGCGGCGAGCCTGCCCAGCGACGGCAGGTGCACGGCGCCGCCGGTGACCGGGACCGCCGCGGTGGCGGTCGCGGCTGACGCGATCGCCGCTGCGGCCGCGATCGCGCCGAGATGCCCGAGGCCGGCCGGGGGCCCGGCATCACCCCGATCCCGCGGCGCGCTCAGGCAGCGCTCGGCCCAGCGCCGGACGCCGGGATGACCGAGCACCTGCGCCAGGCCCGGCGCCCCGGCGTGGTCCAGCTCGGTCAGCACCGACCAGGCGGCTCGCAGGTCAGCCTGGGCCTGCGGGCTGAGCCCGGGCGCGGCTTCGGCCTGCTGGTAGACCGCGCTGAGCAGCCCGCGCACCAGGCTGCGCTGGGCCTCGATGAGCCCGGCGACGGCGGCGGCGCTGCCCGGGCCTGCCGCCAGGGCACGGAAGTCGCCGCTGCTGATGGTGTGGGCCGTGCGCCGCGGGCCGGGGCCGCCCGGCCGCGGGCCGGGCGGGCGGCTGCCGATGTGGGTGATCAGCTTCAGCAGGTCCGCGCAGTAGGCCGACGGGTTCGCGAAGCCGGTCCCGGTGCGGTACCGGTGGGTGTAGAGGCCGCCGCCGCAGCTGGTGACGACCGGGCACTGGCGGCAGGCCTGGCACAGCCCGGCCAGTCCCTGCTGCCGGGCCAGGATGCCCGGGTGCGCGGCCACCGCGTCGAGCGGGTGGCGCAAGACATCCATCCCGGTTTCCGGCGCTCCCTGGTAGGCCGCCTTCAGCGAGTCCGCCTGCTCGTAGCTGCCGTCGGTCTCGATCACCACCAGGCCGGCCGGCCCGAGGCCGAGCGCCTCGGTGAGATTCTCGCCGCCGCGCAGCGTGGACCCGATCGAGTCGAAGGTGCGGATCGGTACCGGGCAGCCGTCGGCGGCCCACCGGTCGAAGATCGCGATCAGCCAGTCCGCGTACTCGGCGCCGGCGCCGGGCCGCCGCGGCGGCGGGTGGTCCCAGGTGGCATGCGGCAGCAGGAAGTCGATCCGTGGCGGGGCCAGCTCCATTAAAGCCTGGTAGACCGCCAGCGGGTCGTTGGCGACGTCGATCGTGCACAGCAAGCCCGCGTACAGCGGCCTGAACCGCCCGGTGCGCAGCAGGCTGATCGCCGCGATCACCTTGTCGTAGCTGCTGCGCCCGTCGGCGTAGCGGCGGTGGCGGTCATTGGCGGGCCGGTCACCGTCGATGGAGACGCCCACCTTGACCTGGTGCTCGGCGAACAGCTCGCACAGCACCGGGGTCAGCAGCACGCCGTTGGTGTGGATTCTCAGGTCAAGCTGGCAGGCGCCGGAAAGCGCCGACCGCAGGGCCGTGATGATCTGCCGCAGCCGGGCGGGACCGGCCAGCAGCGGCTCGCCGCCATGCAAGATCACCTGAACGCCGGGCAGCGCGTGCGCCGCGGCGTGCTCCGCGATGCGCTCCGCGGCCCGGGCGGTGACCTCGCCCGAGATCACCGCCGGACGGCCCCGCCAGCTCTGGTCGGCGGCTTCGTACACATAGCAGTGATCACAGGCGAGATCGCAGCGGCTGTGAACCTTCAGGACGAACTGGCTGATCGGAGCCGGGACAGCCTGGCACGGCGCGGCGGGCGGCCTGCTCACGTCAGGCCTCGTGGCTCAGATGGCAGAGCTGAATGCTGGCGCGGGCACCGCGGCCGGGGCCGCGGCGGCCCGGCCCTGCGCCTCATCGAAGGTCACCGTGCCCAGCCGGGATAGCTCCGCCAGCGGCACGGCGCGGAGATCTGCCAGCTTGGATGCTGTCGTCAGCCTGATGTCGTCGGTAGTCTGCATGGCCGCCAACCAATCTCGCCAAAGGCTCCGGCACCGGGTGGTGCGTTGTATGTACGTTTTGGAACTCATGTACCACACATTCGGCCACCCGTATCAGAGGTAACCGTATGCATGAAAACTGTAACTCCGAGTGATCGGAGCCTATAACTGGGTGGTCGGCTGTACGGCATCACGTCGCTGTGACCCGCCGCAGGCATGAGTGGCTAGCACCATGGCCGGGGTCGCCACGGGTCAGGCTACTACGGCATGCGCCGTCGTACGCGCAGCCAAAAGATTCCGCTGTGATGCGGCCGACATTAGCCGATCCAGGGCCGGATCCGCACCATATACGCCGGGCATATTGCCCGCACTAGACATGCTTAAGGTGGGACTAGGCGTTTGCGGCCATCTGTGGCACGGTCGAGTTAAAGGCGTGCTTAACCGTTTGTTGTCCGTTAGCACGTTCTGATCGATATCACGGGCGCTGGGTGAGGAGGCCGTGATAAGGACCGGGCTCGTGCGGGCCGCCTGGGCGGGGCCCGCGGTCATCGCGGTGGCGCTGACCGGCTATCTCGCCTGGGGAGCCTGGGTGTCGGCCGCCGATCCGCGCTGGCTCACGCTGACCGGGGCCTGGTGGCGGGAGTGGCTGCGGCCGGGGGACAACGCGCTGCTGCTGGCGGGCACCGGGCTGTGGCTGGCCGCCCTGGCCTGCTTCTGGTGGCCGCGGCGGCTCCAGCCGCGCACGGTCGGGCTGGTCACGGTCGTCGTGATGGTTCTCATCGGGGGCGTGCTCACCGGTTCCGCGCTGACCCCGTGCCGGGGCCGCCAGACCGAGAGCGCCGTGCTGAGCTGGATGCTCGACCTGTACGTCGGCAACCCGCCGTCCTACCCGCTGGGCGCCTGCCACCAGCCGCCGCCGCTGGCCTACCAGTTCGGCGGCCCGGTCAGCCTGCTGGCGACGCTGACCGGCGCGCTGGCGGCTGCGGCGGTGCTATGGCGGCAGCCGGTGGACCGGCTGCGGGCCCGGCTGGTGCGGGATGCGACCGTCCTGACCGGGCTGGACACGATCACGATGCCGCTGTTGTGGCGGCTGTCCCAGACCCGCCGCCGGGGCAGCATCGTGGTGATCGAGCCGGACGCCGGCCATCCGCTGCTGGCGGAGGCGCGCGCCACCGGAGCCCGGGTCATGGTCGCGGACCCGGCATCGCCGCGGGTGCTGCTCCCGGTCGTGGCCGCGGCCGGGCGCAACTGCGCCCTGAGCTACCTGTACGCCCTGCGCCAGGACGCGGCGGAGAACGAGGCCATCCTCGCCGCGGCGGGCGGCATCCTGCGGCGGTACCGGCCCGACCCGCAGCGCCAGCCGCACCTGGTCGCCAGGATCGACGACCCCCGGCACGCTGACCACTGGCGGGGCCGCCACAGCGGCACCTCCAGCCTGTGGTTCGAGGACGCGCTCAGCCCGCTGGAGTCGACCGCCTGCGCGCTGGTCAACCAGGTCTTCAGCATCCACGCCCGGCAGCTGATCCTGTGCGGTGACAGCACCCTGGCGCTGGCGCTCCTGCTGGAACTGGCCCGGCGGGCCTGGGAACGGCGCGGGCTCGCCGACGCGGCCGCGCTCGGCAGCGCCGCCGGGCCGCAGGCCGGCTGGCTGGATGAGGCCGGGCTGGAGGCGCTGGCCGCCGGGCCGGTCCGGCAGGTGATCCTGCTCGACCAGCGAGCCGAGGACCTGCGCAGGGAGTATCACGCGACCGCCCCTGATCAGATCGCCGCCGCGGCCCCCGAGGTGCGGGCCGAGCCGGTTCCCTGGCGGGACCGGCTGCTGGCCAAGCTGGACGACATGCCGCCGCCCCGGGCCGCGCAGACCGCCGTGGTCGTCGCCGACAGCCAGGCGGCGGAAAGCATGCACGCGGCCGGGCGGGTGGCGCGGCTTCATCCGGGTATTGCATTGTTCGTGCTGACATCCGACGGAGCGGGCGCCAGCAAGCCGATCTTCGGCCGGCTGCAGCCCGTCCAGCGGACCCTGCTGGTGGACGGTGAGGCGCCCGAGGACACCTGGACCAGGGTCGCCAGGCACTGGCATGAGTGCTACCGGATGCGCCACCCCGCGCCGCCAGGCGACCCGCGGGCGGCGGCCCGGCGGCCCTGGGCTGACCTGGACGACTTCATCCGGCAGGACAACATCCTGCAGCTTCGCTCGGTGATGACGGCCGTGGTGGCGCGCGGCAGGCAGTGGGTCCCGGCCCGCGCCGTCCCCGAGGGCAGCTTCATCGAGCTGACCGAGCGCGATGTGGAGGCGGTCGCCACGGCCGAGCACGAGCGCTGGTACCGGCGGCGGCTCGGCGCCGGCTGGTCAGCGGGCGGGCCGAACGGCCGGGCGGGCGGGCCGAACGGCCGGGCGGGCCTGAATGGCAGGGCAGGCGGCCGGGCCGCCGGGTCAGGCGGCGCCAGGACGAACGCCAGGGTGGTGCCCTGGCCCGACCTGCCCGCGGCGGAACGCGGCCGGAGCATCGACTACCTGCGCTCGCAGCTCGACCAGCTCGAGGACGTCGGCTTCATGCCGATCGTGCCGGCCGGCGGCCCGGCGCACGCCGCTGAGTTCGGCCGCGTCGGGACGGTCCGCGCCAGGCGGCTGCAGGCACGCCGGCGGTGGACCCGCCGGCCCGGTGACGAGCTGCACGGTGATGCCGGGGACTGGCGGGTGGTCGATGACGCCGGTGAGGAGCGGACGGTGCGCGACCCGGAGTTCCGGCGCAGTCACCAGCTGATCGACGCTGACCGCTGGCGGCGCACCGGGACCGTCCGCGCCTGGCGGGTCGGCGAGGTGCACGTGCTGCGCACCATCGAGGGCAAGGCCGTCGCCGAGCCGGGTGACTGGGTAGTGGAGGGCGGCCACGGCGAGCGCTGGCCGGTCACCGACGAGGTGTTCCGGCGCGGCTACGTGGCGAGCGCCGGCCTGGTGGGGTAAGCCGTCAGTTCGCCGGGGGATGCATGGTGATGGCCATTGTCCCGGTGAATATCTCCTCGTTGACGATGAACGCGAATCCGAGCACGAACAGTATGGCCAGCGGCAGCACGGCCAGCCAGACTTTGGCCTGCTGACCGGCCTTCCGCTGCTGGGCAATCCAGCTTCGCACCGGCGGCAGCCGGAGGATGACCAGCGGGATGCTCATCGCGACCGCCTGGTAGAAGCGCTGGTGGAAGACCGGATCGCCGTCACCCTCGGGCCCGCCGAATGGCGTGAAGCCATCCAGCAGCAGCAGGTGCGCGACGATCAGCGCCCACAGCAGGTAGGTCATCCGCTGCAGCGGTTTCCAGTACCTGCCCAGGGCGCGCTGCGCCGGGGTATTGGCGGTGGCCAGCAGCGGCAGCGCGATGAGCACCACCAGGAACCCGGTGATCAGGAAGGTGTGCCCGGCGAGCCGGCCGAACACCCCGCCGGCGAAGTCCGTCGTGATGGCCGCGGTCGTCGCGTCGGCGATGCCGATGACCGCGAACATGATGCCGTACCACCGGCGCAGCGGGGCGAACCACCGCTGCCCGGTGACGGTGATCAGCGGGGTGATCAGGATGGCCAGGAAGAAGCAGATCTCGCCGCCGGTCCCCAGCACATCTGCTTCGGTGTTGGTGAGCACGTCCTTGGCGTTCAGCGATAGCCAGCCGCGCACGATGAAGATGAGCGGCACGAATGCGGGCAGCCGCAGCAGGAACAGCACGATCGACTGCTTCTTGATCGACCCGGCCGAGAAGACCAGCGACCCGCTCAGCCAGGGGTCCAGCGACCGGGACCTGGCCGCGTGCGCCGGCGCGCCGGTATCCATGTCGGTTGCCGCCATCGGCCGGCCCTCCTTAGCTGTCCGCGGGCTGGTCACTTCGCCTTGCCGCCCGGTCCGGCGGGCGGGTGGACCTTGGCCCGCTGGCCCGGCGGCTGATGGCCGTTCTTACTGGCATTGGAGTGCGGCTTGGCCGGAGCGTGACCGCGCTTGGCCGGTGAGCGGCCGCCTGGCCTGGCGCCGGGGCCGCCGGCGGGCTTGTGGTGGGTTCCCGGCGCGTTCGGCTGGCCTGGCCCCTGATCCTCGGTGAGGCCGGTGACCGAGGCGCCCGCGCCGTTGGCCCGGAACGCGAAAAACGCGAATCCGTGCAGCGCTATCTCGGTGATCCCGGTCGCGGTCCCGACCAGGGCGACGAGCACGAACGAGATCACCATCTTGCGCAGCGCGGCCACCTGGCGGCCCGGGGCCTTCCTCGCCGGGGCGTCTCCGGGCGGTTTGCGGGCCGGGCGGGCCGATGGCCGGGCGGCGGGCTTGCGGGCTGGCCGGCCTGACGGCCTGGCCGCTGGCTTGGTGGCCGGATGACCAGACGGCGCGGTCGGCGGCCGGCTGGCTGGCGGGCTGGCCGGGCGGGAGGCGGGCTGGGTACCTGGCTTCGCCGGGGCGGCCAGGTTCTGCGTCACGTAGGCGGCCACCTCGCCGAGCTCAGCCGACATCTTGCTGGCCGCGGCCCGTAGCTCGGCGGCCTCCTGCTCGGCGGCCGCCACGGTGGCGGCGGCCTTGTCGGTGGCCTCCTGCTGGATCCGCGTTGCCTGCTGCCTGAGCTCGGCGGCTTCCTGCCTGATCCTGGCGGCCTCCTGCTCGGCGCCGGACAGGATCCGCTCTGCCAGCCGGAGCGAGTCAGCGTTCCAGCCGGTGCCCGGGCCAGCCTGCAGCGGGCCGGAAAGCCCGGCGGCCGCCAGCTGGATCGCGGCCTCCGGCCGGGTCGCCAGCCCGGTAGCCAGGCCGCGGCCCGCGGGCACGTCGGTCAGTACCACGGGGAACCGGACGTCGCCGGAGCTGACCTCGTAGGTTCCCGGCCCGGACTGGCTCGCGCTCAGCTGCGCGGGCCAGCCGGGCCCGGACGGCCCGGCGGGAGTCCAGCTGCCGGACGGGTCCCGCACCCAGGAGCCGCTTCCCGGCGGCCCCGGCTGGGCACCCGGGGGGTAGAACGGCCCGGCGGCCTGGCCCGGATAACCGCCCGCGGACCGCCCCGGATACCCGGGGCCGGACGGGCCGGGGTAACCCGGTCCCGCCGGGTACGGGTCGCCAGGCCGCGGGCCGCTGCCGCCAGGGCCAGGCCCGCCCGGCTGGCGGGGCCGCCTCGGCAGCTCCGCGCCCGGCCATCGCGGGTAGTCCGGGCCGGGACCCGGCAGCTCATCGCTGTCGGGCACCCTGGGCAGGTCGGTGGCGGGCCAGCTGGGATGGTCAGGACCGAACCGGCCAAGGTGCCCGCCGCCGCCGGGCTGATCCGGGTAGCCGGCCCGGCCGCGTGCCGGGGGTCCAGCGGCCGGCCCGCCTGGAGAATGCAGGTCGGGCCGACCGGAACCCGCGGCGCCAGAGACGCCGGGCAGGTCGGTGGCGGGACCCGGCGCCCTGGGCAGGTCAGCGGCGTGACTGGGCACCCTGGGCAGGTCGGTGGCGGGCCAGCTGGGATGGTCGGGTCCGAACCGGCCTGGCTGCGCTGGCCGGCGAAGGTAACCCGACGGGCCCGGCCGGCCGGGGTAACCCGCCGGGGCGGGCGGGCCAGGCTCAGCGCCAGCGCCCGCGCCGGGCAGGCTGGCCCCTGGCTGGCTCGGGTACTCCGCGTCCGGCCATGGCGGGTAGCCAGGTCCGGACCGGTCGTCCCGGCTGCGCGGATCCGTCCCGTGCTGGCCTGGCCCGCCCGCGTCATAGTGGCCCCGCGCACCCGCCAGGTAGCCGAGCGCGGCGGCCCCGTACCGGCCGAGCGGACCGGTGTCGAACGGGCCGCGCTCGGCAGTGCCGGGCCAGCTGGGATGCTCGCCGGCCGCGCCGCCGGGGCCGGGGCCGGGCCTGCTGGCCAGCCCGAGTCTGCTGCGCAGCACCTCGTCCGCGGTCAGCTGCCGCCCGGGGCCGGCCCCGGCCCGGCGGGGCAGGACCGACGTCGCGCGGCCGGGCCTGGCCGGGCCGGGCCTGGCCCGTCCTGCCCGCGCTAGTCCTGCCGCCGCCAGCCCCGGCCGCGACCGCGGCGGCCTGCCGCGCGACGGGCGGCCCGCTGGCCGGCCACCGCGGCGGCGGCGGCCGTACATGACGGCCAGCCAGGCCGCTCCCAGCACGACCACTGCCGCGCCCGCGAGGTCCAGCAGCGGCAGCCCGGACCCGCCGGCCGCCGCGCTGCTGGTGACGCGCGGGGAGGGCCGCGGCGACGGCGGCGGGCTGGACGCGGCGGGCGCGGCTCCTGGCAGCGGCCCGAAATGGACACCGGGACCGGAGGCGTCAGCCGGCAGCTGCAGCACCCATCCCGCCTCGATCACGCTGGGATTCTCCAGCCGGCCGCCAGCCTGCTGCGGCCGGCCCTTGTTCAGGTTGAAGATCTCCGTGAACCGGCTGCCGCTGCCGAGCGTCTGCGCCGCGATCGCGATCAGCGAGGTCGCGCCCTTGCCCGAAGGCGGCACGACATAGTACTTGACCCGGGCGGGCGCCGCGGTGGCGGCGGCGGCCGGCCGGCCGCCGGAAAGGCCGGCCGCGGCGGCCGGGCCCGCCCACGCCGCGGCCAGCGCCAGCGCCAGCGCGACGGCTGCCATGGCCGCGGCGGCGGCCGGTATACGTCCTCTTGCAGCGCTACGAAAACTCCTGTTGAGAGTCATCGTCTCCGTTTCCGTGGCCCAGCACCGCGCGAGCGGCGCATAGTCCCGGGTCCTGCCCGCGACCATCGTCGCGCGGCATGACCGCGGGGGATCGACCCGCTTCCCGCCTGGCGGCACACTAGGGGCCGGCCCGGTCCGCGGACAGAGACGAATACCCCCCGAGGGACGGAAAACCCTTGGGGGGGGTCAGCTGCTAGCCCGGGTCAGGGGGACGCGGGCGGCGAGGTCGTGCTCGTCGCTGTCGGGCTCGGGGTCGCCGTCGGCACCGGCGAGCTGGTGCTCGGCACCGGTGCCGGGGAGGTGCTGGCGGGCGAGGAAGAGCTGCCCGAGGGGGAGCTGCCCGATGATGAGCTGCCCGACGGCGAGCCGGACGGCGACGGCGAGCGGGTGTCCGGGCTGGCCGGGCCGTGGCTGTGACCCTGCGCCGGGCCGACCAGGTCCGGGCTCCTGAACTGATGCTGACTGGGCGCGAAGATGAGCGCCAGCCCGATCAGGACGGCCGCCAGTACCGCCACCGCGCCGCCAGCCGCCGCGCCGGCCGCGACCGAACGCTGGTTCCGCAGGTACTCGGTCTGCCGGCGGGCCCGCAGCCAGCGCGGCAGGGCGGCGCGCTGGGCCGCCCAGCTGTTCACCGGGGCCGCGGCCAGGCCGGCCGTGGGAAATGCCAGCAGGAACGCGAGCAGCGGCCCGCTCAGCTGGGCAGGCTTGGTCAGCGCCGCGGCGATGCCGGCCAGGCCGAGCACGGCCAGGGCTGACTCGGCCCAGTTGGCTCGCAGCGGCTCCCACCACTTTGCCTGCTCGCTGGTCTTGGGGGTGCGCAGGAACGCCGCCTTGCGGGCGAACAGGCCCTGCACCGATGCCCGCGCCACCACCACCGAGGTGGACTGCCAGATGAAGAACGCGCCGATTGCGTCCCGCCAGGACGCGCCGGTGCCCCGGCGCAGCAGCGCGACGGCCCGGACCAGGCCCAGCCCGACCAGCACCGGCACGGTCGCCACCAGGAACGGCGTGAGCTTGCGGAACAGCTCGCCGCCGCCTGCGGCCAGGTTCGCCGCGCCGGCCAGCAGGAACACCAGGAACACCAGGCTGAGCAGGTCGCCGTACCACTGGATCCCTCCGGCCAGGTAAGCCCAGCGCTGCGCGGTGGTCAGGTGGTTGCCCCGTGACGCGCGGCGCGGCAGCAGCGACCGCCAGTGCATCCGCAGGATCTGGATGCCGCCGAAGCACCACCGGTAACGCTGGCCCTTGAGCGCCTCGAAGGTCAGCGGCATGATCCCGCGGCCCCAGGTCTGGTCCATGTGCAGGCCGTTCCAGCCCGCCCGCAGCAGCCGCAGCGACAGCTCGGCGTCCTCGGTGATGCACCACTCGTCCCAGCCGCCGAGCTCGTCCAGCGCGACCCGGCGGATGAGCCCCATGGTGCCGGCGAAAATGGCGCCGTCATGCTCGTTGCGCGCGGGCTGCGAAACGGCGAAGAAGTACTTATAGGAGTAGTACAGCCGCCGGTAATAGGGAGCGTGCCTCCAGTCCCGGTAGTCCTGGGGCGCCTGGATGAAACCGGTCCAGGGATCGGCGAACGCCGGGGCGCACCGGCGCAGGAATCCCGGCTCGATCTGGTAATCGGAATCGACCACGCCGATGACCTCGGCTCGCGGGTCGGTCAGCTCGCGCAGCGCGTAGTTGAGCGCGCCGGACTTGTAGCCAGGCCAGTCCTCCAGGTGGGCGAACGTCACCCCGTGCCGGGCGCACCACTGTTCCACCGGCCGCCACAGCCGCTCGTCACTGGTGTTGTCGTCGATCAGGACGACCTCGTAGGCCGGGTAGTCCAGCCGCAGCAGCGCGCCGAGGGTCTCGATGACCATGTCCGGCGGCTCGTTGTGCGCGGGCACGTGCAGGCTGACGAACGGCAGGTAGGGCTGCTGCCCGGCCAGGGCCTGATGACCGGCCTTGAGCGGGGTGGTGGCGGTGACCCGGCGGCGCCAGTGCTCGGTGCCGAGCGCGTCGCAGATCTCCCACAGGTAGGCGGTGGTCAGGATCGCGGCGAAGACTTCGAGCAGCCACAGCACCACCCCGCCGGCGGTGCTGGCCAGGCCGAGCCCGCTCGTCAGCGTCCAGTCCAGCGCGAAGGCCAGGTAGATGACGAACAGGAACACGCTCGATGCCCAGCACAGGTGAGCCCGGCCGTTCCACCTGCGGGTGACCGGCAGCCACGCCGCGCTGGCGGCGATGATCCCGGCGACGCCCGCGATCAGGTTGGGCCTGGACACGCTGAGCAGCTGCAGCGCCACGGCCACCGCCGCGGCCAGCAGCGCGGTCCCGGCGACCGCGAGCGTGAGCCGGCGTGCGGCCGGCCAGAAGCCCGCGGCGCGGCGGCGGCGCCTGGCGGGCATGAACAACCCGGCCGAGCCGAGCGGCGCGGCCACCAGGCCTGCCAGCAGGAGTGCTTCAAGCATCCGCCGCAGCTACCCGCGCGAGCGCCACTAATGCGCAATCGCCACATATCCGGCCCGGTGTCCGGCTGGCCGCCCGGGGCGGCCAGCCGCCCCTGGGGTCGTGTCATTCCGCTGCGCAGCAGGCTATCCAGGGTGCCGTCACAGGGTGTTAAATGTGTCGATCCGCAGCTTTTGCGGCCAATGCTGACAGTGCGGGCATCGCCCGGGCGGGATGGCCGATGAACACAGCACCCATGCCGACGGTCAGCCCGGTTCCCGCCGCGCTGGCCCGCCGGCGCAGCGTGACCACGGTGACGGCCTGGCTCGCTGGCCTCGCGGTCATCTGGGTCGGTCCCGCGTTGCTGCTGCGCCCCATGCTGGACCCGGAGTCACTGGCGCTCCCCGCCGGTTTCGCGGTGGCGCTGGGGTTCATCGGGATGCGCGGCATCAGCACCGCGCGGGGCAGGGACCGGTACCGGCAGGACAACCTGCTGACCGTGCGGACCATGTCCGGGCCGCGCACCATCGACCTGCGCAGCCTGCGCCGGATCCGGGCCCGGCGGTTTCCGGGGAACCAGGCCTTCTACGACTACATCATCGTCACCGACACCGCCGGGGTCACCGTCATGTTCAGCCGGGACGACGACATGAAGGTGATCAACAAGGCACTCGACAAGCAGTTCGGCCGCCCGGAACTCGTCGGCCAGCCCGGCGGGCCGGTGTATATCTCCCGGCTGGCCAAGGGCGTGCTCGGGATCGAGCGCCTGCCGTTCGGCGTGTCCACACTGTGGAACATGGCGATGCTCCTGCTGTTCCTGGCGCCCATGGGCGCGTGCGCCGGCACCGTCATGGCGCTGGCCGGCGGGTGACCGCCGGCCAGCGTGACAGGTGCGTGATCCGATTGGTGCTGTTCCCGCGGGTCAGGTGCTGCGCCGCCAGGTGACGGTGAACCCGTTGCCGGTGCCGTTGAGCGCTCCCGGCTGAGCCTTGACGAGCCCGGAGCCGTCGACCATGGTCAGCTCGTCGTCGGGGAACGTGGAGATGACGCCGGAGGTCGAGCCGGACTTCACCGTCGCGCTGCTGGCCGTCCAGGTGTGGAAGTTGGACAGCGGGAATACCCCGCTGGAGCCGCTCGGCGCCTCAGCGATCCACTCAGCGCTGGAGTTGGCGCAGGTGGAGCACGTCTCGGTCCTGGTGAAGCTGTTCGCGGGGTGGGTTGAGTCGGTGACCTTAAGTGTGTAGGTGCTCCCGCTCCTGGTCACCGAGGAACTGATGCTGTCTCCTGGTGCGAGGCTGGTGCCGACCACCTGGATGGAGTTCGTGGGGAACATCTCCCACCAGGTGTCATAGAAGGCCCGGCCGCCCGAGCACTCCGCCAGCGTGCCGTCCTGCTCGACAGATCCGCTGGTGAAGCCGTCGATGCCGACCCAGAACACGGCGAGCGACGTGGTGGAGGTGCAGGTGACCGACGGCTCGGTCCAGTTCGCCGTGACCGTGGTGTAGGTGTTGCCAGCGGTGTTGTCGTCGCCGTAACCGGACCAGTTGGTGCTCTGCACCTGGGTCAGGCCGCTGATCTTGGAGATGTGCCTGGAGACCCGGTGGTCGGTCGCGTGCTGTCCGACCTTGAGGTTCTTGAGCACGGCGCGGGCGGCGGCCATCGCGCTGGCGTTCGCTGAGGGGTGGGCGGTGCTGCTGCTCGCGCCCGCGGCCGGGCTGAACGCCACGACCAGGCCGACCACCGGCACCAGGGCGGCTAACGAGCCAAGGAACAGCTTGGGGGAACGATGGTGCATAGCGGAGTTGCCTCTCGCTCGACGCGGCCTACATTAGCCGCTTGTGCTGCAATCGTAACTTTTTGTTATCTCGGTCATCAATACCCTATTGGGGGCAATCTTCGCAACACTATCGGCCCGCCTGCCCAGCCGCGCCCGGCAGGCGGTGATCTGAGCGGAGGCGACGAGCGGGTTACGTGTGGCGCAGATCACGGACAAATCACGTAATTTACTCACACAGTATTACTTAGGATGATCCGCAGGTTTCGTCATAAAGATCTATGGACCGGCGGTAAATAGCCCGTCCAGCGTAGACTGCGGTACCTCATCAGCCCCAGGTATCAACATACGGGAAAACAGGCTCAGCGATGGTCGCGTCACCCGCCCGCGTCACCGTCAGGGTAGCCGTGCAGTCGTCGCGGCGGCTGCTGCGCGACGCCCTTTCTGCCTGCCTGTCCGGCAGCCCGGACATCACGGTCGTGGGCAAGGTGGCCGAGCCCGGTGCCATCCCGGCGCTGTGCGGTCTCGGCCAGCCCGACGTGGTGATCATGGACGCGGGCTCCCGGCTGGGCGAGTTCGCGGTGCTGGCCGGCGACCTGCTGCGCCGTTACCCGGAGCTGAACGTGATCGTCACCTACCGGGATGCCTCCGAGCGGGACCTGGCGGCCGCCTGCCGGGCCGGGATCGCCTCGCTCGTGCCCGAGTCGCACGGCCTGGCCGCGGTGCTGGCGCTGCTGCGGCGCAAGCCCGGCAAGCACGCGCGCAGCAGCCACGGCGGGCTGACCGACCGGGAGCTTGAGCTGGTCGTGCTGACCGGGTCCGGACACAGCGTGGCCGAGATCGCCGCCCTGCTCGGCATCAGCCCGCTGACCGTGGAGAACCTCAAGCGCCGCGTCTACGCGAAGCTGGAGGTCAACAGCAGCGCGCACGCGGTGTCCCGGGCGGCGTCCCTGGGCATGCTGGAAGGCCGCGCCGGGCCGGCCAGGGCAGCGCCCCGGCGGCGGGGCCCGGCCAGCGCCGACTTCGCGGTGCTGACAGTGGTGTCCGGGCAGCCCAGCGCGGCACTGGAGCTTGTCGTCCGGGTCCTGATCAAGAACAAGCTGCCGTTCGTGCTGGCCAGGGAGCACGAGCCGGTGGCCGACTCGCACTGGGCTCGCTGGCATCGCGGGCCGATCGTGGCCGCGATGGTCGACCCGCAGCCGCCCGACTGGCACGTGGTCCGGGAGCTGGGCATCCCGGCGCTGCTGGTGCACAGCCAGCCGCTGCACCCGCCCGAGCTCGCCGAGGCGCTGGCCAGCGGGGCGAGCGCCCTGGTCAGTGCCGACCGGATCGACGACCACTTCCTCTCGGTGCTGCGGATGGTCAGCCAGGGCTACCTGGTGGTCGACTCGATGCCGATGCGGCCGCTGATCGGGGCGGTGCGGGCCCGCTGGGACCAGCGGGTGCCCGGCGGCGGTGACCTGCCTGAGCTGTCCGCCAGGGAGACCGACATCCTCCGGTCGGTCGCGCAGGGTTACTCGATCCGGCAGACCGCCCGCGCGCTCGGCATCGCCCCGAAGACCGTGGAGAACGTGCAGACCCGGCTGTTCCGCAAGCTCGGGGTTCGCAACCGGTCCGGCGCGCTCGCGGTCGCCGACGCGTTCGGCCTGCTGCCGGCCCCGTAGCGGCCCCGTAGCGGCGCCGCCGCCGGGCCAGCCGGTCCGGTACCGCGCCCCGGCGCCGGCCCGCGGGCCCAGCGACTCACCCGCCCGGTGCGGTCAGCGCGACCGGGGCCCGGCCCGCGGTCCTGGCCCGGTATCCGGGCCCAGTTCGCCCTCCGCCCGCAGGTCCCGGTCCGGGTCCGGGTCCGGGTCGCCGTCCGGGTGCGCGGCCGGCCCGGGCCGGGGGCGGGTGAACCAGCGCCAGGGCCGCAGCCGCCGCATCCCCTCGATCATCGCGGTCACCACCAGCGTGGCGCCGAACGCGATCACCAGGCCCAGCCAGGGCTGGTGCTCGAACGCCTGCCCGCCGAGCCGTCCCAGCAGGAAGGCGTAGACCGCCCAGATGGAGCCTGCGCACGCGGTCGCGATGATGAAGCTGCGCCGCGGGTACGCCACCGCGCCGCAGATGAACGTCACCGCGGTGCGCCCGCCAGGGATGAACCGGCAGACGATGATGATCCCGGCGCCGTAGCGCTGCAGCGCGCCGGTCGCCCAGTCCCGCCGCTTCTGCCCGCGGTCCCCGGCGAACACCCACCGCTCGGCGGCCGGGCCGAACCGGCGGCCGATGAAATAGCACAGATTGTCGCCGGTAAAGGCGCCAGCGGCGGCGAGCGCGATGAGTATCCCGATCCGCGGGTCGACGCTCCCCGAGGTGGCCACGCCGAGCGCGATGACCACCGTCTCGCTCGGCAGGATGGGCAGTACCGCGTCCAGCGCCGGGACCAGGAAAGCGAGCAGGTAAGACAGCGGCGAGGCCACCGCCAGCTGCGGCAGGCCGATCACCGGGAACGCCGCATCGCCGGCGTGGCGTTTATCGCGGGCCCAGGGCCTAGCTTCCGGCCACGCCCCCATGGAGGCCAGAGCACCTCTTGAAGTCTAGCCAGAGGTAACACCAGCCAGGTTCAGCCCCACGACGCCCGCGAGCACGAGCCCGATCGACACCAGCTTGAGCGCCGTCACCGACTCAGACAGCAGCGCCATCCCGACGATCGCGGTGCCGCCCGCCCCGATTCCGGTCCATACCGCGTAAGCCGGCCCGACCTCCAGCCGGTTCAGCGCCACGCTGAGCAGTCCGAAGCTGATCAGCGCGCAGGCCGCGAACCCGGCTGTCGGCACCAGCTTGGTGAAGCCGGCGCTCTGCTTGAGCAGGACCGCGAACCCGGTCTCGAACAGCCCAGCAACGATGATCAGGAACCAGGCCATGGACTCACCTCCAGCCGGACCCCGACAGTGCAAGCCGGCATATGTCGTGGTTCCGCCTACGCTCGGATACCTCTGTGCCCCCGCTGTCATGCCCGCCGGCTGCCCGCAGCCACCGATTCTGCCCGAGCAGCCTGCGGGCCTGCCTGCACGTTCACTGGGTGCTAGCTGAAGACACGCGCCGAGATCCAACCGGAGCCCGCTGATGACGATCCGTCATGTGCGGCGGATGGAGGCCAGGTGATTTCCGGATTCGCGGTGAATCGCGCCCGGATAGCCGTTACCGCGGGTGGCTGAATGACCGCATGGCGGTAACGCCCGCGCTCGGGTGGACCAGCGGCCGGTAGCCGGCCGCGATGGCGGCGACGATCGACGGCGGGGTCAGCAACTCCACGCTGGTGCCCGGGCCGACCCGGACCGGCGCCCCGTAGCCCTCGAACGACCACGGCCGCAGCGTCCCGCCGCTGCACAGCGCCAGCCGGCCCTCGTGCCGGACCATCGACCCGTCGGGCAGGTCGCCCGCCAGCGCGGGCCGGGTCAGCTTCCGGCGGGTGCGGTCGGTCCGCTGTGCGTGCAGCCACACGTCCAGCTGCGCGGCCCGCGGGCGCTCCGCCAGCCCGGCCGCCGACCGCCAGCTCTCACCGAACCACACGTGGTCCGCGCGGCGGCAGTACCCGCACGGCCGGTGCCCGGCGGCCAGCGCGGTCGCCTCGTCGAGGAAGAACAGTGCCGTCCACCGGCCCGGCGGCATCACGTCGCGCCGCACCCCGCGCCAGTCCAGCACGCAGGCGATCCACATCTTGCTGCGCCACCTGGTGACGCCGAGCGTCCGGTCCGGGTTGTGGATGCAGCCGCGGTTGCCCATCAGCATGCCGCGCGCCGGGTGCGCGACGATCTCACCGGTCGGCATGACCCGGTTCTGCAGCGGCCGCGATCGGGGGGCTGGCCGCGCTGGCGGGGTCTGCTGGCGCATCGGGTCCTCAGATCGGTGATCGCGATGTCGCCAGCAGGTTACCCCTCCGGCGGGTCCGCCGGTCAGTGCCCGGCCAGCGATTCCAGTGGCGTTCCCGGATCACTCAGTGCGCTGGCGCCGACCGGGTTCCCCGCCCGTACCAGCGCCTGGATCGCGTCGTTGACGTCCCAGACGTTGACGTTCATCCCGGCCAGCACCCGGCCGTCCTGGCCGAGCCAGAACGCGATGAACTCGCGGCCCGCGACGTCGCCGCGGAAGACGACGTCGGCCTCGGTGCCGGGCTCGACGTAGCCGGAGTACTCCATCCCCAGGTCGTACTGGTCGGTGTAGAAGTACGGGATCAGGTCGTAGGCCACGTCCTGCCCGAGCATCGCCTTGGCGGCGGTCTGCGGCTGGTTCAGCGCGTTGGCCCAGTGCTCGACCCGGACATGCTTGCCCAGCGTCGGGTGGAACGCGTTCGCCACATCGCCGGCCGCGAAGATGTCCGGGTCGGAGGTCTGCAGCTTCGCGCTGACCACGATGCCGTTGTCGGTCTTCAGCCCGGCCGCCGCGGCGAGCTGGATGTTGGGCGTGATCCCGACCCCGACGATCACCGCGTCCGCCGGGATCTGGCTGCCGTCGCCCAGCCGCACCCCGGTGGCCTTGCCGTCGCTGCCGGTGATCTCCGCGACCTGCACCCCGCCACGCAGGTCCACCCCGTTGGCGGCGTGCAGGTCCGCGAACACCTGCGCGACCTTCCGCCCGAGCACCCGCAGCAACGGCAGGTCGGCCACCTCAAGCACGGTCACCTCCGCGCCGGCCGCCCGGGCCGCCGCCGCGGCCTCCAGCCCGATCCAGCCGCCGCCGATCACCACGATCCTGGCCCCGGGCCGGAACGCGGCCTTGAGCCGGTCGCTGTCCCCCACCCGGCGCAGGTAGAGCACGCCGTCCAGGTCAGCGCCGGGCACCGGGATCCGCCGCGGGGTCGAGCCGGTGGCCAGCAGCAGCTTGCCGTAGCCGACCCGGCTGCCGTCTTCCAGGCTGACCTCGTGCCGGTCCGGGTCGATGCCGGTGGCGGCGACGCCGAGCCGCAGGTCGACGTTGTTCTCGGCGTACCAGTTCTCCGGGTGGACGAAGATCGTGTCCCGTTCGGCCTTGCCGAGCAGGTAATCCTTGGACAGCGGCGGGCGCTCATACGGCCGGTCGCGTTCGTCACCGATCACCACGACCGGGCCGCCGAAGCCCTCGGCCCGCAGTGTCTCGGCGGCCTTCGCCCCGGCCAGGCTGGCCCCGACGATTACGTGCGCCTGCTGGGTGGTCATGAACTGCTCCTGTCTTCTGCTTCCGGTACGGCCGCCAGGGTGGCGGCCAGTTGCTCGCCGAGCTTGGCCCAGGCACCGTCGAAGGTGGCCAGCCCCTGGTCCTCCAGAACCTGCACCACGTCGTGGTAGTCGATGCCGAGCTTGCGCAGCTGGTCCAGTACCTGCCGGGAGTCCTCGTAGTGGCCGCGGACCGAGTCGGCGGGGACGTGCCCGTGGTCGGCGACGTCGCGCAGCGTCGCCTCGGGCATGGTGTTGACCACGCCGGGCGCGACCAGCTCGACCACGTACCTGGTGTCGGGATACGACGGG
Organism: Streptosporangiaceae bacterium; assembly: GCA_036558005.1. Lineage (GTDB taxonomy): Bacteria > Actinomycetota > Actinomycetes > Streptosporangiales > Streptosporangiaceae > DATBGO01. The sequence continues at coordinate 5,307 of DATBGO010000138.1, read as the reverse complement.
TCCTTCACCGACGTGGACGCCCACAGCGGGCGCTGCGGCCGGGCCCCGGCCGCCTCCAGCGCGGCCCACCGGGGCGAGGAGAAGACCCGTTCGTAGTGCTGGTAGGCCAGCCGCGCGTTCGCGATGGCGGCGCGGCCGCGCAGCGCGGCGGCCTCGCTCGTCCCGATCTTGTCCAGCCTCTTGTCGACCTCGGTGTCGACCCGCGACACGAAGAACGAGGCGACCGAGGCGAGCGCGGACAGGTCATGGCCGGCCTGCGCGGCCCGCTCCATCCCGTCCAGGAACGCGTCCATCACCTCGTCGTAGCGCTGCAGCGAGAAGATCAGCGTCACGTTGATGCTGATCCCCTCGGCCAGGCAGGCGGCGATGGCCGGCAGCCCTTGCCGGGCGGCCGGGATCTTGACGAACAGGTTGGGCCGGTCCACCAGCCACCACAGCGCCCTGGCCTCTGCGATCGTCGCCTCGGTGTCGTGCGCGACCCGCGGGTCGACCTCGATCGACACCCGCCCGTCGACCCCGCCGGTCGCCTCGTAGGCCGGGCGGAGCACGTCACAGGCCCAGCGCACGTCGTAGGTGGTGAGCTCGCGCAGCGCGGCCTGCGCGTCCAGCCCGCGGGTCGCCAGGTCCTGCATTTGCGCGTGGTAGGCGCCGGCCCCGCCGGTGATCGCCTTGGCGAAGATGCTCGGGTTGGTGGTCACTCCGACCACGTGATCGTCGGCGGCCAGCCGGGCGAGGCTGCCCGATGCGAGCCGTTCCCGGCTCAGGTCGTCCAGCCAGATCGAGACCCCGGCGTTGCTCAGTGCCGCTAGCGCGTCGGTCATGGTGTCCCCTCTCTCAGCTCTCGGCCGGCAGCTCAGCCGGAGGCGCCCGCCAGGGCCAGGAACTCCGCCCTGGACCGCGCGTCGGTGCGCAGCGTGCCCAGCAGCGTCGACGTGACGGTCTTGGCGCCGACCGCCCGCACTCCGCGCAGGCTCATGCACGCGTGCTCGGCCTCCAGCACCACGCCGGCCCCGCACGGCCGCAGCCTGGCGTCGAGGAAGTCGGCGATCTGCCTGGTCAGCCGTTCCTGCGTCTGCGGCCTGGCGGCGAAGTGCTCGACCAGCCTGGCCAGCTTGGACAGCCCGAGGATGCGTTCGCCGGGCAGGTAGCCGACGTGCGCGATGCCGGAGAACGGCAGCAGATGGTGCTCGCAAACCGTGCGGAACGGTATGTCCCGCGCGAGCACCAGTTCGTCGTAACCCTCGTCGTTCGGGAACGTGGTCAGCCGGAACGGCCGCGCCTCGAACAGCTCGGCGTAAGCCCGCGCCATCCGGGCCGGCGTCTCGGCCAGTCCCGGCTGATCGAGCCGGACACCGAGCGCGGCCAGGAAGTCCGCCGCTGCCCGCGCCGCCGCGGCCACGTTGACACCGGAATTCGGGGCCGCCACCCACGGTGCCGCCCGCCCGGCCGCGGCCCCGGCCCCGGCTACCCCTGCCAGCCCGGTGACGTCAGCCTGCCCGGACTCCCCAGCCTGCCCGGACCCCCCAGCCTGCCCGGGACCCACGGCTTGCCCGCGGCTCTCAGACTGGCCGTCGGCCTGCTTGATGGCCGCGTTGACGGCTTCGTCAACCGCCTGGCCGATGGCCTGGTCAATAGTCAGCTCGTGCGTCATGGCAATCCCGTCTCAGGCTTGTCGCCCACTGGCTGGCTGATGCTGATCACGACGCAGCAGCAACCTGGCCGGGGGTCAAGGGCCGGATGCAGCGTGCTCGTGCCAAGGCTCTCGGCAAGACCCTCGATGAGGGCCAGGTTCATCCCGCAGATTGTCTCGGTATGCTGGGCGGCCAGATGGTGGAACGGGCAGTTGTGCAGCCGGATGCTGCCGTCTTCATCGGCCCGCGGCTCGAACCCGTGCTCTCGCAGCACGGCCTCCATAACCTCCCGCGCCCCCGCCCGGTCACGGCCTGTGTCCCCGGACCGCATCTCCCCGGATCCTGTCTCCGTACCCGGGGCCCCGGAATCCACCCCTCCGGGCCCGGCGCCCGGGAGCCCGGCACCCGCACCAGGGAACACAGCACGCCCGCCCGAGCGCTCCGCGCCGGAGCCCAAGGATCCTGGGTCCATGCCTGAGATATCCGGATGGATGCCCATAGGTGCTGCGCCCGCACCAGCCGCACCAGCCGCACCCGCACCACCGGCACCCGCACCAGCCGCGCCGGTACCTGCGGCGTCGGCGGCGTTCTCGCCCGCGGTCACCGCGGCGCATCCGGCCTCTCGCTGAACGCGTCCCGCGTCACCGGACAGGCCCCGCCGCCCAAGCGCCGCCCCGTATCGCCGCGCCGCGACCTGCACGGCCGCACGACTGTGACCACTCCAGTCCGATTCCACCGCCGCGGCGAGCAGCCGCGCCGCCAGCTCATACTCACGCGGCGGCACAGTCACCGAGAACTCACTAGCGGACCGGCTGTATACCTTCGCGGGCCTGCCTGCTCCCGGCCCGCCCCTGCCCGCGGGGCGCCGGTAAGAAGCCGTCAGCAACCCCAGATCAACGAGCTTGTCCAGGTGATACGCGGCCAGCGCACGCCCGATGCCTGCGGCCGAAGCGGCCTCATCACGGCCCGTAGGCTCCGACCGCTCCGACACGATCTCATAGAGGCGGCCGCGCACCGGGTCATCAAGCCCGCTCAGCGCGGCCAGTCCAGGACTTGATCGCTTCACCCGCCCGACTGTATCACTAATGAGTTTTAGTTAAAACCCATCGCCCGCCGTTCCCGCGCCCGCAGCCCTCTCACCAAGCGCTCGACGCGGCCACCCCGCGTCCGCCCCCGGCGACGTTGCCCCCGCCTCCCACAGACTGCGCTCGGGTCTCCCCTATTGCACGGCTCTGCCGCCCTATTGCACGGCTCTGCCGCGATTTCGGTTCTGCCCGGCGCCCCCCGAATTCTCTCCCGACCCCGGCCGAGCCGTTCGCCCCACACGGCCGACCAGCTCGTCCCATACGCGTTATATCTCCCCTCGATCTGGCGTATGCGGCGTCTCATTCCTCCTGATCTTCTCCTCCCGTCCATCCCGGGTCGTACGACTCTGTCTCGTGTCTCGCCTCTTGTCCCTAGCGCGCCATTCGTGCCTGCATACATGCCGTCCGCATCCACCGCTCCCCCCCGTGTGTTCCACCGACGTTTTCACCATGTGAGGTGCGGGTCTGGGACGACGCGGTAGCTGCGGCCAGCGGGAGTGGTCCAGGTGAACTGGCCAGGCTGGGCCTGAGTGAGTTGCCAGCCGCGATGCTGCTTGAGGATGTGATGGGTGCGGCACAAGCCGCCAAGGTTGCAGCCGCAGGTCAAGCCGCCTTGATCGTAGGGCTGGGTGTGGTCAAGGTCGCCACGCCACGCGGGCTGGCGGCAGGTCGGGAACCGGCAGGTCACATCCCGCGCGGTGACCTGTTCGTGCAACCGGGGCAGAGGCCGGTATGCGGCAGTCGCGGCTGTGTGGGCGCAGCCCCCGGCGGCGGCGTCCGCGCCCGACTGCTGCGCGGCACGGCGTGCGGCCCGGGTGGCAGCGCGTACCGCCCGCCCGGCGATCCCGTCGGGCGGCTCACTGGCCAGGCGGGTGAGAGTGGCCTGGGGAACCGTGATGGTGACCTGGCCGACCACCCCAGCCTGCCCGCTAGCGATGCGGCTGCGGGCCGAGGCGGCGGTGCCCGGAGCGGCAGCGTCACCGCGGCTGCGGCGACCGCGCGGGATGCGGGCGACGGCGAAGGCCTGGCCCGCGTGGCCTGTGACGATGACCCGCCAGGTGGTGGCGGGGGTCCTGACCGCTATGGCCGAGAGCTGGCGGGCCTGTGTTGCGGTGATGGGGCCAAGCCGGCTCAGCTGTCCAGGCTGCTGGGACAACCCGGCCAGGGTGGCCAAGGGCAGGGTGAGGTCAAGCGTTCCGGTCGGCGGCCGACCTGGCCCAGGTGGCACCGGACTCCCCGGCAGGCGGGCAGGCAGCGCCGGCCAGCGCGGTACCACGACGGGATGGAGTAAGTCGTCGTTGTCATCGCCAGCCAGGGAGTGTCTCAGCCGGTCGGCGGCCGGGTCGCCGTTCGGGTAGCAGTCTTCTGGCGCGTCCTGGTCTCGCGGCACGGGCCACCCGTCCCAAGGCCCGCCTGCCAGCGGTGCCCGGCCCGGATCAGCCCGACCGACAGACGAACCAGGCGGATCGGGACCAGCCGCCCGGCCAGCTGCATGTCCCGGCGCTGAGCCCTTGCCCGGCGGGGCGGCCCTGGCAGCCTGGCGTGACCGCGAAGCGCCCCTGTGTGGCCGGGCGGGCGGAGTGCTGTCGTCGGGCCAGTGCCGCCCGTGGCCCTGGCCGCGGTGCGCCGGATCGCCATCGGTCGACCGATCAGGCCTGCCGTCACCTGGTGACGATCCACCAGGCGGGCCATGTCTAGGCGCACTGCCCCCTGACGGCTGCGCCCAATGCGACCCGTCCCCGGCCAGCCCCTCGCCGAAGGCGTCATTGCCAGGAGGCCCGTCGTCCGGCGGCCTGTCGTCCGGCGGCCTGTCGTCCGGCGGGCTTTCGTCCGGCGGGCTGTCGTCCGGCGGGCTGTCGTCCGGCGGGCTGTCCTCGTCCGTGCCGTCTTCCGGCGGTGGGTTGTCGGGCGGGGCGCCGGGTGGCGGCGGGATGAAGGGCAGGGTGCCAGACAGCAGGCCGAGGAAAACCTGGGCGCGCAGCAGGCTGATGCGGCTGTCGGCGCCGGCTGCCTTCAGGGCGCGGGCCATGGCACTGATCCGGGCCATCGCGGCGGCGGCACCGGGGCCGGGCAGCCGGTACCCGGCCAGCGACGCGGTGCCCTCCGCATCCGGATAGAGCACGACCTCGGCGCGGGCTTCGGCCGCGGTGCGCCGTTCCTCCGCGCCTTCGGGATCGGCGGCGATCACTGCGCGGCGCAGCGCCGCCCGCAGTCCCGCCGTCGTCAGGCCGGCCGCCCGCGGCAGCACCCACTCCTCCACCGCATGCGCCTTCTCATCAGACAGCACCGCCGTCGCCTCGGCGATCAGCCGCGCCCGGCCCAGGTCAATGACCCCCGCCGCCAGCGCCGCGCCCGTCCCCGCCAGCCGCCAGCCCAGTACCACCGCCAGATCCGCCCAGCACGACGCCTGAACCGACGACATCACCAGTGCCAGCGACACCTGCGCACTCGCCTCACCAGGCACCCCCAGCGGACAACCCCGCTCATCCACCCCCACCCGCCTATCACCGGCCGCCGACCGCGCCACCATCTGCGCCACCACCGCCAACTCCCCCGCCTGCGCCCACGACGCCAGCCGCCGAAACCCAGCC
>DATBGO010000137.1:0-3085 GCA_036558005.1 Streptosporangiaceae bacterium | reverse complement strand
CCGGCGGACATGGTCGGCAGCCACCATGCCACCGACGATCCCTTCGATGACGACTCACTGCTGGTGGACACCGGCCTGGTGTAGCGGGTGCTCACCAACCGGGGGTGCTGCTGTTCCTGGTGCTCACCACCATCGCCCTGGTGGCGGAGCGCTCGCTGCTCAGTTCCAGCCCGCTCGGTGGTGGTGCGCTCGTCCCCGCCTGGGGCGGCGCTACCGGGTTGTGGGCGGAGTACCTGCAGGGCTTCCACCCGGCCGGGATCGGCACGAGCGGCAGCACACCGCCCTATGTGGCAGTGGTCGCGTTGCTGGCCTCGCTGCTCGGGGGCAAGCCCTGGCTCGCCGTCGACGTCATCCTGATCGGCTGCGTGCCACTCGCCGGCGTCACGGCCTACCTGGCATCGCGGCAGATCACCCGGTCGGTGCCGGTCAGGATCTGGGCGGCGATGGCCTACGCGCTGCTCCCGGTGGGCATGGGCGCGGTGGCCGCCGGCCGTCTCGGTACCGCGCTGGTGCTCGTCCTGCTGCCGCTGATCGCCGTGGTGGCCGCGCGCGTCTTCACCCACGGCCGCCGCCGGGCACGGCGGGCAGCCTGGGCGGCTGGCCTGCTCGTCGCCGTGGCGGCCGCCTTCGTGCCGCTGATCTGGGTGGTCACGGTGGCCGCGATGGCCCTGGGCGTCCTCGCCTTCCGCCGGGGCCGTCCAGGGGTGGTGATCGACGCCGCAATCGTCGCCGTGGTCCCGGTGGTGCTCCTCCTCCCCTGGAGCGTGTCCCTGGCCACCCGTCCGTCCGAGCTGTTCCTCGAGGCCGGGTTGCAGCCGGCCGGGCTCGCCGCGCGGGGCCTCCCGGCGCGGTCGCTGCTGCTGCTGTCTCCCGGCGGCCCGGGCTTGCCCCCGTTCTGGGTGACCGCGGGTCTGGTGCTGGCCGCCGTGGTGGCGCTGGTGTTCGGCCGGCGCCGGGGGCTCGTGCTGGCCGGGTGGTCCGCGGCGCTGCTCGGGCTGGTCGCCGCCGTGGCGCTGACCAAGCTCATTGTCACACCCGCGATCGGGGGCGGCACCGTGCGCGCCTGGCCGGGACCGGCGCTGGCGTTCGCCGGCGCGGGCCTGCTGCGCGCGGTGCTGGCCACCGGGGCCGGGCTGCACGGCAAGCTGCGGTCGGGTCGCTGGCGGTCTCCAAGCGGGATCGCGGTCATAGCTCTGGCCGCCGTGGCCTGCACGGCGCCAGCGCTCGCTGCCGCGGCCTGGCTTACCTCCGGGATCCGGGGCCCGCTGGCGCCGGTGGCCGGGCCGGTTCTGCCGGAGTTCGTCTCCGTCTCCTCCGACAACGGGCTGCGCCTGCGCACGCTGGTGCTGCGTGCCGGGCCGCACGGCACGGTGGCATATTCGGTGCTCCGCGACGCCGACCCCCTGATCGGGGCCGACGAGCTCGCCATGCCCCCGGCGGGGGAGCGGGCCCTCAACCTGACCGTTGCGGCCCTGACCGCGCCGCACGGCGCCGCCGTGCAGGACCAAGGCCGCTCGCTGGCCCAGTTCGGTATCGGCTACGTGCTCCTTCCAGCGCCAGCCGACCCGGCGCTCGCGCGGCTGCTCGACGGCGTGCCGGGCCTCCGCCCGGTCAGTGAGACCGCGGCGTTCCAGCTGTGGCGGGCATCCGGCACGGCGGCGCGGGTGCGGGTCGTCGAGAACGGCGGCACGGTCGTGGCGGTGCGCTCGGGCACGGTCAGCGTTGCCGGGGGCCAGGCGCCGGCCTCGGGCGGGACACTGGAGCTTGCCGAGCCTGCCGGTGGCTGGACCGCGTCCCTCAACGGTCATCCGCTCACCCCCCTCGCGGCGCCGGTGGATGGCTGGGCCCAGGGATTCCGCCTGCCACCGGGCGGCGGGTCGCTGACCGTCAGCCACAGCCAGCTCGGCCGGGTGGCCGTCGTCGTGCTGGAAGCGCTCGCCGTGGCGATCGTGCTGGCGCTGGGTCTTCCTGGCGCCCGGACGGCCGGCGACACGGAAGAGGGAGCGGCGGCCGCCGCCGCGCGTCGCAGCGCCGGCCGGACTCGCGACGAGGCAGGTGACGGTGCACCCGAGCGCAGGTCCGTGGGCCGCGGCAGGGGCAAGCCAGCCAGCCCGCCCAGGCCGCGCGTACGCCGTCCGCCGGTCCCGGCCGCCCGGGATGCGCGGCGGATGCGCGGGGCGGTCATGGCTGGAGTCCGCGCTGGCCCCCGCGGCTGGCGCGGCGGACCGGCGCCGGCAGAATCCTTCCCCGGTGACCAGGAAGCGGGCGACCCCACGATGGTGGGCCAGGCACGCGGGGGAGCTGACGTGCCCGCCCAGGGCGCGCTGCGGCCGTCCACGGGCAGCCCGGGCTTGCCCGGTGACTCCGCCGGATTCCCGCCAGTAGATGATCCGGGCACCAATCCGGACCGGCCACACCCGGACAGCACGCGGCCGCCGGACCGTGCGGGCCAGCCGGGCTACCGGGCCGGCGCTGGCGGCCGGAGCGCACGGCCCGGCTCCGACCGCGGGCGGCCGCGATACGCCGTCGGCCCGGGCCGCGGCCGGCGGGGCCGGCAACCTGAGCCAGATCCTGCCCAGGCGGGCTATGGCGCTTCTCCGGGCCGCGGCGGGTGGCCTGGGCATGCCACCGACCCCGGCCGGGCCGGACGGCCAGGGTACGACACCGGCACCGGCCGTGCCGGGCAGGGCTATGACACCCAGCCTGGCCGTGCCGGGCAGGGCTATGACACCCAGCCTGGCCGTGGCGGCCAGCGGGGGTACGACACGGACCCGGGGCGCGACGGTCGGGCGGGGTACGACACCGGCCCGGCCGATGGCGGGGGACCGGGCTATGACACCTACCCGCGGCGCGCCGGGCGGGGGGATGACACCGGCTCGGGTCGCGGCGGGCAGCCCGGGTACGCCACCGACCCCGGCCGGGCCGGGCAGCCTGGGTACGACACTGGCTCCGGCCGCGGTCAGCGCCCGGGGTATGACGCCGACCCAGCGAGTGACGGCAGGCCAGGATCCGACACCGGACGGGGGCGGCCGGGATACGCGGTCGGCCTGGGGCGCGGGCGGCGGGGCCGGCAGCCTGGGCCAGA
>DATBGO010000136.1:0-47236 GCA_036558005.1 Streptosporangiaceae bacterium | reverse complement strand
CCGCACGCGCCGCGGCGGCGCGAGTCGCTGAACTACGCGGTGCAGGCGATGTGCCGTGAGTACCGGCTCGTCCGGGCGCAGGTCCGCGGCACCTGGCGGAGCAACAACTACGCCTACGCCAGGCTGCCCAGCTGGCTCGGCGGCCCGCTCACGCTCGCCGACCCGGCGGCGGCCAGGGCCGAGCTGGCCCGCCGGTACCTGGCCGCCTACGGGCCGGCCAGCTTCGGCGACCTGAAGTGGTGGGCCGGCTGGACGGTACGCGACACCAGGGCCGCGCTGGCCGCGGCCGGCGATGAGGTGGTGCCGGTCAGCATCGGGCTGCCTGGCGCGCCGCCGCAGGACGCGCTGGCGCTCGCGGGTGATCTCGGCACTCTGGCCGGGACCAGCCCGGACGCGGCCCGGGGCGTCACCCTGCTGCCGGTGTGGGACACGCTGATGATGGGCTACGAGCGGGCCAGCCGGGTGCACCGGCTGGTCGCGCCGGAGCACTATCAGCGGGTCTATGACGGCTCGGGCAACGGCACCTCGGTGGTGCTCGCGGACGGGCTGGCCGCCGGGGTCTGGGAAGTCGACGGCGCCGCCAGCATGACGGTGCGGATCGCCCCGTTCGGCGCCGGGCTCGCGGGCCGGTGGGCCGAGGCCGAGGCGGCCGCCGCCGGCCTCGCCAAGGCGTTCGGCGCCACCGACCTGCGGGTCGAGCGCTGCCCGGAGCCCGGCTACCTCGCCGACGGCCCGCGCAACGCCTACCTGTCGCCGATCTCGCTGTGCGCCGCGCCCGGCAGCTAGCCCGGGTCGCGCGCGGTGACGTGCGGCCGTCGCCGCGCTGTACCACGGCAGGCAGCCGAGTCCGCTGCTGAAGACGTGAGCGGAGGCTCGCCGGGCGGGCCGGCGGCCATGGCGGCTCGCTAGCCGGCCTCGATCGCGCCGCTGGGGCAGCGGGCCGCCGCCTGCCGCACCCGGTCGCGCAGCGCCGGGCCCGGCCGCTGCTCGCGCAGCTCGACGCTGCCGTCGTCGAGCTGGCCGAACACCTCCGGCACGGTCCTGGCGCACTCGCCTGAGCCGATGCAGACATCAGCGCGCACCCGCACGCCAGGGGCCGGCTCGCCGGATTCGGACACGGGCCCTCCTACCAGGTGACCGGCAGCTCGTCGATGCCGTAGATCGCGGCCTGCTGGCGGAAGCGCAGCTGCCCGGCCGGGACCGCCAGCCGCAGCCCGGGGATGGCTAGGGCCAGCGCCCGGTAGACGACCTGCAGTTCCATCCGGGCCAGCTGCAGGCCCAGGCACTGATGCGGCCCGAAGCCGAACGCGATGTGCGGGACGCCGGGCCGCCGCAGGTCGAGCTGGTCCGGGCTGGCGAACACCTCGCTGTCCCTGTTGGCCATCATCGGCAGCGCGATCAGGCCGTCACCCCGCCGGATCCGGTACCCGTCGAGCTCCAGGTCCTGGGCGGCCACCCGGGGGATCCACTGGGCGATCGAGATGTAGCGCAGCAGTTCTTCCACCGCGTCGGCGGTGTTCACCGAGTCGTCGCTGGTGAGCACCTTGAGCTGGTCGCGGTCGGTGAGCAGGGCCAGCATCCCCAGCGAGATCATGCTCGCGGTGGTCTCGTGCCCGGCGACCAGCAGCAGCAGCACGATGGCGGCCAGCTGCTCCGGGTCGAGCCCGGGATCCTCGGTGAACCTGCCGATCAGGCCGGACAGCAGGTCGTCGCCGGGCGCGTCCCGCTTGCGGCCGGCCAGCGCGACGATGTAAGCCCGCAGCTCGCCGGCCGCCTGCCGGAAGGCTTCCCGGCCGTACTGCGGGCCGCGGGTCAGGATGTTGCTGAGGCCCTGGAAGTGCTGCCGGTCGGCGTACGGCACGCCGAGGATCTGGCAGATCATGAGGCTGGGCACCGGCAGCGCGAAGTCTTCGACCAGGTCGACGGGCGGCTCCTTGCGCAGCAGCTCGCCGATCAGCCCGGCGACGGCCTGCTCCAGCATCGGGCGCAGCGCCGCGACCCGGGCCAGGGTGAAGCTGCCGGTGGTCAGCTTCCGGTACTTGCGGTGGTCGGGCGCGTCCATCCGGAAGAAGGACAGCGTGCCCGAGCCGGGCCGTGACCCCTCCCTGGCCATCGGGAAGCCGGGCAGCTGCCCGTCGGCGCTGACCGGCCCGGCCAGCACCGCGCGGACGTCGGCGTACCGGCCGACCAGGTGCGCGGGCTTCCCGGTGGGCAGCAGCACGAACGGGACCCGGTGCTCGCCGAACATCCGCCGGTACTCAGCGGGCAGGTCGAACGGCCGCCCGCCGGGCCGCCCGGCCGGGAAGGTGTCCAGGGTGTAGTGCGTGGCTGTCATCCGTCGGCCCGTCCCCGGCCGGCCGCCGCGGTGGGCTCCCGGCCGGCCGCGTCCGGGGCCGGCGGCCCGCCCGCTGACGGCGGCAGGTTCCGGCGCCGCAGCAGGGCGGCGTACAGGATCGCGCCGCACACGATCGAGCCCGCGGCGCAGGTGAAGGCGAGCCGGAACCCCGACACCTGCGCGGCGTGCACCAGCGCGGTACCCGCCCCGGGGTGGCCGGCCAGCACGTGCGCGGTGCGGATCGCGGCCAGGGTGGACAGCACGGCCAGCCCGATGGCGCCGCCGACCTGGCCGATGGTGCTCAGCAGGCCGGACGCGAGCCCGGCGTCCTGCGGCGGGACGGCGGTCGCCAGCAGGATGAGCGGCACGTAGGTCATGCCCAGGCCGATGGACCGCGGCAGCATCCCGGGCAGCACGTCGGCCAGGTAGGAGCCGTGCACCGGGATGCGGGTGAAGTAGAGCATCCCGAGCGCGGACACCACCAGGCCGGCCGTGCCCAGCGCGACCGGGCCGATCCGCTGGATCAGCCGCCGGGCGATGTTCGCGCCGACGATGACCGCCAGGGTCGCGGGCAGGAACAGCAGCCCGGTCACGAACGGGTCGAACCCGAGGATGTCCTGCACGTAGAGCGTGGTGAAGTAGAACATCCCCATCACGCCGGCCATGTTCAGGAACTGGGCGGAGTTGGCCACGGCGAGCGTCCTGACCCGCAGCAGCGACAGCCGCATCAGCGGCTCGGGCACGCGCAGCTCGTTGACCAGGAAGGCGGCCAGCAGCACGACCGCGATGGCGCCGGGGACGATGGTCTGCGCGCTGGCCCAGCCCTGGGACTGGCCCTCCACCAGCGCGTAGACCCCGAGGATCAGCCCGGAGGTGACCAGCACCGCGCCGGCGATGTCGAACCTGCGGCGGCCGGCCTTGCCGGGCGAGCCGGGGACGGCCGGCAGCGCCGCGGCGAACGTCACCACCCCGATGGGAACGTTGATGAAGAAGATCCAGTGCCAGGTCAGCGCCTGGGTCAGCACGCCGCCGAGCACCAGCCCGAGCGCGGCGGCGCCCGCGGTGACCGAGCCCCAGATGGACAGCGCCCTGGCCCGCTCGCGCCCGTCTTCGAACGTGGTGGTCACGATCGACAGCGCGGCCGGGGTCAGCAGCGCGGCGCCGAGGCCCTGGCCGCCCCGGCCGACCACCAGCACCCCGGTGCTGTGCGCCAGCCCGCTGGTCAGCGAGGCCAGCGTGAATATCACCAGGCCCGCGAGGAACAGCCGCTTGCGGCCCAGCAGGTCAGCCAGCCGGCCGCCGAGCAGCAGGAATCCGCCGAATAGCAGGATGTCGGCGTTCACCACCCACTGCAGGCCCGACAAGCTCATGTGCAGGTCCCGCTGGATTGACGGCAGCGCGATGTTGACAATGGTCGTGTCCAGCACGCACATCAATTCACCGACGCACACGATCTGCAGCACCAGCCAGCGCCGCGCGGACACGGCTGCGGGCTGCTGACGAGGGCGGGCGCTGTCGCCGGCCGCGGCTTGTGATGTCATCGTGGCTCCCGGAATAGCAGGCGCGCGTTTAACGGATACCGGTGTGCACCGGGAAATTCATTGTCCGGGTGATCGCGCCGGGTAGCTGCTCAAAAATGAGCCTCGGATTACCGCTGCCAGGCGTTACCGTCGGCACTCCAGGCAGGGGTGAGGCGGTATGCGCGTTCTGTTCGTCACATGGGCATGGCCGACGCATTTCTTCCCGATGGTGCCGCTCGGCTGGGCGTGCGCCGCGGCCGGGCACGACGTCCGGGTGGCGAGCCAGCCCGGCCTGGCCGAGACGATCAGCCACTCGGGCCTGACCGCGGTGCGGGTCGGCAGCGACGTGGACTTCGCCGCCCGGCAGGCCAGCCGGCAGGCGGCCGGGCAGCAGCCTCCGCCTGGGGCGTCCGGACCGGACGAGGCGCTGCGGGTCTGGCGCGGGACCGCGCGCAACTGCGCCGAGCTGTGTGAGCTGATGGCCGCGGATCTGCGCGCGTTCTGCCTGGACTGGCGGCCGCGGCTGATCGTCTGGGACTGGCTGACGTTCGCCGCCCCGATCGTCGCGCGCGAGCTGGGCATCCCCAGCCTGCGGCTGCGCTGCCAGCCTGACTTCATGCTCTCGATGCACCAGACGGTCGCCGCGATGACGGCAGGCGACCGGCAGCTCAGCTGGCCGCGGGACCTGTTCGCCCGGCACGGTGTCCCGTTCGCGGGCCCTCCGGGCGCCTGGGGCGGGGACGGGAACCTCGATACCTGCCCGCCGTCGGTGCAGCCAGCCGATCCCGGCGGCATCGCCGCCCGGTACCTGCCCTACAGCGGCCCGGCCCAGGCGGGCGCCCCGCCGGCCCGGCCGGCCCGGCGCCCCCGGGTGTGCGTCACGATGGGCATGACGATGTCCCGGCTGCGCGGCGCGGACCACATCACGATGCCCGGGCTGCTGGAGGCGCTGGCCGGCCTGGACATCGACGTCCTGGTCGCGGTGCCGCGCCCGGACCCGGCGCTGGCCAGGGACCTGCCGGGCAACATCACGGTTGCCGAGGGAATGCCGCTGGACGTGCTGCTGCCCGGCTGTGCCGCGATCGTTCACCACGGCGGCATCGGCACCGCGATGACGGCGGCCCGGCACGCGCTGCCCCAGGTGATCACGCCGGTCACCGCCGACCAGCCGCTGAACGCCCGGCGGTTCGCCGCCACCGGAGCCGCGCTGGACGTGTCGGCGGCGGCCGGCCCCGGGGCGGCCAGCGCCGGTACCCACGCCGCCGGTACCCACGCCGCCGGTACCCACTCCGCCGGGACCCACTCCGCCGGGGCGAACAGTGCCGGGGCGAAAGGTGCCGGGACTGGCGCCGGGGCAGCAGCGGACGGCGCCGGGGCGGATGCTGACGGGGCCGCCGCCGGCCTCGCCGGGCAGGACCTGGCGGCCCGCGCGGCCGCGGCGGTCGAGGCGGTGCTGGGGCAGCCCGGTTACCGGCAGGCAGCGGCCGCGCTCAGCGCGCAGATCGCGGCGATGCCCGCGCCCAGCCAGGTCGTCCCCGCCCTCACCGGCTTCGCCGCCGCAGGCACCGCCGTGGCCGCGACCGCCGCGGCGGTCTGACCCCGCTCAGCGCCGCCGGCGGGCGCGGACCAGGCGCGCCGGATGCACAAGCCAGTAGTAGTTGACCCCCAGGCCCCAGCCGAACGTCTTGGGGGTCAGGACCCGCGGATCGTCCGGGTTCCACGCCCGGGCCCGGACGCGGGCCCAGGTCAGCCGGCCGAAGTCATACGGCAGGCCCGCGGCGTGCCCCTGCGGTTCCGGCACCCGGTCCTGGTCGCCCTCGTGGCCGTTCACCCGCGCCTCCCGCCGATTGGGGCCAATTTTAGCGGACAAAAACCGCATATGTCCTTGTGCGTTCAGCGGCGATGGCGGTCACCGTCGCGGTGACCGCCATCGCCACGGGCTCATCGGCGGGCGGGCCCGCCTGGATCAGGGAACGCAGTGCCACGGGCGCATCATGCCGTTGTCCTCGTGATCGAGGAAGTGGCAGTGCCAGACGAACCGGCTGACGTGGTCGAAGGTGGCCTTGATCCGGGTGATCTGGCCGCCCGGCGCGAACACCGAGTCCTTGTCTCCCACCTCATAGACGGCCGGCGGGGTCGTGGCGCCGCCGGCGATCGGCCGCCGGTCCAGCACATTGAACTCGACCAGGTGGACATGGAAGTCGTGGCCGCCGGCGGCGAAGTTCCAGATCTCCCAGATCTCGGTCGTATTGACCTTCGGGTCCTCGGTGATCGGGTCGAACCACTCCAGGGGGTTGCCGGTGCCATTCGAGTTGACCGTGCCGCACAGGAACTTGGCGACCTCGGTGGGCGCGAAGGTGGACATGATCATGTTGAACGAGACCTGCCGGGTGTTGGTCTCCGGGCCGACCGGCGTGAAGCCCGGCAGGCTGAGCTGGTCGGGCGGCGTGCTGGTGTCCGTCGACTTGAGCGGGACCACCCGGAACTGCATGACCTCGTTGGGCAGGGTGCCGTCGTCCGTCTGGGCAGGCGGGCTCTCGTTGGTGAGGTAGAGCTTGGTGCCGACCGGCACCCCGGTGAAGTCGACGATGATGTCGTAGCGCTCCGACTGGATGATCTGCAGCTGGGGGGTCGGGGAATCCAGCTTGACCGGGGCGGGCAGGAAGCCGCCGTCCGAGCCGATCACCCAGATCGGCAGGGCCGGCTGGGCCGGCACGGCTGCTGTCGGGTCGGACACGATCTTGAGCAGCATGACCCGGAAGTTGCTGGTGTTCAGCAGCCGGAACCGGTAGCGGCGCGGCTCCACGTTCAGGAACGGCCAGGAATTGCCGTTGACCAGGCTGACGCCGCCGAGCACTCCCGGGTTCGTCCAGATCGGCGGTATGTCGGTCTGCGGGATGTACGGGCCGGCCTGGGCGTCCTGGGTGGGCCAGAAGATCGAGCCGTCGGCGTTGAAGTCGTGGTCAGAGAAGATCAGCGGCATCTCGTAGTAGTTGGTGCCCGGCGAGTCTCCCGGCTTGGGCGCCGGACCGGGCAGCACGCCGGACGGCAGGTCGCTGCTGCCGCCGCGCAGTATGTTCATGCCTGCCAGGCCGGACGGGACGTTCAGCCGGGTGACGCCGAGGCTGTGGTCGTGGAACCACAGCGCGGTGGCGCGCTGGTCGTTTTCGTAGGAGTAGATGAAGCTGCCCGGCTTCCAGGTCACCCCGTAGTTGTCGTGCGCTTCCTGCTTGAACTGGTCGTAGAACGAGCCGACCGTCGCATAGCCGTTCGGGATGTTCTTGGCCGCGGGCAGGGTCCACGCCTCCGGGTAGCCGTCGTTCTCCTCGAAGTCGTGCGAGCCGTGCATGTGGACGACGAACGGCATCGGGCCGGTGTAGGGACCCGGGGTGCTGGTGAAGGTCGGCTGCGAGTCCCGGCCGCTGACGCCGCCCGGCGGGTTGGCCCAGTGCAGGGTCTGGTCGACCGGCAGCATCGAAGGGACGTATCTCCCCGAGCTGTCCATGAGCTGGTTGCTGAAGGTGATCTGCGCCAGCTGGTCAACCTTTGACTCGACCGTGTAGCAGGGGGCGTGGAACGTCTTGCCATTGGTGGTGGAGCCCATCGCGAACACGGGGGTCGACGGGTAGCCGGCTGGCAGGATCTGCTGCCTGACCGGGCGTGCGGCTATCGACCACTTGTTGGCGCTTGTGGTCGGCATCGCCGGCAGGACGAACAGTGGCGTGGCGTACTTGGGAATCGAGCTCGGGGCGATCGTCGCCGCCGCGGCGGGAGTCGAGCGGACCAGGAGCTGCGGTACGCCGATTGCGGCGGCACCCCCGGTGATGGCGCCGGCCTTGAGGACGGTTCTTCGGGAGATCTTCTTCATCAGTACCCTCTCTTCGGGCTAGCGGGCGGGTGGCAGGCGGCGGCGGGCGCCGACGGCTGCCCGGTGCGGGTCAGTAGATGGTGACGGGGATCGTGACGGTGGTCTCGTCGAAGGCGTCGGCGCGGACAGTGACCAGCAGCTGCCAGTGGCCAGCCGCGGTGAACGCGGCCGCCTGGGTGGCGTGGTAGCGCCCCGGCCCGGTCCGGGCCAGCCTGACCGGAAGCGGCCCGATCTTGCGGGCCGGGAAGTAGAGGCTGGCCTCGACCTGGGCCGCGGTGTAAGGCCTGCCGTCCGGCGTGCTGAGGACGAGGTCGATCGCGTTGGATCCGAGGCGAGCCGGTGCCACCAGCGCATGCAGCTGGTGCCTGCCCGCCTGGCCGCCCGTGGTGCTGAATTGCACGGTGGCGCTGGTCGGCTGGGAGAAGGCCTCCCGTCCGGTCGCCGTGCTGACCAGGACGGCGCTCACCGCGAGGATCACCGCGACCAGGACGACCTCCACCAGCACCGACCGGCGCAGCTTGCCGAGTGGAATGGCCGGCGGCCCGGGCGCGGCCGCCCCGTTGCCCGCCGTGCCGTTGGGGCCCGCCGCGCCGTTGGGGCCCGCCGTGCCGTTGGGGCCCGCGGCGCCGTTTGGGCCCGCCGTGCTGCTTGGGCCCGCGGCGCCGCTGGAACTCGTCGTGCTGTCTGGGCCCGCCGTGCTGATTGGGCCCGCCGTGCCGTTGGTGCCCGCGCTGCCGTTGGTGCCCGCCGTGTCCGGCGGGGACGGCCTGGCCGCCGTAGCGGGCCCGGCGGCCGCTGCCGGAGCGCTGACGCCGGAGCCGGCTGTCGCCGTCGCTGCGGGAGCGCCGGTGCCGGAACCGGCCGTCGCCGTCGCTGCCGGAGCGCTGACGCCGGAGCCGGCCGTCGCCGTGGCGGCCGCCGCTGGCGCGGCCGCGCCAGCGAGCCGGGCGGTCCCGGCCGGGCGCCCGGTGGCGGCTTGCGCGGGGTGTCCCGGCACCGCCAGCACCCGGGCCGGCCGGAGGCTGAGCGCCTGGCCGCGCCGCAGCGTCCCGGTGCCGAGGTAGCGGCGGGCCAGGTAGCCCAGTCCGATCAGGCAGCCCAGGCCCACGGTCTTGACCACGATGAGCCAGCCATACGTGGTGCCGGTCAGCGCGGCCAGAGTGCCGACCTCCCGCCAGGCCTGGTAGACGCCGGTGGCGGCGATGGCCGCCACGCAGCCGAGCGCGATCGGGGAGAATCGGAGTACCGCGGTTGCCGCGGCGGGTGCCGCGGGCTTGCGCAGCACGAACGCGGCCAGCACGAGCAGGCCGCCCACCCAGATCGCCGCCGCGGTCAGGTGGATGATGTCGCTGAGCAGGGCGAGCGGTACCTGGGAGCCGGTGCTGGAGTGGTCGTAGCCGGCCCAGGTGGCGGCCAGCGCCAGCGCCAGCACCGTCCAGGCCGCGCCGGCGGCGGCCCGGGCGCGCGCTCCGGCGGCGGGCAGCCGCGGGATGATGACGGTCACCGCGACCGCGGCGACGGTGCCCAGCACCTCGCGGGCTTGCAGCGCGGTCCCGATCCGGCTGTGCAGGGTGGCCCGCACGAGGTTAGCGTTCAGCAGGCCGCCGATCCCCTTGTCCTCGGCGTAGGCTCCCTGGAACATCAGCGTGAGCACGGACGTGCCGAGCAGGCCGGCCCAGCCGGCCGCGATCAGCCGGGTGACCCCCTTGCGCCGTGCGCCCTGCGGCCAGCAGAAGATCAGGAACGCGACCACCCCGGCCAGGTCCGCGTAGAACCCGTACGCCAGCGCGCGCACCGCGCCGTAGCCGATGATCACCGGGGGGCTGCCGACCTGCTGGGTGATTCCCACGTGAGCGCTCGGGGCGCCGATCGAGAAGGTGAACGCCCCTTCTACCTCGTGCGAGTCGGCTGAGATCACCCGCCACGCCACCGTGTAGGTGCCGTGCGCCAGGCCGCCGCGCACGCCGACCCCGATCGTCTGCGGCCGGGGGTGGGTGACCGCGCCGCTGTCCACCCGCTTCCCGCCGGGATCGTAGACCCGCAGGCTGCCCGCGATCGTCCCGACCGGCTGGTTGAAGGTGGCGCTCACCTGGGCGGGCTGGCGGACCACCACGGTGCCATCACCCGGCTGGGTGGACACCAGCGTGGCGTGCGCCAGCGCGGCGGGCGCCGCGGCTAGCAGCACCGCGGCAACTACGGCGCTCGCCCCGGCGAGCACAGCAAACCGCCGCCGGGCTGACCAGCCCGGTGGCCCGGCGCGCCTCATGGCTGCCCGGCCGTGCGGCGGCGCAGGCGGCCGGCCGCCAGCGCCAGCAGCGCTAGCACCCCGGTCGCCAGGCCGGCGATGGCCAGGCCCAGCTCCAGCCCGTCACCCCCGCCGCCACTGGCACCTCCGGCCGCGGCGGCGGGGCGGATGTCAGCGGCCGGCTGAGCGGAACCGGCGTCCTTGGTCAGGACCAGCGCCGGCGCCGGATGCTCTGGTTCGGGCTGACCGGGCTGCGGGGTGTCGATCCACCGGACGACGTCTCCGTTGGAGTAGGTCTGCAGCGCCTTGAAGACCAGCACGGAGATGCCCGAGGGCAGCGGGTCGGCGCTGACCGAGAAGTCCTGGTACTGGCCCGGGAGGATCTTCCCGCCGGTCCAGGTGACCTCGGAGACCGCCACCGAGAACGTCCCGTCGTCGGTGCGGATCGGATTGGCCAGCCTGACGGTCCGCACCTGGCTGTGCCAGCCGGGTACCGGCCGGACCAGGAACTGGGCGATCGGATGAGCAATGGGGATCTTGACCTGGATCTTGGTGGTGGCCGCCCGGGTTTCCTCGTTGGGCACCCGGAAGGTCAACTCGGCCGTCGAGCCCTGCCGCGCCGACGCCGGCGTGATCGTGACGTGTGCGGACGCGACGCCGGAGAGCGCCAGCACAGCGGCCATGCAACCGCCGAAAATTACCGCCGCCCGGCGGGCGGCGCGCATTAGTACATGGACATACGTGACCCCTGGCATTTGGGCTCTCCCATCCGCCGGAAACTGCCTCAATCCAGCCTGCGGAGTAGCCGCGACCCCCGGGGGCTGCCGTAACGGCAGATCCACGGAATCTGCAGGCACCTTTGCCTTGGCCCGAAGAATATACCCGCGCTTAGTTTTTTCATAGTTTTTCTTTAATATCCACTTTTTGGTTGACCTTAATTACTATTTCTGGCTAAACATGCCAATGAGTGGCATTGCCAGTATGGTTCCGCTCTTTTGCCCGGGTGTTATGTGCGTTGCGGCGGTGTCAGATTGGCTGGCTGGTGCGGGTGACGGAGCGCGATGATCGTGATGGCCAGGTTGCAAACAGCAACGGCTAGCTGGTCAGATGTGCTGCTGGCCAGCCAGCTGCTACAGCTGGCGAGCCCGCTCAGCCGGCCGGAAGAGCCATTAACTAGTGCCCGCGCGACGACACAGGATATTTCACTCGGCCGCCCCGGCGGCCGCTAGGCTCTGACCTGCTTGATCGCCTGCGGGCGGCATCCGGCCGGATCCACCGGCTTTCGGCCGGCCGCAGCCGGCCACCCCCGAGCCGAAACTGGCGCTCGCGCCCGGGCCGCTCTAAATTACCGGCTAGTAGCCCAGAGCGTGTCCAGGCGCCATTGCGGCTGGCAGAATAAGGGCACGCAATGCAGCGAATACCAGCTTGGGCCGTCAGAGGCCGTGCGGCCGTCCTTGTCTTTCGCCGCCTGGGCGTGGCGAGATACGGCCAGCGCCATTCACGTAGCCGCTCAAGTGCATTGATGCTGGCCGGCCTGCCGTGGCCGTGCCGAGCGCCTGCCCGGCTAGGCCCGCTCGTAGACGGCGAGGCGGGACCGCCAGGACTGCGGCCGGCGCCGGTCCGGCTCGGGCAGCGCGCGCAGCGCCGCGATGACCGGCACCACCACGTCGTCCCAGGTCTGGCCGTCGGCGTAAGCGAGGTAGGCCCACACCTTGTCGGCGATGCTCTGGGCGTACACGTTCGGGCTCATGCTTCCTTCCAGCGGGGCCGCCCAGTGCCTGGTGAGCAGGCGGAACCCGGCCGCCGCCGCGGCCAGGTCGAGCACCTTCGGCGCGTCCGGCATGCGGTCCATGAGCTGCCGCAGCGGCTCGGTCGCCGTGATCATGTCGTCCGGGTCAGCGGCTGGCACCCCGTGGATGGCGATGAGCCTGCCGCCTGGCGCGGTCACCCGGGCGGCCTCGGCGAGCGTGCCCGGCAGGTCGTCGATGAGGTGCAGCAGGTGCACGCAGACCAGGTTGGTGACCGAGCCGGCCGGCACGGGAAGCGCGCTGGCGTCGGCGAGCACCGCGTCCGCGCCGAGCCGCTGCCGGGCGGCGGCGATCATGTCCTCGCTGCTGTCCACGGCGGTGACCTGATAACCGAGCTCCCGCAACTCGAGCGCGACGAGCCCGGTGCCGGCCCCGGCGTCGAGGACCGGTCCGGGGAGCAGGTGCTCAGCTAAGTCGCCCGCGACCTGGCGGGCCCGGGTGCGCTCGCCGTAGTCCTGATCGTACTTTTCCCTGTCCGTCGCAGCAGAATTCCGTGCCACCATAAAGATAAGCATAGCGCGGTTATCCGGAAATCACTCTGGCTCTTTTTCCTGAATAATGCTCAATAGTGAGCAGAATTTGCATTACGCGGTCTGCGCGGAATTGCCGCCGGCCGCGGCGATGCGGCGGCGCCCCTCGTCGATCCAGGCCGGGATGAGGCTGATATCGGCGCCCGCGGCCAGGCACAGCTGGGCCGCCTGCCGGTAGCGCGCCGCGTCCGCGGCGTGTTCGTGGCAGCCGAGCGCGAGGCCGGCGTATTGTGCCAGCAGGTCGGCCCGCCCCTGCGCGGCCTGGGCGAGTTCCTCGGCTGCCGTGCCCTCCTCGGCCGCCGACAGCGGCCGGCCCCTGGCATGCCGCGCGGCGGTGGCCGCGATCTGTGCGAACAGGGTCCGGTCAGCATCTGAGGGCATCTTCCAGAGACTAGAACGTGAGTTCGATTAGCGCAACGACCTGCGCGATCGGGTCGCAGCGCGCCGCCCCGCGGCAGCGACTGGCCGCCGCGGGGCGGCACTCCGCAAGTGCCGCGGGCGGCACTCAGGCAGGCCGGCCTCAGCAGACCTGGATGTACCAGTTGGGGTCGAAGTAGAGCGACGACCAGGCCGCGTAGCTGTGCGCCCGGACGTTCTGGCAGTAGAGCTTGTGCCCCGACACGACGATGCGCATCGACCAGGTCTCGGCGCACTTGTTGTAGACGACGTAGTAGAAGTTGTCGCCGTTGTTCATGCCGTCGTCGTCACGGACGCCGCAGAATCCGCTGTCGGCGTGCGCCGCCGGCGCCGGGATCGCGGCGAAGATGCTCGCTCCGAGCACCCCGGCCGCGACCAGGCCGCGCGCCGCTCGCTTGCTATTCACCAGCCGCCGCCGCGCTAGCAATTCTCGGCCCCCCAGTCGCTGTAGGCATAGACGGCGTTGTACCAGGTGTGCCCGTAAGCGTTGACGGTCTTGCACGCGCCGCTGGTGGTATCGGGAAACTCGATACGCACCCGGATCGAGAAATCGCAGATGTTATTGATTTCATAGAGGAAGCCAGCCGGGGGCTCCCCGATCGGGCCGCTCCCGGCCCGCCAGCAATGGCCGGGGTCGGCCGCGGCGGGCTGAGCGGACAGCAGCGGCACGCCCGTGGCCGTGGCGGTGGCCAGCGCCACGGCCAGCAAGCTGAGCCGGGCGGCGCGCAGGCCAGCGCACCTGAAGATCTTCACTGCGGCCTCCTGGAGATCGGGCATCCGTGACGCCATTACCGGATGCGATGACGGGATTACCCGACGCTAGAACCGCCCGCCTACCAATCCCTTACCAGCGCCCTACCACCCGCCATCCCGGCCCGGTTCCAAAGATCGTGGTGAGTAGTCAGTAAATGGCGCTGACAAACCACCACGATCACGTGATCAGCCTTCGAGGGGCGGCACCAGCGAGGCGTGCGGGGCCGCCGGGACGCGAGGGGCGGTGGAGACGCCGCCCGCCCAGCCATGCCCGCCCGCCCAGCCGGGACCGCCCGCCAGCGCGACCGCCCGCCCAGCGGGGGCCGCCCGCCCCCCAGTCCTACATATGTCGGGCTGGGGGGCGGGCGGGTGGGGTGGGGCTGACCTGGGTGGTTGACTCGGGGGCGGTTGTCGTTATACTCACTCTTAGAATATCTCAGAGTGAGAAGGACTTCGATGGGCGATCCGGGCAGTGAGCTGGAGTTCCTCGCCAGGTATGACCCGCGGGCCTTTGACCCCGTAGCGGTCACCGTCGACGTGGTGACGCTGACGATCAGGGACGACGCGCTCCATGTGCTGCTCGTGCAGCGAGGCGGCCCGCCGTACGCGGGCCGGTGGGCGCTACCCGGCGGATTCGTCCGGTCCGGGCCGGCCGCGGAGGACCTGGAGGACGCGGCGGTCAGGGAACTGGCCGAGGAGACCGGGCAGCGGCCTGGCCGGCTTCACCTGGAGCAGCTGGCCACCTACGGCGCACCGGGCCGGGACCCGCGGATGCGGGTGATCTCGGTCGCCTACCTGGTGTTCGCCCCCGAGCTGCCCGAGCCGCAGGCCGGCAGCGACGCGGAGTCGGCCGCCTGGGTGCCGGTCGGGTCGCTCGGGCTGGCCGAAGGCTCAGGGCAGCGGCCGGGGACCACCCGCAAGCTCGCGTTCGACCACGCCAGGATCCTCGCCGACGGGCTGGAACGGGCCCGTTCGAAGCTCGAGTACACCCCGCTGGCGGCCGCGTTCGTCGGCGAGCGGTTCACGATCACGGAGCTGCGGGCGGTCTACGAGAGCGTCTGGGGCGAACGGCTGCACGCGGGCAACTTCCACCGCAAGGTGCTGTCGGTCCCCGGGTTCGTGGAGGGCACCGGGGAGACCACCCAGAGCGGCGGCCCGCGCGGCGGCCCCCGGGCCCGGCTGTACCGGGCCGGCGACGCCCGGCTGCTGCACCCCGCGCTGCTGCGGCCCGGCCATGAAGACGCGGTCCGCTGACATGACCAGCGCCGAGGCCATCGCCCGCATCGAGGCCGCCGCCAGGCCAGCGGACCTGTTCGGCCCGGACGCCGCCCGCGGCTACCGGCAGCTGGCGCGGCTGACCCACCCCGACACCCATCCGGGCGACAGCGCCGCCGCCCGCGCGTTCGCGAAGCTGGCCGCGCTGTGGCAGCGGCACCAGGCCGGGACCGGGCCGGTCGTCGCCAGGGGCGACATCGCCAACCTGTTCCGGGTGCCGCAGGGGCTGCTGAAGGTGGCCAGGGACCCGGCGGACAACGACCTGATGCGCCAGGAGGCCCGCGCGCTGACCCTGCTGCGGGACGTGCCCGCGCCGGTCCGCGCCTACTTCCCGCGGCTGGCGGCGGTGCAGCGGCGACAGGATCCCGCCACCGGCACCGAACACCGCGGTAACGCCATCGGCCAGCTGGACGGGTTCCGCACCCTGGCCGACGTCCGCGCCGCCTACCCGCGCGGCGTCGATCCCAGGGACGCGGCCTGGATGTGGCGGCGGCTGCTGGTCGCGCTCGGCGCCGCGCACCGGGCCGGGCTGATCCACGGCGCCGTCCTGCCCGGGCACGTGCTGATCCACCCGGCCGAGCACGGCCTGGTGCTGGTCGACTGGTGCTACTCGTGCCCCGCGCCCGCGGGCCGGATCGCCGCCGTGGTGGCGCGCTACCGGGACTGGTACCCGCCTGAGGTCCTGGTCGGCCAGCCGGCCGGCCCGGATGCCGACATCTGGCTGGCGACCCGGTGCATGACCGGGCTCACCGGCGAGCTCATGCCGCCCGCGCTGGCGGCGTTCGCCCGCGGCTGCCTGCTGGCCAGCCCGCGCCGCCGCCCCGCCGACGCCTGGCGGCTGCTGGCCGAGCTCGACGAGTTGCTCGAGCGCTTGTACGGACCCCGCACCTTCCGGCCCTTCGCCATGCCGGCCTAGGGCTCCCAGAAAGGAGATCCGCCATGGGAAGCGGACAATGGTCAACCGACGTCTACGACGCCGCGGCGCGGTTCCGCCGGGCCACCGGCGCCAGCGCGTTCGCCTACAGCGACAGCGGCGCGGCGCGCGTCCACCCGGCGCTGGACCCGCACGGGGTCACGGCCAGGGAGAGCCGGGACTCGGCCGAGCACCCGCAGTCGCTGGCGATCGCGGTGCTGTTCGACGTCACCGGCTCGATGCGGCAGGTGCCCCGCGCGCTGCAGGTCAAGCTGCCGCAACTGCTCGGGCTGCTGCTGCGCAAGGGGTACGCCGCGGACCCGCAGATCATGTTCGGCGCGATCGGGGACGCGACCTGCGACCGGGCGCCGCTGCAGGTCGGCCAGTTCGAGTCGGACAACCGGATGGATGACGACCTCGGCCGGATCGTGCTCGAAGGCGGCGGTGGCGGCCAGAAGACCGAGTCCTACGAGCTGGCCATGTACTTCATGGCCCGGCACACCGGCGCCGACTGCCACCAGAAGCGGGGCAGGCGCGGGTACCTGTTCATCATCGGCGACGAGATGGCCTACCCGCGGGTCAAGGCGCCGGAGGCACGCGCGGTCATCGGCGACGGACTGCAGGCCAGCATCCCGCTGGCTGACATCGTCGCCGAGGTCACCGCGAAATGGGACACCTACTACATCCTCCCCGACGCGGCGAGTTACGGCCGCGACCCGCAGGTGCTCGCGTTCTGGCGGGCACTGCTGGGCCAGAACGTCATCCAGCTCGCCGACCTGGACGCGGTCTGCGAGACCATCGCGCTGACGATCGGCCTGGGCGAGGACGCCATCAGCCTGGATGACGGGCTGGCCGACCTCAGCGACGTCGGCTCGGCCGCCGGGCCCGCGGTGTCGAAGGCGCTGGCCGTCATCAGCGCCGGGCGGGCCAGGGCGGAACTGGTCGCCGCCGCCGACGACCTCAGCGGCAGCAGCGGGAACACCCGGCTGTGAACCACATCATCGTCGCCGACCTCGGCTACGGCGACGCCGGGAAGGGCACGGTCGTGGACTGGCTCTGCTCGCCGCGCGGCGGCGGGCCGGTCCACGCGGTGGTCCGGTTCAACGGCGGGGCCCAGGCCGCGCACAACGTGGTGACCACCGACGGGCGGCAGCACGCCTTCGCCCAGTTCGGGTCCGGCACCTTCACCCCGGGGGTGCGCACGCACCTGTCCCGGTTCATGCTGGTCGACCCGCTGGCGCTGGCCGCCGAGGCCGCCCACCTGGCGGCGGCCGGGGTGCCCGACGCGCTGGAGCGGCTGACCATCGACCGGGACGCGCTGCTGGTCACGCCCTACCACCGGGCCGCCAACCGGGCCAGGGAACTGGCCCGGGGGGCCGGCCGGCACGGCTCGTGCGGCATGGGCATCGGCGAGACCGCTCGTTACGCGCTCGACCACCCGGCCGACGCGCCGCGGGTGGCGGACTGCGCCAGCCCGCGCACCCTGGCCCGCAAGCTCGCCAGGCTCCGGGACCGGCTGACCGGCGAACTGGGGCCCCTCGATGCTCCCGGCGGGCCAGACCTGTGCGAGGCCTACCGCGCGTTCTCCGGCCGGGTCGCGCTGACCGGCCCCGGCTACCTGGGGCGGCTGCTGCGGGCCGGGCCGGCCGTGTTCGAGGGGGCGCAGGGCGTGCTGCTGGACGAATGGCGCGGCTTCCACCCCTACACCACCTGGTCGACGACCACCTTCGAGAACGCGCAGACGCTGCTGGCCGAGGCCGGGCAGAGCGCGACCCGCCTCGGCGTGATGCGCTGCTACCTGACCAGGCACGGGCCGGGACCGTTCGTCACCGAGGACCCCACCCTGGAGATACCCGAGCCGAACAACCGATCCGGGCGATGGCAGGGCGCGTTCCGCGCCGGGCACCTCGACGCGGTCGCGCTGCGCTACGCCGCCGAGGTGGCCGGCGGCGTGGACGCGGTCGCGCTCACCCACCTGGACACCGCCGCCAGGCACCCGCTGCGGCTGTGCACCTCCTACCGGGCCGGCCGGCAGCGGATCGAGCGGATCACCCCCGGCCCCCGCCGCGACCTGCGCTGGCAGGAGCAGCTCACCCGGATGCTGCTGCGCGCCAGGCCCGGCTACGAGCAGCCCGGTGGCGGCGACTGGCCCGCGGTGGCCGAGGACATCCTGGGCGCGCCCGTGGTGCTGGAGTCGCACGGACCGACCGCCGCCGACAAGAAGGCGAGGCCGCACGGGCCTTTCGAGCACAAGGCCTACCTGGCCGCCGGAGCGCCTTGACTGCTACGCGGAGTCGCGCAATTCAAACGCGTCCGGAGTGATGTCGATGTGGAATTCCACGCCGAGGCTGCGCGCGAGCCGGGAGAGCATGGCCAGCGACGGCTCATGCTCACCGGCTTCCAGCCGTGCGATAGCAGGCTGATGCATTCCCAGCCTGCGGGCAAGCGCCGTCTGCGACAGGCCATGATCAACCCGGTAGCCGATGACGCGCAGCGCGACCGCGTGCGCCAGAGCGGTCCGGTCATGCTCACGCCGGATCTCCGGGTCCGCCAGCTCTTCCGCTGCTATCTGGGCCGAGGTCTTCAGTTCCGACGTCCTGGGCATCAGCCTTCCTCCACCTTCGAGAGCCGCTCCAGCGCCCTGGCGAACCGCTCGGTCGAACCCTCGCTGGTCGGATACCGCCTCGGGCCCGACGGCCGCTACCACGAACACCTCCCCGACCTGCCGGTATAAAGCACGGTAGGGGCTTCGCCCGGCCCTGGGCCTGAGCTCACGCAGGGCCGGTATGCCCCGTACAGCGCTGGTATGAGGATGGCCGAGCTGCGGACCATAAACACCGAGCTTCGCGTCAGCATTAATCAGGGCAGCCCTCTCAGCCTTCGGCAGCGCGGCGCGCTCCAGCTCCGCTTCGGACAGATAGGCAACGACCCACATCAGCCCCACCCACTATAACATGCTTGTTATGCAACGTGCCGCCGCTCGCGGGGTTCGCCGGGTCTAGCCGGCCAGGGCCTGCCATTGGGCGTGGACGAAGGCCGGGTCGGTCACCCAGGCGGCCAGGACCAGCACCGAGAACGACAGGATCGGGTCGACGATCAGCAACTCGGGAACGGTGCCGGTGGTGAACGCGAGCGGTTCGGGCAGCAGCCGGAACCGGTACCGGGAGGCGGGGAAGCCGAGCATGCAGCCCGAGTCGGTGAGCATGTCCCCGGCGATGTGGGCCGAGCAGCCGAGCAGCACCGCCAGCGGGATCAGCCGCAGCCCGTAGCCATACCAGACCTCCCCGGCCGCGACGGCGATCCCGATGAGGTCGGCGGCGTGCCCGCGGACCAGGCGCAACGCCTCCAGCCCGGCGGCCACGCTGAGCGTCAGCAGCAGGGCCAGCCCGGCCTTCCCCGCCCAGTCCGCGCGGAAGTGGCAGGACACCCAGGCCAGCGCGGTGAACAGCGCGACGCCGAGGACCGAGTGCGTCGCGTGCCGGTGCCCGCCGCTGAGCCTGCCGATCGTCCACGCGATCGCCTCGGACACGAAACCGAGCGAGCGGGCCGGTGACGACCCGCACTTGTCCAGGTCCGGGAGCAGGGCCATGCCCGCGGTGAGGCCGGCCAGCGCGGCGGCCTGCGGCACGGACATGTGCGTGATGACCGCGGCGCCCAGCCCGGCCGCGGCGCCCGACAGCGCGTGCGAATGGCCCAGCATCAGGCCGGCGCCGCTGCGGTCATCGTCCTGCGCACCGCCAATGCCCTCCCGTTTCGCCTTCCGCCGCAGCTAGCGGCGAACGAATCGTAACTATTGGCGGGGAAAAGTCCGCGGCGGCGCGCCGCGGCGGGCCCGCCCCGTTGCCGGCGGCAGGCTGACGGACTGTAGACAAGTCTTGTCTGACAAGACATGATGTCAGGCATGACAGGTGAGCCGGGCCTGACCGAGCTGCGCCGGGGCGTCCTGGGGCCGTGCGTTCTGGCCATGCTGTCGGCCCGGCCGCGTTTCGGGCTGGAGCTCGTCCGCGACCTCGCCGCCGCGGGCGGGCTGCTCACCAGCGACGGGACTGTCTACCCGCTGCTGAACCGGCTGCGCGACGCGGGCCTGGTGTCCAGCCACTGGCAGGCCGCGGAGGGTGAGCGGGCACGGCGGTACTACACGATCACCGAGGCCGGGCGGCAGAGCCTGGCGGCCTTCCGGGGCGAGTGGGCCCAGTTCGCCGCGACCGTCAGCGGCGTGCTCAATCAGGACGGCGAGCCGGCCCTGGCGCGGGCCCGGGCGAAGGGAAGCGGCGATGACCGGTTCGGCAGCTGACCACCGGCTGGTGCGCGGTTACCTGCGCGAGGCCGATGCCGCGTTCTCAGTACTGCCGCGCGCGCGGGCGCGCGAGCTCAGGGAGCAGATCGCCGCCCACCTGGCCGAGGCGGTGCCCGGCGGCAGCGACGACGCGCAGGTCGAAGAGGTGCTGCGCCAGCTCGGCGCGCCGCGCGACCTGGCCGCCGAGGCGGTGGCCACCGCGGGCAAGCGCCCCTGGCCGGCCCGGGTCGGCTGGCGGGCCTGGGCGCTGATCGCCGCGGCGGCGATCGTCGTCGGCGGGCCGGCCAGCTACCTCATCGTGATGGAGAGCGCGGGCCCGCTGTTCGCCAGCGGCGTGTCGGCGTGGTGGTACCCGCAGGACGGCGCGCGCGAGGTGCGATCAGCCGCCGACTTCACCGGGCAGACAATGGTGCCCGAACGGCCCGGCCAGCGGCAGGGCCTCGCGATCCAGGTGTACAACGTCTCCGGCCAGACCCAGACGATCCTCGGCATCGCGCCGGGCGACGAGAACGGCCCGGCCCTGTCGGTCATCCGGGCCGGGGTCTCGACCACCGATCCTGACCGGGCCCACGACGCGATGCACGCGCTCAGGTACACGCCGCCGCCCGTCTCGATCCCGCCGGGGCAGAGCCGCATTCTCCGCCTCACCTGGGTTTCCAGGGACTGCCTGCAGAGCGGGGACCAGGCGGGCATGGACGCGGTGACGCTGCGGGTCCGGGTCGGCCTGTTCACCCGGACCGAGATGGTGCACTTCAACGAGGCGTTCGTGATCGGCGCGGCCCGCTACTGCCCGGCCTGACCCGCCGCCGGGCAGTGCCGCCGGGCAGTGCCGCCGGGCAGTGCCGCCGCCGGGCAGTAGCGCTGCCGGGCAAGCCGCGTGCGGCAGGATGGGGACATGCCCCGTGCCGCGCCACGCCACGACCGCGACGCCGGCGGGCCGGCCGGCCTGCTGGCCGCCAAGGCCGCGCTGCGGCAGGAGGTGTGGTCGGCGATGACCGCCGCCCGGGTGGCCCGGTTCCCTGGCGCGGCCGGCCGGATACCGAACTTCACCGGCGCGGAGGCCGCCGCGCAGCGGCTTCGCGGCCTGCCGTCCTGGCAGGCGGCTGGCACGGTGAAGGCCAACCCGGACTCCGCCCAGCTGCCGGTCCGCCAGCGCGCGCTCGAAGACGGCATGACCGTGTACATGGCGGTTCCGCGGCTGGCCGGGGACGAGCCGTTCTTCGCCCTGGAACCGGGCCGGCTCAGCGACCCGCCGCGCAAGGCGGCCTCGATCAGCGGCGCGTCCCGCTCGGCCCGGCGGGTCACCCTCGCCGGGCTGTCCCCGGTCGACCTGGTGGTGATGGGCTGCGTCGCGGCCGCCGAAGACGGCGCCCGGCTGGGCAAGGGCGGCGGGTTCGCCGACCTGGAGTACGCGCTGGCCACCGCGGCGGGCCTGATCGGGCCGGACACGATCTGCGTCACCACCGTGCACGAACTCCAGCTGCGTCCGGCCGGGACCATCCCGCTGACCAGCCACGACGTGCCGTTGGACTTCATCGTCACGCCCGAGCGGGTGATCGACTGCCGGCCCGGCCGCGGCCCGCGGCCAGCGCCCGGCATCTGCTGGGAAGACCTGACCGAGGAGAAGGTCGCGGCCATCCCGCTGCTGTCGGCGCAGCGCGCCCGCCAGCGGTAGCCCGGCTGCCCGGGCGATCCCTGTCCGGCTAGCGGATTCGGCCGGGCTGGCCAGGGTAATAGTGATCAGGTAAGGGCGCCGGCCGGGGGACGGACCGGGAAAGCGCACCTGCGACGTCACAGGGCAGGTGAGATCGCGGCGGATGAGTCAGTCGTGGACCGGGTCCGGGGGCAGGCCTGGGGCGGAAGCGTCCATGGCGTCCGTGTTCCTCGGGGACGTTATCGAATTCGCCGTTGGTGAGCTGCTGCGCGACGGCGCGGATGTGGCCAGCGCGCTGCCGGAGGTGCTCGCCCGGCTCGGCGTGCCGCTGGACTGCCGGTGCGTGCTGGCGCTGCGCCAGGAGGTCGCCCAGCCGCTGACGGTGATCGCCGCGCACCCGGCCGAGGTGGTCGCCGACGCCGCGCTGCTCACCGAGCTGAACGAGCTCACGGTGGCGCACCGCGGCACCGCCAGGGCGGGCAGCTCGTTCAGCGAGCCGCTGCGCTGGGCGCAGCCGCTGCCCGGCCAGCCCGACGGGGATGTGCAGCTCAGCGTGCTGATGGCCTACTCCCCGCCCGCTGACGATCATCGGCTGTGCACGATCGCGCTGGTCAGCGAGGAGGGGGTGTGGACCCCGGACGCGCACGCGGCCAGCCGCGCGATCGCGGGCATCGTGGCCGGGCAGCTGCGCCAGGCCGCCGGGCAGGTGGCGGCCACCGAGCGGGACGCGCTGACCTCGGCGCTGTTCGACAGCGCGCCGCACGCGATCGTCGTGTGCGGTCCTGACCGGCGGATCATGACGCTGAACCCGGCCGCTCAGCGACTGCTTGGTTACCTGGACAGCGAGCTGATCGGCCAGGAGATCGCCGAGACCTTGCTGCCCGAGCCGCGGCGCGCCGACTTCCGGGCCGGGATGCAGAGCTACCTGATGGCCGGCGACCGTCAGGTGGCGGCCAGCCGGATGCGCAGCCCGGTGCTGCTCGCCGACGGCTCGCAGCAGCGGGTGGAGCTGGCGCTGGTCCCGGTCACGGTCGGCGGCGTGGTGCATTTCTGCACCTTCATCCACGACATCAGCGAGCTGGAGCTGGCCCTCGCGGCGCTGGCCTGGACCGAGGAGCGGTTCCGGGCGCTGGCCAAGGCGGCGCCGGTCGCCATCGTGCAGATGGACGCCGAGGGACTGTGCGCGTTCGCCAACGACCGCTGGAGCGAGCTGACCGGGATGACCGCGCAGGAGGCGATCGGGGCGGGCTGGGCGTCAGCCCTGCACCCCGACGACGCGACCAGGATCGAGCGGGAGTGGGCGGTCGCCGCCGCGCGGGGGACCGAGCTGCGGACCAGCTGCCGGCTGGTGACCGTCGACGGCAGCGAGATCCAGGCCGACGCGCTGGCGATCCCGCTGCGGGACTCCGACGGCGAGCCGGCCGGCTTCGTCGGCGCGGTCACCGGCGTGTCGGCCGGCCAGGACGCCGGGGCACCGGACCAGGATTCCGCCGCCAGGTAGCCGGCCTGGGCGGCGGCGCCGCGCTCCGGTCATCGCCGGGAGCAGCCAGAACGCTATCGCCCGCCAGGCCGCCCGGTGATGGGCCGGGCGGCCTGGCGCGGCCGGTGCTGTCCGGCGCCGCCGCTGCTCAGCCGCCGGGCGGGCCGTAGATGATGGTGCTGCTGACTGACGGGCTCGGCTCAGGACCTGGCCCCGGTCCCGGGCCTGGCGGCGGGCCGGGGCCCGGGCTGGGACCGCCGCTGCCACCGCCGCCCCCGCCCCCGCCGCCGCCGGAACCGCAGGGATTGAGCCCGCAGTCGCCGATGATGCCGTAGTGGATGGCCGACTGGGCCACCCCGACCGCCATCAACGCGTAGCCGTAGCTGTCGGGGTGGAACGCGGACGCGGCGTGACCCTGGATGGCAGCGTCGATGACGCCGTTGAACGCCCGGAACCCCATGTTCGCGCACACGTCGTGACCGGCGAACGGGGAGCCGGCATTGGAGTCCACGAAGATGGTCCTGGGCACCCCGGCGGTCGCGTCCTGGATCGCCTGGTTGAGGCTGGCGACGTCCTGATGCAGGTGCAGGATGTCGTCAGAACTCATCAGGCCGGTGTTGAGGCAGGTCTGGTTGCCCGGCGGCCAGATGTCGGGATAGGAGACCACCAGCAGGGTGGCGTTCGGTGCTCTCGCGACGATCTGCTGGTAAAGGTTGTGCAGGTTTTCCCCGACGATGTCGAACTCGTTCCCGTTCGGCGTCAGTCCCAGGCAGCCACTGCCGGTGACGCAGCTCTCCACCGCCGGGCCGAAATCCAGGTCATTGCCGCCGGCGGTGATGGTGACCACCCGGGTATCCGGGCCGAGCGCATTGAGCTGGCCCTGGCTGACGACGTCCGCTGAGGTCGCGCCGGAGCAGGCGTCGTTGGTCCAGGGAACGTCCTGGCCGAGGAACCCGGAGGCGAACTGCGCCACCCAGGACTGGGGAGACTGGTCGCAGCTGGCGGTCAGCGGCGGTGCGCCCTCGCCTGAGCTGTAGGAATCGCCTAACGCGACGTAGGTGTTGCCGGTGGTCGCCTGGGCTTGCCGTGGCGCCGCCAGCGTCGCGGTGGCGGCCGCGGCCACCAGGCCGGCGACCGCCAGGGCCGCCAGGGGGCCCCGCCCGGGCCTGCGGCGGATCCGGGCAGAGCGGGTCGCCCGGAGGTCATCGGACATTGATTCTCTCCTTCCGGCTCCCCGCCAGCACTATAACGGGCAGGCTGGCTGCCGAATCATGCCGTATAAGGCTTTCCTAAATGGCTTGTAGAAAGCGTCATATTATCCGGTTTATAATCACATGTGGCCTAGCGTCCATTACCTGAATTGCTCGCCCCAATGGATCGTCGTCCCGGCCCGGCCAGCGGGAGCCTTGGCTCAGCGGCCGGCGGGTTAGCCTGACAGACGTGACTGAGCAGCAGCGCCCCGCGCCCATCGACACTGGCATCGCGCACCGCATCGGCCGCTACGCTGACGCGGTCGTGGTGCCAGCGGGCTGCGACCAGATCTTCGTCTCCGGCACGCCGGGGCTGCGCGCGGACGGCAGCCAGCCCGCGGACTTCGCCGAGGAGGCGGCGCAGGCCTGGCGGAACGTGGCGGCGGCCCTGGCCGAGGCCGGCGCCGGGCTGGCCGACATCGTCAGCGTCCGGCAGTGGCTGACCAGCGCGGACGACATCCCGGCCTACGTGGCGGTGCGCAAGGACTTCATCGAGCACGAGCCCGCGTCCATGCTCGGGGTGCTGCCCGGGCTGGTGTGGCCGCAGCTGCGGATCGAGGTCGAGGTGACCGCGGTGCGGCCGGCCGGGGGCGGGAGCTAGCTCCCGGCCAGCGGCCGCTCGCGGGCCGACTCCTGGATCTCGAAGATGGACCGGACCGAGGCGGGCTCGGGCAGCGGGATGCGGACCGTATCGGCGGTCATCCGGAACCGGGCGGCGGGCTTGCCGCGCACCATCGCCGCGTTGAACGCGTCCAGCCCGGCCAGCGGCAGCAGCGGCCAGGCGTCCGCCGCCGCGTACTGGAACAGCAGCAGCCGGCGCTGGCGGCCGGACCGGTTCGGCGCCGAGCCGTGCACCAGCTTGACGTGGTGCACCGAGATCCCGCCGGCGGGCACCTCCAGCGGGACGGCCGCGGCCAGGTCGATGCCGGAGCGGGCCGGGCTGATCGCGCCGGCGAAGACGCCGTCGTGGTGGTGGTCAAGGACCGGGCCGCGATGTGACCCGGGGATGGCCAGCAGGCAGCCGGTGGCGAGGACCGAATCGTCCAGGGCGATGCCGACGGCGAGCAGGTCGTCGTTGGTGTGCGGGTAGAACGCGAAGTCCTGATGCCACTCGACGGCGCTCCCGCCGTCCCCGCTCTTCGTGTTGAGCTTGTTGCCCTGGAACCTGATGCCGGGGCCGATCAGCCCGCCCACCAGGTCCAGCAGCGGGCTGGACCGCATCACCTCGGCGAACAGCGGATGAGCGGTGACCGGGTCGTTGATCCGGCGCACCATCGGCGTCCGCGCGCTGTGACCGGGCTCGAGGTCGAACCGGCTGTCGCTCTCGGTCAGGCCCGTGGCCCGCTCCAGCAGCGTGTCCGTCACCGCGCGCAGGTCGCGCAGCAGGCCGGGGGGAAGGAAGCCGGGCACGGCCGCGTACCCGCGTTCGGCGTAACCGCGGGCAAGGCTGGCGTCCAACCCGGCCACCTCCGCTCGTCGATCCCCGTGGCGCTGCCGCGCTGGCCGCCGGTCAGGCGAGGTACCCGGCGTCGACCGGGAGCACCGTCCCGGTGATGGCCCTGGCGTCGTCGGATAGCAGGAACGCGACCGCCGCCGCGACGTCCTCCGGGTCGACCTCGGGGGCCAGCGGCGCCCGCCGCGCGTACTTGGGGGTGAGCGGCGCGCCGCCGAGCGGGCTGATGGCCAGCGCCCCCGGCGTCATCACCGGGCCCGGCGCGACCGCGTTCACCCGGATCTTGTGCTCGCCCAGTTCCATGGCGGCCGACCTGGTGAGGCCGACCAGGCCGAACTTCGCGGCCATGTACCCGGCTGCGAACTCCTCGGCTGTCATCCCGGCGATGGAGGTGATGTTGACGATCGCGCCGGCCGTGCCCGCCTCGGCCATCACGCGGGCCACCTCGGTGAGGAACAGGAACGGCCCCTCCAGGTTGGTCGCCAGCATCGTCCGGTATAGCTGCGGCGGGTGCTCCAGGATCGGCGCGAGCGGCCCCAGCTGGGCGGCGTTGTTCACCAGCCCGTCCAGCCGCCCGAACCGGCTGACCGTCTCGGTGACGAAGCCCGCCACCCGGTCCTGGTCGCGGACGTCGGCCTCGGCCATCCAGGCGCCGGGTACCGGCTCCTGGCCGGCCGCGCCGAGCTGCGCGATGGCCACGCCGGCGCCCTCGCTGACCAGCCGCTGCGATATCGCCCGGCCGATCCCGGTCGCGCCGCCGGTGACGATGAACGCGCGCCCGCGCAGGCCCCGCATTCCGGTCACGAGTGGTAGAAGGAGTCGATGATCTGCTGCAGCTGGGTGCTGGACTGGTCCAGTGCCTGCATCGGCGTGATCTTGCCCTTCCACATGCTGGCCAGCACCTTGGAGAACAGCTGCTCCATCCGGTCGTAGTAGGGCGCGCCGTAGCGTGAGGTGTTGTACCGGCCCTGCTTCTCCAGCAGCGTGGCGATCGGGTAGGACGAGCGCACCTGCGGGTCGTTCAGCACCGACAGGCGGCTGGGCGGGAACTTGTCGCTCAGGTTGGCGACCTTCTCGAACCGGGCCGAGGTCAGCTCGTTGACCAGGCTCAGCGCGGCGTCCTGCTGCCGGCTGAACTTGCTCACCCCGAACCCTTCGTAGCCGTTGATGCTGCCGCTGGCGCCCGGGTAGATACCCGGCATGATGCTCGCGCCCACCGAGCCGGAGACCTTGGACTGCTTCGGGTCGGTGGCGACGGCCCACAGCTGGGCGAAGTTGCACATGGACGCGGTCGTCCCGGCGGAGAACAGCTTGATGGTGTCGAACTCGGTGCCGGCCGTGGTCAGCGCCGCGTGGTCGAAGAAGCCCGAGGACAGGCCGTCGTCGATGGCCTGGAACGCGGCGAGGCCGTCGTGGTTGCCGAAGGTGGCGTGGCGCAGGTCCGGGCTGAGCAGGTGGGTCGGCGTGCTGTTGAGGAAGGCCAGGAACCAGGCCAGGTTCTCGCCCGGGCCGAACAGGGCCGTGGCGTTGGCCGACCGGTTGCCCTTGCGCAGCCGGGGCGCCGCGTCGAACAGTTCCTGCCAGGTCGCGGGCGGGTGGTCCGGGTCGAGCCCGGCCGCGCTGAAGTAGTCCTTGTTGTAGATGAAGAACGCGGTCTCGCTGTGAATCGGGACCGCGTAGAGCTTGCCGTTCACGGTCATTGCCCTGATCGTGGCGGGACTGAAATCCGCCGCGCTGACGCGGTGGGTCAGGTCGGCGTACAGCCGGTCGGCGAACTGGCCGACCAGCCCCTGCCAGGCGTACAGCACATCGACCGAGTCGTCGGCGGAGGCCAGGTAGCCCGCGTACTTGACCGGGATGTCGGCGAACGTCAGCGAGATCGTGTTGACCTTGCCGTGGGTCCTGGCCGACCAGGCGTTCAGGGCCGCCTTGATGCCATGCCGCGCCGGGTCGGTCCCCGGGGTGAAGACGGCGGTCAGCGAGACGCCGGAGAAGTCCTCCCGGCCCGAGGGCCTGACGGCGGGAGCGCTGCCGCTGGCGCCGCAGGCCGCGAGCAGCGGGGACAGGATGGACGCGCCCGCTCCTGCCCGGAGCAGGTCCCGCCTGGTGATCGCGTTCGGTATGGCCGGCAGGCTCATGATGCCCCCCTCGGCTCGCACTGCCGAAGATGTCGACAACATACATACGATCGCCGACAAGTTATTACACAGTTCCATAATCCAGGACAGCGGTCAAGCAGATGTCGACAATATGCAACTTCGTGATTATCATTGCGGCACGTGGCATCCGGACCCGGCCTGCGCCTGAGCGTCGGCCAGCTCGTTACCGACCCGCGGCTGCCGCCGGTCCGCGGCGGCGCGCTGCTGGCC
Source organism: Streptosporangiaceae bacterium (assembly GCA_036558005.1). Lineage (GTDB taxonomy): Bacteria > Actinomycetota > Actinomycetes > Streptosporangiales > Streptosporangiaceae > DATBGO01. Next base: position 19,069 of record DATBGO010000136.1, on the reverse strand, counting down.
GGCGACGGCCAGATCCTGGCCGCGGGACCTGAGCCCGCGGTGCCCCGCCCGCCCGGCGCGGCCGAGCTGGCGTTCCCCGGCTGCACGGCGCTGCCCGGGCTGATCGACAGCCATGTGCACCTGACCCTCAGCGCCGGCCCGGACTGCCTGGCCGTGCTGGAGTCGGAGACCGATGAGCAGCTAGTGGAGCGGGGCCTGGCCAATGCCCGCCGGATGGCCGCGGCCGGCATCACGACCGTGGCCGACCTCGGCGCGCGCGGGCAGGCCGGCTTCGAGATCGCCCGCCGGGCCGCCGCCGGCCCGCCGTTCGCCCGGGTGCTGGCCGCCGGGGCCCCGATCACCCCGAGCCGCGGGCACACCTGTTTCTTCGGCGGCGAGGCCGACGGCGCGGCCGGGGTCGCCGCCGCGGTGCGCGACCGGGTCGAGCGCGGCGCCGCGATCATCAAGATCATCGCTACCGGCGGTGCGATGACGGCCGGGACCGACCCGCTGGCGGCCTCGTACCCGGTGCCGGTGCTGGCCGCCGCGGCGCGCGAGGCCCGCCTGCTCGGCCGCCCGGTCACCGCGCACGCGCACGGCACGGCCGGGATCAGGGCCGCGCTGGCGGCCGGCCTCGACGCGGTCGAGCACGCCACCATGCTGGGCGCCGGCGGGGACTGGGAATTCGACGCAGCGCTCGCGGCCGGGATCGCCGCCGCGGGGATGCGGGTCATTCCCACCGCCGCCGCTGGCCGCCGCTACGAGCGCACCGGCGGGGCCTGGACCGCCGCGCTGCCGAACAGGGCCACCGGCTCGGACACCAGGACCCGCAACGCGGGCGCGCTGCTGCGATCCGGGGTGACCCTGGTCGCGGGGACCGACGCCGGCATCGCCCACACCGATTTCGGCGATGAGCTGTTCACCGAGCTCGAAGCGTACGTCAGCGTCGGGATGAACCCAGCGGCGGCGATCGGGGCCGCGACCACCAGCGCGGCCGCGCACCTGCGGCTGGAAGCCAGCACCGGGACGCTGGCGCCGGGCCGAGCCGCGGACGTGCTGATCGTCGAGGGCGACCCGCTGTCCGACATCACCGCGCTGCGGCGCACCCGGCTGGTGCTGCGGGCCGGCCAGCAGGTCGGCCCGGTCCCGCCGCCGGCTGAGCCGCCGTGACCGGCGGGCCGCGGCCCGGCCGGATCCGCCAGGCGAGGATCCTCCGGACAAGGAGCAGGCAGTGACCGATCACGGCTGGTTCACGACCGAGCCGCTCGGCGACGACGTGCACGTCATCGCCGAGCCGCCGCACGTCAACTCCTACCTCATCATCGGGACCAGGCGCGCGGTGCTGTTCGACACCGGGATGGGGATCGCCAGTATCAGGGAGGTCGCGCAGCGGCTGACCGACCGCGACCTGCTGGTCGTGAACTCACACAGTCACTGGGACCACCGCGGCGGCAACGCGCCGTTCAGCCAGATCGCGATCCACGAGTCAGGGCTGGCCGCCTTCGCCGAGCCGGTGCCGTCCGGCGAGCTGACCGCGTTCGCCGGCTCGGTCGCCGAGATGCTGGACAAGTTCAAGGTCTACCGCGAGATCGACGACGCCTATTTCCGGCTGCTGGAGCCGCAGTACCGGCCGCGCCCGCTGCCGCCCGGCTTCGACCCGGCCCGGTGGTCGATCCCGCCGACCGTGCCCTCCCAGCTGCTCGCCGACGGCGACCGGCTCGATCTCGGCGGCCGGGTGCTCGACGTGCTGCACACGCCCGGGCATACCGGTGACTCGATCTGCCTGTTCGACCCGGCGGCCGGGCGGCTGTTCGCCGGCGACACCCTGGCCACCGGCCCGCACGCGGCCAACCTTCCCGGCGCCGACCCGGACCGCTTCGGCCGCTCGCTGCGCAGGCTCGCCACCGACATCGTGCCGCGGGCCAGCGTGATCCACCCCAGCCACATGCTGCGCCCGGCCGCGCCTGCCGGGCTGGTGCGCGAGGTCGCCGACGGGTTCGAGCGGATCCGCGCCGACCCGCCCGGGCACACGGCCTTCACCGACATGTACGGGACGCCGGTCCGCGAGTACTGGTTCGGCCGGTTCTCCGTCATCGTCCCCGAGTCCTGGGCGCGGTCCGCCCCGGCCGCTTAGCAAGGGCAGCGGCACGCCTTGCGGCGTGCGGTCAGGAAGCGAGGCGGTCGCCAGCGGCGCCTGCGCCGGCCTGGGTGCGGCGCCGCGGCGACCAGCACGCTGCCCCGTGACCTGCGGCTGCCCCGTGACCTGCGGCTGCCCCGTGACCTGCGGCTGCCCCGGCGACCTGCGGCTGCCCCGGCGACCTGCGGCTGCCCCGCGACCTACGGCTGCCCCGGCGACCTGCGGCTGCCCCGGCGACCTGCGGCTGCCCCGCGACCTGCGGCTGCCCCGCGACCTACGGCTGTCCCGGCGACCTGCGACGGCCCCGCGAGACGGGGGGAATATACAGTCTGCCTGTGGTCAAGCGCCGTCGGGGGGAGCCGCGAGGTGCGCGATTCGCCAGCCGTTACCCCGTGCTGTTGCTAGTGCCAATGTCGGCGATGTGCCTGGCCATCGGCTACGCGTACGCGGCCGGGCTGGCGGGCTCCTGGAGTGATATCCACGGCGCCAGGGCCACGGCGGTGCTCGGCGGCGCGGCGCTGGGGATCGCGCTGGCGAGCGTCAGTATCAGCGGCTGCCGGCAGGGTGTGTATGCCTGGCTGATGGTGGTCGGCGTGATGCTCATCGCCGGCTTCGCCGTGACGCGGCAGCAGATAGCCCCGCCAGCGGGTTCTGCCGGGAAAGTCAGCACCAGCTTCGAGGCCGCGGTATTCGCCCTGTGCTGCGTGCTGTGGTGCGTGCCCGCGTTCGTCTTCCTCTGGGCGCTGCCCCGGATGTGGCGGGCGCGAATGGCTTTCAGCCGGCATGAGCGCGGTTTGCATATCACCAGGGCCGAGCACTGGAGCGAGGCGTCCTCCGCGCCGATTCCGCTCAGCGAGTGGCTGCAATTCACGCAGCACCGCGATGACCTGACCGCCTATTTCCCGCGCGAGCCGGAGGGCGGCGCCGGGCCCGGCAGAAGGGCCGCCAGGCGGCTGGCGGTCACGCAGCGGCAGCTGCTGGCGAGCCGGGAATGGATTGTGAGCAGGCCCGACCTGATCGCGAGGGATCCTGACCTGGCCCGGTTCGTGCCGCCCGGGCAGGTCCACGCGTTCGCATCCGAGCGCGGCGACGGCAGCCGGATGTATCTCACCTGGGTCAGCGGGCAGATCGTCATCGCGGGCGTCGGCAAGGACCGTGCGGGTGACATCGCGAGCATGCAGCCGATCGCATGGGCGCTCGGGGCTCGTCTTGTGGACGACGACGGAACAGTGTACGAGCAGGGGTAGGAACCGCCTGCCCGCGGCCGACCGGCTACCCGGCGGGCGGGCCGGCCGGAGTCCGCCCGGCCCGCACGGCAGCTGCACGTCACCAGGTGCCGCCGGCTCTTAGCCGGGTTGGTTCCTGGCCCCGCTGGTTCCTGGCCGGTCTGGCTCCTGGCCGGGCTGGTTCCTGCCCGGGTTGGTTCCTGCCCGGGTTGGTTCCTGCCCGGGCTGGTTCCTGGCCGGGCTGGCCTCTAGCCCGGCTGGCCTGGCACTGGCTGGCCTGGCTGCGGCTGACCCGGCGGCTGGCCTGGTGCCGGGAGCGCGCCGTCGAGCGCGCCGGGCACCCGGGCCGGGACGACCGCGCAGGCCGCGGTCAGCAGTCCGGCCAGCATGATCGTCGCGGGCGCGCCGAGGCTCTCCGACAGCGGTGCCGAGGCGGCGATCGACAGCGGGATGGCGCTGCCGCCGATCAGCCAGTCCAGCGAGGCGATCTTCCCCAGGCTCGCGTTCGGCACCGCGTGCTGGACCATCGTGATCCACAGCAGGTTGCCGATGGCCAGCCCGAACCCGGCCAGCGCGATGAGGGCCACGATCGGCCACAGCCGGGGCACCAGCCCGATGGCCGCGAACGCGATCCCCGATCCGCCCCAGCCCAGGTACATCGCGCTGGCCCGGCGCGGCAGCCAGCTCGCCTGGGCCACGATCACCGCGGCCGCCGCCCCGCCGAGCCCGAACGCCGCCGGCACCAGGCCGAACGTGCCCGCCCCGGCGTGCAATCGCTCCCTGAGCAGTACCGGGATGATCACGGTCAGCGGGCCGAGGACGAACAGGTTGACGCCGGCGCTGACGATCAGCGACGTCCACAGCCAGCGGATCCGGTAGGCCAGCCGGAGGCCGTCGCCGATGTCGGCGGCGATGCCGCGGGCCGGGGCCGGGATGGTGCGCCTGGTCCGCATCGCCACCAGGCACCCGACGCTGAACGCGAAGCTCCCCGCGTCGGCCCAGAACGCGCCGCCGACCCCGATCGCGGCGATCGCCACGCCGCCGAGCAGCGGGCCGGCCATCTGCAGCGCGAGCAGCCGGGCCGAGGTATTCAGCGCGTTGCCCTCAAGCAGCAGGTCACCGGGCAGGATGTCGGGGATGATCGAGGCGTAGGCGGGCTGGAACAGGGCGTCGGCCGCGCCGAAGACCGCCGCGAGGCAGACCAGCTGCCAGACGCTGATCACGCCGAGGCCGGCCAGCGCGGCGATCGCCGCGACCGCCGCGCCGCGGACCAGGTCCGAGACCAGCATCAGCGCACGGCGCGGCAGCCGGTCGCTCAGCGCCCCGCCGAGCAGCGCGAGCGTCAGCTGCGGGACGCTGCGCGCGACCAGGACCACCGACAAGGTGGCGGGCCTCGGGGATAGCTCGATCGACTGCCAGGCCAGCGCGACGGTGAACAGGCCGTCACCGATCAGCGACACGACCTGGCCGGCCCAGAGCAGCCGGAAGTCGCGGATTGCCAGCGGCCGCAGCAGTTGTGGCCCGCGCGGCCCTTGGTTGGACATCAAGGCGATAGTATATTGTCGACATGATTCGCGAGCAGGCGTTCCGTGTCCGGGGGCGAAGGCGGTTGACAGATTGCCGGCAATGCCAGCGTCGAATGGAAGAAAGATGACTACGGCGGCGAGCCAGACGACCCAGCCGGAGGCGGCGGCTGCCGCCCCGGTCGACGCGCGGGCGCTGCGGGTCAAGCACCTGTCCCGGCGGTACGGGCAGGTGCAGGCGCTCAGCGACCTGACCCTCGACATCCCGGCCGGGGCCTTCGTCACGCTGCTCGGCCCCTCCGGCTGTGGCAAGTCGACCACGCTGAGCCTCATCGCCGGCCTCGACAAGCCCACCGCCGGCCAGGTCTACCTGGGCGACAGGGAGATCACCAAGATGCCGCCCAACGAGCGGCGGATGGCGATGGTCTTCCAGAACTTCGCCCTCTACCCGCACATGACGGCGGCGGAGAACATCGGCTTCGGGCTCAAGCTCCAGCACCGGCCGCGGGACGAGATACGCAGCCGGGTCGCCGCGGTGGCGGAGATGCTGGACATCGGGCACCTGCTCGGCCGCAAGCCAGGGGAGATGTCCGGCGGGCAGCAGCAGCGGGTTGCCCTGGGCCGCGCCCTGGTCAAGGAGCCGCTGGCGTTCCTGCTCGACGAGCCGTTCTCCAACCTCGACGCCGGCCTGCGGACGCGGATGCGCACCGAGGTCAAGCACCTGCACCTGCGGCTGGAGACCACCTCGATCTTCGTGACCCACGATCAGGAGGAAGCGCTCACCCTGTCCGACCTGCTCGCGGTCATGCGGGCCGGCGAGCTGGTGCAGTTCGGCACCACCGACGACATCTACCGCCGGCCCAGGGACATGTACGTGGCCAGCTTCGTCGGGAAGCCGAAGATGAGCCTGATCGAGGGCATGCTGGAAGCCGGCGACGGCCCGGTCTTCACCGCCCCCGGCGTCCGGATCGAACTGCCGCCGCGCAGCGTTCCTGGCGACCCGCCTGGGCGGGTGACCGCCGGGCTGCGGGCCGAGGACGTCACCCTGGTGGGGGCCGGCGAAGCCGAGCCGGGCACCAGCTTCGAGGCGACCGTCGAGCTGCTGGAGCCGATCGGCTCGGACACCTTCGTCGAGCTGGCCGCCGCTACCTCGCGGCTGGTGGCGCGGGTGGCCCCGGACGTGCGGCCCGCCATCGGCGAGCGGGTGACGGTACGGGTCCGGCCAGACCGGGTGCACCTCTTCGACACCGGCTCGCAGCTGCGCATCAGCGCCTGAGCCGGCCGCGGCCTGGCATCCGGGCCGCTCACAGCGCGAGCAGGACCAGCCCGGCCAGCACGGTCGCTATCCCGGCCAGCTGATGCCGCTGCGGGCGCTCGCGCAGCAGCCCGGTGCTCAGCAGCACGGGCACGACCGCGTACGCCGACGTGGTGGCGGACACGATCGCGGTCGCGCCGGTCGCGTTGCCCGCCCCGTACAGGATGTAGGAGATACCGACCAGGCCGAGCAGCGCCCACCACCGCGCCGCGTGCCCGCGCAGGTGGCTGGCCGGCATCACGCCGGCCAGCAGCGGGACCACCAGCACCGCCGACTGGATCGCGCGGCTGCCCGCGATCGTGGCCGGCCACCCGATGGAACTGATCAGCCGGGTGATCACGAAGAGCAGCCCGCCGGACCCGAGCATGACGGCGGCCGTCACAGCAGCACGCCGGACGAGGGCCGGCTGGGCACCAGGCCAGCCCGGCTGCGGCCGGGCCCGCGGCCGCGCAGCACCTCGCGGACCGGCTCGGCCGCCCCGGACGAGCGGTATACCGTCCCGCCGACCCCGGCGATGACCAGCGCCATGCCCGCCAGCTGGGCCGCGTCGGCCTGCTCGTGCACCACGATCAGGGCCAGCACGGTCACCACCGCGTTGCTGCTGGCCAGGATCGGGAAGATGATGCTCACCGGGCCCAGCGTGACCAGGTGGTAGGTCGCCACATTGGCCGCCGCGATGCCCGGGCTGGCCGCCGCCAGCAGCGCCAGCTCGCCCGCGGAAATGCCCTTCAGCCCGGTCACCGCGACGACCGGTATGGTCACCGCGAGGCCGACCAGCTGCGTGCCGAGATTGGATATCCAGCCGCCGAACTGCCGCGCGACCAGCGCGCCCTGATACGAAGCCAGCCCCCCAGGTGATCGCGGACGCGAGCCCGAGCGCGAAGCCGGCTGACAAGGCCGGCGCCTAGCCGGCCGGGCTGAGCACCCGGCCCGGGCCGGGCCTGGACGGTCCCGGCCGGCCGTCCGCCAGCCCGGGCCCGGCCGCTGCCGGGCCGGTCAGCATCCCGTTCACCAGCACCGGGCCGATCCCGGACGGCGCCCTGGCCGGGGCCCGGTCGGTGGAGTTGTCGGTGACCGTGCCCGGGTCGAACACGACCAGGTCCGCGGGCCAGCCCAGCCGGATCTGGCCGCGCTGGCGCAGGCCGACCGCCTGGGCCGGGAGCGAGGTCATCCGCCGCACCGCCTCCGGCAGGCTGAGCAGCCGCCGCTCGCGGACCAGCTCGCCGAGCACCCTGGCGGTGTAGCCGAAGGTGGACCGGTTCATCACGACGTCCGCGACGGGACCGTCCTGGCTGGTCAGCACGCCGTCGCTCTCGAACGCGCAGTCCGGGTCGCGGTAGAGGCGGTCCAGCTCGGCGCCGCTGGCGTAGCGGTGCTGGATGATCACCGAGTAGTAGTCGTCACCCTCGTCCGCCAGCAGCCGGCAGACCGCCTGCGCCGGGTGCACTCCCCACTGCCCGGCCAGCTCGCCGATGGTGTGCCCGCGGGCCTGCGGGTGCGCGGCCGACGAGGTGAGCATGAAGCTGTCCGCTCCCTCGGCCCGGACCAGGAAGTTCTCGCCCGACTCGAACGACGCGACGGCCTGCGCGGCGACCTCGGGCTGGCGCAGCCGCGCCGTTACCTCGCCGGGCCGCCCGGCCACCATCCAGCCGGGCAGGACCGAGGCGAGCGGGCTCGGCCCGAACTCGTCCGGGAAGGTGTCGGTGACCACCCGCATGCCACGTTCGCGCGCCCCGGTGATCAGGGCGCTGACCTGGCCGGCCGCGCCGGCCGGCGCGTAGGGCCTGGCGGCGAGGTGGGACAGCACGACCGCGCAGCCGCCCGCGGCGCCGATCGCGAGCGCCTCGGACACCGCGGCGGCGAACTGCCCGGCCCGGTTGCGGATGTGCGAGGCGTACACGCCGCCGGTGCCCACCACGCGGGCCAGCCTGGTCAGCTCGGCCTGGCCGGCCGCCCGGCCCGGCGCGTACTCCAGGCCCGACGACAGCCCCAGCGCCCCGGCCGCCATCGCCTCAGCGACCAGGCCTTCCATCGCCCTCAGCTCGTCCTCGCCCGCGGGCCTGCCGGCCAGCCCCATCGCGGCCAGCCGGACCGCGCCATGCGGCACCAGCATGGCGATGTTCACCCCCAGGCCGCTGCGATCCAGCTGGTCCAGGTAGTCCTGGTAGCTGGACCAGTCCATGGACAGGCCCCAGTCGCGGCGGTAGCCGATGATCGCGGCCGGCGCCAGCTCGGGGTCGGTGCGTGGCGCCACGCCGTGACCGCAGTTGCCGATCACCGCGGTGGTGACCCCCTGCTCGGCCGCGCTGGTGCACCGCGGGTCGATCAGCGGCGTCACGTCGCCGTGCTGGTGGATGTCGATGAAGCCAGGGCTGACGACCCGCCCGGCACAGTCGACCGTCTCCGTTGCCGGCCTGCCCGCCAGGTCGCCCAGCGCCACGACCTTGCCTGACTCGACCCCGACGTCCACCGGGCGGCCGGGCGAGCCGGTGCCGTCGATGACCAGGCCGCCGCGCAGAATCACATCCACCGTGCCATCGCTCCCTTCATCGTCAGAATGTATACTGTCGACTTGTTGGCCATTACGGGAAGAGGCTGGCGGAAGGGGGCCGGGTGGCAAGCGAGGACGCCGGGCGCCCCGGGCAGCGTGACCTCGAGGTGTCGGTCGTCCTGAACGGCAGCCGCCGGTCCGCCACGGTGGAGCCGAGGACGCTGCTGGTGAGTGCCATCAGGGACAACTGGGCGCTCACCGGGACGAAGATCGGCTGTGATACCAGCCAGTGCGGCGCGTGCACCGTGCTGCTCGACGGCCAGGCGGTGAAATCCTGCACGGTGCTGGCCGCTGCCGCCGACGGCGCCGAGGTCACCACCATCGAAGGGCTGAGCGGCCCAGCCGGCCTCAGCACCCTGCAGCGCGAGTTCCGTGACCGGCACGCGGTCCAGTGCGGGTTCTGCACCCCGGGCATGATCATGACCGGGATGGCCCTGCTGGCCGCCGGGCTCGCCACCGGCGAGGCGCAGGTCCGCGAGGGACTGAAGGGCAACATCTGCCGGTGCACCGGCTACCAGCCGATCGTGCTCGCCGTGCTGGCCGCGGCCGGCCACGACGCGGATGCGGCGACGGCGCAGGAGGACCGGCCGTGATCCCGGCGCCCGTGGGCTACCTGCGGCCGCGGACCATGACCGAGACCTTCGCCGCGCTGGCCGACGAGGACGCGAAGATCCTGGCCGGGGGGCACAGCCTCATCCCGCTGATGAAGCTCCGGCTGGCCCGGCCCTCGGTGCTGGTCGACGTGAGCCAGGTCGTCCCGGCCGGTATCACGGTGACCGCCGACGGCGGCGCCCGGGTCGGCGCCGGCACCACATGGCGGGACGTCGCGGCCGCCCCGGACCTGGCCGGGTGCTTCGGCGCGCTGCGCGACGGCGCGGCCGCGACCGGCGACCTGCAGGTCCGCAACCGCGGCACGATCGGCGGCGGGCTGTGCCACGCGGACCCGGCGGCCGACATTCCGGCGGCAGCGCTGGCCCTGGACGCCCGGCTCGTCATCAGCTCGCCGGGCGCGGAGCGCACCGAGAGCTACGAGGGATTCGTCAGCTCGCCGTTCGAGACCAGCCTGGGCGGCCAGGACGTGGTCACCGCGATCTGCCTGCCGGCCCAGCCGGCCGGTACCGGCAGCGCCTACCAGTCGGTCGAGAACGCCGCCTCCGGGTACCCGGTGGCCGGCGCGGCCGCGCTGGTCAGCCTCGACGAGCAGGCCCGTATCACCGCGTGCAGGATCGGGATCACCGGCGCGGCGGCGCGCGGGTACCGGCCCGGTGCCGCCGAGGCGGGAGTGCTGGGCTGGAGCCTGGCCGCGGGCTGGGATGAGCTGTGCGCGCGGGTGCGGCCGGCCGCCGGCGGGGTGAGCATGCCGCAAGCCGGCCCGGCCGGCCCGGGCTACCTGACCGCGATCACCCGGCTGGTCACCGCCCGCGCGGTCCGGCGCGCCGTGCTGCGCGCGGCCGGGCAGGAGGACTCGCCATGACCCAGGCTCAGGCGCCGTCCGCGGCAGGCGCGGGCGCCCCGGCGGAGGACGGGGCCGTCCCGGCGGCGGGCGTGGTCGGCGTGTCCAGGCCCCGGGCTGATTCCGCCGCCAAGATCCGCGGGGCCACCAGGTTCGCGGCCGACGAGCCGAGACCCGGCCTGCTGCACGCCCGGCTGGTGCTCGCCGCGCACGCGCACGGGCTCATCACCGGGATCGAGTCGTCGGCGGCGCTAGCCGTGCCCGGCGTGGTCGCCGTGCTGACCGCGGCCGACCTGGCCATCACGCCTGTGTCGGCGATGCGCATGTTCGAGCCGCTGGCCAGGGAAGAGGTCGTCTTCGCCGGCCAGCCGGTCGCGCTGGTCGTGGCCGAGACCGAGGCGGCCGCGGAGGACGGCGCCGAGGCCGTCACCGTCCTGCTCGACGAGCTTCCCGCCGTCCTGGACCCGGCCACGGCCCTGCGGCCGGACTCGCCGCCGGCCCGGCTGCGCGGCAGCGAGCCGGATCAGGACACCGATGTCCGGTCGCTGCACGCCAACGTCGGCGCGGCGGCCGACACGGGGGCCGGGGTGACCTCGCCCAACCTCGCGGGCCGGACCGCCTTCAGCGGCGGGGACGTGGACAAGGCGCTGGCCGGCGCCGACCTGGTGGTCAGGCGCGAGTTCCGCACCTCGTGGGTGTACCAGGCCTACCTTGAGCCGCAGACGGCCACCGCGTGGGTCGAGCCCGACGGCGAGCTGGTCGTCGAGGCGAGTACCCAGGGGTCGCTGTACACCCGTGAGCAGATCGCCCTGATGCTCGGCCGGCCGGTGCCGTCGGTGCGGGTGATCGCGGCGCCGCTCGGCGGCGCGTTCGGCGCCAAGATCCTGGTCGCCGAGCCGCTGGCCGCGGCGGCCGCGGCCAGGCTCGGCCGGCCGGTGCGGCTCGCCTTCACCCGGACCGAGGACTTCCTCGCCTCCAACCCCGCGCCCGGATGCTCGATCGAGCTGGCGGCCGGGGCGAACCGCGACGGCACGCTGGCCGGCCTGCGCTCGCGCATCCTGTTCGAGGCGGGCGGTTTCACCGAGTGGCGGATCGAGATGGTCGCGGCGGTCCTGATCGCCGGGCCGTACCGGTGGCCCGCCTTCGGCATCGACGCGGTCAGCGTGGCGACCAACCGGGTAGGAGCGGGCTCCTACCGGGGACCCGGCGGCCCGCAGCCGGCCTTCGCGCTGGAATGCGTGCTGGACGAGCTGGCGGCCGGGCTCGGCCTCGACCCGGCCGAGCTGCGCGCCGCGAACCTGGCCAGGGCCGGCGAGCCGATGGTCGACGGGACGCCATGGCCGCCGATCGGGGCGGCCGAGTGCCTGGCCGCCGCCCGGGCCCACCCGCTGTGGCGGGGCCGGGGCGGCTGCCCGGCCGGCACCGGCGTCGGCCTGTCGCTGGCCTACTGGCCCGGCGCCAAGGAGTCAGCGGCGGCGCTGTGCCGGCTCGACATCGACGGCGGCCTCACGGTGGTGACCGGGTCGGTCGACATGACCGGCACCGCGACCGCGTTCGCCAGCATCGCCGCCGAGACCTTCGGGCTGCCAGCCGAATCGGTCCGGGTGTCCACGGCCGACACCGCGAACGCGCCGCTTGCCCCGATGAGCGGCGGCAGCGTCGTTACCTACGCGGTCGGCGCCGCGGTGCAGCGCGCAGCCGCGCAGGTCCGCGAGAAGGTGCTCACCGTCGCCGCCAGCGAACTCGAGGTCGCGGCGGCTGACCTGCGGATCGCCGGCGGCCAGGTCTACGTGGCGGGCGACCCGGAGCCGCTGCTCGCGGTGACCGCGCTGGCGGAGAAGATCTGCGGCTTCGGCAGTCCCTATGAGCCGGTGGACACGGTCGGCGCGGCGGCGCCGCGGTCGCTGTCGCCCTCGTGCGCCGTGCACCTGAGCCGGGTGTCGGTCGACCCCGACACCGGCGAGGTGACGGTCGGCGAGCATGTCGTCGTCCAGGACGTCGGCCGCGCGCTGAACCCGGCGCTGATCGAGGGCCAGCTGCGCGGCGGGGCCGCGCAGGGGATCGGGTGGGCGCTGCTGGAGGAGCTTGCGCACGACGAGGCCGGCCAGCTGGTGACCGCCTCGTTCCTGAACTACGCGGTGCCGAGGTCGACGAACGTGCCCCGGATCGAGACGGTGATCGTCGAGGTCCCGTCCGAGGACGGGCCGTTCGGCGCCAAGGGCATCGGCGAGGTTCCGGTCATGCCGGTCGCTCCGGCCATAGCGAACGCGATCACGGCGGCCAGCGGCATCAGGCCGGCCGAGCTGCCGATGAGCCCTATCCGCATCTGGAGCTTGCTCCACCCGGCCGCTGACCACGGGAGCTGATGTCCATGAGCGGCGCGAGGCACGCATCCGGGCATCTGTTCAGCCTCGATCCGGCGCGGACCTACCCGGTGCTGGCGCGCGGCGATGGCGTGTACGTATGGGACGCTGACGGCAACCGGTACCTGGACGCGATCGCCGGCATCGCGGTGATGAACCTCGGGTACGGCCGCCGCGAGATCATCGAGGCGATGCGCCGCCAGGCGGAACTGCTGCCGTTCGCGGTCGGCAATATATTCAGCAACGAGCCTGCCGAGGAACTGGCCGCGCAGCTCGCCCAGCTGGCCCCGGCCGGGCTGGACTGGGTGCATTTCTCCTCCGGCGGCTCGGAGGCGAACGAGATCGCCATCAAGCTGGCCCGCCAGTACCACGTCGAGCGCGGCCAGCCCGGCCGGCACCTGATCATCTCCCGGTGGACCAGCTACCACGGCGCCACCCTCGCGACGCTCGCGGCCAGCGGCAACCCGGGCCGGCGGCGCAAGTACCAGCCGCTGCTGCTGGACTTCCCGCACATCGCGCCGTCCTACTGCTACCGCTGCCCGTTCGGCCTCACCCATCCCGCCTGCGGCATCGAGTGCGCCATCGACCTGGAACGGGCGATCGAGGCGGCCGGCCCGGAACGGGTCGCCGCGTTCATCGTGGAGCCGGTGGTTGCCTCGGTCGGCGGCGCGATCGCCCCGGTACCCGGCTACTTCCCGATGATCCGCGAGATCTGCGACCGGCACGACATCCTGCTGATCGCCGACGAGGTGGTGACCGGGCTCGGGCGCACCGGCGCGAACTTCGGGGTGGACCACTGGTCCGTCACCCCGGACATCATCACGCTCGGCAAGGGCGCCAGCGCCGGCTACGCGCCGCTCGGCGCGGTCATCATTCACGACCGCATCCGCGCGGAGTTCGCCGCCCGCGGCGCGGCGTTCGAGCACATCTTCACCTTCGGCGGCAACCCGGTGTCGGCCGCCGTCGGCCTGGCCGTGCTCGCCGCGTGGCGGGACGAGCAGGTGCTCGGCAACGTCCGGCGGGTCGCCGGGGTGTTCCGCGACGCGCTGGAAGACCTGCGCAAGTACCCGTTCGTCGGCGACGTCAGGACGTTCGGGCTGATGGCCGGCATCGAGTTCGTCGCTGACCGGGACAGCGGCAGGCCGTTCCCGCCCGGGCTCGCGGTGGCCGCGCTGGTCCGGGAGGCGGGCATGGCGAACGGGATCGTGACCTACCCGGGCACGGGCGTCGCGGGCGAGCCCGGCGGCGACATCATCTCGCTCTACCCGCCGCTGACCTTCACCCCGCGTGACGTCGATGAGATGCGCGAGCGGCTGATCGCTACGTTCGACTCGCTGGCCGCCGATTTGGCGTTTTAGCCATTCCGGGATCAGCGGGGGAGGCGGCTCGCCTGGCCTTGGGCCGCCCGGCCGCGCGCCCGGCCTGCTGGCCCTTGAGCCGGTCGGCTGCCTCCATGACGTGCTCACGCGCCGCCTTGGCGGCCTGCTTCTGCGAGCCGTTCTTGATCGCCTCGACCAGGGCGGCGTGCGAGACGACACCCGACTCCACCAGGAAATCGCGGCCCGGCGCCCGGTCAGCCATCGCCAGGTAGGTCCGGGCCCGGACCAGCCCGTCCAGGCTTGACCAGACCCGCAGCAGCAGCTTGAAGCCCGACAGCTCGACCATGGTCCGGTGGAAGTGCAGGTCCGCCTCGGCGATCTTAGCCGTGTCGCGTTCCTTGCGGACGCTGCGGATCTGGGCCAGGCTCTCCTCCAGCCGCTCGATGTCCTCGGGGGTGGCATTCGCCGCCACCCGGGTGATCGCCTCACCCTCGATGGTGGCCCTGAGCTGGTAGATGACATCGATCTCGTCTTCGGGCAGGCCGACGACGACGGCGCCGCGGTGCGGGTAGAACTCGATCAGGCCTTCCTGCTCAAGCTGGCGCAGTGCCTCGCGGACCGGCGCGCGGCTCACCCCCATGCTGTTGGCGACCTGTACCTCGAGCACCCTGGTGCCGGGCGCGAAGTCACCGGCAAGGATCGCCTGCCGCAGCTCGTCACAGACTTCCTGGCGCAGCACGCGGCCCTGGACTTTGGGGAGCGGGAGCGGATCGTGCACGCGAGAGCGTCCTCCAGTATGCGGCCCCACACCGTGGATATCGGGCACGAGTCTACGCCCTAACGGTCTAATGTCCATTGTCGACATTCCTCCTCAATCTCGTTGACACGTATGAGTGATCGACTCTAGATTGTAGACAATCGACGCACTTGACGGGAGTGTCCGATTCCGAGCCTAGGGCCAACGCTGGAGCAGACGCCGCTGCAGGGTGACGATGCGCGCGCCCGGCCCGGCCATGACCGGATCAGGCTCGGCGGCCGGATCGCCCGCCGGATGGACCGTCTCAGCGACCGCAAGTACGCGGCCTTGTCGTTCTTGCCCGGCGGCCTGCTGGTGGCCGTGATCGTGCTGCCGCCGATCATCGCGGTCTTCGTGATGAGCCTGTTCCGGATCGAGCTGCTGAAGTTCGGGCCGAGTCATTTCAACGGGCTGGCCAACTACGCGGCCATCGCCTCCGACAGCGACTTCCTCGGCACGGTGCCCCGGACGATCTGGTTCGCCGCGGCGACGACCGCGCTGACGGTGCCGCTGGCACTGGCCTGCGCGCTGGTGATGAACCGCAGGTTCCGCGGCTCGAACGTGCTGGGCATCATCGTGCTGCTGCCGTGGGCCATCGCGCCGGTCGTGACCGGCATCTTCTGGCGGTTCATGTTCCAGGCGAACTTCGGCCTGATGACCGGGATCCTGACCGCGTTCGGCTTCGCGCACGGCCCCATCCCGTGGCTGGAGAGCTCGTCCACCGCGATGGTCGTCGCGATCGTCGCGACAGCCTGGCGGTCGGTGCCGCTGGTCGCGCTCATCCTGCTGGCCGCGCTGAAGGGCATCCCGCGCACGCTGTACAAGGCCGGGCGGATGGACGGCGCCGGGTCCTTCCAGCTGTTCCGGTACGTGACATTGCCGGGCATCAGGAAGGCGCTGCTGGTCACCGGGATCCTGCAGATCATCCTCTCGCTGCAGGTATTCGACCTGATCTTCACGCTCACCGGCGGCGGCCCCGGGCTCGAGACGACGGTGATCACCTACTTCATCTACATCCAGGCGTTCTCCAACCTGAGCTTCGGCTACTCCGCGGCGCTGGCGGTCTTCCTGTTGATGCTGATCGTCGTCTCCAGCGCGGGCCTGCTCTACCTGCGGCTGGGCGCGAGGCGGCGGCGCCCGAAGGACACCGGGTGACCGCGGGCCGGCCGCTGCTGCGCTGGGTGCAGCGGATCGCGGCCGTTCTCGGGGTGGCGCTCCTGCTGCTGTGGCTGGTCGGGCCGATCCTGTGGATCGGCCTCGCGAGCATCCAGCCCGAGGACGCGATCACCGTCGCGCCGCCGCAGCTCACCTGGCACCTGAACTGGCACTGGTACGCCTTCCTGATCACGACGCCGGACTGGATCCACGCGACCTGGGTGAGCCTGCAGGTATCGGTGCTGGTCACCGTGTGCTCGATCGCGATCGGCGGGCTGGCCGCCTACCCGCTGGCCCGGCTTGAGGTGCCCGGCCGGACCGGCATCATGGGCCTGCTCATCGGCACCCAGATGATGCCCGCGATCGTCATCGCGATCCCGATCCTGCTCATGTTCCGGTTCGTTCACCTGACCGACACGGTGGCCGCCCTGGTCCTGGTCAACACCGCGTTCACGGTGCCGCTGGTGGTGTGGCTGCTCTACAACTTCTTCGAGGAAGTTCCGAGGGCGCTTGAGTCGGCGGCCAGGATCGACGGCTGCTCCCGGCTCGGCGCGCTGTTCCGGGTCACGATCCCGGCGGCGGCACCGGGCATCTCCGCGACTGCGATCCTGATCCTGATCGGCACCTGGAACGAGTTCCTGTTCGCGGTCATCCTCGGCGACCGCAACGCGGTGACGGTGACCCGCCGGATCGCCTTCCTGCAGTCCCTGCCCGGCGCGGCCGGCCAGCCCCCGTACTCGGAGCTGGCGGCCGCCGGCATCCTCGCCGTCGCCCCGTGCATCCTGCTGGTCCTGCTGTTCCACCGGAAGATCATCGCTGGGATCACGGAGGGCTTCATCAAGGGCTGACCGGCACCCGCGCTCTGAGCACGGCGGGGGCCGGCGCACACACATGGAGGAGAACCTATGGACAGGATCGACGGGCCGGGAACCGGCCCTGCCGGGCGCGGACTGTCGCGCCGGCGGCTGCTCCAGATCGGTGCCTCGGTCCCGCTGGCATCGCTGCTGATCGAGGCGTGCGGGGGCAGCGGCGGCCAGCCCTCGGCCAGCAGCGGCGGTGGCGGCGGCCCGGAGAACTTCAAGGGCGTCACCCTGCAGGTCGTCACCAGGGACGGCGGCGGCATGGACAACAAGGCGCCGGGGATCAAGGCCGCGATCGACACCTGGTCGAAGCGGACCGGCGGCCAGGTGCAGTTCACCCTGCTGGGATTCACCGACGTCCCGGTCAAGTACGCCGGCTACGTGGCGTCGCAGGACTCGTCGGTCGACGTGCTCTACGCCGGGGACCCGTTCGTCGGCCAGTTCCAGGACAAGCTCTACCTCGACATCACCAAGCAGGTCGGCCAGACCAGCGCCTTCCTGCCGGGCACCATCCAGGCGCTGTCGCGCGACGGCCACCTCTACGCGCTGCCGATTCACAGCGAGATGGAGTTCTTCATCTACAACAAGCAGTACTTCCAGCAGGCCGGCCTGGACCCGGACAAGCCCCCGGGCACCTGGGAGGAGCTGTTCGCCGCGGCGCCCAGGCTGCGCAAGGGCAACCGGACGCCGAACGCCTCGCCGCTGCTGGCCCCGAACGAGTGCATCTTCTACTTCGCCATCTTCCTCAACAGCACGACGACAAAGCTGGTCAGCCCGGACGGCACCAAGCTGCAGATCGGCAACGCCGATGGCCTGGCGGTGTTCCAGACCTGGTACGACGGCGTGGTGACGCACAAGTTCTTCGACTCCAGCGTGCTCACCGACGCCGGCTCGGAGTACGACACCGGCAAGATCTTCAACCAGGGCAACACCGCCTCGATGCTCAACTTCTCCGAGCTGTACGAGGACGCGATCAACCCGGGCGCGCCGGGCGGTGCCCAGGTTCCCTCGACCGTCGCCGACCACGTCGGCGCGACGATCATGCCGGGCATCAAGACCGGTACCAGCGGTAGCTGCAACGGCTTCGAGGGGTTCGGGGTCAGCCGGTTCAGCCGCAACCCGGACGCGGCCGCGAGCTTCGTGCGCGAGATGACCTCGCGGGAGCCTGAGAAGATCATGAACCTGACCAAGCAGTTCCCCTCCAGCCGCAAGGACGTGCTGTCCGACCCGGAGGTCCGCGCCATCTACCCGGTCGCCGCGATCCTGCAGCAGCAGGGCAAGTACAACATCGACCGGTACGGCGCTCCCTATTTCACCCAGCTGGAGCAGGTCATGTCCGAGACGCTGACCGGCCTGTGGAAGGGCACCTATTCCCCGGCGCAGGCCCAGGACCGCGTCATGACCAAGGGCCAGGCGGCAATCGACCAGTTCTTCTCCTGACCCCCGCCCGCGCGGCCAGCAGCCCCCTCCCCGCCAACCCTACATATGTCGGCTTAGCCGTGCCCTATGCAGCTCCCCGCTATCCCGACATATGTCGGGTTGGCGTGTTGCGGCCTGGCTTGCGCTGCCCGGGTCTCCGGCAATCGCTGGACACCCGGGCAGCCAGCCAGCCGGAGCCGGGCCCGGCTTTTAAGGATGCACTGGCCCGGCGCTGACGCTGTTTCAGCAGCAGGGGGCCAGTGCATCCGAATGGCGGTGCCGCGCCGGCGCGATACCTAACCCGACATATGTCGAGTTAGGGCGAGGTGTGGGGTTGGATAGGGATGCGCTGGCCCTGAGCTGCTGTTGTATGCGCAGCAGAGGGCCAGCGCATCCGTTGAGTCCCGGCCCGCGCCCCGGTGGCCGGCAGAGCGCCGTCACATATGCCCGTTTTAGGGATGTTCGGCGCTGTTGTTGCCGGCCTCCGGGGGCGCTGGTTTAGCGGCTATGTCACCCTGCGGGCACTCTCTTAGCGGCTCCATCACATCGCCGCTAAACCCGCGGGCCCGGAGCGTCCGGTGACCGCGCGGAGGGCCAGGCCGGCGGCAGCCCGGCCGGGCTCGCGGCACCGCTTACAGCAGCGCTGGCCCGGCGCTCCTGCTGGTTCCCGTGGCCATAACCATCGCTCCCCCCAATCGCGCCGCGGGCGCCCTGGCTGAGTCGCTCGGCCTGGGTGGCGGTCCCGGGCGCTCCGCACTTGGGGTCACTCGGGCTGGATGCAGCCTGGCTGGGCCGGCCGGGCCGGGTCAAGGGGCTGGGTCGCTTGGCTGGGGGCCGCTTGGCTGGGGGCCGGTTGGGTGGGGATCGGTTGGGTGGGTCGCTTGGCTGGGGATCGGTTGGGTGGGGATCGGTTGGGTGGGGATCGGTTGGGTGGGTCGCTTGGCTGGGGATCGGTTGGGTGGGGATCGGTTGG
>DATBGO010000135.1:0-1943 GCA_036558005.1 Streptosporangiaceae bacterium | reverse complement strand
TGCCAGCTGGCCAGTGTGTCGGTGCCCAGGCCCCGCTCCAGTGGCGGCAACCGCGCCATCAGCGCGACCAGGACCACCACGCCGTACCCGCAGAGCAGGCCGAGGACTTCGCCCGCGCCGGTCAGCCAGCCGCCGAGCCCGTGAACGCCGGGCGTGCTGTGCCACCACAAGGCGAACACCACGACCGCGCCGGCGATGATGACCGCCAGCACGCCGCGCGCGCCGACCCGGGCCGGGCGATTCCCCGGCCGGGCGGGCACCGGCCTGGCCGGCGGGCGCTCGACGGGGCGGGATGGCGCCGGACGAGGCGCCTGACCTCGGTGCGGCCCCGGGAGCGCCTCCGCGCCGGCATGGCGAGCCGGGCCCGATCGCCTGGCAACGCTGGTCACCCGCACCTCCCGTTAGGACGGCCTAGCTGGAATCGTATGCTCAGCCGGGCAGGATCGACGGCTCTGGATCCCGCCCCTGTCTCCCCTAGTTATGACGACGCAGCGCGATCTTGCACGGTTCAGCCGGCTCTCGTAAGCGCTTCGTAATCGGCCCGGAACGCCCTCGTCAACTCAGGTTGACACCAGCCTGATGTCAACGTAGATTGACACCATGGACAACGCACCGGCCCTGGCGGCCGCGGCCGACAGCTCAGACCCGCGCACCGGGCTCCGGGCCGTCGCCGCCCTGCGCAGGCTGCTTGAGCAGCTCGAGGCGCTCCAGGTCGACAACGCACGGGAACATGGCTGGTCCTGGCAGGAGATCGCGGAGATCCTCGGCGTGTCCCGGCAGGCCGCCCACAAGAAGCACGCCCGCCGCGCCCGCGCGCGCTGACCCCGAGGGATACTGAGGATGTTCGAGCGATTCACCGACCGGGCCAGGACGGCCGTGATCCTGGCCAGGACCGAGGCCAGCGAGCGCGGCGACCAGATCCGCCCGGTGTACATGCTGCACGCGCTGGCGTCCGGCGAGGGCGTGGCGGCCCGGGTCCTGGCCGGCCTGGGCGTCGACGCGGGCGACATCGAGCGCCGGCTCGACCGCACCGCGCCGCTGCGCAAGCCACGCGAGGGCGAGCCGCCCGGCGACGACGCCGAGGCGCTGGCCAGCATCGGCATCGACCTGGACGAGATCAGGCGCAAGGTCGAGGAGAACTTCGGCCCGGGCGCGCTCGAGCGGTCGCCGGCGGCGGCCCACGGGGCCGGGCGGACCACGATGACCCGGGAGGCGAAGCAGTCGGTCGAGCTCGCCGCCAGGGAGGCCCGGGCCCTGCGCCACAGCTACATCGGCACCGAGCACCTGCTGCTGGGCCTGCTCGGCGCGGCCGAGCGCAACCCGCGCGGCGACTTCAGCCCGCAGACCGTCAGCGACCTGGGCATCGATCCCGCCCGGGTCCGGCAAGGGATCCTCGAAGAACTGCGGCGCGCCTCGGCCTGACACCGGCCTTCCGCACCGTTCGCCACCGCGGCGTGCGCTCCCGGCTCCCGCGCTCCCGGCTCCCGCGCTCCCGGCTCCCGGGCGGCGGGCGGGATCAGCGGTCACCGGAGCATCGGAGGTCGCAGGAGCACCAGGACTCCGGGACGGCCAGCCGGGTGGCTGGCCAGCCGCCCAGCCGCCCAGGCGGCTGGCCAGCCAGTTCTCATCGGATGCTTACCTGTTAGATAGGTCCATCTAGCCATCAAGACAGAGCATACTGTCCTTACGAAGAGTATCTATATGAATACACAGAGCCATAATCTGTCTAGGGGATATCACGGATAGGATATGGTCAAATGCTCAGAGTAAGCGACGTGTGGGAGAGAGCACTCCATACACCGGCCAGCGGCGTCGCCGGCGCGGGACAGGTCGTCGTCATCCGGGCCGGCGGCAGCTACGACGGCAAGCAGGGCATGAGCCTGGCCGCCGGCGTGAGCAGCCGGTCCGCTGGCGCCCGGGCGCTGTGCCTGCACCTGGTGACG
>DATBGO010000134.1:0-20513 GCA_036558005.1 Streptosporangiaceae bacterium | reverse complement strand
AGGCGACGCCAGGGGTCGCGCCGGGAATAGCGTGCCGGTGGGTGAAGCCATGCTGCGCGCCGCCGTACATGATCAGCTGCCAGTCGGCCCCGGCCTTGTCCATCTCGGCGGCGAACGCGGTGACGTCGGCCATCGGGACGTGCGGATCGGCGGCGCCGTGGCAGACCAGCAGCCTGGCCAGGACCGAGCCGGGTGCCGCTGGCGCGGCGGTCGCCAGGCTGCCGTGGATGCTGACCGTTCCGGCCAGCGGCTGGCCGGCCCGGGCCAGCGCGAGGGCGGCCAGGCCGCCGAAGCAGAACCCGATCGCGGCGAAACGCCCGCCGGTGCCCGGGCAGTCCGCCAGTGCCGCGAGGCCGGCCTGGCAGCGCCTGACCAGGGCCGACGGGTCATCGCGCAGTGCCAGCAGGCAGCGCATGACACGCTCCCGGTCGCCGGCCACCCCGTCGCCGAACAGGTCGGCCGCGAGCACGGTGTATCCGAGCGCCGCGTACCGGGCGGCCTGCCCCCGGGCGTGATCATCGAGCCCGGCGCCGCCGTGCAGGAGCAGGATGCCCGGACGCCGGCCAGGCTGCGCCTCGTCGCGGTAGAGCACCCCGGTCAGCGCGGTGCCGACGTCGCGGTAGCGCACCTCGGTGCGAGTATGAACGGTGCCAGCAGAATCGGTGCCAGCAGGATCAATATTCAGCACGCCGCAGAAACTACCAGTACCTTATGTAAGCATAGCACAAAAAGGTAATTTAGAAATGCATTACTGATACCAATTCAATTACATTCTTTAACGCTATCCGCTGGTATCCGGCAGCCAGCAGCCGGGCTCACGCCACGGCAACCCTCGTGGTCCAGGGCCCTGACCACGGCCAGCACGGACCGTCAGCTGAGGTCGAGCTGGCCGGACTTGATCCTGGCCGCGAACGCGCGCCAGTCCGCGGCGGAGAACGCCAGCACCGCGGCGGCCGGGTCCTTGGAGTCGCGCACCGCGACGGCGGGGCCGGCCTCGGCTCCGGCCCCGGCTGCCTCAACCGGGCCGCCGCCGATCCAGGCCACCTCGACGCAGCTGCCGTTCTGCCCGCTGTAGCTGCTCTTGCGCCATACAGCGCGGGACAGGTCGCATCCGTTCATCCCGCGCCTCCGCCAGCGTTAGGTCAGCTCCTTCGCCGCTGCATGCAGCATAGTCCGGGTGGCGGCCGGGCTCAGCGCGACAGCGCGCAGATGGTCGAATGCTGAGGTGTAAAGCCGTACCTCTTCGGACTTGTCGACGTAGAGGTTACCGCCCACCGTTTCCATGTAGACGACCTCCGGCTCGGCCAGCTCGGTATAGCCAAGGATGATGAACGGGCCAGCCAGGCCCGGATGCGGCCCGACGTCGTAGGGAACGACCTGGATGGTGGTGCCGACCTGCTCGCTCGCCGCGGTCAGGGACGCGAGCTGGGACCGCATGACGCCCTTGCCGCCGACCACGCGCCGGATCACGGCCTCGTCGATGATGGCCCAGAACTGCGGGCGGTCGTCGCGGATGAGAATCTGCTGCCTGGTCAGCCGCACCTCGACGCGGCGCTCCACCTCGCCGGTGTCGAGAGCCTGCGGGCCGCTGCGGATCAGTGCCCGGGCGTAGTCCTCGGTCTGCAGCAGGCCGGGGATCATGGCCAGCTCGAAATCCCTGATCGTGCTCGCTTCTGACTCCAGGCCGATGAAGAACTCGTACCGGTTGATCAGCACGTCCCGGTAGGAGTACCACCAGCCGCGCTGGCGGGCGCCCTTGGCGAGCTTGACCAGTCCGGTCAGCTGGCCGGGATCGGTGACGCCGAACAGGCCGAGCATGACCCGGACGTCGTTGGGATGCGGCGAGGTCCGGCCGGTCTCGATCCGCATGACCTTGGTCGGATGCCAGTCGAGTTCCCCGGCGACCTCTTCCTGGGTGAGCCCGGCGCCCTCGCGGAGCCGCTTTAACTCCGCCATGAGCTGACGCCGGCGCACGGTCGGCCCGGTGCCTGCGGCCACTTCTCCTCCTCGTTTCAACGCACTAACTATTAAGCTATCTCCACTGTGCAGCTCTGCATAAGATGCTATGTAGTAGATGCGTCAATAGCGAGCATGCCAGCCTTGAACATGGAATGGCGGCCGAACCGGACAGGCCGGTGAGCGAGATGAGCGAAGCATCGCGGTTAACCCCAGGTCCGGGCGCGCGGTCAGGCGGCGGCCCGCCGCGCGGACCCGATCAGGGTGGCGCGGGCCGGGCCGGCCGGGGATTCCTGCCGGGGCCGGTCCCGTTCGCCGCGGACGCGGGCCGGGGATTCGGGCGCGGGCCGGTGCCGCACAGCGGTTTCCCGCCGCGGGCCCGGCGCCGGGTCTTCCCAGGCCGCCCCGACCAGGTGGGCAGGGCGCGCAAGTTCACCGCGGCCTCGGTCAGCCCGTGCCCGGTGGCTGACGACGCGGTGCTGCTGGTCAGCGAGCTGGCGACGAACGCGATCCTGCACGGGGGATCGTCGGGCCCTGGCGGCACGTTCAAGGTCATGGTCTGCCACCTCCCGGGGCGGCTGTACATCGGGGTCACCGACATGGGCTCGGCGACCGCGCCCGGCGTCGTGCCCGACCCCGGGCTGGCCACCTCCGGCCGCGGCCTGCGCCTGCTCGCCGAGATCGCCGCCTGCTGGGGGCACGAACGCTCCGGCCGGGGCGGCCGGACGGTCTGGTTCGGGCTGGACTGCCCCTGACCGCTCCGGGGCGGGGCCGGGTCCGGGGCGACAGGACCGGCGGCGGCCGGGCCCGGGGAGTTATCCATCCGATTGACCAGGCTTATTACCGCTTGTCCCGCGTGACCGGGGCAAAGCCCCCTAACGTAGGGGCCCATGCGCGACATTGAGATCGCCGCCGCGGTAGTGGCCGGCGATCCGGAGGGCCCCGCCGCTGCCTACGACCGCTACGCGCAGGCGCTGCACACTTACTGCCGGTCGCTGCTGGCCGAGCCGGCCGACGCCGCCGACGTGGTGCAGGACACCTTCGTGATCGCCGACTCCAGGCTGGCCGGGCTGCGGGACCAGGACCGGCTCAGGCCGTGGCTTTACGCGGTCGCCAGGAACAAGTGCTATCGCAGGCTCCGGGCCAGGTCGCGGATGTCTGGCCCGGACGAGGACGAAGACGGCGAGCTGACCGGCCAGGCACTCCCTGACGCGTTCGCCGGCGCCAGCCAGGGTGAGCCGCGCGAGCTGGTCCGGGCCGCGGTCGCCGGGCTCGGCCCCGCCAGCCGGGAGATCATCGAGCTGAACCTGCGGCACGACCTGGCCGGCGGCGACCTGGCCGCTGTCCTCGGGGTCAGCACCAGCCAGGCGCACGCGCTCCAGTCCCGGGCCCGCCGCAAGCTGGAACGCTCACTGGGCGCGCTGCTGGTCGCAACGTACGGCCGGGACGCCTGTCCCGGGCTCGGCCAGATGCTGCAGGACTGGGACGGCGAGTTCACCGGGCTGCTGCGCAAGCGGATCAGCAGGCACGCGCGGCGGTGCGCCGTATGCGGGCGGCGCAAGCCCCGTGAGCTCACCCCGGCGCTGCTGCTGAGCGCGCTGCCGCTGGTGGTCCTGCCGCCCGTGCTGCGCGAGCGGGTGCTGAGCCTGCTCGCGGACCAGACCCCGGAGGGGATCGGCTACCGGGACACGGTGAGCAGGGCCGGGCGGTACGGCCAGGACGGGTTCCCGGTGCCGGCCGGCCCGGCCAGGGGACGGCGGCCCGGCCGGGCCGCGGCGCTGGCCGCCACCGGTGTCGCGGCCGCCGTGGCGCTGCTGGTGGTGGGCATGACGACGGCCTTTCCCGCGCGTCACCTGGCCGCGGGCCGCGGCGAGGACGAACCGGGCGGCCCGGCGTCGCAGCCCAGCGCGGTGGCACCGCCGCCGGTTTCCGTCTCGGCGTCGCCGTCGGTCTCCCGGCACCGGCGGGCAGCCCGTGCCCGGCACACCCGCCGCGCGACCGCCAGCCCGTCGTCGCCGGGCGCCAGCCCGGCCGGGGGCAGCACGACCCGGGCCGCGCCGAAGCCCCGGCCGGCCCGGCTGGCCGCATCGCCGCCGTCGATCACCCTGCAGCCGCAAGGCATCCTCCCGGTCTACTCCGGCAGCTTCACGCTGACCGCCCCGGGCGGCGGCACCGCGTTCAGCATCAGCGTCCCGCCCGCGGACGCTGACGGGCTCAGCGTCTCGCCCGCCAGCGGCTCGCTGGCCAGCGGGCAGAGCGTGACGGTCACCGTGAGCACGAGCCTGATGGGGCCGCCGGACAACCAGATACCGCTCACCGTCAGCCCCGGCTCGCTGACCGTGCAGGTGACCTACCCGCCGGGCCGCTAGGGCGGCTGCGCACGCGCGCCGGGACGGACCGGGTCAGGCGGACGCGGCAGCGCGCCGGGCGGACCGGGTCAGGCGGACGCGGCCGCGCGCAGCCGGGCGGCCGCCGCGGTCATCGCCGACAGCTTGCCGAAGGCGGACTCGCGCGGCAGGTACTTCATCCCGCAGTCCGGCGCCAGCACGATCCGCCCGGCCGGCACGTACTCCAGCGCCTTCTCCACCCGCGCGGCGACCTGCCCAGGTGACTCGACCACCTGGTCGCCCAGGTCCAGCACGCCCAGGATGATCGTCTTGCCGTCCAGCCCGGCCAGCACCGAGCAGTC
This sequence comes from Streptosporangiaceae bacterium, assembly GCA_036558005.1. Taxonomy (GTDB): domain Bacteria; phylum Actinomycetota; class Actinomycetes; order Streptosporangiales; family Streptosporangiaceae; genus DATBGO01. The sequence goes on along the minus strand of DATBGO010000134.1, from coordinate 15,868 downwards.
CAGGCCGGACTGCGCGGTCTCGATGGAGATCTGGTCGGCGCTGCTGGCGGCCAGCTCGGGCAGGAACGAGTAGCCCGCCGGGCGGCCGTGAATGATCGCCGCGTAGCCGAAGCAGATGTGCACCGCGGTGGTGCCGGTGATCCCGTCCAGCGCCCGTTCCAGCACCCGGACCCCGAACTCGCGCGCCTGCTCGGGCCTGGCCTGCAGGTACGGCTCGTCCAGCTGAACGATGTCGGCCCCGGCCGCGAACAGGTCGGCGACCTCCTCGTTCACCGCCTCGGCGTAGCCGAGCGAGGCCGCCTCGGTGGACGGGTAGTAGTCGTTCTGCGCCTGCTGGGCCATGGTGAACGGGCCCGGCACGGTGGCCTTCACCGTCCGGCCGGTGTGCGCGCGCAGGAACCGGACCGCGTCGGCGCCGACCGGACGGCGGCGCCGGATCGGCCCGGTGATCCGCGGCACCGGGTTCGGGTGGCCGCTGCGGTCCAGCGCCTCGCCCGGGTTGTCGATGTCCACCCCGTCCAGCGCGGTCGCGAACGCGTTGGAGTAGCTCTCCCTGCTGATCTCGCCGTCGGTGATGATGTCGAGCCCGGCGTCCTCCTGCGCCCTGATGGCCAGCAGGGTGGCGTCCTGCTGCGCCTGCTCCAGCAACTCGGGTGCGACCCGCCACAGCTCACGGGCCCGGACCCGGGGCGGGAACCGGTGCGCCAGCCGGTCCCTGTCGATCAGCCAGTCCGGCTGCGGGTAGCTGCCGACCAGCGAGGTAGGGAAGATCATAAGGACACGATACGGCCGTCCTCCAGCCGGAGCACCTCGTCGGCCAGGTCCACGAGCGCGCTGTCGTGCGTGGCGACCAGCGCGGTGATGCCCTCCGACCGGACCACGGTGCGCAGCAGCCGCATGATCTGCCGCCCGGTCTCGGAGTCCAGCTGCCCGGTCGGCTCGTCGGCGATCAGCAGCTGCGGGCTGCCCGCCAGCGCGCGGGCGATCGCGACCCGCTGCTGCTGCCCGCCCGACAGCTCGTTCGGCCGCTGCCTGGCGTGCTCGGCCAGCCCGACGACCGACAGCATCAGGGCGACCCGGTCCTCCCTGGCGCGCGGGTCGGCGCCCGCGATGCGCAGCGGGATCCCGACGTTCTCGGCGGCCGACAGCATCGGGATCAGGCCGAAAGACTGGAAGATGAACGCTACCGTCCGCCGGCGCAGCAGCATCCGGTCGTGCTCGCTCATCGCGGGGACATCCTGCCCGGCCACCCGCACCGTCCCGCTGGTCGGCAGGTCCAGCCCGCCGACGATGTTGAGCAGGCTGGTCTTGCCCGACCCGGACCGCCCGCACAGCGCGACCAGCTGGCCGGCCCGGACGGTGAACGACACGCCGGCCAGCGCGTGCACCGCGGTGCGGCCAGAGCCGAACGTGCGCGACAGCCCGGACGCCTCGACCATCACCTGCTCGGCGCCGGTCACCAGGCCGCCGCGGCGGCCGGCCGCCGGGATCGCTTCGCTGCTCACTCAGTCCTCCTCGCCGCCGCGCCCGGCCGCGGCCGGCCCGCCGCGGGTGTCCGGCCAGACGCCGATGTGATCGGCCGCCGCCTCCAGCCGGACCCGGTCCCGCATGCCCAGCGGCTCGATCATGTCCCGCGGCAGCTGCACCCGCCCGGCCCGGTCCAGCACGGCGTACTCGATCGCGTGATGAATGGCGTTACCCTCCTCGTCCGCCCCGGCGTGGCGCAGCGTCTCGGTGCTCGTCCGCCCGTCCCTGATCGCGATGGTGCGCCGGACCTGGCCGGACACCGCCGGGTCGTGGGTGACGACGAGCACGGTGACGCCCAGCTCGGTATTGGCGGCCTGCAGCGCGCCGAAGACGTCCCTGGCCGTCGCGCTGTCCAGCTCGCCGGTCGGCTCGTCGGCCAGCAGCAGCGCGGGCCGGTTGGCCAGCGCGGTGGCGATCGCGGTCCGCTGCTGCTCGCCGCCGGACATCTGCTCGGGGGTCCGGCCGGCGCAGTGCCCGATGCCGAGCACCTCCAGCAGCTCGGCGGCCCGGCCGGCCCGCTGCCGCCGCGGTACCGCGCCGAACCGCATCGGCACCAGCACGTTCTGCATCGCGGTCAGGTAAGGCAGCAGGTTGCGGGAGGTCTGCTGCCAGATGAAGCCCACCGTCTCGCGCCGGTAGGTGAGCTGCTCCCTGGTTGTCAGCGAGGCCAGGTCGTGTCCGCCGACCCGGACCGAGCCGGCGGTGGGGGTGTCCAGCCCGGCCAGGATGTTCATCAGCGTCGACTTCCCGCTGCCGGACGCGCCGACGATGGCGGTGAGCTCTCCGTCGGAGACGAGCAGGTCCAGGCCCTGCAGCGCCTGCACCTCGATGCCCTCGGCGGCGTAGATCCGGACCAGCCGGTCGCAGGCGACCAGCGCGCCGTCGCCGTAGGAGGTGCGGGCCCGGGCGGCCTCGGCACCCAGTTCGGCGATCCCGGTGGCCGGCCCGGTGTTATCGGCGGTCATCCCAGGCTCCCTTCACTGTCATCCACGGACCCACCCCACCCGCCCGCCCGCGCTCACTCACCGACCCGCAGCGCCCGGCCGGCGCCGCGGCGGCTCGCGACCGTCGCCTGCACCGCCAGTGTGACCATTGTGAGCACGATCAGGCCGCCGGCCGCGATCGCCAGCGCGATGAGGTCGGTGCGGACCGGCACGCTGAGCGTGCTGCCGGTGAAGACCGACAGGTCGAGCTCGGGCCCCAGCAGCGGTGCCAGCGCCCACGCGCAGCCGACCCCGCCGGCCGTCGCGGCCAGCACCGAGGGCAGCGTCTCGATGATGACCAGCCGCCTGGCCTGGCGACTGGACAGCCCCATGGTGGCCAGCCGGGCCAGCGTCATGTCCCGTGACCTGGCCCCGAGCACCAGGGTGAGCAGCAGGATCAGCACGCTGAAGCCGCCCGCGGCGACGGTGCCCTCGGCGAACGCGCGATACCCGGCGACCGGCAGCGGCGCGGACCGCAGCCGGGCCAGCAGGTCCGAGCGCAAGGTCACGACGGCGGCCGGCGCGGTCCGGTGGACGGCCTGGTCCAGCGCCCGCTTGTCCAGCCGCGGACCGGCCAGCAGCATCAGGTTGGGCGGCAGCGGGTCAGGCCCGGCCGCCCACTGCGGGAACACGATGACCGGGCCGGGCACGGCCAGGGCCTGGGTGCTGGTGAACAGGCCGGCCACCCGGATATGGATGTCCTGGTAGCCGATGCTCATCAGGTTCCCCGAGTGGCGCAGCTGGGCGGCGACGGCCGGCGAGGTGAGCACCGGGACCGGCCCGTGGCGGCGGCCAGCCGGGCGGGCCAGCGCGCTCGCCGGAAATCGCGGCCCAGGCATGTCAGCGGTCACCGCGGCGTAGCGGGCCGGGTCCAGCACCACCACCTCGACGGGCGTGCCGCCGATCTCGATCGGGCCGATGGTCCCGTCCGCGTTCAGCACGCCGGCGGTGTGCCGGACGCCGGGTACCCGGGCGATGGCCTGCTGCGCCCCCAGCGACAGCGACTGGTCCGAGCCGGGCTGGCCGACCGCCGCGTCCGCCCCGGTGACCTGCCAGGACGCCGCGACCTCACCGCGCACCACCGCGGCCCTGACCATCGCGCCGAACGCGACCACGGCCAGCGCCAGCACCAGCGCGAACGCGGGCAGCGCGGCGCTGAGCGAGGTGCGGGTGCCGCGGGCCAGGCCGACGTACGCGGTGATGCCCCGGCCCCTGCGGGTGATCCGCAGCAGCCAGGCCAGCAGCACGGGGTAGCAGCGCACCACCACGATCGCGGCCGGGATCGCCACCATCACCGGGGCGGTGCTGAGGAAGAAGCTGGTGCTGCCGGGAGCCGGCAGGCCCTGCAGCCGGAGGATCACCAGGCCGCCGGCGGCGGCGCAGATCAGCGTGGCCTCGGCCACCAGCCGCCTGGCCCGGTCCCGGCGCGGCGGCGGCGCGTCCGCCCGGGTGGCCACCCGGCGGCGGGCGTGCCTGCTGACCGCGATCAGCGGCGGCCCGGCCAGCGCGACCAGCACGGTGAGCCCGGCCAGCAACCAGCCGAGCGGGTCATCAGGGCCCGGTGTCACCGCGACCGCGATCCCGGCCGCCAGCAGCGACGCGGGCAGTGCCGCCGCCGCGCCGCCGCGCAGCGCGATCCAGGCCAGCTGCCACAGCGCCGCGCCGCGGGCCCGCAGCAGCGCGAGCTCGCCGTCGCGGTGCTCGGTCAGCAGCCGGGCGCCGAGCAGCAGCACCACCGCCCCGATCACCGCCAGGCTGACCCACAGCAGCGCGAGCAGGCTGCCGACGGCCGCGTCGGTGCCGACGAAGCTGCCCATGCTCTGCACCAGCCCGGTGCTCAGCTCCACGTGCACCGGCAGGTAGGTGACCTTGAGCAGCAGCCCGGCCTGGTTCAGCCCGGCGATCAGCGACTGCTGCAGCCCGGTCGCCTGGTCGGCGGTCAGCCCGCCCAGCCGCAGCGGGAAGCTCCAGTCCAGCGTCATCTGGCTCTGGTCGGGCAGCTGGTGCTGAAGGTCGGGCAGTTCCCCGGCGCCGATGAACGCCGCGCCGGTCCAGTAGGGCGGCGCGTCCCGACCGGAGGTGCCGGAGGTGATGGTCAGCGGCGTGGCCGCGGTCGGGTCGGTGCTCCAGAACACCGAGCGGGGCGCGACAGGCCGGAGGATGCCCGAGACCGAGAGCGTGATGCCGTTGGTCAGGGTCAGCCGGGAACCCAGCCGCAGGCTGAACCTGGCCGCGGTCGCCGGGGTCACGGCGGCCTGGAACACCGTGTTGTGGCGGCCCCGGACGGCGGTAGCGGGGAAGCGGCCGTCGACTAGCCGCGAGTCGGCCGTGAGCTGGTCCCGGTAGAGGATCTCCACCTGCGGTGGCAGCCCGCCGGAGATGGCAGACCTGGCGGCGCGGGACGCGACCATGAGGTTGGTGTGCAGCCCGGCGAAACCAGCCGCTGGCGGGCGGAGCGGCACGTCTAGCTGGTTCAGGTGCCTGGCCAGTTCGGCCCGGGCGGCCACTATGTCGCCGGCCAGTAGCTGATGGTCCAGTGCCTGGCTCACATCGGAGAAGCCTGCCGACCCGCTGATCGAGCTGTCCTGCGCCGACAGCGAGCCAAGCACCCGGTGCAGCGCGCGGGTCCGGTAGTCCAGGCTGGCCCGGGGCGCGGCGACGCAGATGAGCACGCACACCCCGGCCAGCAGCGCCAGCCCGATGCTCGCCGCAGCCCCGGAACCGGTCAGCCGGCTCCAGGCGGCTGGCCCCCGCTCGCGGCCGCCCATCAGCCCGCCTCCGCCGCGCGCAGCTGGGCGGCCGGGTCGATCCGCCTGGCCACCGTGGCCGCGGCCACCAGCACCGGGAACGCGGTGATGACCACGGCCAGCCCGGCGACCCACCCCAGCGGGAGCTCGATCAGGGCGGGCGGCACCGGCGCGGTCGCGCTGGCGGTGAGGGTGACCGCCGGGATCAGCAGGTGCGCGACGCCGGTCCCCAGCAGCAGCCCGGCCACCGCGGCCGGGGCGCTGAGCAGCAGCTCTTCCAGGCATAGCTGCCTGGCCTGCGCCGCCTTGGTCACCCCGAGCGCGGCCAGCAGCGCGCTTTGCGCGCGCCGTTCCCTGACGCTGGCCGCCACGCTCACCGAGAAGCCGAGCGCCGCGAGCAGCGCGGCGGCCACCGCGATCGCCAGCACCGCCTGCTGCGGCGCGGCCGACAGCGGGTCGGCCAGCAGCGCGCCGGCCAGCCGGGCCTGATAGGTCACCGCCGACCCGGCCGGCAGCCCGGTGATCCGCGGGCTGTGCTGGCCAGGGCTGGCCCGCAGCCACCACTGGGTGACCGGCAGCGGCGCGGCGGACCGGCTCGCCACCGCCTGCTGGAGCGCCTGCTGATCCATGATCAGCAGGCCGCCAGGGCCGGCGGTGGGGAAGTCGCGCACCGCGGCCACGATCCGGGCCGGGACGCTGACCTCGCCCACCGCGACGAACACCACCTTGCCCACCGACGTGCTGGCCGAGCTGAGGAACGCCCGGGTGGCGATCGCGGGCAGCGGCTTGCCTGGCCGCTGCGCGGTCAGCGCCAGCAGGCCGGAGACCGGCAGCGGCGCCGCGTGCGGCCCCTGCTGGAGGTAGCCGGCGCCGGTGCCGAACTCCAGCCGCAGCGCGCCGTCCGGCCGCTGCCCCCAGGTGAGGCCGGCCGGCTGGACCCCGTGCGCCTTCGGGTCGGCCAGGACGGGCGCGGACGCCGCCGGGTGCCAGCCGCGCAGCGCGCTCGCGGCCGGGAAGAAGCCCGGGAACGGCCCGGTCGCCGCCGGGGTGACCGCGAGCCCGCGGATGGTCAGCGCGGCCTGCCAGCTGGTGGCGCGGTCGGCCGCCCGCCGGGCGGCCCGCTGCGCGGCCCGGATGGCCGCGGCGCTGGCCGGGCCTTGCGGCGGCGCGGGCAGCCGGGGCAGCGGATAGCTCGCCGAGATGCCGAGCAGCCGCAGCGGGTAGCTGGCCCGGCCGGCCGGGGACAGCCGCGCGATCAGGTCATGGCCGCGGCCGTCGGCGGGGAGCCGGCCGGCCGGCACCGAGTAGACGATGCCGTCGCCGTCCTGGACCGACAGCGTCACCGTCAGCGGCCTGAGCGCCGGGGTGCCGGGCAGCGGCGCCACGCTGGCGGCCAGTTCCAGCCTGGCCGGGCGGCCGGGCAGCCGGACCGCGCCGGTGGCCTGCCCGGGGGCGATGGCGTGCCAGAGCCGGGCGGGCGGCAGCGCGGACTCGTCGGGACGCATCAGCGCGACGCCGGCCGCCTGCCGGGAGTCCAGGGCGAGCACCTGGCCGCCTAGGCCGCCGTCGAAGCTGGCGGCCGGCATCGCGCCGGTGATCCCCGGCTGGTGCCCGATGGCCGCCACGGCGCCAAGCGGCAGCGGGCCGGGCAGGTCGACCCGGATGTCCGCGCCGGCCACGTAGGCGGCCTGGTCCTGCGCTGACTGCCGCCAGGTCGCGTGCTGGGCCAGCGCGAGGGTGCCGGCCGCGACCGCGAGGATGACCAGTAGCACCGGCCCGCTCTGCCGGATCGGCCGCCTGCTGACCTGCCAGCTGGCCAGCGCGCCCGCCAGCCGCCTGGTCCGCCCGGCCAGCCGGTCGGCCACCGAGGCGAGGGCGGGCAGCAGCCGCAGCGGGACCAGCGCGGCCCCGGCCAGGGCCAGCGTCGGCGCAGCCACCAGCACCGGGTCGACGCTGGTCCGCCCGGCCGCGGTCCGCCCGACCGCGGAATAGTCGCGCAACTGCCAGACCGCGAACGCGCCGAGCACGATGACGGCGATGTCGGCGCCGGCCAGCGCGGCCCCGGCCAGCCGCTGCTGCCTGCTGCGGCGGGCCCGGGCTGACAGCGGTGACAGCGGCCGGGCCGCTGGCCACAGCATCACCGCGGTGCAGATCGCCAGGATGGCCGCGGCGCCCCACCACACGCCGGCCGGCCAGCCCGGGACCAGCTCGTCCGCCCCTGGCGGCCGGAGCTGGCGCAACGGGCCGATCCTGGCCAGCGGCCCGGCCAGCCAGGCGCCGGCCACAGTGCCCGCTGCCACCGCCGCGGCGGTCAGCGCCACCGTCTCGGCCAGGGTGAGCCGCACCAGCTGCCAGCGGGTCACCCCCCGGGCGCTGAGCAGGGCCGACTCTTCCTCTCGCTGGCCGGCCAGCATCCGGGCCGCGAGCGCGATCGCGACCGCGGCGAGCAGCAGCAGCTGCAGCACGCTGATCAGCAGCAGCGACTTGGCCACCGCCAGGTTGCTGGCGATGCCGCGCAGCAGCCCGGGCAGGGTGGTGCTGACCGCCAGGCCGCCCAGCGAGTCGGACTGGGCGAACCGGGCCTGCAGTTGGGTCAGTCGTCCGGCCACCGCGCTCACGCCGCCCACCGGGATCCGGGCCACCGCCGGCTGCACCAGCCAGGACGCCGCGCCGGCGTTCAGCCCACCGGGGCTGAACGCGGACCGCGCCACGACCAGCGGGCCGTAGGTGACGAAGTTGCCCCGGACGCTGACCCCGGAGCTGCCGAGCAGGTCCAGGGCCCAGTAGGGCGAGCGGGGGTCACGCGGGCGGAACAGCCCGGTCACCTTGATCCTGACCTTAGCGCCGGTGTCGCGGTCGGGCAGCACGAGCGTCTTGCCCACCGGTACGTGCAGCCTGCTGGCGACCGCGGCGGGCAGCGCGGCCTGGACCGGCTCGCCCGGCCGGAACGGGGCGGGCCAGGTGCCGCGGACCAGGACCGCGGCGGCGGCCAGCCGGTCCAGGGCGGCGGCCTGGAGGAGCTGTATGGTCGCGCGGCCGCGGCCGGCCCCGGTCAGGCCCAGCGAATCCGACCACAGGCCCTGGCTGAACCGCAGCGGCACCGGCCCGAAGGCGGCCCGCATCGCGGACCGGATCGCGGTGTTGTCGGTGGCCGCCTGGCTGGCGCCGACCTGCCCGCTGATCGCGACCGAGGTGTCGCGGGCCGCGGCCAGCTTGCTCTGCGCGGCCTGCGGGAGCGCCCGCGCGCTGAAGGCCGCCAGCGCGGCGGCCAGCACGGCGGTGATGAGGATGGCCAGCAGCATGCTGCCCAGAAGCAGCCGGGCCGCGCCCATCCGGCGCAGCAGGAACGAGCCGCGGGAGCGGCGCATCACAGCGCCGCGGTGTTCCGGCGGACCACCCGGGAGGTGACCGGCCGGGCGGGGGTGGCCAGGCCCATGGCCGTTACGTTAGGGCCGGGTCAGGGGCCGGCCCAGGCCGGGAAGCCAATGGTTACCGGGCCGGCACGCAATCGTTGCGGAAACCAGACACGTTATTCCGGCCCGCGCGCCGCTGGCAGGCCAGGTCAGCGGGGGCAGGCCGGCGGGCCACCCGGGAGGCGGCCGGCCGGGCGCGGGCCGGGTCAGCCGGGGCGGCCCGGGGCGCCGACGATCTCGGTGCGCACCTGGCGGCGCACCACGCTCACCGGGCCCAGCCCGGACAGCGCGGCGCTGAGCTCGGCGGCCAGGGCCGGCCGGGCCGACGTCGACTCGGCGATGCCGACCGCCTCGGCGCCGGCCAGCATCGAGGGGACGATGTCCCCGATGTCGCCGACCTGCTGCGCGCGGGCGCCCCGGCCCCGGGCCAGCGCGGTCAGCTGGCGGGTGTCCGCGCAGCCGGGTGCGCCCAGGACCAGCAGCACGTCGCAGTCGGCGGCCAGCGCGCGGATGGTCTCGGCCCGGTCGGAGGCGGCGTAGCACAAGCTGTCCGGGTTCGGGTTGCGCAGCGCGGGGAACCGGGACCGCAGCGCGGCCGTCATCGCCGCGGTGTCCTCGACCGGGATGCCCGGCTGCAGCAGGTAGGACACCCGCCGGGAGTCGGCCACCCGCAGGCCGGTGGTGCTGGCCGCGGTGCTGACCATCGCGACCTTCCCCGGGGCGGCGCCGGCGATCCCGGCCACCACCGGGTGGCTGGGCTGGCCGATCAGCATGACGTCGTCACCGCGCCCGGCCAGCCGCCTCGCCTCGGCCTGCGCCGCGGCGACCAGCGGGCAGGTGGCGTCGATCAGCTCCAGGCCGCGGGCCTGTGCCTGCGCGCGGACCTCGGCGGGCACGCCGTGCGCGGGGAAAACCACCGTGCCGCCGTCGGGCACCTCGGCCAGCGACCCGACGAACACCGCGCCCTGCCCGGCCAGCGCGGCGACCGACTCCGGGCTGCCCGCGAGCTGGCCGTAGATGTGGACCGTGCGCCGCCCGGCCACGGTGCGCTTGGCGACCTGCATGGCCTGCCGCGCGCCGTCGCACCACGGGCCGGGCCCGGCCAGCAGCCTGCGGGTGCCGAACACCGCGGCCCAGTCGGCGATGGCCGACTTCGCGGCTGCGGCCGCCACCTGATCCGAGGACGCGGTGACCGCGGCGATGGCCGCCATCGTCCCGTCCCGCTGCGGGCAGGTCGCGACGAACAGGGCGGCACCGCCCTCATGATTCACCGGGTCGTCGTAGTGCGGCACCGGCGCGTACCTGACCTGCCGTCCCTTGCGCTGCGCCAGCGCGCCGGCCAGCGGCGCCGCCGGGCACGGCAGCCCGCCCTGGGCGAGGTCACCGAGCTGGGTCGCGACCAGGATCTCGCCTGGCGCGACGCTCGTCCCGGATGCCAGGAACTCCCGCACCGCAGTCTGGTTCATCGCCGCCTGTCTCCGGAGGCCAGCTGACCTCGCATGTGGCCCGGCCGCGATGCCGCCTCACTGCGACCGGGCACCGCGATGCCGGTAGCCGGGCTATTCCCCGTCCCGGGTACAGGCCTGCTCTTGGCCGGGCCAAGTTTGGGTCTGCCCGGCGGCCCAGGAATCACCGGGCAATCGGCGCGGTTCGGCTTATCTGGGACCGGCGGTACCGCCGGCCAGGACCCGAAGCCCTCCGGGAGGCGCGCATGTCCGTCACTGACGAGCTGCTGCAGAACAATCAGCGTTACGCCGAGACGTTCGGCGGCCAGCTGCCGATGCCGCCCGCGCGCGGCGTCGCGGTGGTCGCGTGCATGGACGCGCGGCTGAACGTGTACGCGCTCCTCGGCCTGGCCGAGGGCGAGGCGCACGTGATCCGCAATGCCGGCGGCGTGATCACCGACGACGCGATCCGCTCGCTGGCGATCAGCCAGCGGCTGCTGGGCACCAGGGAGATCATCCTGATCCACCACGCCGACTGCGGCATGCTCACCTTCACCGACGACGCGTTCAAAGCCAGCATCGCCGCCGACACCGGGATCAAGCCGCCGTGGGCCGCCGAGGCGTTCGACGACCTGGACGCTGACGTCCGCCAGTCCACCGCCCGGGTCAAGGCGAGCCCGTTCCTGCCGCACACCGACCAGGTCCGCGGCTTCGTCTTCGACGTAGCCACCGGCAAGCTCCGCGAGGTCAGCTAGCCCCGCGGGCAACCGGGGCGCTAGAGATCCGGGGTGTCGCCGCGGCCCTGCTGCTCGGCGAGGAAGCGCTCGAACTCGGCGCCGAGTTCCTCGGCGGTCGGCATGTTCTCCGGGTCCTCGCTGAGCGGATCGTCCCTGCTGGCCTCGAACGCGTCGTACTGCTGCTCCAGCGCCTTGACCACCTCGGTGACCTCCTCGGAGCCCTCGACCTGCCGGGTGATCTCCAGGTCGGTCCGGTGGGCGGCCTCGCGCAGCGCGTCCGAGGGCAGCAGCAGGCCGGTGGCCCGCTGCACGGACTCCAGCAGGGTCACCGCGGCCGCCGGGTAGGCGGCCTGGGCGAGGTAGTGCGGCACGTGCACGGCGAACCCGATCGCCGACTGGCCCGCCTCACCCAGGCGCAGCTCCAGCAGGCCGGACGCGCTGCCGGGCACCTGCAGCCGGTCGACGAACGGGCGGTAGCCCTCGATCAGGTCGGCGTTGGTGGCGTGCGCGGTCACGCCGGGCGGCCGGGTGTGCGGGATGCCCATGGGGATCCCGTGGAACCCGACCGCGAGCCGGACGCCGAGTTCCTGCGCGGCCGAGCGCACCGCGCTGGTGAAGGCGTCCCACTGGTGATCGGGCTCGGGCCCGTTCAGCAGCAGGAACGGCGTCCCCTGCGCGTCGTGCAGCAGGAAGACGGCCAGCGACGGCGCCTCGTAGGACTCCCAGTGGTCCTTTGTGAAGATCATTGTCGGGCGCCGGGACCGGTAGTCGATCAGCGTGTCCACGTCGAACCGGGCGATCTCCTTGTGCTCCAGGGTCGCCAGCAGGTGCGCGGCCAGCAGCCGGCCGGCCGCGCCCGCGTCGATGAAGCCGTCGAAGTAGTAGAGCAGCACGACGTCGCTGAGCTCGGGCACGTCAGTCCCGACCGTGTACAGGTCTGCGGGGTCAATCGGCACGTGCACGGCCTCCTCAGGGCATCGTCACCTACCAGTCTTACCAAGTTCTGGTAGCTGATCGGCCATTCGGGCGGCAAAACCCCGGCGGGCCGGCCGGCTCCAGGGCCGGCCCAGGAACCGCCGGGGCCTGGTTCCTGGGCCGAAACCGGGCTGATTCCACAGAACCTACACATCTCTTTCGCCCCGGCTTCATCCGGCAATGGTGGCCTTATCCCGTTGCGCAGGTTTGGGGGGACCTCGCCAGGTGCTGGTGTTCGGGCATCGCGGGGTCATGTCTGGCGCCTGGCACTTCCGGCCTTGACACCGCCGGAACAAAGGGCGCAGGCGGGCAGCCCGCCGCGGGGGCAGGGTGCCGTGTGCACGTTGGGCAGGCTGCCAGCCTCGCCGGCCGTTCGATCACGGGGGACGGGGATTGAGGGGATGACGGGGGAGATCGTCATCACGCTGCCGCAGGACCAGATCGCCATCGCCCGCAGGGCGGTCGCCGACGGCCGGGCAGCGTCGGTATCGGCATACATCGCGCAGGCCATGGCCCGGCGGGCGGCCGACGAGGAACTCGCCGCCACGCTGGCCAAGGCGCACGCCGGGACCCGGGTGCCGACCCGCGTCGACCGGGACTGGGCCCGGCACGCGCTCGGCCTCGACGGCGAGTGTTAGAGGTGGTTGTGCTTGTCCAGGGGGATTTTCCCCCTGGAACCCCCTGACCGCGATCGCTCGGGCCGGCCGCTGGCCGGCCCTCGCGATCGCGGGGGACTACCCGGGGTCGTCGGGGATGCCTTCTACCTCGTGCCAGCGGGCCAGCAGGACCGGCAGCTCGGAGCTGAGCAGCTCGAAATAGCGCGCGGTCCCCGATAGCCGCTGCCCGGCCCGGGTGTCCGCGCCGAGCGTCTGTACCCCGTCGCGCAGCACGCTGATCCAGCGCTGCAGCAGCTGGGTGCGCATCCGCATGATCTCGTGCCAGATGTTGTCGGGCGTGCGGTACCTGAGCCTGCGCGAGCCTGGCTCACGCTCGCTGCTGGCCAGCCCGGCCTGCGTCAGGTACCGGACCGCGCCGGAGACGGCGGCCGGGCTGGCGTGCAGCATGTCCGCCAGCTCGGCGGCGGTGCGGGTGCCCGAGTCCGCGCAGAGCAGCGCGACGAACACCCGGGCGGGCATCCGTGGGAACCCGGCCTCGGCCAGCGACGAGGAGAACCGCTCGATGAACCGGTAGAGGGCGTCCTCGTCCCGGCCCTGGGCCGCGGCGTCCAGGGCGCCGCCGTCCGGGCCGCTGGCGTCCGGGCCGCTGGCGTCCGGGGTGCTGGCGTCCGGGGCGCGCGGGTCCGGGGCGCGCGGGTCCGGATCGTTCATCTGCGGTGCTCCTGAGTCGTGTCGGTGCCCGGTTCGGGTAAGTATCTCGTTAATGAACTTTCAGGGTTTTATGAATTAAGCGTAGGCTCGATCGTATGACGGACGCAATCACCGTGGCCGGCCTGCGCAAGACCTACGGCAAGACGGTCGCCCTCGACGGGCTCGACCTGAGCGTGGCACGCGGCGAGGTACACGGGTTCCTCGGCCCGAACGGGGCGGGCAAGACGACCACGATCCGGATACTGCTCGGGCTGCTGCACGCCGACGGCGGGACCGTCCGGCTGCTCGGCGGCGACCCGCGGGCGGACGGGCCGGCCCTGCACCGCAGGCTCGGCTACGTGCCCGGGGACGTGAGCCTGTGGCCCAACCTCACCGGCGGGGAAGTGATCGACCTGCTGGGGCGGCTGCGCGGCGGCCTGGACGCCCGGCGCCGGGCCAGCCTGCTGGACCGGTTCGAGCTGGACCCCGCGGTCAAGGCGCGCGCCTACTCCAAGGGCAACCGGCAGAAGGTCGCGCTGGTCGCCGCGCTCGCCGCCGACGTCGAGCTGCTGCTGCTGGACGAGCCCACCTCAGGCCTCGACCCGCTGATGGAGGCGGCGTTCCGCGCCTGCATCGAGGAGGAACGCGACCGCGGCCGCACCGTCCTGCTGTCCAGCCACATCCTGTCGGAGGTGGAAGCGCTCTGCGACCGGGTCACCATCGTCAGGAAGGGGCAGACGGTGGAGACCGGCACCCTGGCCGGCCTGCGGCACCTGACCAGGACCTCGATCACCGCCGAGCTGGCCGTCCCGCCGCAGGGGCTGGCGGCGCTGCCGGGCGTGCACGGCCTGGACGTCGAGGGCCTGCGGGTGCGCTGCGAGGTCGACACCGACAAGCTGGACGGGCTGCTGCGCCAGCTCACCGCGGCGGGGGTGCGCAGCCTGACCAGCCAGCCGCCGACGCTGGAAGAGCTGTTCCTGCGGCACTACGCCGGCGACAGCCCGGCGGCGCAGGTGCCCGCGTGACCGCGCTGGCCGGCACCGGCCCGCTGGCCAGGCTGGCCGCCCGCCGCGACCGGATCATGCTGCCCGCCTGGCTGTACGTGCTCACCGCGCTGGTGGCCAGCACCGCCTACAGCTTCAAGAAGCTGTACCCGGCGGCCGGGTCGCGGCAGGAATTCGCGTCAGCGGCCGCGCACAACCCGGCGCTGCTGTCGCTGTACGGGACGCTGTCGGGCAGCTCGGTCGGGTCGCTGACCGCGTGGCGGTACGGCACCTTCGCCGCCCTCGGCGCCGGGCTGATGAGCATCTTCCTGGTGATCAGGCACACCAGGGGCGATGAGGAAGCCGGGCGGCTCGAGCTGGCCGGCTCGGCCGCGGTCGGCCGGTACGCCCCGCTCGGCGCGGGCCTGCTCACCGCCGCGATCGCGAACTTCGCGCTGGGCGCGCTGATCACGGCCGGGCTGGCGGTGCAGGGCCTGCCCGCGGCGGGTTGCGCCGCGCTGGCGGCCGGCATCGCCGGGAGCGGGCTGGTGTTCGCCGCGGCCGCCGCGGTCACCGCGCAGCTCGCCGACACCGCCCGCACGGCCAGGGGGATCGCGGTCGGCCTGCTCCTCGCGGCCTACCTGCTGCGGGCGGCAGGCGACTCGGCCGGCGCCTCCGGGCCCGGCTGGCTGACCTGGCTGTCGCCGGTCGGCTGGACGGAGTTGATCAGGCCGTTCGGCGCGGCCCGCTGGTGGGTCACCGCGCTGCCGCTCGCGGCCGCGCTCGCGCTGGCCGGGCTGGCCGCCCTGGCCGCGGCCCGCCGCGATTACGGCGCCGGGCTGATCACGCTGCGCCGCGGCCCGGCCCGGGCGGCGCCGTCGCTGCGCAGCCCGCTGGCGCTGGCCTGGCGGCTGCAGCGCGGCCAGCTGGTCGGCTGGCTGGCCGGGGCGCTGGTCTACGGGGCGCTGATCGGGTCGGCGGCGAAGGGGATCGGCGGGCTGCTCGGCAGCCAGCAGATCCGGCAGATCGTGGTCAAGCTGGGCGGCACGGCCGCGGTGACCAACGCCTACCTGGCCACCATCATGAGCTTCACCGGGCTGATCGCGGCCGGCTACGCGATCTCGGTCGTGCTCCGGCTGCGGGCCGAGGAGACCGCGCAGCGGGCCGACCCGGTGCTGGCCTGCGGGGTCAGCCGGGTCCGCTGGGGGTCCAGCCACCTGGCGATCGCCGCGGGCGGCACCATCGTGATCCTCGCGGTGACCGGGTTCGGGGCGGGACTGGGCTACCTGCTGCGCTCGCCGGGCGGGGCCAGCCAGCTCGGCGTGCTGACCGGGGCCGGGCTCGCGCAGGCGCCCGCCGCGCTGGTGCTGGCCGGGGTGGCGGCCGCGCTGGCCGGCCTCGCGCCGCGGGCCTGCGTGCCGGGCGGCTGGCTCGCGCTCGGCGCCGTGGTCACGCTGCTGTTCCTGGGCGGGCTGGCCAGCGTGCCGCACTGGCTGCTGGACATCTCCCCGTTCACGCACGTGCCGAAGCTGCCCGGCGGGACGGTCACGGCCGCGCCGCTGGCCTGGCTGTGCCTGATCGCCCTCGCCCTGGCCGCGGCCGGCCTAGCCGGCCTCCGCCGTCGCGACATCGGCTGAGATCCGCGAGGGCCGGACTCGTCCGGCCCGAGCGGATCTCATCGGGGGGCGCGGGGGGCTGGTCTATGCCCCCCGCAAACGCACTGCCCCCCGCAAAAGCACTGCCCCCCGCAA
>DATBGO010000133.1:0-2446 GCA_036558005.1 Streptosporangiaceae bacterium | reverse complement strand
GATCACCAGCAAGATCAGCAGCATCAGCAGCGGGGTGGCGACCACGAGTTCGGCCGACCCGGCCCCGCGGTCGCCGGCGAGCCGGCGGCGGGCGGCCCGCGCCAGGCGGGTGCCGGTTGCCAGCGCGGTCATCCGAGATTGAGGCCGTTGGCCTTGGCCAGCACCTTGGCGGCGATGATGGCGATCGCGGCCAGGGCCATGGCGACCAGTAGCGCGATCACCACCACCGTCTCGGTGGTGTACCCGGCATCTTTGTGGTGTTTCAGCTCGGTGATGGCGGCGGCCAGGTGGGCGCGGATCAGGGCCCAGATGGCGCGCGGCGGGCCGGTGCCAGGCAACGGGTCATCCCTCCTTAATGGCTCACAGGCCGGTGAGGACGTGGACGATGGCGGGGAAGCCGACCAGCAGCAAGAACCCGGCGAACAGCAGCACCAGTGGCAGGCTCATCTGTTCGGTGGCTGCTTGGGCGTGGGTTTCTGCGGCGGCGAGCTGGTGGGCGCGCAGGGTGGCGGCCTTGGCGGCCAGGCTGGTTTTGACCTTGGCGCCTTCGGTGCCGGCCAGGGTGATGCTGGCCGCTAGCTCCGCCATCTCGCCGACGCCCAGGGCCTGGCCGAGGGCGGCCAGGTGGGACCAGGGTGGCTGGCGGGTGATATGGGCGGCTTCCAGCGCGCCGCGCAGGCGGGCGAACGCGGGCCCGGTGCCGACGGCGGCGGCGCTGGTGAGGGCCTGCTCGATTCCGGCGCCCCCGGCTAGGGAGATCACTACCAGGTCCAGGAAGGCCGACAGGGCGTGGCGGAAGTCGTCGCGGCGCCGGGACGCGTCGGCGTGCACGCTCAGGTCGGGCAGCAGGAATCCGGCGGCGCCCAGGATGACCGAGGCGGCGGCGGGCAGCTGCCAGCCCAGGCTCACCCCGCCCAGCGCGAGGACGGCGGTGGTGGCCGCGGGGAGGAGCAGCCCGGTGATCGCGGCGGTGGCCTGCTCGGCGAGCTGCCGGCCGGGCGGGCGGCCGAGCACGGCCAGGTCGGACCGGACCCGGTCGCTGGGCAGCCCTAGGCCGGCCAGGGCGGCGGCGAGCGGCCGACCCATTTGGGCCGCCCACCCGCCTTCGCCGGCGGGCAGCGCAGGGGCGACCTCGGGTGGCCGGGTGAGGCCGGCCAGGACCGCGGCCAGCGGCGGCCGGGCCGGCGCGAGCCCGAACACGATGGCCGCCAGGCCGAGCCCGAAGCCCGCCCCCAGAACCAGCGCCGCGGTCACGACCGCTCCCCGGGCGGGCGGCCGAGGGCGGCGAGCTGGGTGAGGAACCGCTGGGGTTCGCCGAACCGGGCGATCTTGCGGAGCAGCCAGAACGCGGCGGCGAACAAGCCGCCGGCCGCGGCGAGCGCGAGCTGCCCGGCCGCCGAGTCGTACGGCTGCAGGAACGCGTGGCTGAATGCCAGCAGGCCCAGCACCAGCGCCATGGTGGCGGTGATGATGATCCGCACGGCGGTGCGGACCCTGGCCCGCCCGGCGGCGATCCGCATCCGCATGCCCGCGTGGGCGCGGGCGGTCTCGGCCAGGTTGCCCAGCAGCTGCCCCAGGTCGCTGGCCTGCTGCTGGGCGGCGATCAGCAGCGCGGCGACCACCAGGTCGCCGGTGGGGTCGGCCAGGTCGGCGGCGAACGCCCGCAGCGCGGCCGGGAGCCGTTCGCCTTGCCGGATCTGGACGGCCAGGGTGGTGACGTGTGCGCGGATCGGTTCGGGGGCGACCGGCTGGGTGGCTAGCAGCGCCTGCTCTAGGCCGGCGGCGGCGGCCAGGGTGTCGCGCAGCGACTCCGTCCACGAGGCGATGGCCTCGATCCGGGCGACCTGCCGGTGATGGTCGCGGTCCGGGCCGGCGATGCCCGGCAGCCACCACGCCGCGATCCCGGCCAGCAGCGTGCCCACCGGCCAGCGGGTGGCCACTGCGACCACCGCCGCGGCCAGCACGGCGCCGGCCAGCCGGAGGCGCCCACCCGGGCCGGCCAGCCGGGCCTGCCCGGCTAGGCACCGCCATCTCGGCCAGGCCGGAGCATCGGTGCGGCGCAGCCCCAGAATGGTCAGCACCAGCCCGAGCCCGGCACCGGCTCCCAGCAGGCCGGCGATCGCCGCGCTTCCGCCCATCACAGGCCTTCCGCCCCGAAGGTGCCGTGCCCGGCTGCGGCCAGTTCGCCGGCCGTGGCGGTCCGTAGCGGGGCGGCGGGGTTCGCGTGGCGGTCCGGGCCGGGGGCGTAGATCTCGTTGGAGACGACCTGCCGGCCGTCGGCGTCTGTCACCTCGCGGATGCTGGAGATCACCCGCTGCCCGCCGGGGGCGTACTCGAGCTGGATCACGAAGTGCACGGCTCCGGCGATCAGCAGGTTGGTGTCTTCCAGCCGCAGGTGCTCCTCGGTCTGGGCGGCGTAGGCGGCCAGCTTCATGAACGCGCCCCG